>NZ_UIGI01000001.1:4364452-4987946 GCF_900446255.1 Buttiauxella agrestis | reverse complement strand
GTTATCCCAGCTTGGGCGATGATGCGTTGTAGGGCGTGCAATATGCGCAGGAGCTGTAGTAGCAACAGTCTGCGGGCTCAGTACTTGACTGACCGGTTTGCTGCCAACTTCAAAACGTAGGACAGGGGCATCCGTACCGCAAAAATCATTGAGCAAGCCATTGATGTTATTGAGGTACTTATCTCTCACCCAATCGAGTACAAAACGGTTTGGCGCATACAGGGCCAGCGTGTTATCGCTTAGTTCCGCCTGTAGGGGGCGTATCCACATACTGAATTCTGTGGCTGGTAACTCATCCTGCAATCGGGCAAGACACTGCTGCCAAAGCGAAAGTGACACGGCGGACTCCACTCGAACAAAGTCGATAAAATGACGAAGACTGAAAGTTTATATTCATGATTGTTGACACACGCCGACTCTTCCTCAACGGAACCCCGGTACGGGAAGCGTGCGAACCGCTATCTGCGGTTTACCCCAGGGTGAACGCTAAAGGATCACGATCGGGACCGCGGATCATAGCCTAAAGTGCGCCAGAGATCTTCTGTTTCTCACAGTTTCTTCCCGATTTATCCACAGGGTTGTTTTGTGGAGTCTAAGTGTAAACGATCCTGCTAAACGCGTAGCGCATAACATTCCTATATTGGAAAATTTAATGACTAGCGCACAAAATCAGCTTATCTGATCTAAGGAAGATCCCAGTCGATCCTTGCGCTTTAATGGGGACGCCGTATAATTCCCCACCCGTCGCGTGTCACCACGGCTTTATTTTGGTCAGATCCTGGTCGTTTCAGGGGTCAAAAAGCGAATTAAGGCACGGGAATAAGGAAAGAGAATTGACTCCGGAGTGTACAATTATTACAATCCGGCCTCTTTAATCAGCCACACTGAGGCGTAAGTCATTTGCAGTTTCTGCAAGGCTCTTCGCTAACCCAGTGAAATTTATCCAAGTTTAGGTAGAAATCGCCATGAAACGCACTTTTCAACCGTCCGTACTGAAGCGTAACCGTTCACACGGTTTCCGTGCTCGTATGGCAACTAAAAATGGTCGTCAGGTTTTGGCACGTCGTCGTGCTAAAGGCCGTTCCCGTCTGACCGTTTCTAAGTAATAAAAGCTAACCCCTGAGTGGTTAAGCTCGCATTTCCCAGGGAGTTACGCTTGTTAACTCCCACTCATTTCACTTTCGTCTTCCAGCAGCCTCAACGGGCTGGCACGCCGCAAATCACCATCCTCGGCCGCCTAAATTCGCTGGGGCATCCCCGCATCGGTCTTACAGTCGCTAAGAAAAACGTTAAACGTGCACACGAACGCAATCGGATTAAACGTCTGACGCGTGAGAGTTTCCGTTTGCGTCAGCACGAACTCCCGCCAATGGATTTCGTGGTAGTGGCTAAGAAAGGGGTTGCAGACCTGGATAACCGGGCTTTATCGGAAGCATTGGAAAAGTTATGGCGCCGTCACTGTCGCCTGTCTCCCGGCTCCTGATAGGCCTGATTAGGGTCTATCAGCGCCTGATAAGTCCGCTTCTCGGGCCGCATTGTCGTTTTACTCCAACCTGTTCTCACTACGGAATTGAGGCATTGCGCAGGTTTGGGGTATTAAAAGGCAGTTGGTTGACAGTGAAACGCGTATTAAAATGCCACCCTTTGAACCCCGGTGGAGACGATCCCGTCCCACCTGGACCTTTTGATACCAGAGAACACTAACGATGGATTCGCAACGCAATCTCTTTCTCATCGCTTTGTTGTTCGTGTCTTTCATGATCTGGCAAGCCTGGGAGCAGGACCACGCTCCTAAACCTCAGGTACAGCAGACCACGCAGACTACGACCACCGCAGCAGGTAACGCCGCAAGCCAGGGTGTGCCGACCAGTGGCCAGGGGAAAATCATCACGGTTAAGACTGACGTCCTTGAGCTTTCCATCAACACCCGTGGTGGTGATGTTGAGCAGGCACAGTTACTGACCTACCCGAAAGAGCTCAAATCCAATGAGCCGTTCCAGTTACTGGAAACCACGCCAGAGTTTATCTACCAGGCACAAAGCGGCCTGACTGGTCGTGACGGCCCGGATAACCCGGCTAATGGCGCTCGTCCTCTGTATAACGTTGAAAGCGACAGCTTCGTCTTGCCGGAAGGCCAGAACGAGTTGGTGATTCCAATGACTTATACCGATGCGGCTGGCAACACCTTTACTAAGTCATTCACTCTGAAACGCGGCGAGTTCGCGGTGAGCGTGGATTACAACGTGAAGAACGCCGGTGAGAAACCGCTGGAACTGGCTACTTTTGGTCAGCTGAAGCAGTCCATCAATTTGCCGTCCCACCGCGATACCGGAAGCAGCAACTTTGCGTTGCATACTTTCCGTGGTGCAGCGTACTCAACTCCAGATGCGAAATACGAAAAATATAAATTCGATAAAATCGCTGACGGTGAAAACCTGAACGTTAACGCCAGCAATGGTTGGGTAGCGATGTTGCAGCAGTACTTCGCAACTGCGTGGGTTCCACGTAATCAGGGTACAAACAACTTCTATACCACCAAACTGAGCAATGATGTGGCGGCGATTGGTTATAAATCCGCACCACAACTGGTTCAGCCAGGCCAGACAGCTCAACTGGGTAGCACCCTGTGGGTTGGCCCGGAAATTCAGGACAAAATGGCAGCCGTTGCGCCACACCTTGACCTGACTGTGGATTATGGTTGGTTGTGGTTTATTTCTCAGCCGCTGTTCAAGCTGTTGAAATTCCTGCACAGCTTCATCGGTAACTGGGGCTTCTCCATTATCGTTATCACCTTTATCGTTCGTGGCATCATGTACCCGCTGACTAAAGCGCAGTACACCTCCATGGCGAAAATGCGTATGTTGCAGCCGAAACTGGCGGCCATGCGTGAACGTATTGGTGACGATAAACAGCGCCAGAGCCAGGAAATGATGGCTCTGTATAAAGCTGAGAAAGTTAACCCGTTGGGTGGCTGTCTGCCTCTGGTTATCCAGATGCCAATCTTCCTGGCGTTGTACTACATGCTGATGGGTTCTGTGGAACTGCGCCATGCGCCGTTTGCACTGTGGATCCATGACTTGTCTGCACAAGACCCGTACTACATCCTACCGATCCTGATGGGCTTGACGATGTTCTTCATTCAGAAGATGTCGCCGACCACTGTGACCGACCCGATGCAGCAGAAGATCATGACCTTTATGCCGGTCATCTTCACGGTGTTCTTCCTGTGGTTCCCGTCAGGCCTGGTACTGTACTATATCGTCAGTAACACAGTGACCATCATCCAGCAGCAGCTGATTTATCGCGGTCTTGAGAAACGTGGCTTACACAGCCGCGATAAGAAAAAGACCTGATAGCGATTGAGCTAGTTGTAACGAAAGGCGGTCATTTGACCGCCTTTTTTATTTCGTAGAGTGGATAAGCGAAGCGCCATCCACCAATCAAAAACGAAGGGACAGTAATGAGCCATAACGAGACAATCGTTGCCCAGGCGACACCGCCGGGACGTGGTGGGGTCGGTATCCTGCGCGTCTCAGGCCGTCAAGCGAGTGAAGTCGCACAAGCGATTCTGGGCAAACTCCCTAAGCCACGCTACGCCGATTATCTGCCATTTCGTGATACGGATGGCAGCGTTCTGGATCAAGGCATCGCACTGTGGTTCCCAGGCCCAAATTCGTTCACCGGTGAAGACGTGCTGGAACTTCAGGGTCACGGCGGCCCGGTTATCCTCGATCTGCTGTTAAAACGTATTCTGGCGCTTCCAGGGCTGCGAATCGCAAGGCCGGGTGAGTTCTCCGAACGGGCGTTCCTGAATGACAAACTGGATTTGGCACAGGCCGAGGCGATTGCCGACCTGATTGATGCCAGCTCAGAACAAGCGGCGCGTTCAGCGTTAAATTCGTTACAGGGTGCATTCTCGGCCAAAGTAAACCATCTGGTTGAAGCGCTGACTCATCTGCGAATTTACGTTGAAGCGGCGATTGATTTCCCGGATGAAGAGATCGATTTCCTTTCTGACGGCAAAATTGAAGCGCAGCTGAATCAAGTGATTGGCGATCTGGACGCGGTTCGCGCCGAAGCACGACAGGGCAGTTTGCTGCGTGAAGGCATGAAAGTCGTGATTGCCGGACGTCCTAACGCCGGGAAATCGAGCCTGCTGAACGCTCTTGCCGGGCGTGAAGCCGCGATTGTGACGGATATTGCAGGCACCACTCGTGACGTCTTGCGCGAACACATCCACATCGACGGCATGCCGCTGCATATCATCGATACCGCAGGTCTTCGTGAAGCCAGCGACGAAGTTGAGCGTATCGGCATCGAACGTGCGTGGAATGAGATTGAACAAGCGGACCGCGTGCTGTTTATGGTCGACGGAACCACCACCGACGCCACAGACCCTGCCGATATTTGGCCAGACTTTATTGCACGCTTACCGGCCCGTTTGCCGATTACCGTGGTGCGCAACAAAGCGGATGTCACAGGTGAAACGCTGGGGCTAAGCGATGTGAATGGTCACTCACTTGTACGCCTGTCTGCGCGTACCGGTGAAGGCGTAGATGTGCTGCGCGATCATCTAAAACAGAGCATGGGCTTTGAAACCAATATGGAAGGCGGCTTCCTGGCGCGTCGTCGCCACTTGCAGGCGCTTGAACAGGCGGCAGACCATCTGCAACAAGGCAAAGCGCAGCTGCTGGGCGCGTGGGCCGGGGAGTTGCTGGCGGAAGAACTGCGCCTTTCTCAGCAAAGCCTGAGTGAAATCACCGGTGAATTCACCTCGGATGATTTGCTCGGACGCATTTTCTCGAGCTTCTGTATCGGCAAGTAAGCTAAAACCTGATTAGTACGTGAACGTTCACTAACCCGTCTTAACGACATGTTAATACGGGTTTTTTATTATCTGTCCTTGCCGTACCGCTCGTGATTTCTACCTGCAACCAGGTTTCAAAAGCCTGTAATGCCCGATCGTTGATTCCCGAAACGGTTGGCTTCACAAGACAAAACTTTTTGCTCAGGCTTTCTGATTCCGGCCAGGGCGCCACCAGCAAACCATCCTGAAGCTCTTTTTCAACGTACATACGTGGCACCAGCGCAACACCCTGTCCCGTGATTGCCGCAGCGATAGCCATTTCGTGCAGGTCGTAGCGGTCGCCTTGAGAGGGGTTATCAAAAGCAATTCCATTTTGCCGGGCATAGTGATGCCAGGCTTCCGGATTCTGCCGCCGATGAATACGCGGCAATCCGTTAAGTTGTTGCGACATATCTGCATTTGTCAGCAATGTCGGATGACATACCGGTATCAAACGCTCCTCAAGAAGAAAACTGACGTTCATGCCCGCCCATCCAGGATGTTCAAAATGAATGGCGGCATCAAAGCCACTTCCAGCAAGAATAAACGGGTCGCTTCGGGCGGCAATATTCAGTGTGATATCAGGATGCAAGGCTCTGAAACCATTCAAACGAGGAATAAGCCAGCGGCTTGAAAAAGTGGGGAGAACGGCAAGTTCCAGGCTTTGCCCTCCTTCGTGAATACCGCAAATGTACTGGGTATCTCTTTCCAGTCGTTCAAGCATTTCGCGAACATGATGTGAATAGCGAATCCCCACGGGATTAAGTTTTACCCGGCTCCCTACGCGGTCAAAGAGTTTACAGCTGAGTAGCGATTCAAGGCGTGCTATCTGGCGACTGATAGCGCCTTCCGTTAGCGACAACTCCTCGGCTGCCCTGGCAAAATTACCGTGTCTTGCCGCTGACTCGAAAGCCAGCAATGAAGCGCTACTGGGAAGTTTTCTGCGCATTAGAGCCATCCTGTTCGTGCAGGTTCAGTGACAAAATGTCATTGATAGGTGAAATAGTATCGTTATAAGAGCCTGATTTAAGCCTTTAAGATGACGGAAAGTCATCGCGCGAGTCTAGTGCTTCCTGTCATTCATCCTGAGGTAACAGTTATGAATCATCCCACTTTTTTCTCCCGTCAGATTGGTGACTTTCTGGTTACCGCCGTCAGTGACGGAAATATGGCAGCCAGTCTGGATTTGCTCTCAGGCATTGGAAAACCGGCAGCAGAGGCCATTCAGCATAGCGCGGGTGTTGATGAACCCGGCAATATCCACATCAATTGCTACCTGATACGTGGCCGTGGGCGCACTATTCTGGTTGATAGCGGTACGGGAGGGTTGAACAACGCGGGAGGCATGCTCAGCAAAAACCTGCGTGCCTCCGGAGTTTCTCCTGACGACATCGACACGCTCTTAATAACGCATTGCCACCCCGATCATATCGGTGGCTTGCTGGATGAGCAGGGGCTTGCGGTATATAAAAATGCGCAACTCTATCTACATGCTCTTGAAGCTGAATACTGGCGAGACGATCATCATTTCAACGAAGCCAGCGAGCGAGGACAGCGTAATTTTTTGCTCGCCCGCCGCGTACTTGATGCCTATGCACCCAAGCTGCACATTATTTCCGAAGATGAGATAACAGAAGGCATTCGCCCGGTTTGGCTCCCTGGACATACGCCGGGCCACACGGGTTTTCAGATTGATTCAAAGGAAACGAGTTTGCTTATCTGGGGCGATGTGGTTCATTTTCCCCATATACAATCAGCTCACCCTGAGGTTTCCATTATGTTTGATTGCAACCCTGCGCAGGCTGAACAAACCCGCGCAGAAATTCTGCAACACGTCGCCCGAGAAAACCTGCTCGTCGCGGGAATGCATTTTGGAACACAAGGATTTGCCTATATCCATCCCTCTGAGTCGGGCTACAGCATCAAATACACGCAGGCTGAGCTGGCGGAAGATTAAAACCCAAATATTCATGACGTTGACCATTTGCTAAGGTTTTGATCGTTTTTTATGCACGCCTGGCCGTGCGTTTCATTACCAAAAAACCTACAATCAAAAACAGAGGAAATTGCCTGGTATCAAGGAGAGACAAATGGCAACGCATTTTGCAAGATGGACGATCAACCCGAAATACCCCTTTTCGAGCCGGCTGAATGCCGAATGTCATGCTCACGCCCGCAACATGCCAGAACACCGCCGTTCTCGATTTTTAGCCTCCCGCAGTCTGTTAGCCGAATTGCTTTATATGCTGTATGGCATTCAACAATTACCGAAGATCGTCACTACCGCTGCTGGACGCCCGCACTTTGCCGACTCTTCGCTGACCGATTTCAGCATTGCCTATGCCGGAAACAAAGTCGGTGTGTTGATAACCACCGAGGGCCGATGCGGACTGGATATCGAGATAAATCAGTCTTTCGGCAACCTACCTTCTATCGCGTCGGCTTCGACGTTTCGCAGCAACGAATCCATCTGGATAAATAACCAAAAAAATCCTGGTGAGGCCAAAGCGCAACTGCGCACGCTGCATCAAAGCGCATATAAGCTGACGGGGCGCGAAGAAAGTCTGCAACTTTTGCCAGGTGCCGGGCGAATTCGAGTGAGCGACCAGGCTGAAATTGAAGCGATTAGCGATGTGGAAGGTTTGTTGATCTGGGGGTGTGTGGTTTCACCCGCCATCGAAAAACTGAGTTTGTGGGAGTTTGAAAGCCCGCAAAACTGGCATAGTCTGTGGGATGTTAAATCTCGTTATCGGGATCCTGACGGCAGTATTATTCGCTTAACCAGTATGTCGTCAGAAAAAGCGTGATATCAAAACTGATTTTCCCAGAACGTCCAGACACCAAGGAGTATGCATGTCCGACACGTTAAAGATTGTCACTTTATTAGGTAGCCTTCGCCAGGGTTCATTCAACGCCATGGTTGCCCGCACGTTGCCTCGCATCGCCCCGGCAGGGATGAGCATTGACGCATTGCCGTCGATTAAAGATATTCCTCTGTATGACGCCGATATGCAGCAAGAAGAAGGTTTCCCGGCGACCGTTGAAGCCATTGCCGAGCAGATTCGCGCCGCAGATGGCGTGGTGATTGTGACGCCGGAATATAACTATTCGGTGCCTGGCGGTTTAAAGAATGCTATCGACTGGCTGTCACGTTTGCCGGAACAGCCGCTGGCGGGTAAACCGGTGCTGATTCAAACCAGTTCGATGGGCGCCATTGGCGGCGCTCGCTGCCAGTATCATCTGCGCCAGATTCTGGTTTTCCTCGACGCGATGGTGATGAACAAGCCGGAGTTTATGGGTGGCGTAATTCAGAACAAAGTGGATGCGCAAACGGGTGAAGTCGTCGACCAAAGCACGATCGATCACCTCACCGGGCAACTTACCGCGTTTGGGGATTACATTAAGCGCGTTAAAGCCTAGTTTGCTAAGGCTCGCCACATCGTTTCAAAGCCTAAAGCTTTATAATCGCCAGCACGTTCAGGTTCGCGGCTGGCGAACTCCATTGTCGTTTCTGCCAGCGAAGAAAATATGGCATCACTAAACGCGCGGTATGGGCCATTTTGAAAAGCCTTCAATATCGATTGTGAGCAGATCTCGTGCATTTCAGGGAACAACTCCGCCACTTTCTGCTTGGTTTCTTCGTCAATCTTGTCACTCACAGCCAGCTGACGAATCGCCCGATGCGCTTGCGGATTAGCGATAGCCCAGTCGATGTAACTGTTCCAGATATAGCGGGTGTACTCTTTTGGGTCTTTTAACGTGCGGTCGAGATTTTCCTGCATCGCAAAAAGCAAACCTTGCTTCAAATGCAGATATAGCTCGTTTAGCAAATCGTCCTTGGTGGCAAAATAGCGGAACAGCGTGCCTTCAGCGACACCTGCGGCACGGGCAATCTGCGCGGTTGACGCCACAATACCCGACTGGCCAATAGCGATTGTCGCCGCTTCCAGTAACGCTAGTTTTTTATCTTCACTCTTCGGACGAGCCACAACATTTTACCCTCTAAATTTACAAAGCCGAATTGAATCACGCGAGCTACGCCACTGCAACGCTGAATGTCAGCGTTTGAAAAGCATCTTGACGCATGTCACGCCTCATCTATAATGAGTGCTTACTCACTCATTATCAAGTTTTGTTAGCAACGTTCCAGTGGATGGGGCGTACATGCGGGCCAGGATATGAAACGTCTCTCCATTTGCGCGGTTATTATTATGTTGATTGCTACAGCAGCCAGTTTGCCTTTTGTCCTGAATGCCGGGTTTGGCCAGGCTCCGCAAGGAGAAGGTCTAAGTTTAGTTGAACGCTCTGCAAATTACGTTGATGGGCAATTCCGCAATCAGGTCACAACGCTCAATTACACTGGCCAGAAAAGTAAACTGGCGGCGATATGGGGATTTCTGACCACACGCACTGAAAATGCTCGCCCGCAACAACCGTTGCCGTTGGTTAAAACCGATCTGGCAAGCCTGCCGATTGAGCAGGACACGATGGTCTGGCTCGGCCACTCGTCGTGGTATCTGCAACTGGCTGGGAAGCGCATTCTTATCGATCCGGTTTTTAGCCGCTACGCCGCACCCTTTTCATTTATGAATAAAGCATTTGCCGGCGATTACCCGTGGACGGCTGAGTCGATGCCCGAAATTGACCTGCTGATCATTTCCCACGACCACTACGATCACCTGGATTACGCCACCATCAAGGCGCTGAAACCTAAAATCCGCCAGATAATCACGCCGCTTGGCGTCGGTTCACATCTGCGCTATTGGGGAGTAAATAGCGACATCATTCAGGAAAAAGACTGGAACCAGTCAGTAAAAGTTTCGAATGAGCTGAGCGTTCATGTACTTCCTGCGCGACATTTTTCTGGCCGCACATTGAAGAGCAACCAGACGCTATGGGCAAGTTTTATGTTCGTGACCGATGAACACAAAGTCTATTACAGCGGCGATACCGGCTACGGACCGCATTTCAAAGCGATTGGCGAGCAGTTTGGCTCAGTGGATTTAGCCATCATGGAAAATGGTCAGTACGACGAGGACTGGAACAACATTCATATGATGCCAAAAGAAACCGCGCAGGCCGCTGTTGATTTGAATGCTCGTGCGATTTTGCCGGGACATGCGGGCCGCTTTGTACTGGCAAAACATACCTGGGATGCACCGTACAAAAGCCTGGCGCAAGCCAGTACCGGCAAAAATTTCCGTTTGTTAACGCCAAAGCAGGGCGAGCCTGTTTGGGTGAACGACAACGCACAACAATTTAGTGCCTGGTGGGAATCTACCAGTGCCATGTAAGCAAAAAGCGCGGGGGGACGAATGACTATTTCAGCTCAGGTTATCGACACAATTGTTGAATGGATTGACGACAATTTGCACCAGCCATTACGCATTGATGATATTGCCTTACATGCGGGTTATTCGAAGTGGCACTTGCAGCGTTTGTTTATGCAGTACAAAGGCGAGAGCCTCGGGAAATACATTCGCGACCGCAAACTGTTGCTGGCCGCGCGTGATTTACGCGATACCGATAACAAGGTTTACGATATTAGTCTGAAGTATGGCTTTGATTCGCAGCAGACATTTACGCGGATATTTACGCGCACATTTCATCAGCCGCCGGGCAGGTATCGCAGAGAGAATCATACGTTGAACGGGTAATAAGTAGGCCGGATAAGCGAAGCGTCATCCGGCACAACCTATTAGTGTGCGTCGATAAAGACGATTTTCAGAACAAACATCAGCGCCACGACAATCACGCATGGGCTGATTTCACGCCAGCGACCGGTGCCGAGTTTCATCACGCAATATGAGATGAAGCCCAGTGCGATACCTTCGGTGATGGAGAAGCTAAATGGCATCATTACCGCGGTAATAAACGCCGGAACCGCTTCGGTCAGATCATCCCACTTCACGCGCGACAAGCTGGAAGTCATCAACACGCCAACGTAAATCAGAGCGCCTGCTGCCGCATATGCCGGAACCATGCCCGCCAATGGTGACAGGAAGATAACCAGCAAGAACAACAAGCCCACGATCACCGCCGTCAGGCCAGTGCGCCCGCCAACAGACACGCCAGAAGAACTCTCGATATAGGCCGTAACGGAAGATGTTCCGATAAACGCGCCCGCAACAGAGGAGACGCTATCAACGTACAGCGCCTGCTTCATGCGTGGGAATTTTCCTTTTTCGTCGGCAAGGCCTGCTTTATCCGTTACGCCAATCAGCGTGCCGGAGGAGTCAAACAGGTTAACCAGCATAAAGGAGAAGATAACGCCTGCCAGGCCAATGTTCAGAGAACCGGCTAAATCCACCTGACCGACAACGGACAGCACGCTTGGTGGCGCAGAAACGATGCCATGATATTGCACATCGCCCATCATCCAGCCCAGCAATGTTGTCACCACGATGGATACCAGCACAGCTGCGTGGATGTTACGCGAAGCCAGAATAGCGATGATAAAGAAGCCCAGCGCGCCCAGCAGAACGCTGTGCGAAGTCAGGTTGCCGATGGTCACTAACGTATCTTTGTTAGCCACGATAATACCGGCGTTTTTCAGGCCCATCATGCCGATGAACAGCCCGATACCACTGGTGATACCGACACGCAAACTCACCGGAATATTGGCAATCATCCAGTAACGCACGCGGAAAATAGTCAGCAACAGCAAACCGACTGCACCCCAGAAAATGGCACCCATACCGACTTGCCAGGAAATCCCCATCGCGCCAACCACCACAAAGGCGAAGAACGCATTCAGGCCCATGGCCGGAGCCAGTGCAACGGGCAGGTTGGCGAAAATACCCATCAGGATGCTACCTAATGCGGCAATCAAACAGGTGGTGACGAAAACGGCCTGGGTATCCATACCAGCGGCGCCAAGGATCTGCGGGTTGACGAAAACGATATACACCATCGTCAGGAAGGTCGTGAGACCGGCGATCACTTCAGTGCGGGCCGTGGTGCCGTGTTCGCGCAGTTTAAACACGCGCTCGAGCAGCCCCGGATTTGCGGCCGGAGTAGATTGTGGTTGGCTCATTAGTCTTAATTCCGAACATTGAGAGGGAAAATCCGTCGCTATCCTATACCAAAAATTACAAAACATGGTGACCCGGCGCAGTTTTTTTTCATTGAATTTTCTTATACGGCAACGATTGCGTGCCGCAAAAATTGCGCAAATTGGGTAAGATGCATGTCACTTTAACAAAAGGAGGCGGTATGTCCCGGATAGATGCGGTGTTCTTCGACTGCGATGGCACGCTGGTTGATAGTGAGGTTATTTGCTCCAAAGCCTACGTGCATATGTTTGCGCAATACGGCATCGAGCTTGCGCTCGAGGAGGTTCATAAGACCTTTAAAGGGATCAAGCTCTACGAGATCATCGACACGATCAATGCCCAACATGGAGTGAGCTTGCCAAAAGAGGAACTGGAGCCGATTTATCGCGCCGAAGTTTCACGGCTATTCGACAGCGAACTGGTGGAGATTGAAGGTGCCGCAGCCTTAGTCGACCAAATCAAGGTGCCGATGTGTATTGTCTCCAATGGCCCGGTCAGCAAGATGAATCATTCGCTGGGCAAAACCGGAATGCTCCACCATTTCCCGGACAAACTGTTTAGCGGCTACGATATTCAGCTGTGGAAACCGGACCCGGCACTGATGTTCCACGCCGCCGACGCCATGCGTGTTGATGTGAAAAACTGTGTGCTGGTGGATGATTCGATGGCGGGTGCGCAATCAGGAATTGCCGCAGGCATGGAAGTTTTCTATTTTTGTGCCGACCCGCATAACAAGCCGATTGATCACCCGAAAGTGACGACGTTTACCGATTTAGCGCAGTTGCCGGAGTTATGGCGGGCGCGAGGTTGGAATATTACGGGTTAATGAAAATGGCGGATGGCGCAAGCGTATCCGCCGAATGACTCAGGTGCTTTGGCGTAACTCTATCTGGTAGCTGAAAAGCTCGACCCGTGATTCATCTAACTCATCATCCCGCTCGTCATTGAGCAATTCAATCAGCAGTTTACCCGCGTCTTTGCCCATCTTTTTATAATCGATGCGAATAGAGGTCAGTGTTGGGTGCGTTTGATCGCAGCTATCTGAACCATCGAGGCAGGCGACGGCAATATTCCCCGGGATTTTTAGCAAACGACGCTGACACTCAAACATTATCCCTAACGCAATGTCTTCATGGCTGCAAATCACCGCATCGAGTTCCGGCTGGCGCTGGAGTATTTCAGTCAATGCGTAGCGGCCAAACTGTAGGCTGGCGGCATCGGGCGTGGTAATAACCTGATCGGAATTCTGGTAGCGACTGAGCATGGCTTTATGCCAGCCATTAAGCTGCTGGCGCTGCAGACGGTTATCCATGTGCGCACCAATAAAGCCAATATTCTTATATCCCTGATCTAACAGGTGTTCCGTCAGTTTATGCGCCGCCTCAAAAAATGACGCTTCGAGGGAAATTGACGCCTGGCTAAACGGGGAACCCACCACATTAATCGTTGGAATATTCGCCTTTTCGAGAATTTGCCAGGTTTTTTCAGCCAGTTGCGAGCCAAAGATGACCAGTGCGGCAGGATTGCTTTGCAGCAACGTCATCAATATTTCAGCTTCTTTATTCTTGTTATGTTCATGGCAGCCAAGCAGTAGCTGGAATTCGTTTTTATTCAGCACTTGCTGTAACGACTGCATAAAGCGGGAACTGGCTTTGTCGGTCAAAGAAGGAATGAGTACAGCGACGGTGTCACTGTGTCCGGACGCCAGCGCGCCCGCTGCCCGATTGGGGATATAACCCAGCGCTTCCACCGCTTGTTCTATCTTCTCTCGCAGCTTATCAGAAACCTGATCAGGCGTTCTCAGCGCACGGGAAACGGTCATGGTTCCTACGCCCGCAAAATTGGCGACTTCTTGCAGTGTGACTCGCCCGGTACCTCGGCGCTTACGCGTTTTTTCCATTCTGGTTCTCCGGGCAACTACAACTCACTGTTTTCATTATTTTTATTTCACCGTCTATCCGTCAAACAATTGAACACGTTAGCAAAAACTCTAACGCATTGTATATGCCGGAACTGGATATAGCCAAAGTCGGAGCAGGGATAAATGATAGCGTTATCACAATCCTTGATAGCGCTATCAAATGCGACAACCATCACATTAATTAATACATAAAATATCTACTCTCCTGTTAATTATCATCGGGAGTTATCAGACGCATGTTAAAAAATCTATTAACCGCAGAGGTCATTCAGGTCGTTGAGCAGGCTAAAGACTGGCGCGACGCCGTAGCCATTTCGTGTCGCCCGTTGATTGAAAACGGCTCGATTGAACCACGTTATGTCGAAGCTATTTACCGATCGCATGAAGCTATCGGCCCGTATTACGTGGTAGGCCCAGGCATTGCGATGCCACATGCACGTCCAGAAGAGGGCGCAAATAAACTGGCGCTGGCGCTAACGCTGATTACCTCAGGCGTGAATTTTGATGCCGATGAAAACGATCCGGTAAAACTGTTGATTGTGTTGGCCGCAACCGACAGCACCAGCCACATCGAAGCGATTTCTCAACTCGCTCAGCTATTCGATAACGAACAAGACATTCAGGCCATTTTGACGGCCAAAACATCGCAAGACATTTTGTCCGTCATTGCGCGCTATTAATTATCCAGGAGAACAATGATGAAAATCACAGTGGTATGCGGTAACGGTTTAGGCACCAGTCTGATGATGGAAATGAGCATTAAAACCATCGTTAAAGATCTCGGCGTGAGCGCTGAAGTCGATCACGTTGACCTCGGCTCCGCCAAAGGCACGCCGAGCGATATTTTTGTCGGCACCAAAGACATTGCCGAGCAATTAGTCGCACAGTCCGTCGGCGGCAAAATCGTCGCACTGGACAATATGATCGATAAGAAAGCCATGAAAGAACGTTTGTCCGTGGCATTAACCGAGTTAGGCGCACTGTAAGCAGGGGTCGATATGGATTTCTTTCGTTTTTTGATGAGCGATGTGCTTTCCGAACCGGCTGTACTGGTCGGTTTAATCGCTTTGATTGGTTTGATTGCACAGAAAAAACCGGTCACAGAATGTATTAAAGGCACCGTCAAAACCATTATGGGTTTTGTGATTTTAGGTGCCGGTGCTGGCCTGGTCGTGTCTTCGCTGGGTGATTTCGCCAATATATTCCAGCACGCCTTTGGTATTCAGGGCGTGGTGCCGAACAACGAAGCTATTGTTTCCGTCGCACAGAAAAGCTTCGGTAAAGAGATGGCGATGATCATGTTCTTCGCCATGGTTATCAACATCTTGATTGCCCGCTTCACACCGTGGAAATTTATCTTCCTGACCGGTCATCACACGTTGTTTATGTCGATGATGGTGGCGGTGATTCTGGCAACGGCTGGCATGACTGGCGTAACACTGATTGCTGTTGGCTCGCTGGTGGTGGGTGTGGCGATGGTCTTTTTCCCGGCCATTGCGCACCCTTACATGAAGCAAGTTACCGGTTCTGACGACGTAGCAATTGGCCACTTCTCGACATTATCTTATGTGCTGGCGGGTTTCATCGGCAGCAAGTTTGGTAATAAAGAACATTCGACTGAAGACATGAACGTGCCGAAAAGTCTGCTGTTCTTGCGTGATACACCGGTCGCTATCTCCTTTACCATGAGCATTATCTTCCTCGTGACGTGCCTGTTTGCGGGCGCTGACGTGGTGAAAGAGTTGAGCGGTGGTAAAAACTGGTTCATGTTCTCCATCATGCAATCCATTACCTTTGCGGCAGGTGTGTACATCATCCTGCAAGGTGTGCGCATGGTGATTGCGGAAATCGTTCCAGCGTTCAAAGGTATTTCCGACAAGTTGGTGCCGAACGCGAAGCCAGCGCTCGATTGCCCGGTCGTGTTCCCGTATGCACCTAATGCTGTGCTGGTTGGCTTCCTGAGCAGCTTTGCCGCAGGTTTAATCGGTATGTTCGCGCTGTATCTGTTGAACATGACCGTGATTATCCCAGGCGTGGTGCCGCACTTCTTCGTCGGTGCAGCCGCTGGTGTATTCGGTAACGCAACCGGCGGACGTCGTGGCGCGATTCTGGGAGCATTTGCGCAGGGCTTGCTGATTACCTTCCTGCCAGTGTTCTTGCTGCCAGTGCTGGGCGATATCGGTTTTGCTAACACCACTTTCAGTGATGCCGACTTTGGTGCGCTGGGGATTCTGTTAGGGATTATCGTTCGCTAATCTTTGAGTGACGTACCAATAAAAACGCCAGCGATTCGCTGGCGTTTTTTTATACGTTTTTTGATCACTCTTTCGGGTCTTTACCCGCCAGCAGTTTATCCAGTTCGTCGCCGCCGACATGACGGAAGTCCTGCCCTTTAACGAAGTAGAAAATAAACTCGCAGATGTTCTGGCAACGGTCGCCGATACGCTCGATAGAACGCGCGCAGAACAGAGCAGTCAGCACGCTTGGAATGGTGCGCGAGTCTTCCATCATATAAGTCATCAACTGGCGCACGATGCCTTCATATTCCTGGTCAACTTTCTTATCTTCGCGATAAATACGCACCGCTTCGTCAAGATCCATACGCGCAAACGCATCCAGCACGTCGTGCAGCATTTGCACGGTGTGGCGGCCTAATGACTCGAGGCTCACCAGCAGCGGCTGGTGCTGGTGGGAGAATTTCTCCAGCGCCGTGCGGCAGATTTTATCCGCGACATCACCGATACGTTCCAGCTCAGAAATCGTTTTGATGATAGCCATTACCAGACGCAGGTCGCTGGCGGTTGGCTGGCGTTTAGCGATGATACGCACGCAGGCTTCATCGATCGCCACTTCCATCATGTTAACTTTCTGGTCGCCTTCGATGACGCGCTTTGCCAGCTCGCCATCTTGATTGTGCATGGCGGTGATCGCATCAGAAAGCTGTTGCTCCACCAGCCCACCCATGGTCATGACCTGGGTGCGGATATATTCCAGCTCGGCGTTAAACTGGCCGGAAATGTGTTTGTTGAGATTGAGGCTATCCATTGTATTCTCCCGGATCAGCCGTAACGGCCAGTAATATAGTCTTCGGTTTGCTTTTTAGCGGGTGTGGTAAACAGCGTATCGGTTTCGCTAAATTCAATCAGCTCACCGAGGTACATAAACGCGGTGTGATCTGAACAACGCGCCGCCTGCTGCATGTTGTGGGTCACAATCACCACGGTGTAGTCTTGTTTCAGCTCGGTGATCAGCTCTTCAATGCGACCAGTAGAAATGGGGTCAAGTGCTGAACATGGCTCATCAAGCAGTAACACTTCCGGGCGAATCGCGATTCCACGCGCAATGCACAGACGCTGCTGCTGGCCACCGGAGAGACTGTATCCGCTCTGGTGCAATTTATCTTTGGTTTCATTCCACAGTGCGGCTTTGGTCAAAGCCCACTGCACACGCTCGTCCATGTCGCTGCGTGACAGCTTTTCAAACAGGCGCACGCCAAACGCGATGTTGTCATAAATCGACATTGGGAATGGCGTCGGCTTCTGGAATACCATGCCCACTTTGGCACGCAGCAGGGCGATGTCCTGGTTCTGAGTGAGGATATTTTCCCCATCCAGCAGAATTTCACCTTCGGCGCGCTGCTCCGGGTAGAGCGAGTACATTTTGTTGAATGTACGCAGCAGGGTGGATTTACCACAGCCTGACGGGCCGATGAACGCGGTAACCTGGTTTTTAGCGATATCCAGATTGATGTTTTTCAGGGCATGGAACTTACCGTAATAGAAGTTCAAATCACGAACCTGAATTTTGTCTGGGGTAGTATCGACCATACTCATCTGTTTCTTAATCTCCATCCGACGCCGCCTTTGCCGCGCCGCAAAATTTAACCGTGTTTACTCTTTGCAAAAATCACACGCGCCAGAATATTTAGCAGCAATACGCAAAGGGTAATAATCAGAACACCAGCCCAGGCTAACTGTTGCCATTCGGCAAATGGGCTCATCGCAAATTTGAATATCGTCACTGGCAAGTTAGCAATCGGCTGCATCATGTCAGTGCTCCAGAACTGGTTGGAGAGCGACGTGAACAGCAGCGGGGCGGTTTCACCCGCGATACGTGCAATCGCCAGCAATACGCCAGTAATAATCCCGGAAACAGAGGCTTTCAGCGTAATTGCAGAAATCATTTTCCATTTTGGCGTACCCAATGCGTATGCCGCTTCGCGCAGGCTGTCTGGCACCAGTTTCAGCATGTTTTCAGTGGTGCGGATAACAATCGGCACCTGCAATAACGCCAGTGCAATTACCCCAGCCCAGCCGGAGAAGTGCTGCATTTTCGCCACCACAATGGTGTAAACAAACAGGCCGACAACAATGGATGGCGCAGAAAGCAGGATGTCGTTGATAAAACGAATCACCTCAGCCAGCGCTGATTTGCGGCCATACTCCGCCAGGTAGATACCCGCCATGATGCCCAGCGGCGTACCAAACACGGTCGCCCACAGGATCAACAAGCCGCTACCCGCGAGGGCGTTAGCCAGGCCACCGCCTTCAGTATTCGGTGGCGGTGTCATTTCGGTGAACAGCGCAATCGACATACCGTCGATACCACGAGTCACCGTAGAGAACAGGATCCACACCAACCAGAACAGGCCAAACGCCATGGTTCCCATTGAAAGTGTCAGAGCAATACGGTTTTTAAACCGACGACGAGCCTGCATTTTGCGGCGTGATTCCGCTAACGCCGCGCGACTTTGCATTTCCATAGTCGTCATGAGCGCGCTCCTTCGTTCTTCGCCAGACGCATAACCATAAACTTAGAGATAGCCAGCACGATAAAGGTGATGACGAACAGGATCAGGCCGAGCTCCATCAATGCTGCGGTATGCAGGCCGGATTCCGCTTCAGCAAATTCGTTCGCCAGTGCAGAGGTAATACTGTTGCCCGGCATATACAGCGAAGCGCTGTCGAGTTGGTAGGTGTTACCGATAATGAAAGTCACCGCCATGGTTTCACCCAGAGCACGACCCAAACCTAACATCACGCCACCAATCACGCCGTTTTTGGTAAACGGTAAAACGATGCGCCAGATAACTTCCCATGTGGTACAGCCGATGCCGTAGGCCGACTCTTTCATCATCACAGGAGTTTGTTCAAATACATCGCGCATTACAGAAGCGATGTAAGGGATGATCATAATGGCGAGAATAACGCCTGCCGCAAGAATACCGATACCGAACGCCGGACCTGAGAACAGTTCACCGACAATAGGCACAGAAGAGAGCACATTGCCGACCGGTTCCTGGAAGTACTTCGCAAACAGCGGAGCAAAGATAAACAGGCCCCACATGCCGTACACGATACTAGGAATAGCCGCCAGCAGTTCAATAGCGATACCCAACGGGCGGCGCAACCAACCCGGTGCCAATTCCGTCAGGAACAGCGCGATACCGAAACTCACCGGTACTGCAATTAACAACGCAATGAACGAGGTGACCAGCGTGCCGTAAATCGGCACCAGCGCACCATAAATATCGTTAGGAGCATCCCACTCTTTATTCCACAAGAACGAGAATCCAAATTTCTCGATACTTGGCCAGGAGGAGATGACCAGGGAGATGATGATCCCGCCCAGCAGAAATAGCACAATCAGCGCAGCCAGTTTTACCAGCGCGCTGAAAATGACATCACCTTGTTTGCCAGGGGCTTTGAACACCGGCTTACTCACTGCCATAACTTACTCTTTAAGTTTAAATACATTTCTTACAACATGTCGGATGTCGCTTACGCTAATCCGACCTACGAAAAGCAGTTGTAAGGCGGATAAGCATTCACGCCATCCGCCATTTTCATTAATTAATAAAGCGCCTTACCGGAGCTGTCTTTCACGTTGGTCTTCCATGCTGCACGAACTTGTTCAACTACAGCGTCTGGCAGGGCAGCGTAATCCAGGTCACTCGCCTGTTTTGCACCGTCTTTGTAAGCCCAGTCGAAGAACTTCAGCACTTCAGCGCCTTGCTCTGGGTTTTTCTGCTCTTTGTGAACCAGAATGAAGGTGGTGGACGTGATTGGCCACGCGCTGTCACCTTTCTGATTTGTCAGATCCTGAGCGAATGATTTGCTCCAGTCTGCACCTTTTGCAGCATTTGCAAAGTTCTCTTCAGAAGGCGCTACTGGCTTACCATCAGCTGAAACCAGTTTGGTATAAGCGAGGTTGTTTTGCTTAGCGTAAGCGTATTCAACATAACCGATTGAACCTGGCAGACGCTGAACAAACGCGGCGATACCGTCGTTACCTTTACCGCCCAGACCCGTCGGCCAGTTTACCGTTGAGCCTGCACCGATTTTAGTTTTCCACTCTTCGTTCACTTTCGCCAGGTAGCTGGTGAAGACGAAGGAAGTGCCGGAGCCGTCAGCACGACGCACAACCGCAATGTTCTGCTGTGGCAGTTTCATGCCTGGGTTGAGTTTAGCGATTGCTTCGTCATCCCATTTTTTGATTTTACCAAGGTAGATGTCACCCAGGGTTTTACCGTCGAGCACCAGCTCGCCGGATTTCACGCCTGGCAGGTTAACCGCCAGAACAACACCGCCGATGACAGTCGGGAACTGGAACAAACCTTCTTGTTGCAGCTTTTCATCAGACAATGGCGCGTCAGATGCGCCGAAATCCACGGTGTGAGCAATGATTTGTTTAACGCCACCGGAGGAGCCGATACCCTGGTAATTCACTTTGTTACCAGTTGATTTATTGTAAGTATCTGCCCATTTGGCATACACCGGCGCAGGGAAGGTTGCACCAGCGCCAGTCAGGCTTGCAGCAGCAAACGCGCCGAAAGCACTCAGGGATAAGGTCGCGGCGACAACAGTTGCGACAGTGGTACGCATAACTTTCATAATGTCTCCTGCAGAGGTGAACGTAACTCGTTGTTTAGTGGTTGCAGGATAGAAAATAGGACAGTTTGGTGACATTTAAATGTACGAATTATGACAGTTTTATGACAAGCCGCTTTGGGGCATATTTCCAGCTGTCATACTCAGGATTCTGAGTGTTCAATTCGTTTCAGTAGCTCGTCCTGTTCGTCGCGGCTCAGGTAGCGCGATTCCCCCAGCGGTAGCCCTTCCAGATGGATATTCATGATGCGGATACGTTCAAGTCGGGTCACTTCATAGCCGAAATATTTGCACATTCGGCGAATCTGGCGATTCAATCCCTGAACTAAAGTAATACGAAATATCTGGTCCGATTCTTTCGTCGCTTTACATGGTTTTGTCACCGTACCCAGTACAGGAACACCCGCGCATAAACCCGTAATAAACTCCTCAGTCACCGTCTTATTGACGCTGACCACATACTCTTTTTCGTGATTGTTGCCCGCGCGCAGAATTTTATTAACCACATCGCCGTGATTGGTCAGCAAAATGAGCCCCTGCGAATCTTTATCCAGACGCCCTATCGGGGAAATACGTTGGTCGCCGTTAATAAGAGCGCTGATATTCCCTCGCACGCTCTTTTTCATCGTGGTGATGATGCCAACAGGCTTATTCAACGCGATCAACACCAGACCGTGGTCATCTCGTGGCTCAATAAGCTGGTCATTCACTTTCACCACATCGCCAGCAAAGACCTGAGCACCAAAGCTGACCTGCCTGCCGTTAATAAAAACACTGCCCTGTTCGACGTGGCGATCGGCTTCACGGCGAGAGCAGATACCGCTATCGCTAATGTATTTATTAATTCGTACCGGTGAATCGATGGGCCTTTTGCGGTGCGTCTCATTCATATCTTGCATAATTACCATTAATTCATCACTTAAAGAAATGTGACGCATATCACATACATTACCCGTTAGGGGTAGATTACACACAAAAAATTGAGATGAATCACAAATAAAAGTGAAACACAGGTTCATTATCAACACATAGTGTGATCTGCATAACAAAAACAAGTCCAGGATGGGCCAAACCAGAATCCTCGACGTCTTCTGAAGCGCCGCTGATTTTTATCTCCTCTGAATTATTTATTTGCCTGCTGCCTTGCAGCGGTCAGGCCACTTATTGCTTGTAAAACGGGGATTCATTATGCGCAAAACAGGCCACAAGCGCTGGTTTATGCTGTCACTGGTGACATTAGGCACCATTCTTTGCTATTTAACCCGAAATACTATTTCTGCCGCAGCGCCAACATTACAGAGCGATCTGCACATTACCACCCAGCAATATTCTTACATTATTGCGACATTCTCGGCCTGCTACACCATTGCACAACCTATTGCCGGTTATCTGCTTGATACATTGGGTACAAAGGTGGGTTACACCATTTTCGGCCTGATGTGGGGCGTGTTCTGCATTGGCGCGTCATTCGCGACTGGCTGGAAAGGTCTGGCAATGTTCCGTGGCCTCGGCGGTTTCGCTGAAAGTGCGATGATACCTGCTGGTTTGAAATCAGTAACTGAATGGTTCCCGGATACTGAACGTTCGGTTGCTGTGGGCTATTTCAACGTTGGTTCCTCTATTGGCGCGGTGATTGCACCTCCGCTGGTCGCGTGGGCAATCTATATCAGGGACTGGAGACTGGCATTTATTATCGTCGGTATTTTCAGCGTGCTATGGGCAGCTGGTTGGTATTTCACCTATAACCGCCCGTCAAAAACCAAATCACTGTCTCGGGAAGAGTATCTCTATATAACCGATGGGCAGCCTGAGAAACCAAAGGTTGAGAAAGTCCGCATTGGCCGCCTGCTGAAACAACGTAAGTTTTGGGGTATCGCATTACCGCGTTTCCTGGCGGAACCTGCGTGGGGGACGTTTAACGCATGGATCCCACTGTTTATGGTGCACACCTACGGCTTTAACCTCAAAGATATCGCCATGTTTGCCTGGATCCCGATGCTGTTCGCCGATTTTGGCTGCATTATTGGTGGTTATTTGCCGGGTATGTTCCAGAAGATGTTTGGTGTGAATATTGTTGTGTCACGCAAGCTGGTGGTCACGATGGGTGCGGCGCTTATGATCCTACCGGGAATGGTCGGCTTGTTCGGCAGTCCAATGGTGGCGATTGCACTGTTATGCGTTGGTGGCTTCGCTCACCAGTCACTGTCTGGCGCGTTGATTACACTATCTTCTGATATGTTTGACTCCAACGAAGTTGCTACCGCTAACGGATTCACCGGCATGGCTGCGTGGACTGCCAGCACCATGTTTGCACTGGTTGTGGGTGCGCTGGCCGACACGGTTGGTTTCAGCCCGCTGTTCGCCGTGCTTTCGGTATTTGATGTTATCGGGGCGATTGTCTTGTGGGTGTTGCTGAAATCACCTGAAGAACCAAAACTGGTGACGCAGGAAGAGAATTGATTTAGCAATAAAAAGCCCGGTTGTGCTAAACGCAACCGGGCTTTTTCATTTTGTATGACAGCTTAAAACGGCTTACTCAACCGTAACTGATTTCGCCAGGTTACGCGGCTGATCGACGTCGGTGCCTTTGATAAGCGCAACGTGATAAGACAGCAACTGCAACGGGACGGTGTAGAAGATTGGCGCGATAACTTCTTCTACATGCGGCATCTCAATGATGTGCATGTTGTCGCTGCTGGCGAAGCCTGCATCTTTATCTGCAAATACATACAGATGGCCGCCGCGCGCGCGCACTTCTTCGATATTTGATTTCAGCTTTTCTAGCAGCTCGTTGTTTGGAGCCACAACAATAACCGGCATATCCGCATCAATCAGCGCCAGTGGGCCATGTTTCAGCTCACCTGCCGCATACGCTTCAGCGTGAATGTAGGAAATCTCTTTGAGCTTCAGCGCGCCTTCCATTGCGATTGGATACTGATCGCCACGGCCTAAGAACAACGCATGATGTTTGTCGGAGAAATCTTCGGCCAGCGCTTCAATGCGTTTATCCTGGGAAAGCATCTGCTCAATACGGCTTGGTAGCGCCTGCAAACCATGCACGATATCTTGCTCGATGGCTGCGTCAGCGCCTTTCAGGCGGCTCAGTTTCGCCACCAGCATCAGCAGAACGGTCAGCTGAGTGGTAAACGCTTTGGTCGAAGCCACACCGATTTCGGTGCCCGCGTTGGTCATCAGTGCCAGGTCGGATTCACGCACCAGAGAAGAACCCGGGACGTTACAAATCGCCAGCGAACCTAAATAGCCCAGCTCTTTAGACAAACGCAGCGCAGCAAGGGTATCTGCCGTTTCACCAGATTGGGAAAGGGTGATCATCAGGCTGTTACGACGCACCGCAGATTTGCGGTAGCGGAATTCAGAGGCGATTTCGACATCGCACGGAACGCCCGCCAGCGATTCAAACCAGTAACGTGAAACCATGCCTGAGTTATAGGAAGTGCCACACGCAACAATCTGAATATGCTCAACCTGAGACAGCATTTCGTTAGCTTTCGGGCCAAGCTCAGAGAGATCGATAGCGCCATGACTAATGCGGCCAGTCAGGGTATTTTTAATCGCGTTCGGCTGTTCGTAGATCTCTTTTTGCATGTAGTGACGGTAAATACCTTTATCGCCCGCGTCATACTGCAAATTAGATTCGATGTCAGGACGTTTAACCTGCTCACCTTTGGTATCAAACACGGTAACGGAACGACGAGTCACTTCCGCAATATCACCTTCTTCAAGGAAGATGAAACGACGAGTCACCGGCAGCAGTGCCAGTTGGTCGGAGGCGATAAAGTTCTCACCCATACCCAAGCCGATAACCATCGGGCTACCAGAGCGTGCAGCCAGCAGAACATCCGGATTACGGGTGTCCATGATTACGGTGCCGTACGCGCCACGCAGTTGTGGAATGGTGCGCAGCACGGCTTCACGCAGAGTACCGCCTTGCTCCAGTTCCCAATGGACTAAGTGAGCAATAACTTCGGTATCGGTTTGTGAAACGAATGTGTAGCCACGACCCTGCAACGCTTCGCGCAGCGGTTCGTAGTTTTCGATAATACCGTTATGAACCACCACAATATGTTCGGAAACATGCGGGTGTGCGTTAACTTCTGATGGTTCGCCGTGAGTCGCCCAGCGAGTGTGAGCAATACCGGTACCGCCATGCAGCGCAGTTTCTGCTGCGGCTTCGGCCAGTTTGTTCACTTTACCCAAGCGGCGCAGACGGGTCATATGACCCTTTTCATCTACTACAGCCAGGCCCGCAGAGTCATAACCACGGTATTCGAGACGACGTAATCCTTCGAGAAGGATTTCAGCGATATCACGTTGCGCGACCGCGCCAACAATTCCACACATAAGATTAGATTCCTGATAATGGCATTAAGCCATGTGTTGTCGCTGACCTGTTTTACCCGTCGTCTTTCGCACTAAAGATACGTTGATTGCACGAAATTCTTTGGGTAAATATCCCGTTTTCCGGGGCCCCGAGCCTTGTAGAGAGTGGGGTTATAGTTTTAGCACTGCTGCGGAGCGGGTCATTTTCGAGAACAACCTTCACTCCAGCCTTCTCCCCAAAGGGAGAAGGAAAATCAAAAATTACTTTTTCTTAACAGGGCGCTGCCAACCCTGAATATGGGTTTGCTTCACGCGGCTGATAACCAGTTCATCTTGTGCGACGTTACGCGTTACGGTGGTTCCCGCACCGATGGTTGCGCCGCGTTCAATCGTGACCGGAGCCACCAGTTGGCTGTCAGAGCCGACAAACACATCATCACCGATGATGGTTTTGAATTTATTGGCGCCATCGTAATTACAGGTAATAGTGCCAGCACCGATATTCACGTTGTCGCCAATTTCGGCGTCGCCCAGGTAGCTCAGGTGCCCAGCTTTAGACCCCTTGCCCAGACGCGCTTTTTTCATCTCCACGAAGTTACCCACGTGTGCGCCTTCTGCCAGTTCAGCGCCGGGGCGCAAACGAGCGAATGGGCCGATGGTGCAGGCCGCTGCGAGCGAGGCATCTTCCACAACGGTATACGGGCTGATTTCGCAGTCATCGCCAATCACGCTGTTTTTAATCACGCAACCGGTGCCAATTTTCACTCGGTTACCCAATGTCACAACGCCTTCAATAATGACATTAGTATCAATTTCCACATCACGCCCGTGGGTCAGTTCACCACGGATATCGAAACGCGCCGGATCGCGCAGCATAACGCCAGCCAGAAGCAGTCTCTCGGCTTGTTCACTCTGGTAGACGCGCTCAAGGCGGGAGAGTTGCAGGCGGTTGTTCACGCCTTCCACTTCGCTTAAACGATCCGGGTGGACAGCGGTAATTTCTCGGCCTTCGTGATGTGCCAGGGCGATGATATCGGTGATATAGAACTCACCCTGCGCATTGTTGTTATCGAGCTTCGATAGCCAGCGCTTCAGATCCGCGCCATTAGCCACCAGAATACCGGTGTTGATTTCATCAATTTTGCGCTGCTCGTCAGTCGCATCTTTGTGCTCAACGATACCGACAACTTTGCCGTTTTCACGAGCAATACGGCCATAACCAGTTGGATCGTCGAGTTTTACAGTCAGCAAACCAATGCCGCCTTGCGGTTTGGCATCACGCAGGCGTTGCAGAGACTCAACGGAAATAAGCGGCACATCGCCGTAGAGCATCAGAATATCTTCGTCATCAGCAAAGAAGGGTGCCGCTTGCTGCATCGCATGACCAGTGCCCAGCTGTTCAGCCTGCAAAACCCAGTTCAGCGAACCATCGCTGAGTGTGTTTTTAAGCAGGTCACCGCCGTGCCCATAAACCAGATGCACGCGTTGTGCGCCTAAATTATTAGCCGCATCAATAACATGCTGAACCATCGGTTTCCCGGCAAGGGTATGTAACACCTTCGGGAGGTCTGAATACATGCGGGTCCCTTTGCCTGCGGCTAGGATAACCACGCTCATCGCACTGTTTGACATACGCGTCCTGACTTAAATTTGTGAGAGAAGTAAAACGATTTCACGTTGAAATTTCTACATATTTTGCAACAAAAAACGCGATGCCTAAAAAACAGGCTTCGACGGTGCTTTTTGGTTGCCCATGTGCTCAATTGTAGGTGGATAAGGTCGCAAAAAGTACTTCTGAAATGACAAAAGCCATATATCTCTATGGATTAAGACTTCTTTTCAGATTGAAACAAAGCTACCCCACATATTTGGTAGTTCGTGTTTTAAAAATCAACCTTTGTGATAAGCATAAAAGAAACGATGTTTCATTTTTATACATAATGACGCCGACATTGATAAGGAGAATAAAAATGGCGTCAAAAATACCTCTGGCTCTCACGCTTTGCGGCGCAGCTTTATCGCTTCCGGCGACCGCACAGCAACAACCCATCTGGCATGCGATTGCTTTTGGGCAATCAACAGATGTTAACTTTTCATCCAACGTATTACCTGAAAAAGTCGGCGTAAATAACGTCACGATCGATGGCAAAAAACTCACTACCGCTGATAACGCCGATCTTTCTAAACCGATAACCATTGAAAGTCGTGGCGGGAAAATTGCGAACTCTCATGATGGGCTCACGTTCTTCTATACCGCACTGCCCGCCAGTGAGAATTTTGTCTTACAGGCAACGGTGACCGTCGATCAGTTTGGCCCTGAAAATGGTGCCAAACCAGCCGCTCAGGAAGGTGCTGGTTTACTGGTGAGGGATGTATTAGGAAACCCGCGCCAGGAGCCACTAAAAGAGGGCTACGAAGAGTTCCCGGCGGCGTCAAACATGGTGATGAACGCCATTATGACGCAGGATAAAAAAGACGCATCGCGCGTCAAAATGCAGGCGATTGCACGGGATGGCATTTCGCAGCCGTGGGGAAATACTGGCTCAACGATTTCACGCAAAAGCTATCAGGAAGCGGTAGATCTCAGCAAAATGCCGACTTTCCGCATGAAACTCGAGCGTACGAATGAAGGTTTTATCACTTCATGGGCTGCGGCCGGAAGCGACTCATGGGTTTCTGAAAATGTGAAACGCGCCGACATCATTACCGCTCAGGATAAAAACCAATATTACGTGGGCTTCTTTGCATCGCGGAATGCAAAAATCACCGTAAGTGACGCGTCACTTGAAACCCGCGCAGCGCAAACTGTTGCCTCAGCTGCGTTCGAGCCAAAAGCGTGGCCGGTAGTGATGCAAATTGCTTCGCCACCAAAGAGCACCACCAGCGAATACGTGGTACAGGCACGCGCTAACTATGACGGCAACTTCACCGTACGTCAGGACGAAGTTGTGATCGGTCAGGAAAAAGCTGCGAAAGCCGGTGAAATGTTCTCACTGCCTACCACGCTGAAAGAGCGCAACAGCTTTACCGTGACTTTTACCCCGACCAGCGGGAAAACCAAAATACCCGTCAGCCAGAGCTTTGACGTCGAGCAAGTGAAAAACTTGAATGGCGCTAAGCTGTATGTCGCTCCAGATGGTGTTTCAAGAAATAAGGGGTCAAAAGAAGCACCATTAGATTTGACCAGCGCAATTTCACTCATCCAACCTGGAGGAAAAATCATTCTGAGCAGTGGTGAGTACCCACAAACTACCATTCCAACCCCTGACAGCGGTTTAAAGGGCAAACTGAAAACCCTGGAAGCTGACGGCAAAGTGGTGGTTCGCGGTTTACTGCTCGATGGTAACTACTGGCATGTTAAAGGCATTGAAGTCACCGATAAGAGTTTGCGAGTGCAGGGTAGCAATAACCTTATCGAAAACGTCGTCGCCTATAAAAATGACGATACCGGCATTCAGATTTCCTCGCCAGCCGATGTAGGCCGTCCGCTTTGGGCAAGCTACAACCGCGTCGTTAATTCTGAATCCTTCAGCAATGAAGACCCAGGCAAAATCAACGCAGATGGCTTTGCGGTGAAAATGCGCGTCGGGGATGGAAACCGTCTTGAGGGTTGTTACGCACACGACAACATTGATGATGGCTATGATTTATTCAACAAGATTGAAGACGGCGCGAATGGCGTTGTGGTGATCGAGAATTCAATTGCCCGCAACAACACCAGCAATGGTTTCAAACTGGGTGGGGAAGGGCAGCCGGTGGCGCACGAAATCCACAACAGCGTGGCGATTGGTAACAAACTGGATGGCTTTACCGATAACTTCAATCCGGGTGCGCTGGTGGTGGCAAATAATGTTGCGGTCGATAACCAACGCTTTAACTATATCTTCCGTCCAAGCCCTTATGGAAGTGCTGAAACTCAGGGCAAGTTCACCGATAACATTTCATTGCGCAGTACTGACGGGAAATATGACGATGCCATTTCCGGGCGCGTAGATGGCAGTAATTACTTCATTCGTGATGGCAAAACAGAGAACAGCGAAGGGAAGCAACTGAGTGTTAAAGATTATCAGTCGTTGACGTTGCCAGTGCCTTTGCAACGTAATGCCGATGGTTCATTTAAAACCGGCGAGTTTCTGACGAAGCAGTAAAAACGGTCAGACGAAAAAAATGCCAGTCAGGGAAACCTGGCTGGCATTTGTCTTTTCAAGCAGGTAGTTACATCGCTTTTCTGGTCAACTCGATAACACGAAGTTTCGCGATCGCTTTAGCCAGTTCAGCAGAAGCCTGAGCGTAGTCCACATCACCGTGGGAGCTGTGGATGCGCTCTTCCGCTTTACGCTTCGCTTCCAGGGCCCGAGCTTCGTCGAGATCCTGGCCGCGAATTGCGGTATCGGCCAGCACGGTTACCGTGCCAGGCTGCACTTCCAACACACCACCGGACAGGTAGATATACTCTTCATGTCCGTGCTGTTTAACGATGCGGATCATACCAGGCTTAATGGCGGTGAGCAGCGGGGCGTGGCCAGGGAAAATACCCAGCTCACCTTCGCTACCCGTTACCTGGATCTTCTCGACCAGACCGGAGAACATTTGGCTCTCCGCGCTGACGACGTCCAGGTGATAAGTCATTGCCATGTCACCCTCCGATTAAGGCGTTAAAGTTTTTTAGCTTTCTCAACGGCTTCGTCGATAGTACCAACCATGTAGAACGCCTGCTCTGGCAGATGGTCATATTCGCCGTCCATGATGCCTTTAAAGCCACGGATAGTATCTTTCAGCGATACAAACTTGCCCGGAGAACCGGTAAAGACTTCTGCTACGAAGAATGGCTGAGACAGGAAGCGCTGAATCTTACGCGCACGAGCTACAACCAGTTTATCTTCTTCAGAAAGTTCATCCATACCAAGAATGGCGATGATGTCTTTCAGTTCCTGGTAACGTTGCAGAATAGACTGCACGCCACGCGCGGTATCGTAGTGTTCCTGACCAACAACCAGCGGATCTAACTGACGGCTGGTGGAATCCAGTGGATCTACCGCAGGATAGATACCCAGAGACGCGATGTTACGGCTCAGTACCACGGTTGCATCCAAGTGCGCAAAGGTGGTTGCTGGAGATGGGTCAGTCAAGTCATCCGCAGGTACGTATACCGCTTGAACAGAAGTGATTGAGCCAGTTTTGGTGGAGGTAATACGCTCCTGCAAAACACCCATCTCTTCTGCCAGAGTTGGCTGGTAACCTACCGCAGATGGCATACGACCCAGCAGTGCAGATACTTCTGTACCGGCCAGGGTATAACGGTAAATGTTATCAACGAACAGCAGAACGTCACGACCTTCGTCACGGAACTTCTCAGCCATGGTCAGACCGGTCAACGCAACGCGCAGACGGTTACCTGGTGGCTCGTTCATCTGGCCATAAACCAGTGATACTTTGTCCAGAACGTTGGAATCGGTCATTTCGTGGTAGAAGTCGTTACCCTCACGAGTACGCTCACCCACACCTGCAAACACGGAGTAACCGGAGTGCTCGATCGCGATGTTACGGATCAGCTCCATCATGTTTACAGTTTTACCCACACCCGCACCACCGAACAGACCGACTTTACCACCCTTAGCGAACGGGCAAATCAGGTCCATTACTTTGATGCCGGTTTCCAGCAGATCCTGGGAGCTAGACAGTTCTTCGTAGCTAGGAGCAGCACGGTGAATCGCCCAACGCTCTTCTTCGCCGATATCGCCTTTCATGTCGATAGGCTCGCCCAGGACGTTCATGATACGGCCCAGAGTCGCTTTACCTACTGGCACTTCAATTGGGTGATCGAGGTTAGAAACTTCCAGACCACGACGCAAACCATCAGAAGTACCCATGGCGATAGTACGCACTACGCCACCACCTAACTGTTGCTGAACTTCCAGCACCAGACGGTCTTTACCGTTTGTAACCTCAAGAGCGTCGTACACTTTTGGTACGGCATCCTGAGGGAACTCGACGTCCACCACGGCGCCGATTACCTGGATAATCTTTCCAGTAGCCATCTCGAATCCTCTAAATACGTAAACCTGGTTATACCGCGGAAGCGCCACCGACGATTTCGGTGAGTTCCTGAGTAATGCTGGCCTGACGAGCTTTGTTGTAAACCAACTGCAGCTCTTTAATCAGGCTGCCGCCATTGTCGGTAGCGGCTTTCATCGCCACCATACGTGCGGCCTGCTCGCTGGCCAGGTTTTCTACGACGCCCTGATAAACCTGAGATTCCACGTAACGGCGCAGCAAGGTGTCCAGCAGCGCTTTAGGATCAGGTTCATACAGATAATCCCAGGATTTCTTCTTCAACTCGCCGTCTTCTGCTGGCGGTAACGGCAGCAGTTGGGTAAGGGTAGGAACCTGAGACATTGTGTTAATAAATTTGTTGCTGACAACATACAGCTTGTCCAGACGGCCTTCATCGTAGGCCTGCAACATCACTTTCACCGGGCCAATCAACTCGGACAGGGAAGGGTTATCACCCATACCAGTCACCTGAGCAACAATATTGCCGCCTACAGAGTTGAAGAAAGAGACGCCTTTAGAGCCGATCATTGCGATTTCGCTTTGAACGCCTTTATCGGACCACTCTTTCATGTCAGCCAGCAGCTTTTTGAACAGGTTAGTGTTCAAGCCACCACACAGACCACGGTCAGTGGACACCACCAGGTAGCCCACGCGTTTGACTTCGCGTTCATCCAGGTAAGGGTGTTTGTACTCAAGATTACCTAAAGCCAGATGGCCAATCACTTTACGCATTGTTTCTGCGTAAGGACGGCTGGCAGCCATGCGTTCCTGCGTTTTACGCATTTTGGACGCGGCGACCATTTCCATTGCTTTGGTGATCTTCTGCGTGTTCTGGACGCTTGCGATCTTACTACGTATCTCTTTTGCGCCGGCCATGAGCTTCTCCTCAATGCCTTGCGGCTTGCCCTAAGACAAGCCGCCAGACTTTACCAGGACTGAGTTGCTTTGAAGGAATCGAGGATGCCTTTCAGCTTGCCTTCGATTTCGTCGTTGTAGCCACCAGATTGGTTGATTTCTTGCATCAGTGGAGCATGGTCACGGTCAACATAAGCCAGCAGAGCGGCTTCGAAGCTACCGATTTTAGCCAGTTCCACATCTTCGAGGTAACCACGTTCAGCTGCGAACAGAACCAGAGACTGCTGCGCAACAGACATCGGCGCATATTGTTTCTGTTTCAGAAGCTCGGTCACTTTTTGACCGTGGCTCAACTGTTTACGAGTCGCGTCATCGAGGTCAGATGCAAACTGAGAGAACGCAGCCAGTTCACGATACTGTGCCAGAGCGGTACGAATACCACCGGACAGTTTTTTCATGATCTTGGTCTGAGCAGCACCACCAACACGGGATACGGAGATACCCGGGTTAACCGCAGGACGAATACCGGCGTTAAACAGTGTTGATTCCAGGAAGATCTGACCATCGGTAATAGAAATTACGTTGGTCGGAACGAACGCGGAAACGTCACCCGCTTGCGTTTCGATAATCGGAAGCGCAGTCAGGGAACCTGTTTTGCCTTTCACTTCACCCTTGGTGAATGCTTCAACGTATTCAGCGTTAACACGCGCAGCACGTTCCAGCAGACGGGAGTGGAGATAGAATACGTCACCTGGGTAAGCTTCACGACCTGGTGGACGACGAAGCAGCAGGGAAATCTGACGATAAGCAACAGCCTGTTTGGACAGGTCATCATAAATGATCAGTGCATCTTCACCACGGTCACGGAAGTATTCACCCATCGCGCAACCGGAGTACGGTGCCAGGTATTGCAGTGCAGCAGATTCTGATGCAGTCGCAACAACAACGATAGTGTTAGACAGTGCGCCGTGCTCTTCCAGTTTACGAACCACGTTAGAGATAGTGGACGCTTTCTGGCCGATAGCAACGTAGATACATTTGATGCCGGAATCACGCTGGTTGATGATGGCATCGATTGCCAGAGCAGTCTTACCTGTCTGACGGTCACCGATGATAAGTTCACGCTGACCACGACCGATTGGGATCATGGCATCGACGGACTTATAACCAGTCTGTACAGGCTGGTCTACGGATTGACGTTCGATTACACCAGGTGCGATCGCTTCAACGGCAGCAAAACCGTCATGCTCAAGCGGACCTTTACCATCGATTGGTGCACCCAGGGTGTTCACCACGCGGCCCAACAGGCCACGGCCTACCGGTACTTCAAGAATACGGCCAGTACACTTAACTTTCATGCCTTCGGCAAGGTCAGCGTACGGACCCATTACTACTGCACCTACAGAGTCGCGCTCGAGGTTTAGTGCAATGGCGTAACGGTTTCCCGGAAGGGAAATCATCTCACCCTGCATGACATCGGCCAGGCCGTGTACGCGGATGATACCGTCACTTACAGAAACGATTGTACCTTCGTTGTGAGCCTCGCTCACAACACTGAACTGAGCAATGCGCTGCTTGATCAGTTCGCTGATTTCGGTGGAATTCAGTTGCATGCTCCAGTCCCCTTAAGACTGCAAGACGTCTGTCAGGCGATTAAGACGGCCGCGTACGCTACCATCAATAACCATATCACCTGCGCGGATAATGACACCCGCTATTACAGACTTGTCAATTTTGCAATTCAGCTTAACTTTGCGTGACAGACGTTTTTCCATCGCGGTGCTGATTTTCGAAAGCTGGTCTTCGTTTAATACGCTGGCAGAAGTCACTTCGACTTCTACGGTAGCCTCCTGGGCTGCGCGCAGTTGAACGAATTGCTCAAGAACATCAGGAAGAACTTTCAGACGCCCATTTTCAGCCATCACCTTAATCAGGTTCTGGCCATTGGCGTCTAACTGGTCACCACAGATGGAGATAAACGACGCAGAGAGAGTATCCGGAGCTAAAGCGCCGGAAAGAAGCTCTGCTACTTGTTCGTTTTTAGACACCTCAGCGGCGAAACCCAGCATATGCTGCCAGTTATCAACGCTTTGGTGCTCGACGGCAAAGTCAAAAGCTGCTTTGGCGTAGGGGCGAGCTACAGTTACAAATTCAGACATCAGCCCCTCCCTCCTTACAGTTCAGCGACCAGTTTATCAACGATGTCGCTGTTAGCAGCTTCATCCACGGAACGTTCAATGATCTTCTCGGCACCGGCGATAGCCAGCAGAGCCACTTGCTTACGCAGTTCTTCACGAGCGCGTTTACGCTCTGCGTCGATTTCTGCCTGAGCCTGTGCAACGATTTTGTCACGTTCCTGCTCTGCCTCGGTTTTAGCTTCTTCAAGGATCTGAGAGCGGCGTTTGTTAGCCTGCTCGATGATCACCTGAGCTTCCGCTTTGGCTTTTTTCAGCTGGTCGGTCGCGTTGGCCTGTGCAAGGTCAAGGTCCTTTTTGGCACGTTCTGCAGAAGAGAGGCCATCAGCAATTTCTTGTTGACGCTTCTCGATGGCAGCCATGATTGGCGGCCATACGTACTTCATGCAGAACAGAACAAACAGGACAAACGCGATGGCCTGGCCGAGGATTGTTGCGTTAAGATTCACAGCACAATGCCTCTTTGTTAGTTAACGTTCTGATATTGCTTGATATGTTAAGCAATGCTTACTACGCGACGGCGAACATCACGTACAGACCCAGACCAACAGCGATCATCGGGATAGCATCCACCAGACCCATAACGATAAAGAACTGAGTACGCAGCAAAGGAATCAGATCAGGTTGACGCGCTGCGCCTTCCAGGAATTTTCCCCCGAGGATGCCGATACCGATCGCAGCACCGATTGCCGCCAGACCCATCATCACAGCGGCAGCCATGTACAGCAGATCCATATTCAGGTTTTCCATGACAGTCTCCAGTTTGTTTCAGTTAAAACACAGTAGTGGTAAGTAAAATCAATGCTCTTCAGATGCCATCGACAGATAGACAATCGTTAGAACCATGAATATGAAGGCTTGCAGCGTAATAATCAGGATGTGGAAAATGGCCCAAGGCACACTCAGAATCCACTGTGACCACCACGGCAACAGACCAGCAATCAGAATGAAAATCAACTCACCGGCATACATGTTGCCGAACAGTCGCAGGCCCAGTGATACTGGTTTGGACAGCAGGCTTACACCTTCAAGGATTAAGTTGAACGGTATAAATGCCCAGTGATTGAACGGCTGCAGCGTCAGCTCTTTCGTGAAGCCGCCAATGCCTTTCATTTTGATGCTGTAGAAAAGAATGAGGATAAACACACCCAACGCCATGGACAGGGTGATATTCACGTCCGCAGACGGCACCACACGCAGGGCAGGGAGGCCGAAGATGTGCTCGCCGATAAACGGCAAGAAATCAATTGGCAACAGGTCCATCAGGTTCATCAGTAATACCCAGACGAACACAGTCAGGGCCAGCGGTGCAATGACCTTGCTTTTGCCATGGTACATGTCTTTGACATTGCCATTAACAAAATCGATAACCATTTCAACCGCAGTCTGAAATTTACCAGGTACGCCGCTCGTCGCTGTTTTGGCTACTTTACGGAATAACACCAGGAATAGCAGACCCAGAACCACCGAGAAAAACATGGAGTCAATATTGAGCGTCCAGAAGGTGGCCGGGGGGTTTTGCGGATCAACCAGCGAGAAAGTACGCAGGTCCAACTGAAGGTTATTCAGATGGTGGCCTATATACTCCTGCGGTGTAGAGATTTCTCCTGCAGACATGATGCCTCTTACCCTTTGTTGTTAATTACAGCTGGTGCGAGTATCTGCACAACCAGCACCGAAACCCACGTCACAATAAGCGGCAACAATACCGCCTTAAAACCAGCTAACGCCACCACCAGTATGGTAAAGCTCGCAATCACCTTTAGCACTTCGCCAATGGCGAAAGTCCAGGCCAGGCGGCCTTTCGATGGTGTATGCACCTGGTGACGCCAGGCGAAATTCATAAATACTGCATTTGGCAACCAAGCTGCCAGGCCTCCACCAAAAGCAGAAGCACCCCACACGGGGTCTTTGAGGCAAAACAGCAATCCAATTGCTATCACTGCAAGTAACTGAAGGAACAGAAGCTTACGAGCAACGTTTCTACTCAATAGCGACACAGACATGGCTTATCCTAACTCCTGCTCCCTTCGGGGTATGTCGCGCTGGTATAAAACTGCCTTTAGGTCTTTGAGTCAAGCCTCAAAAAGCGAGCAAATTATACGGTGCGGCCCCGTGATTTCAAACAATAAGTAGCAAAAAGGTGAACAAATGTTTAAATATTTTCCAGCACAGTTATTTTTCAACTTTTGAGTTATACCGACTATTTTGCTGAAAACCTCAAACAACCGAAATAGCCGCCTAATAAAGCGTGCACCAGATCACAAATAAAACATCTCATAGCCATTATACATTTGTCTGTCTCATAAAGTGCGAAACACAGATGCCTGATAAATAAGCTGATTACTGTCTACTCTATTTAAAATAGCCTGAAACATCATTAAAACAATTTATTGACATTTTTATTAATATTTTAACAACCTTCTGAGTATGAAACCCGAGTAATATTTAGCAGGGTTATATTTTCAGGGTTGACTACTTTCAAAATCAACAAGCCGTTTAGAGTTAACAAGAATGCAAACAGTGGTTAACGCATTGTTAAATGTAACCAGAAATGTCAGACATTTTCCCTTGTATTTTTAACCTTAACGAAACAATCCTTTTTAGCCTTTTTTTGATAAATATTAAGTTTTGTTTGGCTTAATCATCACCAGATGACGCTCACCATCCAGTTCAGGCACCTGCAAGCGGATAACCTCTTCGACGCTAAATTCAGCAGGCAACGCTGCGATTTCATCATCCGGACGCAGACCTTTAAGCGCATAGAAGCGACCATTCTCTGCGGGCAAGTGTTTACACCAGGTCACCATATCGGTCATCGACGCAAAAGCTCGGCTGATGACGCCATCAAATGGCGGTTCTGCCGGGAACTCTTCCACACGACTTTGCACTGGCGTGATGTTTTCAAGGTGCAACTCATGCTGAACCTGACGCAGGAATCGAACACGCTTACCCAGGCTGTCCAGCAACGTAAAATGAGAGTCAGGGCGCACAATCGCTAACGGGATGCCCGGCAAACCAGGGCCTGTTCCCACATCGATAAAACGTGAACCCTGCAAGTGCGGTTCAACCACGATACTGTCGAGAATATGACGAACCAGCATTTCATCAGGATGACGCACTGAGGTCAGGTTGTAGGCTTTGTTCCACTTGTGGAGCAGTTCAACATAACCCACCAACTGTAGTTTCTGGTTTTCTGGCAGCGTAATGCCTGCGCTATCCAGCAGGCGATTCAGTTTGTTAAGCACGGCGGTAAATACCCATCAAAAAAACGGGCCAGGAAATCCTGACCCTGAAATATGTTATATCAAGCGCTACGGCGCAGCAGACCTTGCTTTTTTAACCAGACAAGCAAGATTGAAATGGCTGCCGGAGTCACACCGGAAATGCGCGATGCCTGCCCGATCGAAACCGGTTTGTGATCGTTAAGCTTGGCGATCACTTCGTTAGAAAGCCCGCTCACCTGGTGGTAATCCAGCGTTGCAGGCAACAACGTATTCTCGTTACGTTGCTGTTTTTCAATCTCTTCTTGCTGACGCGCAATGTAACCTTCGTATTTAACCTGAATTTCCACCTGCTCCGCAGATTGTGGATCTTCAAGTCCTGGTGCAAACACTGACAATTGCATCATTTCAGCATAGGTCATTTCTGGGCGACGCAGCAGATCTTCGCCATTTGCTTCACGAGACAACGGCGCGCTGAGTTTTGCGTTCACTTCTTCGACGCTTTCAGAATGTGGATGTAGCCAGATGTCTTTCAGACGCTGGCGCTCAAGCTCAATGCTTTCGAGTTTCTCGTTAAAGCGTGCCCAGCGAGCATCGTCCACCAGCCCCATTTCGCGGCCTGCTGTGGTTAAGCGCAGATCGGCGTTGTCTTCACGTAGCATCAGGCGGTATTCAGCACGAGAGGTAAACATGCGGTACGGTTCTTTGGTGCCAAGAGTGCAAAGATCGTCTACCAGTACGCCCAGATAAGCCTGATCGCGACGAGGTGCCCAGCCCTCTTTCTCAGCAGAGAAACGAGCGGCATTCAGACCTGCCAGCAAACCTTGCGCAGCGGCTTCTTCGTAACCGGTGGTGCCGTTAATTTGTCCGGCAAAGAACAGGCCCTGGATATATTTACTTTCCAGAGTCGGTTTGAGGTCACGAGGATCGAAGAAATCATATTCGATGGCGTAGCCAGGACGAACGATCTTCGCGTTTGCCATCCCTTCCATCGACCGGACAATTTGCATCTGAACGTCAAATGGCAGGCTGGTCGAGATGCCGTTTGGATAGATTTCATTGCTGGTTAAGCCTTCAGGCTCAAGGAAGATCTGATGCTGGTTACGATCGGCAAAACGCATCACTTTGTCTTCGATAGACGGGCAATAACGCGGGCCAATGCCTTCGATAACACCGGCATACATCGGGCTGCGATCGAGATTATTACGAATAACGTCATGCGTTTTTTCGTTGGTGTGCGTGATGTAACACGGCACTTGCGCAGGGTGTTGGTTCACATTTCCCATGAACGAGAACACCGGCATTGGGTTATCGCCATGCTGCTGGGCAAGTACGCTGAAATCGATGGTGCGAGCGTCAATACGCGGCGGAGTACCGGTTTTCAGACGGCTGACACGCAGTGGCAGTTCACGCAGACGGCGAGACAGGGAAATGGACGGCGGATCGCCTGCACGGCCACCGCTGTAGTTATCCAGCCCGATATGAATTTTGCCATCCAGGAATGTCCCGACTGTCAGTACCACGGACTTAGCGCGGAACTTCAGACCCATCTGGGTGACAGCACCCACAACGCGATCGTTCTCGACAATCAGATCTTCAACCGCCTGTTGGAAGATCATCAGGTTAGGTTGGTTTTCCAGTGCAGTGCGCACCGCCTGCCGATACAGAACGCGGTCAGCCTGAGCACGAGTCGCCCGTACAGCCGGCCCTTTGCTGGCGTTTAGTATTCTAAACTGGATACCGGCATGGTCGATAGCTTTGGCCATCAAACCACCGAGTGCGTCCACTTCTTTAACCAGATGTCCCTTGCCAATACCGCCGATTGCCGGGTTACAAGACATCTGTCCCAGAGTGTCGATATTGTGTGTCAAAAGAAGGGTTTGCTGGCCCATCCGTGCAGCGGCCATTGCAGCCTCGGTGCCTGCATGACCCCCGCCAATGATGATGACGTCAAAAGGATCTGGATAAAACATGGTACTGCCTCGCGGTTTTGCAAATGGGGATGACTGATTCCCGGGGTTGGCGATTCTAACTTAACTTTAGCCTTTCGAGAAAGTATCGGGATCGTCGGTAATTAAAAGAAGATCTTTTTTATTTAAAGATCTCTTTATTATGATCTCTTATTAGGATCGGCATGTTCTGTGGATAACCGTTTTTATGGTAAAGAGATCAATCGATTAAGGAGGATCATTAGCTGTGAATGATCGGTGATCCCACAACGTATAAGCTGGGATCAAAAGTGGAAGTTATGCACAACTCAAAAAGTGAACAGGAGTTGTTATTGGGATAACTACTGCTTAACCCAAGGTTTTAAGCATACTTATACACAGATAAAAGTCAGATCTTTACAAATCCTGGAGTAAATTCTTCCATGATCCGACCCAAATCTCGGCTGGATCTTCAGGAATGTCGTGATCAAGGATGTTCACTTTCAATAAAGAGCCCACTCTTTTAGCGCCGCATTCAGTCAGAAGGGTGTCCAATTTTTCAATGGCACCGCAAAAGGTGTCGTATTCACGACTGCCAATACCGACTGCACCATAATGAACAGCACTGAGATCCGGGCGTTGTTCATTTATAGTGTCAAAAAGCGGTTGCAGGTTGTCAGGAAGATCCCCGGCACCATGAGTAGAAGAGACAATCAGCCATATTCCGCTGGTTTCTAGTTCTTCAAACTGTGGCCCGTGAAGCGTCTGGGTAGAAAAACCCGCTTCATCCAGCTTCTCAGCTAAATGTTCAGCGACATATTCGGCACTGCCCAGGGTACTTCCGCTAATCAGAGTAATGTCTGTCATTGCTGCCCACCTTTTCGAAACGATGGGCATTGTACGCTGTGTAAGGCCTGCGATCTACCTGTGGATAATATGGGTATTAAAATTAGCGGCTAAGGCTTGATGGTGCGCATGATCGGGTTCTGAAGGGAGATCAACGTTTCTGTGGACTGAATTTCATCAATTGTTTGGATCTTGTTGATAAGTACCTGCTGCAGCGCATCGATAGATCGACACATCACCTTAATAAAGATGCTGTAGTGGCCGGTGGTGTAATACGCCTCGGTGACTTCTTCCAGACTTTCGAGTTTTGCCAGCGCAGACGGATAGTCTTTAGCGCTCTTCAAAATGATGCCGATAAAGCAGCAAACATCATAGCCCAACTGTTTAGGGCTGATATCGATGCGTGCACCGGTAATGATTCCCGCCTGCTTCATCTTCTCTACGCGCACATGAATTGTGCCAGGACTCACGCCAAATTGTTTTGCCAGTTCGGCATAAGCCGTACGTGCATTTGCCATTAAAGCGTCAAGGATGCCGCGATCGAGATTGTCGATCTGATAATTATCCATCACTTTTTCCTATGATTAGTAACGATTGTTCATCTTTTATAGCCTTAAATTCGTCGATTAAAAACAGTAAAGGCTTTTTTATTGTTGATTATTGAATGTTGTGTCGTTTTTGTTGCTTAATCATCGTCAGTAAAACAACACAATAAAGAGAAAGCCATGAAAACTGCCTACATCGCTAAACAACGCCAGATTAGTTTTGTTAAGTCCCATTTCTCCCGTCAGCTGGAAGAAAAGCTTGGTCTGATGGAAGTCCAGGCTCCCATTCTTAGCCGCGTGGGTGATGGTACTCAGGACAATCTGTCTGGTTGCGAAAAAGCGGTGCAGGTTAAGGTGAAAACCTTGCCTGATGCGCAGTTTGAAGTGGTGCATTCGCTGGCTAAATGGAAAAGAAAAACACTCGGCCAGCACGACTTCAGCGCGGGCGAAGGGCTTTACACGCACATGAAAGCCCTTCGCCCCGATGAAGACCGTTTGACCCCGATCCACTCTGTGTATGTCGATCAGTGGGATTGGGAGCGTGTAATGGGTGATGGAGAGCGTCATCTTGGTACGCTCAAGCAAACTGTAGAATGCATCTGGGCGGCGATGAAAGCTACGGAAGCCGCAGTGAGCGAGCAGTACGGTTTGACGCCTTTCCTGCCTGAACAAATCCACTTCGTTCATAGCGAAGAACTCCAGGCTCGTTTCCCGGACCTGGATGCAAAAGGCCGTGAGCGTGCCATCGCTAAAGAGCTGGGCGCGGTGTTCCTGATTGGCATTGGCGGTAAGCTGGCTGACGGTAAACGTCACGATGTTCGTGCGCCAGATTATGATGACTGGTCAACGGTCAGTCAGGGTGATTTTAAAGGCCTGAACGGCGATATTATGGTGTGGAACCCGATTCTGGAAGATGCCTTTGAGCTTTCTTCTATGGGGATCCGTGTTGATGCACAAGCATTGCAACATCAGTTGGCAACGACCGGTGATGAAGATCGTCTGCAACTTGAGTGGCACCAGTCGCTGCTGAAAGGCGAAATGCCGCAAACCATTGGCGGCGGCATTGGTCAGTCTCGTTTAGTGATGTTGATGTTGCAACAGCCGCACATTGGCCAGGTTCAGTGCGGCGTATGGCCATCTGAACTTCACGCTAAGGTTGATTCACTGTTGTAACTATTAACGCCGCCAGCGACGCAGCAGGCGGCTACGCATCCCGGTATCGAAGCGCCAGATATGGTCAAAAATGCGCATGATGCCGGGTTTTCCGTGTCCGGACATGGCGACGGCGTGGAAGCGATGCAGGTGCTTGCGCTGTAGATCTTTAACCTGCGTCACGACATCGTCTGGCAGACGTTGGGCAATAAAGTCAGAAATCACCACAGCATCGGCGTCAAACCATTCACTTCCCTGCATTTTTTCAGCGATTGCACGAAAACAACTGGCGAGATCGGTACCGCCGCGAAAGCGCTGGCTCAGGAAACGGATCGCCTGTTCGATGCCATCTGGTCCGCACACTTCATAACGCACCACTTCGCTGGAAAACAGCATGATGAAACAGCGGCGGTTATCCGCAAGTGCGACTCGCATTAACGCCAGGCAGAAGGCTTTGGCGCACTGTTCATTGAATCCGCCCATGGAACCGGATGTATCGACGCAGACAATAAATGGCCCGCGCGGTTGTTCATCGAAATCCTGATGCACGACAGGGCGTTCTACCACTTTCTCGCGCCATGAATCGCCATGTAACCGGTAAGTCAGCAATTGTTTTTCCACTAGCCGGCGGTAGAATTCAAATTCCAGTTCGCTAATGCCAAGCGTTGCCAGTTCAGGCGGTAACAAACGCAGGATGTCATCGCTGCGCTGTAGACCATCAACCTGTTCAGGCACGGTTGCAGGCTCGCGGACCAGCATGCGCCAGGTTTCGGTCGGCGCATCTTTTCTGGGTACGGCTTTCGCTTCTTTTGAACGCCCAAGTTGCTCTGCAATTTTCAGCAGTTCAGGCTGACTGGCAAGGAAATCGCCGTATTGCACGATGAGCTGATAATCCCCACGTTTAAGCGAACCGGCGCTCATGTCCCAAAGCCGCCCGGCAGCGTTATCACTATCGACCAGAACCGGTTCGAGTTGGCCGCTTAACGCCAGGCGCTGCTGAACTTCGGCCAGCAATTGGTCACGTTCATCTTCCAGTAATTGCTGATTCAGGGAGGTAGTCTGCACGACCAGACTCAATCGCCAGCGTTGCAGGAATAGCGTTTGTTGTGCCGCTGTCAGGCGAGGCGTGTCCGCCACCAGCTTTTGTGCTTGCGCAAAAAAGGGTGAATCAACGTTTTCCAGCAAGCGTAAAATTTCCGGCAGTTTTGCAGATAACTGGCTGGTGGTGAGCAACTGACTTTCTTGATAACACTGTACTTCCCGGGCTAACTCTTGCGGGACGTTGGTATCGTGCAGACGGGATTTCAGCAGCTCGCGCCAGCGAGGGATATCTTTGGTCACCGCGTTTTTCATCCGCGGAAATTTCTCAAAGAACAGCGCCAGTTGCGGTGCAGCTAAAAGCGCGATAATGACGCTTTCTATTAATTCACCCTCGCTGATCGCGAGGATGACATCAAGAGCTTCAACGCTGAGCATTAATGCCGCGCCTGTTTAATTTGTTCGGCCACATCCTGCAGGCTGGCTTCAATCTTTCCGAGCCATTCGTTGTGGATAAACAGGCATTTTTGCTGATCGTTAAAACGCTCATGCTGCTGATGGAGGGTCTCTTCAAGAGAGTCAAATTGCTGTTTGATCTCTTCAGGCACCCCTTGCTGTTGCTTACCCGGCATCATCAGGCGTGTGCCTTGCAAGCTGATATCGCGCAAAACCAGATGTTGGCTACTATCAACTTCCATATTCAGCACCTGGGCAAAACCAATACCGTTGAGTTTGCCGCGTAACTCCCCGCCTTTTATTAGCCATTGTGCACAGGCTTCACGGGAGACAGAGACGTGGAGAACTTCGATATCATGGAGTTTTAGCGGTTGCTGGAGCAGCAATGTCAGCGTTTCGCCAGTCAGATAATCCGGCAGTTGGTACTGAGGACGACGCGTAAACATGCCGCCCTGTTTGGTGACTGAGATCGCTTCACGGTCGCTATGTTGCTGTTGTAATTGAATCCTGCGCTGCACGATAACCGCTAATTTACTGAGCATGGCATTTTGTTGCCAGGCGTGTCCGGTCATCAATATTTCCAGCTGTTGCTGCATCAAATTCATCGCCGCGGTGTCGTGCCACAGACAATCTTTCAGAAGGATTAAATCAATTGGCGCGACAGCATTTCGGCCGCTAAAGAAGGCGCTGGCTTGCAGCAGGCGAATGGCTTTTTTCCAGCGACGGTCAGAAACATAAGGTGCCCCTGACGCATTCTCTAACTGCTGGCGCAAAGTGAAAATCAGTTCAAAGACAGCATCTGGCAACAAAACAGAGCCGATCTCTTTCTGCCACTGAAAATACTCTTCGTCAGAAACTTGCAGGTTTTCCGGCACCGGATTGTCGTTTTCATCATGCTGACTGGTGAGCATGGAACGGAAATTACCTTTGTCCTGCACTTTATCGAGCCACAGGCGAATCAGCATTCGGTCATACAATGCTTCCAGGCTGCTGTCGGCTTCGGGGAGTTCGTTGGATGCCGCCACCAGCAAACGCATGGGGATTTTCTCTTCGCTGGCGCCATTGCGGAACCGGCGTTCATTTATGGCGGTCAGCAGAGTGTTCAAAATCGCAGGGCCAGCTTTCCAGATTTCATCGAGAAACACGATTTCCGCTTCTGGTAAATAACCGGCGGTCAGGCGTTCATAGCGTCCTTCATCTTTTAGCGCCTGAATGGATAATGGCCCAAACACCTCTTCCGGCGTGGAAAAGCGTGTCATCAGGTACTCAAAGGCGCGTGCCTTCTGGAATGCGAACTTCAAACGGCGGGCAATCAAACTCTTGGCGATTCCGGGTGGGCCAAGCAAGAAAACACTTTCGCCGCTCAATGCTGCCAGCAGGCAAAGACGCACCGCGTGTTGGCGTTCAAACAATCCTTTTTCCAGCGCCTGGCTAAGCCGTGAAATTCTTTCAGCCAATAAATGTGATTGAGCCATAATTAGCATTGCATCCTTACGCGGTTACCAGAGTTCAGAAAATCGAGTATATCGTTCATCTATATTATCGTTAATGGATTGATGAGCGGCTCTTTTTTCCCTGACATAAGTTAAGCCTGTTGTATTTAGGGGTACGATTTCCTTGATTATCGTGCATACTGTGCGCCTTTTTGTGGGCCAAGGGACTAAGCACACGCTTTCGGGATTCCAACAAAAGATTAGTCTATGAGCGCTGATAATAAACAATCATTGCCTGCGATAACGCTGGCTGCAATTGGGGTGGTATACGGTGATATCGGTACTAGCCCGCTTTATACCCTTCGTGAATGTCTGTCTGGTCAATTTGGGTTTGGCGTAGAACGCGACGCCGTATTTGGCTTTTTGTCTCTGATTTTCTGGCTGTTAATCTTAGTCGTCTCGGTTAAGTATCTGACCTTTGTTATGCGTGCGGATAACGCTGGCGAAGGGGGTATTTTGACGCTGATGTCTTTGGCTGGGCGTCATACCTCGGCGAAAATGACTTCTGTGCTGGTGATCATGGGATTGATCGGCGGCAGCTTCTTCTATGGCGAGGTGGTCATTACTCCGGCAATATCGGTTATGTCGGCCATCGAAGGGCTTGAGATAGCCGCCCCGCAACTCGATGCCTATATTGTCCCGCTGTCGATAGTGGTCCTGACGCTGCTGTTTATGATTCAAAAACACGGCACGGGTATGGTGGGCAAGCTGTTCGCTCCCGTCATGATGCTTTGGTTCCTGGTGCTGGCAGTGTTGGGTGCACGCAGTATTATGGCCAACCCGGAAGTGCTTCAGGCGCTGAATCCTGCGTGGGCTGTGCATTTCTTCCTGGAATATAAAACCGTTTCATTCTTCGCACTCGGCGCGGTCGTTCTTTCTATTACGGGTGTTGAAGCGCTGTATGCCGATATGGGCCACTTCGGTAAATTGCCTATTCGTATTGCATGGTTTTCCGTCGTGCTGCCGTCTCTGGTGCTGAATTATTTCGGCCAGGGCGCACTGCTGCTTAAAACCCCGGAAGCGATTAAGAACCCATTCTTCTTACTGGCTCCAGACTGGGCGCTGATCCCGCTGATGATTCTGGCAACACTTGCCACGGTTATCGCCTCTCAGGCCGTGATTTCCGGTGTGTTCTCGTTGACTCGCCAGGCAGTTCGCCTGGGTTATCTGTCGCCAATGCGCATCATCCATACCTCGGAAATGGAGTCAGGGCAGATATATGTGCCAGCAATTAACTGGCTCCTCTATATCTCTGTGGTGATTGTGATTGTGAGCTTTGAGCATTCCAGTAACCTGGCGGCGGCGTACGGTATCGCGGTAACGGGTACGATGGTCCTGACGTCCATTCTTTGCTGTACGGTCGCGACCAAAAACTGGCACTGGAACAAAGTTGCTGTGCTGCTGATGGGCTTTGCATTCTTGTGCATCGACATTCCGCTGTTCTCTGCGAACGTTGTGAAAATCTTCTCCGGCGGTTGGTTGCCGCTTTGCCTGGCGCTGGTGATGTTTATCATTATGACGACCTGGAAAAGCGAGCGTTTCCGCCTGCTGCGTCGTATGCATGAGCACGGAAATTCACTGGAAGCGATGATTGCCTCCCTGGAAAAATCACCGCCAGTACGTGTTCCGGGCACCGCTGTTTATATGTCCCGTGCGCTGAACGTGATTCCTTTTGCAATGCTTCACAACCTTAAGCACAACAAAGTTTTGCATGAGCGGGTAGTGCTGCTTACGCTGCGAACCGAAGATGCGCCGTATGTTCATAATGTACGTCGTGTTTCTATCGAACAGCTTTCGCCAACCTTCTGGCGCGTGGTCGCAAGCTACGGCTGGCGTGAAACGCCAAACGTGGAAGAGGTGTTCCACCGCTGTGGCCTGGAAGGGTTGAGTTGCCGAATGATGGAGACATCGTTCTTTATGTCGCATGAATCACTGATCATCGGTAAACGCCCTTGGTATCTGCGACTGCGCGGCAAACTGTTCCTCGCACTGCAACGCAATGCCTTGCGCGCTCCTGACCAATTCGAAATCCCACCAAACCGGGTTATTGAGTTAGGAACCCAGGTCGAGATTTAATCCCAACGCCTCTTCAATCGAAGGGGCTTTTTTTTGTCTTTTTGATTGTGCGCGCTCTCATTTCTCCCTTTTTGAAACAGAACAGCGAAACGTTTCGATGATGATCACATTTTCGTCACGCACTGGTTGTTTTCCCATCACTACATTTCCTACACTTTACCTCAGCGAAACGTTTCGCTAGTGGAGTAAGAAAATGAAGAAAGGCACTGTTCTCAACGCTGATATCTCGTCTGTTATTTCTCGTCTTGGCCACACCGACACGCTGGTGATTGCCGATGCCGGGTTGCCCATTCCACGCAATACACCGCGTATTGATTTGGCACTGACTCACGGCGTACCGGGTTTTATGCAGGTCGTTGAAGTCGTAACACAAGAGATGCAGGTTGAAGCTGCCGTCTTAGCTTCGGAAATTAAACAACATAATCCCCAACTCCACGAAACGTTGCTCAGTTACATCGAGCAACTGCAACAACACCAGGGAAACACCATTTCTATTCGTTACATCAGTCATGAGCAGTTCAAGCAACACACCGCTGAAAGCCAGGCGGTTATTCGCAGCGGGGAGTGTTCCCCGTATGCGAATATCATTCTCTGTGCTGGCGTAACTTTCTGAGGCCGGCATGGAACCGTTACTGCAATTAAAAGGGATCGATAAATCGTTCCCAGGTGTAAAAGCCCTTTCTGGGGCGGCGTTGAATGTATACGCCGGGCGCGTGATGGCGCTGGTGGGTGAAAACGGCGCAGGCAAATCCACCATGATGAAAGTGCTGACTGGCATTTATCAGCGTGATGCGGGTTCGCTGTTGTGGCTTGGCAAAGAAACCACGTTCAATGGCCCGAAATCCTCCCAGGAAGCGGGTATCGGTATTATTCACCAGGAACTCAATCTGATTCCGCAACTCAGCATTGCGGAAAACATCTTCCTTGGCCGTGAGTTCGTTAACCGTTTCGGCAAAATCGACTGGAAAACGATGTATGCCGAAGCAGACAAATTGCTGGCGAAACTGAACCTGCGCTTTAACAGCCAAAAGCTGGTGGGTGATTTGTCGATCGGCGATCAGCAAATGGTCGAAATCGCCAAGGTTCTGAGCTTTGAGTCGAAAGTCATTGTGATGGACGAGCCAACCGATGCTTTGACCGATACCGAAACCGACTCTTTATTCCGCGTGATCCGCGAGCTGAAAGCTCAAGGGCGTGGCATCGTTTATATCTCGCACCGTATGAAAGAAATCTTCGAGATTTGCGACGACGTGACCGTGTTCCGCGATGGGCAGTTTATCGCCGAGCGTGAAGTGGTGACGCTGACCGAAGATACGCTTATCGAAATGATGGTCGGGCGCAAACTTGAAGAACAATATCCTCGTCTGGATAAGCAACCCGGCGAAATCCTGCTGCGCGTCGATAACCTTTCCGGACCTGGCGTGCATGATGTGAGTTTCACGTTGCGCAAAGGCGAGATCCTCGGCGTTGCCGGTTTGATGGGCGCCGGGCGCACCGAATTAATGAAAGTGCTGTATGGCGCACTGCCGCGCACTGGTGGCTATGTGGCACTCGATGGTCGCGAAGTGGTGACGCGTTCGCCGCAAGATGGTCTGGCAAACGGCATTGTTTATATCTCTGAAGACCGTAAACGTGACGGGCTGGTGCTCGGCATGTCAGTAAAAGAGAACATGTCGCTGACCGCGCTGCGCTATTTCAGCCATAACGTCGGCAGCCTGAAGCATAAAGATGAACAGCAAGCGGTTCAGGACTTTATCCGTTTGTTTAACGTGAAAACCCCGTCGATGGAACAGCCGATTGGCCTGCTATCAGGGGGAAATCAGCAAAAAGTGGCGATTGCCCGTGGCCTGATGACGCGTCCGAAAGTGTTGATCCTTGATGAGCCAACGCGCGGCGTTGACGTTGGGGCGAAAAAAGAAATTTATCAATTAATCAATCAGTTCAAAGCAGATGGGTTAAGCATCATTCTCGTTTCGTCAGAAATGCCGGAAGTCCTCGGTATGAGCGACCGAATTATGGTGATGCATGAAGGGCATCCTGGTGGGGAATTTACCCGTGAAGAAGCGACCCAGGAAATATTGATGGCGGCGGCCGTCGGCAAGTTAAATCGCGTGAATCAGGAGTCTGTAAAATGAGTACCCAGTCTATTCCGACCCGTCGCTGGTTCACCAAAGCGTGGCTGTTAGAGCAAAAATCACTGATCGCACTGCTGGTGTTGATCGCAGTTGTATCGAGCCTTAGCCCGAACTTTTTCACCGTCAATAACCTCTTCAATATCCTGCAACAAACCTCTGTGAACGCCATTATGGCGGTCGGGATGACGCTGGTTATTCTGACTTCGGGAATCGACCTGTCCGTCGGTTCTTTACTGGCGCTAACCGGAGCGGTAGCAGCCTCGATTGTTGGCTTAGAAGTGAATGCGCTGGTGGCAGTTGCCGGAGCGCTGGCACTTGGGGCGGCAATCGGTGCTGTGACTGGCGTGATTGTCGCGAAAGGGCGAGTGCAGGCATTTATCGCAACACTGGTGATGATGCTCCTTCTGCGCGGCGTGACTATGGTTTACACCAACGGCAGCCCGGTCAACACGGGTTTCTCCGATAACGCCGATGTGTTTGGCTGGTTTGGTATTGGCCGTCCGCTGGGAATTCCTACTCCAGTGTGGATTATGGGTGTGGTCTTCCTGGCTGCGTGGTACATGCTGCACCACACACGTCTGGGTCGTTATATCTATGCGCTGGGCGGTAACGAAGCGGCGACGCGTCTGTCTGGTATTAGCGTTAACAAAGTTAAAATTATCGTTTACTCACTTTGCGGTCTGCTGGCGTCTTTGGCCGGGATCATTGAGGTGGCACGTCTTTCCTCTGCGCAACCGACGGCAGGTACAGGCTATGAGCTGGATGCCATCGCTGCGGTAGTGCTTGGCGGCACCAGCCTTGCGGGCGGTAAAGGGCGGATTGTTGGTACGCTGATCGGTGCGCTGATCTTAGGCTTCCTGAATAACGGACTGAATTTATTAGGTGTTTCTTCTTATTACCAGATGATCGTCAAAGCAGTGGTTATTTTACTGGCGGTGCTGGTGGACAATAAAAAGCAGTAACAATCATAACCCTACAGGACATCCGACTATGAATATGAAAAAGCTGGCTACTCTGGTTTCTGCTGTTGCACTGAGTGCCACCGTAAGTGCAAACGCGATGGCCAAAGACACCATCGCGCTGGTTGTTTCCACGCTGAATAACCCGTTCTTCGTTTCCCTGAAAGACGGCGCGCAGAAAGAAGCCGACAAACTGGGCTACAACCTGATTGTTCTGGATTCGCAAAACAACCCGGCGAAGGAGCTGGCGAACGTGCAGGATCTGACAGTTCGTGGCACCAAGCTGATGCTTATCAACCCAACTGATTCCGATGCTGTCGGCAATGCGGTGAAAATGGCGAACCAGGCTAAAATCCCTGTAATTACGCTCGACCGTATGGCAAACCAGGGCACCGTAGTGAGCCACATCGCTTCTGATAACGTTGCCGGTGGTAAAATGGCGGGTGACTTCATCGCTAAGAAACTCGGTGAAGGCGCGAAAGTTATCGAACTGCAAGGTATCGCCGGTGCATCTGCTGCGCGTGAACGTGGTGAAGGCTTTAAACAAGCGACTGCTGCACACAAATTTACCGTTCTGGCGAGCCAGCCTGCTGACTTCGACCGTACTAAAGGCCTGAACGTAATGCAGAACCTGCTGACAGCCCATCCAGACGTGCAGGCGGTATTTGCTCAGAATGACGAGATGGCGCTGGGCGCTCTGCGTGCACTGCAAACTGCCGGTAAATCTGACGTTCTGGTGGTTGGTTTTGACGGCACTGCTGACGGCGTAAAAGCAGTTGAAAGCGGTAAGTTGGGCGCGACGGTTGCCCAGATGGCCGATCAGATTGGCGTTATCGGTGTTGAAACTGCTGACAAAGTTCTGAAAGGCGAGAAAGTCGACTCTAAAATCCCGGTTGACCTGAAGCTGGTTACTAAATAAGACAACAATAGAAAAGCAGGGCACCGCGCCACTCGAGAACAGGGGTGGCGCAATTAACTGGACTGATAAAAAATGAAAACTAAAGGCAAGCTCGTTGTCCTGGGCAGCATTAACGCTGACCATATCCTTAACCTCGAACATTTTCCGACGCCGGGTGAAACCGTTACCGGGCAAGAATATCAGGTCGCGTTCGGTGGAAAAGGGGCCAACCAGGCAGTTGCTGCCGGGCGCAGCGGTGCGGATATTGCCTTTATCGCCTGTGTGGGTGACGACGACACCGGCCGCCGCGTTTGCACACAATTGGCAAGTGATAACATCGATACTTCCCCGATTAGCACGATTAAAGATGCAGCAACGGGTGTTGCGCTGATCTTCGTGAATAGTGCGGGTGAAAACGTGATTGGTATTCACTCCGGAGCTAACGGGGCATTAACGCCAACGCTTGTGGAAGAACAGAATCAGAAAATTGCACAGGCATCCGCACTTTTAATGCAGCTCGAGTCACCGCTGGAAAGTGTGCTGGCAGCAGCAAAAATTGCCCATCAGAATCAAACTAAAGTCGTGCTTAACCCTGCACCGGCCTGTGAATTATCTGACGAGCTGCTCGCGCTGGTGGATATGATCACGCCAAACGAAACCGAAGCGGAAAAACTGACAGGTGTGCGCGTCGAAAATGATGATGACGCGGCGGTTGCAGCTCAGGCGCTGCATGCGAAAGGTATTGAAACCGTCATTATTACACTCGGCAGCCGTGGCGTTTGGCTGAGTGAAAACGGTAAAGGCCAGCGTGTTCCGGGCTTTAAGGTGAAAGCTGTAGATACCATCGCTGCGGGCGATACCTTTAATGGCGCGTTGGTAACTGCATTGCTGGAAGATAAGCCGTTGAACGAAGCGATTCGTTTTGCTCATGCCGCCGCCGCAATTGCCGTAACCCGTAAAGGTGCACAGCCTTCGGTGCCGTGGCGTCACGAAATCGACGAGTTTTTGCAATAGCAAGGATAATCATGGCCACCATGAAAGACGTCGCGAAGATGGCAGGGGTTTCGACTTCAACCGTTTCGCACGTCATTAACAATGACCGTTTCGTGAGTGATGCCATTCGCGCAAAGGTTGATGCGGCAATCAAGACTCTTAACTATGCGCCCTCGGCACTGGCGCGTAGTCTCAAGCTTAACCAAACCCACACTATTGGCATGTTAATCACCGCCAGTAGTAACCCGTTTTATTCTGAACTGGTGCGTGGCGTTGAACGTAGTTGTTTTGAGCGCGGTTATAGCCTGGTGTTGTGTAATACCGAAGGCGATGAGCAGCGAATGAATCGCAACCTGGAAACGCTGCTGCAAAAGCGCGTCGATGGTCTTCTTCTTTTATGTACCGAAACTCATCTCCCTTCGCCCGCGATTATGAGCCGCTATCCTTCTATTCCTACGGTGATGATGGACTGGTCTCCTTTTGAGGGCGAAAGTGACGTCATTCAGGACAACTCTTTACTGGGCGGCGACACGGCAACGCAACACCTCATTGATAATGGTTATACCCGGATCGCTTGTATTACTGGCCCGCAAGATAAAACGCCAGCGCGCTTACGCCTTGAAGGCTATCGCAACGCGATGAACCGCGCAGGGCTTACAATTCATGAAGGTTATGAAATCATCGGTGACTTTGAGTTTCAGGGCGGTTTTACTGCGATGAATTCACTGCTTGCGCTGGAACAGCCTCCCCACGCCGTATTTACTGGCAACGATGCGATGGCCGTTGGCGCTTATCATGCGCTGTATCAGGCGGGTTTGAAGGTTCCGCAAGATATGGCGGTGGTGGGTTACGATGATATCGAACTGGCGCGATATATGACGCCACCGTTAACGACTATTCATCAGCCTAAAGATGAGCTGGGTGAGTTGGCCGTTGATGTATTGATACATCGAATGGCGCAACCCACCCTGGAACAGCAGCGTCTCTTTTTGACGCCTGAGCTGGTGGAGCGCGGTTCCGTTTAACGCTTGATCATATTGCGCCCGTCTTTAGGGCGTAATAGTAAGAACACCAGAGCGGAAACCAACGTCACTGCACCCATCGTCAGGAAGGTGTAGTGGAACTGCTCAACGGTATTAATGCTTTCTACTCCTTCATACAACCGAAGCACCGCTGCACTTACCGCCACGCCAAGACTGATCGCCAACTGTTGCGTTACGGCCAGCACACTATTGCCGCTGCTGGCGTTTTCATCGGTGAGGTCGGCGAGCGTAATCGTATTCATTGCCGTGAACTGCGTAGACATCGCCATCCCCAGAATAAACAGCGGCAAAATCAGCATCCACACTTCCATTCCTGGCGACTGCAATGAGAATTGGCCAATCAGCAAACCGATAACCAGCGTGACACCGACTAACGTTTTTCTATAGCCAAGACGACGTAATACCTGAGTTACGGTCGATTTTGCCAGTAACGAGCCAATGGCGGTTGGAGCCATCATGCATCCGGCAATCAATGCAGAATAACCAAAACCGACTTGTAGCATTAAAGGCATCAGGAATGGTACGCAACCGGTACCCAGGCGCGAAGCAAGATTGCCGATGATCCCTATAGAGAAAGTTCTGGTGCGAAACATTGGCAAAGCGATCAGTGGTGTCGGGTGGCGACGCGCGTGCCAGATATAAGCTGCCAGCAGAGCAAGCCCACTTAATATCGTCAGAATACCGATGTAACTGGCAACAATCCGTTCGCCGAATAACTCCATCCCACTAGAAATGCACACCAGGCTCAGACCAAACAAAAGAAAGCCTGTCATATCAAAGCCGCGTCGTGGAGTTGTGAAGTTTGGCATGTACTTGCGGGCGTAGATAAGGCCAAGAATTCCGATAGGTATATTAATGAGGAAAATCCAGTGCCAACTCGCCCACGTGACTAAAACGCCGCCGAGCAACGGGCCGAGGATTGGGCCTACAAGCCCTGGCATGGTGACGAAGTTTAAAACGGGCAGCAATTCGCTACGCGGATAGGCGCGTAATAATGCTAAGCGCGCGACCGGCATCATCATTGCCCCGCCGATTCCCTGAATCACACGGAACACGACCAATTCACCCAGCGAGTTGGACATCGCGCAGGCAAACGAGCCGAGGGTGAAGAGGGAAACGGCGAACATAAACACGCGCCGTGTGCCGAAGCGGTCAGCAAGCCAGCCGCTGACAGGGATCAGCATCGCAACGGTTAAGGTGTAACTGATAATCGCGGATTGCATTGCCAGCGGCGAACGCCCAAGGCTATGAGCTATTGCGGGTAATGCAGTGTTGAGAATAGTGGCATCCAGCGCCTGCATGAAGAAGGCCATCGCCGCTATCCACGGTAACCCGGCCATACTGCGAGCTGTTTTGGTCATTTTTATCCTGATGTTTTAACGCATCCAGGAGAAGGCGAGTCTTTACCCTTGAGTGAACGGTTCGTTCAACAGCGTCTGACCAGCGATTAACGCGGCCTGGCTGTCGCCCTGGGTAATGGCATCAACGATTGCCTGGTGCAAGTCGAGCTTAATAACTTCGTTATTAGTTATTGCGGTGAAGTAATTGTAATAAATAGAACGGAATAAGTTAGCGAAAGAACAAAGGAAAGGGTTACCACTCATTGCATAGATTTGCTCATGGTACGCCATATCGACTTCTATCCAGCGTTGACGGTCAAATTCACCTTTTAGCTTTACCATCTCAGCCATCATTTCATTAAGGAGGGCTTTCTGTTCTTCACTGCCATTTATTGCGGCCATTGCACAGGCTTGTGGTTCCAGGCTATTACGCATAACAAGGAAGTAATCCACCACGTCATTAAAGTTCTCTTCTGTCATCCACCAGGTTAGCAGTTCCTTATCAAGGAAGTTCCAGTGGCTGCGAGGCATAACGCGAGTGCCGATGCGAGGGCGTGGTAAAACCATCCCTTTCGCGGTTAATGTCTTTACTGCTTCTCGTACAGCCGTTCGACTCACACCGAAGAGTTCACCCAGTTCGATTTCACCGGGCAAAATACTGCCCGCTTCATACTCACCTCTGAGAATGCCTTGTGCTAGTTTCTCCGCCAGAACATAGGAAAGGTTCTTTTGTGCCGCGAGTTGTTGTGCAGATAAAGACATGAATGCAGTTCCTTTAGCTTTGTTTCTTTTATTAGTATGCCATCAGGTCTTCTCTTCTGATGCTTAAAACAGCAAATATCCCGTGTTCCGCGGCTTTTACAGTGCTTTTGGCGAAAAAAAAGACGCTTGGTAATTTATTTGTAATAAACACTTGTCAGCTTCCGGAAAATCCCTATACTGCGCCTCCACTGACACGGCACAACGGCTTACAAACCGGCCCGTCAGCCAGATGAAAAGCGAAAATAAACGCTTGACTCTGAAAGAGGAAAGCGTAATATGCGCCACCTCGAGTTAGCAAGCGAAAGCGCCTGACTCACTGCTCTTTAACAATTTATCAGACAATCTGTGTGGGCACTCGCAGGATTGATATCTCAGATACCTTCGGGTATAAAAAAATATCAAGTCTTGAAGAGTGACCAAGCAGTAATTCATTTAGTTGAATTATTACGAAAGTTAATTTTTGAGCACCGCTTCACGAGTTGAAGCAAATCAAGCTTTTAATTGAAGAGTTTGATCATGGCTCAGATTGAACGCTGGCGGCAGGCCTAACACATGCAAGTCGAGCGGTAGCACAGGGAGCTTGCTCCTGGGTGACGAGCGGCGGACGGGTGAGTAATGTCTGGGAAACTGCCTGATGGAGGGGGATAACTACTGGAAACGGTAGCTAATACCGCATAACGTCTTCGGACCAAAGAGGGGGACCTTCGGGCCTCTTGCCATCAGATGTGCCCAGATGGGATTAGCTAGTAGGTGAGGTAATGGCTCACCTAGGCGACGATCCCTAGCTGGTCTGAGAGGATGACCAGCCACACTGGAACTGAGACACGGTCCAGACTCCTACGGGAGGCAGCAGTGGGGAATATTGCACAATGGGCGCAAGCCTGATGCAGCCATGCCGCGTGTATGAAGAAGGCCTTCGGGTTGTAAAGTACTTTCAGCGAGGAGGAAGGCATTGTGGTTAATAACCGCAGTGATTGACGTTACTCGCAGAAGAAGCACCGGCTAACTCCGTGCCAGCAGCCGCGGTAATACGGAGGGTGCAAGCGTTAATCGGAATTACTGGGCGTAAAGCGCACGCAGGCGGTCTGTCAAGTCGGATGTGAAATCCCCGGGCTCAACCTGGGAACTGCATTCGAAACTGGCAGGCTAGAGTCTTGTAGAGGGGGGTAGAATTCCAGGTGTAGCGGTGAAATGCGTAGAGATCTGGAGGAATACCGGTGGCGAAGGCGGCCCCCTGGACAAAGACTGACGCTCAGGTGCGAAAGCGTGGGGAGCAAACAGGATTAGATACCCTGGTAGTCCACGCCGTAAACGATGTCGACTTGGAGGTTGTTCCCTTGAGGAGTGGCTTCCGGAGCTAACGCGTTAAGTCGACCGCCTGGGGAGTACGGCCGCAAGGTTAAAACTCAAATGAATTGACGGGGGCCCGCACAAGCGGTGGAGCATGTGGTTTAATTCGATGCAACGCGAAGAACCTTACCTACTCTTGACATCCAGAGAATTCGCTAGAGATAGCTTAGTGCCTTCGGGAACTCTGAGACAGGTGCTGCATGGCTGTCGTCAGCTCGTGTTGTGAAATGTTGGGTTAAGTCCCGCAACGAGCGCAACCCTTATCCTTTGTTGCCAGCGGTTCGGCCGGGAACTCAAAGGAGACTGCCAGTGATAAACTGGAGGAAGGTGGGGATGACGTCAAGTCATCATGGCCCTTACGAGTAGGGCTACACACGTGCTACAATGGCGCATACAAAGAGAAGCGACCTCGCGAGAGCAAGCGGACCTCATAAAGTGCGTCGTAGTCCGGATCGGAGTCTGCAACTCGACTCCGTGAAGTCGGAATCGCTAGTAATCGTAGATCAGAATGCTACGGTGAATACGTTCCCGGGCCTTGTACACACCGCCCGTCACACCATGGGAGTGGGTTGCAAAAGAAGTAGGTAGCTTAACCTTCGGGAGGGCGCTTACCACTTTGTGATTCATGACTGGGGTGAAGTCGTAACAAGGTAACCGTAGGGGAACCTGCGGTTGGATCACCTCCTTACCTAATAGATACGAACTTGCGTAGTGCTCACACAGATTGTCTGATAGAAGTAAATGAGCAAGCGATCCCTTCAACGGGATATCGTGTCCCCATCGTCTAGAGGCCCAGGACACTGCCCTTTCACGGCTGTAACAGGGGTTCGAATCCCCTTGGGGACGCCATCTTAAGATAATGATGTGAAAGACATTATCACACATATCTCAAAACTGACTTTCGAGTCACGTTTGAGATATTGCTCTTTAAAAATCCGGAACAAGCTGAAAATTGAAACGACACACTGTTTCCTTTCTCCGTAATAAGAAAGGAAAATGCGGTGTGTTCGAGTCTCTCAAATTTTCACAACATCGATTGTGTCTCACGAGACATCTTCGGGTTGTGAGGTTAAGCGACTAAGCGTACACGGTGGATGCCCTGGCAGTCAGAGGCGATGAAGGACGTGCTAATCTGCGATAAGCGTCGGTAAGGTGATATGAACCGTTATAACCGACGATTTCCGAATGGGGAAACCCAGTGCAATTCGTTGCACTATCGTTAAGTGAATACATAGCTTAACGAAGCGAACCGGGGGAACTGAAACATCTAAGTACCCCGAGGAAAAGAAATCAACCGAGATTCCCCCAGTAGCGGCGAGCGAACGGGGAGCAGCCCAGAGTCTGAATCAGTTTGTGTATTAGTGGAAGCGTCTGGAAAGTCGCAGGGTACAGGGTGATACTCCCGTACACAAAAATACACATACTGTGAACTCGAAGAGTAGGGCGGGACACGTGGTATCCTGTCTGAATATGGGGGGACCATCCTCCAAGGCTAAATACTCCTGACTGACCGATAGTGAACCAGTACCGTGAGGGAAAGGCGAAAAGAACCCCGGCGAGGGGAGTGAAACAGAACCTGAAACCGTGTACGTACAAGCAGTGGGAGCCTCTTTTATGGGGTGACTGCGTACCTTTTGTATAATGGGTCAGCGACTTATATTCTGTAGCAAGGTTAACCGTATAGGGGAGCCGCAGGGAAACCGAGTCTTAACTGGGCGTTAAGTTGCAGGGTATAGACCCGAAACCCGGTGATCTAGCCATGGGCAGGTTGAAGGTTGGGTAACACTAACTGGAGGACCGAACCGACTAATGTTGAAAAATTAGCGGATGACTTGTGGCTGGGGGTGAAAGGCCAATCAAACCGGGAGATAGCTGGTTCTCCCCGAAAGCTATTTAGGTAGCGCCTCGTGAACTCATCTTCGGGGGTAGAGCACTGTTTCGGCTAGGGGGCCATCCCGGCTTACCAACCCGATGCAAACTACGAATACCGAAGAATGTTATCACGGGAGACACACGGCGGGTGCTAACGTCCGTCGTGAAGAGGGAAACAACCCAGACCGCCAGCTAAGGTCCCAAAGTCATGGTTAAGTGGGAAACGATGTGGGAAGGCACAGACAGCCAGGATGTTGGCTTAGAAGCAGCCATCATTTAAAGAAAGCGTAATAGCTCACTGGTCGAGTCGGCCTGCGCGGAAGATGTAACGGGGCTAAACCATGCACCGAAGCTGCGGCAGCGACGCTTAGGCGTTGTTGGGTAGGGGAGCGTTCTGTAAGCCGTTGAAGCTGGACTGTGAGGTCTGGTGGAGGTATCAGAAGTGCGAATGCTGACATAAGTAACGATAAAGCGGGTGAAAAACCCGCTCGCCGGAAGACCAAGGGTTCCTGTCCAACGTTAATCGGGGCAGGGTGAGTCGACCCCTAAGGCGAGGCCGAAAGGCGTAGTCGATGGGAAACAGGTTAATATTCCTGTACTCGGTGTTACTGCGAAGGGGGGACGGAGAGGGCTATGTTAGCCGGGCGACGGTTGTCCCGGTTTAAGCATGTAGGCGGAGAGTTTAGGTAAATCCGGACTCTTATCTAACGCTGAGGTGTGATGACGAGGCACTACGGTGCTGAAGTAACAAATGCCGCACTTCCAGGAAAAGCCTCTAAGCATCAGGTAACAACGAATCGTACCCCAAACCGACACAGGTGGTCAGGTAGAGAATACCAAGGCGCTTGAGAGAACTCGGGTGAAGGAACTAGGCAAAATGGTGCCGTAACTTCGGGAGAAGGCACGCTGTCGGTAGGTGAAGTCCCTCGCGGATGGAGCTGAAGGCAGTCGAAGATACCAGCTGGCTGCAACTGTTTATTAAAAACACAGCACTGTGCAAACACGAAAGTGGACGTATACGGTGTGACGCCTGCCCGGTGCCGGAAGGTTAATTGATGGGGTTAAGCGCAAGCTGAAGCTCTTGATCGAAGCCCCGGTAAACGGCGGCCGTAACTATAACGGTCCTAAGGTAGCGAAATTCCTTGTCGGGTAAGTTCCGACCTGCACGAATGGCGTAATGATGGCCAGGCTGTCTCCACCCGAGACTCAGTGAAATTGAAATCGCTGTGAAGATGCAGTGTACCCGCGGCAAGACGGAAAGACCCCGTGAACCTTTACTATAGCTTGACACTGAACATTGAGCCTTGATGTGTAGGATAGGTGGGAGGCTTTGAAGTGTGGACGCCAGTCTGCATGGAGCCAACCTTGAAATACCACCCTTTAATGTTTGATGTTCTAACGTAGACCCGTGATCCGGGTTGCGGACAGTGTCTGGTGGGTAGTTTGACTGGGGCGGTCTCCTCCTAAAGCGTAACGGAGGAGCACGAAGGTTAGCTAATCACGGTCGGACATCGTGAGGTTAGTGCAAAGGCATAAGCTAGCTTGACTGCGAGAGTGACGGCTCGAGCAGGTGCGAAAGCAGGTCTTAGTGATCCGGTGGTTCTGAATGGAAGGGCCATCGCTCAACGGATAAAAGGTACTCCGGGGATAACAGGCTGATACCGCCCAAGAGTTCATATCGACGGCGGTGTTTGGCACCTCGATGTCGGCTCATCACATCCTGGGGCTGAAGTAGGTCCCAAGGGTATGGCTGTTCGCCATTTAAAGTGGTACGCGAGCTGGGTTTAGAACGTCGTGAGACAGTTCGGTCCCTATCTGCCGTGGGCGCTGGAGAATTGAGGGGGGCTGCTCCTAGTACGAGAGGACCGGAGTGGACGCATCACTGGTGTTCGGGTTGTCATGCCAATGGCATTGCCCGGTAGCTAAATGCGGAAAAGATAAGCGCTGAAAGCATCTAAGCGCGAAACTTGCCCCGAGATGAATTCTCCCTGGGAACTTGATTCCCCTGAAGGAACGTTGAAGACTACGACGTTGATAGGCTGGGTGTGTAAGCGTAGCGATACGTTGAGCTAACCAGTACTAATGATCCGTGAGGCTTAACCTTACAACACCGAAGGTGTTTTGGTTGAGAGACTAAGCATTTGATTTTCAGCTTGAACCGAGATTTTAAGTCGATGGTTATGTGGATAACATGACGGTTGATGAAACAGAATATGCCTGGCGGCACTAGCGCGGTGGTCCCACCTGACCCCATGCCGAACTCAGAAGTGAAACGCCGTAGCGCCGATGGTAGTGTGGGGTCTCCCCATGCGAGAGTAGGGAACTGCCAGGCTCCAAATAAGTAGAAAGCCCTGTACTGACGTACAGGGCTTTTTGCTGTCTGCGATTTATGCATAAAAATGCCCGCAACAAGGCAGGCTAATTTCACTTCTTAATCCAATCCGCAATAAAATCAGCGATCTGAAAGGGTGAATTGATATCCAGAACTGGAATCTGTACATCAGGAAGCTGCACGTCACTAGCAATGGCAATCACTTGGTTATCTACCACAAGCTCAGCAATGTTGTGCTTTAGCCCATCCCTGTAAAGCAGAATTTTTGGAATCGCTTCATGCTTAAATCCCTCAACTAATATCAAATCCAATGAAGTTGGATCCATTCGACTGGCTAACCAGTGGAGATCCAGCTCTTCTTGCGCAGGTGTTTCGGTCATTAATGCCCATCTATTATTATTGGCGACGATTGTTTGTGCGGCACCGGCTTTTCGCAGTTCATAACTGTCTTTTCCGGGTGTATCGATATCGACATCATGATGGGTATGTTTGATCAGACCAGGACGAATCCCTCGCTCATTAAGCAAAGGAATCAATTGCTTAAGAAGTGTTGTTTTGCCTGTACCGCTCCAGGCGGCAAAAGCAAGTAGAGGCACCATTATATGTTTTCCCACTGAGCGAGATCTTCTGGTGAATTAATGTTGACGAAATTTTGCTTCTGATTCGGAAATAATACGGCGTGTCCGCCCACCTCTCGCAGAAAAACCATGACTCGCCGTTCACCTGACGCCAGATAGATTTCCAGCGGAGCAGTGAGTTTCTTGTGCAGGAGGGCAATAGTGGGATGATCTCGCTCACCATCGTTTACCCAAACGGCAGAAGCATCCCCTTTTTGCTCCCAAAGCCTGGATGCTAAATCTTCGGGTATATTGGGTGTATCGCATGGGCAAAACAAAAACCACTCACTGTGTAACTGCTTAATTAGTGACAACATTCCAGCAAGCGGCCCGGGGTAATCGGGCAATGTATCGCTGAGAACGGTTAACCCAACAGACTGATATTTTGCTCTATTTCTGTTGGCGCTAATCACCACGTCGTTGACCTGTGGTGCCAGCTTTCTGATGACATGTTCAAACAGCGGTAGTCCATTTAATTCGATGAGCCCTTTATCCTGGCCGCCCATTCGAGTTGATCGCCCACCAGCCAAAACCACACCAGTAACTTCCGTTAAACATCTCACCAATATCGCCTCTTTTAATGTGGGTTTGAGCCTGCTAACGTGTACCCCTCGCATGTGAACGGAGCACAATAATGAAATGCAAACGTCTTAACGAACTGCTCGAGCTACTTCAGCCCGCATGGCAGAAAGAGCCTGATCTCAATTTGATTCAATTTTTACAGAAACTTAGTAAAGAGTCAGGTTATACCGGTGAATTAACCGATCTGACCGATGACGTGCTTATTTATCATCTGAAAATGCGTGACTCTGCAAAAGATGCTGTTATTCCAGGCATTCAGAAAGACTACGAAGAAGATTTTAAGACCGCATTATTGCGTGCTCGTGGCGTAATTAAAGAGTAAAAGCTTGTAAGCCAGTCCACTTTAACGGCTACGAAATGTTATCCTCAACTATTCGCATTTACAGTCGGTTGCGTGGATGACAGACAGCGCTTTCAATTTTCAGACACTACATCCGGATACCATCATGGATGCCCTTTTTGACCAGGGTATACGGGTGGATTCCGGCTTGACTGCATTAAATAGTTTTGAGAACCGCGTCTATCAGTTTCAGGACGAGGATCGAAAACGTTATGTGGTGAAATTTTATCGTCCTCATCGCTGGTCTCCTGAACAAATACAAGAAGAACATCAGTTTGCCCTTGAGTTGCTGGCTGATGAGGTTCCTGTCGCCGCACCATTGAAGTTTAACGGCAATACATTGCTGCGCCATCAAGGCTTTATATACGCTGTGTTTCCAAGTTTAGGCGGAAGACAGTACGAAACAGATAGCCTGGATCAAATGGAATGGGTGGGACGCTATCTTGGCCGCATCCATCAAACGGGGCGCCGCAAGCAATTTTCTGCTCGTCCTGATATGGGCTTGAGTGAATATTTATTTGAGCCGCGTGAACTGTTTGAGCGCACGCATCTCATTCCATCTGCTCTGAAACAGCGCTTCTTAAAAGCAACTGATGCACTTATAGAAGAAGTGAAACTTCACTGGCATGCTGATTTTGAGTCACTGCGACTGCATGGAGACTGCCACCCGGGGAATATTCTCTGGCGCGATGGCCCTCTGTTCGTCGATCTCGATGATGCTCGTAATGGCCCCGCAATTCAGGATATCTGGATGCTGCTCAATGGCGATAAACCCGAGCAGAGAATGCAGTTGGAAATGATTGTTGAGGCATATGAAGAGTTTGCCCCATTTAATTCAGACGAAATTGCGCTCATAGAACCTTTACGAGCCATGCGTATGGTCTATTATCTCGCGTGGATAATTCGACGCTGGGATGATCCCGCATTCCCCAGAAATTTTCCGTGGATTACCGACGAAGATTACTGGCGGAGACAAATTGCGACTTTTACAGAGCAGGTCCGGGTTCTGCGTGAACCACCATTAACATTAACGCCAATGTATTAATCAGTATTTATTCAGGAGAGATTTGATGATGAAAAAGGTTTGGCTGGCGCTGGCGGGGATGATCCTGGCATTCAGCGTTTCTGCAGCGCAGTATAAAGATGGCAAAGAGTTCGTTACTTTGGAAAAACCGGTCGCTGGCGAGCCGCAGGTTCTGGAGTTCTTCTCTTTCTATTGCCCGCATTGCTATCAGTTTGAAGAAGTTCTTCATGTTTCTGATACCGTGAAGAAAAAACTGCCGGAAGGCACCAAAATGACTAAATACCATGTCGAGTTCCTTGGCCCATTGGGCAAAGATCTGACTCAGGCGTGGGCGGTAGCAATGGCGCTGGGTGTGGAAGATAAAATCACTGCTCCTATGTTTGAAGCTGTGCAAAAAACACAGACTGTTCAAAACGTGGCAGATATCCGCCAGGTATTCATTGATGCAGGCGTTAAAGCTGAAGAGTATGACGCAGCATGGAATAGCTTTGTGGTGAAATCATTGGTTGCCCAACAAGAGAAAGCCGCGGCAGATCTGCAATTGCAGGGTGTTCCAGCTATTTTCGTGAACGGTAAATATCAATTGAATCCGCAAGGAATGGACACCAGCAACATGGACGCATTCGTCCAGCAATATGCTGATGTGGCCAAGTTCCTGGTCGAGAAAAAATAATAAAAAAGCCGGTCGATTGACCGGCTTTTTTTTATCGTTTAATGCTCGTCAGCAGCGCGTCTTTCTTATGCCATAACGCATTCAGCCATTGCTGAAAACGCCGTTTAAAACCCTTATCATTTATGTAATCTCCATGCAGATCCTCTGCAATCGGCACCAGCGACACTCTCACCACGATCCGAGTCATCTTTCCACTTAACATGTCATAGAACGGGCTTTGTGCATTCTCCGGGTAACAGAGCGTGACGTTTAAGAGTTTATCAAACTGTTTTCCCAATACATTAAGAGCCATTGCGATACCCGCAGCTTTCGGTGGAAGAAGATTCTGGAAAGCTGAACGAGTCTGTAATCGCTTTTCTCTAGTAAATCTTGAACCCTCGACAAAATTCACAATTGTCGTTGGATGAGAGCGAAATTTCTCGCATGAACGGCGGGTGGTCTCGACATCTTTACCGCGCCGCTCCGGGTGGCGGAGTAAGTATCCCCGTGAATACCGCTTCATAAAAGGCATATCCAACGCCCAGCAAGCCAGGCCCATAAAGGGTACCCAGGCGAGCTGTTGTTTTAAAAAGTACTTATTCATCGGGATATGTTTGCGAAACAGTACGCATAAAATGACGATATCGGCCCAGCTTCTGTGATTACAAATCAGCAGGTACCAGTTCTTCTTGCTGAGTTCGTCCAGACCCTCAATATCCCATTTTAGGTGTGGGTTAAGCTTAAGTAAGAAAGCTAACCCCTCACACCAGCAATACATCATGAAATCAGCAAAGGCCGAGATTGAACGCCAGATGATTGGAATAGGTAACAGGAGTTTGATGATTCCAGCGATAATAATGGGAACCGAACATGCAATAGTCACCAGAATGGTGAGAACGACACTCAGAATTAACGTTATCGCAGCGAACAATCTCGACATAAATAAATTTTTCAGATGGTTAGAGAGTGTCAGGTTCAGGGGAAAGAATAATACGTGGAGAATTTTATCAGAAAAGACGAGTGAGTGATGAAACTAAAACTGCTCATTAATAAATGGTGCATATAGGACTTTTGATATTATTGCTCTATAACATAATTATTTTTTATATCCACATTTCCGGATCACCTGTGTAAGGCCATCCAACCTGAGCGGTTAATCCCTAAGGTAATGATAAACAATAATATTTATGAGAATTAGTATTTCCTGTAAAAGGAATAATCAAATACTTAAAGAATTATGCACAAACTTATCCACAATATTGATCTTGAGGCCGATCTCGAAGATCAACAAAACTTTTCACCTAATCTGCCTCAAAAGTTCATGTTTTCAGCCAGGCTATGGCATCCTTTAGCTATAAACTAAAAAACCAGTCATGGAACGGAACATTATGGTTCAGATCGCGCAAAACCCACTTATCCTCGTTGATGGCTCATCCTACCTTTATCGTGCTTATCACGCCTTTCCACCGCTGACCAACAGCAAAGGTGAACCAACAGGGGCAATGTACGGTGTGCTGAACATGCTGCGCAGTCTGTTGTTGCAGTATCAACCCACTCACGCCGCTGTGGTTTTTGATGCTAAAGGTAAAACCTTCCGTGACGAATTGTTCGAGCATTACAAATCTCATCGCCCGCCAATGCCCGACGATCTGCGCGCGCAAATAGAACCTCTCCACGCGATGGTTAAAGCCATGGGCTTGCCTCTCCTGGCGGTTTCAGGCGTGGAAGCTGACGATGTGATTGGCACACTAGCGCTTGAGGCCGAGCGAGTTGGTCGCCCGGTGTTGATTAGCACCGGTGATAAAGATATGGCGCAGTTGGTTACACCGGGCGTTACGCTGATCAATACCATGACCAATACTATTCTTGGCCCGGATGAAGTCCGCACTAAATATGGCGTGCCGCCAGAACTCATCATCGACTTCCTGGCGTTAATGGGTGACTCGTCAGATAACATACCTGGTGTGCCGGGCGTTGGCGAGAAAACAGCACAGGCGCTGCTACAAGGCTTAGGTGGACTGGATACGCTGTATGCCAACCCAGAGAAAATCGCCGAATTAACCTTCCGTGGTGCAAAAACCATGGCGGCGAAGCTTGAGCAAAGCAAAGATCTTGCTTACCTCTCCTATAAACTGGCAACCATTAAAACGGACGTTGAGCTTGAACTCGGTTGCGAGCAATTAGAAGTGCAGCAGCCTGCAGACGAAGAGCTTCTTGAGCTGTTCAAACAATATGAATTCAAACGCTGGATTACCGACGTAGAAGCTGGCAAGTGGTTACAGGCCAAGGGCGCGAAGACGGCTACTCAGCCTAAAAAAACCCTTGAGATTGAAGCCGAAGCTGAACCAGAAGAGCCAGCAATTGCCCTTTCTCATGAAAACTACGTCACCATTCTTGAAGAAAGCGTGCTTGAAGAATGGATTACTCGTCTGAAGAAAGCGCCTGTTATCGCCTTTGACACGGAAACGGACAGTCTGGATAACGTCAGTGCGAATCTGGTCGGGCTTTCATTTGCCACGGAGCCGGGCGTTGCGTGCTACATCCCCGTTGCGCATGACTATTTAGATGCCCCAGTGCAAATTACTCGCGAACGCGCACTCGAAATGTTGAAGCCGCTACTTGAAGATGAAAGCATTCTTAAGGTTGGGCAAAACCTCAAGTTTGACCGTGGCATCATGCAAAACTACGATATCGAACTTCGCGGAATTGCGTTCGATACCATGCTTGAGTCCTATATTCTTGATAGCGTCGCAGGCCGCCATGATATGGACAGCCTTTCCGCACGCTGGTTGAAGCACACAACCATCACTTTTGAAGAGATTGCTGGTAAAGGTAAAAAGCAGCTGACCTTCAACCAGATAGATCTCGAGCAGGCCGGGCGTTACGCCGCAGAAGATGCAGACGTGACTTTGCAGTTGCACCTGAAAATGTGGCCTCAGCTTGAAAAGCGTGAAGGGCCATTAAGTATCTTCAAAAATATTGAGATGCCGCTGGTGCCTGTGCTTTCACGCATTGAACGCAATGGCGTGAAGATCGATCCGGCTGTGCTGCATACGCATTCTGAGCAACTGACAAAACGCCTCGCTGAGCTGGAAATCACCGCTCACGAAATCGCGGGTGAGCCGTTTAACCTCTCTTCTCCAAAGCAGTTGCAAACCATTCTGTTTGAAAAGCAGGGTATTAAGCCGCTGAAAAAAACCCCTGGCGGCGCACCGTCAACATCTGAAGAAGTGCTGGAAGAGCTGGCTCTGGACTATCCATTGCCTAAAGTTATTCTTGAGCATCGTGGGCTGGCAAAACTGAAATCGACCTATACCGATAAGCTGCCGCTGATGATTAACCCGAAAACGGGGCGCGTACACACTTCTTATCATCAGGCTGTTGCGGCAACCGGGCGCTTATCTTCAACCGAACCAAACCTGCAAAATATTCCAGTGCGTAATGAAGAAGGACGTCGTATTCGTCAGGCCTTTATTGCGCCGAAGGATTACCTGATTGTCTCTGCCGACTACTCGCAAATTGAACTGCGCATCATGGCGCATTTATCCCGCGATAAAGGGCTGCTGACGGCGTTTGCTGAGGGCAAAGATATCCACCGCGCGACGGCTGCGGAAGTATTCGGTATTCCGCTGGATAATGTTTCTGGCGAGCAACGCCGCAGCGCGAAAGCGATCAACTTCGGTTTGATTTACGGCATGAGTGCGTTTGGTTTGTCACGCCAGCTCAATATTCCGCGAAAAGAGTCGCAGAAATACATGGATCTCTACTTCGAGCGCTACCCGGGTGTTCTGGAATATATGGAGCGTACTCGCAAGCAGGCAAAAGAGCAGGGTTATGTCGAAACGCTGGATGGCCGCCGTCTCTATTTACCTGATATCAATTCCAGTAATGCGGCCCGTCGCGCTGGTGCTGAACGTGCGGCTATCAACGCCCCAATGCAGGGAACGGCAGCCGATATCATCAAGCGTGCCATGATTGCTGTCGATGCCTGGCTTGAATCAGAAAAACCGCGTGTGAAAATGATCATGCAGGTACACGATGAACTGGTGTTTGAAGTGCATCAAGATGATCTGGAAGCCGTATCGAAGAAAATTCACGAGCTGATGGAAGGCAGCATGAAACTTGATGTGCCGTTGCTGGTGGAAGTTGGAAGCGGTGTAAACTGGGATGAAGCTCACTAATTAAAGCGATTTATGTAACTAAGCAACATAACTCATAGCTTTTTGTGATGACGCTTCAATATCGGTGTGTAAAGGGTGAAAAAAAACTACAAAAAATACTTTTTCAACCGATTAAAAAGGAGTAGAGTTATTTGCGTAGGGTACAGAGGTAAGATGTTCTATCTTTCAGACCTTTTACTTCACGTAATCGGATTTGGCTGAATATTTTAGCCGCCCCAGTCAGTAATGACTGGGGCGTTTTTTATTGGGCGCGAGTCAGGAAATGCACGAGTTTCCCCATACATTACTTATTCCCCAGTAGTTTCGTCGTCTTCTTCTACGCTGTCTTCTTCGATCGCTGGTGGGATATCGTTGTACCAACCATCAAGCTTATGACGTAACACATCCACGCCGATTTTTTTCAGTGAGGAAAACGCCTCAACCTGAATATCACCGTTAAACTCTACAACCGCTTCGCGCACCATATTCAGTTGTGCTTTACGCGCACCAGAGGCCAGTTTGTCGGCTTTAGTTAGCAGCAGCATCACGGGAATACCGCTGGCAACAGCCCAGTGAATCATTTGCTGATCGAGATCTTTCAGCGGATGACGAATATCCATCAGCACCACTAAACCTTTCAGGCTATTACGCTTTTGCAGATACTCGCCAAGCGCGCGCTGCCATTTCAGTTTTACTTCTTCCGGTACTTCGGCGTAGCCATAGCCCGGTAAATCCACCACACGTAAGCCTTCAGCCACTTCAAACAGGTTGATGAGCTGCGTACGGCCAGGTGTTTTACTGGTACGAGCCAGTGCTTTCTGATTTGTCAGCGTATTTAACGCGCTGGATTTCCCTGCGTTTGAGCGGCCTGCGAAAGCAACCTCAATACCGGTATCAGAAGGTAAATGGCGAATATCCGGTGCGCTAAGCACGAAGTGGGTCAGTTGGTAGTTCCAGTTTTTCAAAACGGTTGTCTCCCTCAGGATGAGCATTGTGGGGGATTATACCTGAACATGAGCAAAACGCCGTGTTTCTCGGCATGGCTCACAGGCTTACAGAAATTCGCCCGAGGCTTGTAAGACATTGACCATTCATATTGGCAGATAACGCAGTGTTGTGAGATGCAGACATAATTTAAAGTGTTTATATAACATATGGTTATTCAGGAATGGCTTAATGATGGCAATGACTTAACTCTAATGCTCATCTTGTAGTATCCATAGGTAAGCGTAAAGTAAGCGGCACAGGCAAAGGAGAGCCACAAAGGATAGCAACTCAGGATGAGGGTTCAGGAGCGTCATGATGACGAAGAACCAGGGAAATGCCAGGAGGCAACGTCAGGAGACGTTTTAAAAGGACAAGGAACTACACGGAAGTTGTTTGCAAGGGAAAGACAGGGCGTCGAGTGCAAACAGGGATTGTGTGACCTATGAAGGGTCCAGAGACAAGAAAAAGGCGACAGGTTAACCTGCCGCCTTTTTTCTTTGCTTGCTTTCTGCTAGATTCCGCCGCAATTCTATACTGAATAAAAATGGCTCAAGATAACCTATTATGAAGCAACAAAACTCAGCAGCACCTGGTTCCAAACCTTCAAAAGCACGTCGTAAAACGCGTGAAGAGTTAGATCGTGAAGCGCGTGACCGTAAACGCGATAAAAAGCACAGTGGACACGCTGCGGGGAGTCGCGCAAGTGGTGGCACTCAGGCTAAAAGTGGAACAGGTAGCTCTCAGGCTAAAGATCCGCGTATCGGCAGTAAAAAACCCGTTGCTCTGGGCGTAACTGAAGTCCAGGTCAAGAAACCAAAACAGCACAAACCTAAAGTTGAGAAACCTATGCTTACACCACAGGCTGAACTGGATTTGCTGGAAAATGATGAGCGCCTGGATGCGCTGTTAGAGCGTCTTGAAGAAGGTGAAACTCTCAATGCAGAAGAGCAGGCTTGGGTTAACGCTAAGCTTGATCGTATTGATGCACTGATGGAAGAACTCGGCATCTCTTATGAAGATGACGAAGATGAAGAAGAGAAAGGCGATGACTTGATGCGCCTGCTTAAAGGCACTGACTAACGGTTTACCTCAATGGGATTACCTGTTCTTTGCGTGGTTATTCCGCTGGTGTGTTATCTGCTGTGGTTATTCGTTAAACTACGGCGGCTGTCGCGATTACAAAAGTCGTTGCGCCGTCAACGAATGCGGCATCACCGGAGGGAGTGAGAATGTCTGAGCAGTTAATCGATTGGGATTTGGCCCTGATCCAGAAATATAATTATTCAGGGCCGCGTTATACCTCTTATCCCACCGCGCTGGAGTTTTCAGAAGACTTCGGCGAGGCGGCGTTTCTTGAAGCGGTTGCTCGTTACCCTGAGCGCCCGCTGTCGCTCTATGTCCATATCCCGTTCTGCCACAAGCTTTGCTATTTCTGCGGCTGCAATAAAATTGTTACCCGCCAGACTCACAAAGCCGATCAGTATTTAGATGCGCTGGAACAAGAGATAGCCCACCGTGCGCCGCTCTTTAAGGGCCGTCACGTCAGTCAATTGCATTGGGGCGGCGGTACACCGACTTACCTCAGTAAAGCGCAGATAAGCCGTCTGATGGGGCTTCTGCGTGGTCATTTCAATTTCAACGAAGACGCCGAATTGTCTATTGAAATCGACCCGCGTGAAATCGAACTCGATGTGCTCGACCATCTGCGTCAGGAAGGCTTTACCCGCCTGAGCATGGGGGTGCAGGATTTCAACAAAGAAGTGCAGCGCCTGGTTAACCGCGAGCAAGACGAAGAGTTTATCTTTGCGTTGATTCAGCGTGCGCGCGAACTCGGCTTTACCTCGACTAATATCGATTTAATCTACGGCCTGCCAAAGCAGACACCAGAAAGCTTTGCTTTTACGCTTAAACGCGTCGCAGAACTCAGTCCGCACCGCCTGAGCGTTTTTAACTACGCCCATTTGCCGACTTTGTTTGCCGCACAGCGCAAAATTAAAGATACTGATTTGCCCAGCGCACAGCAAAAACTCGACATTCTGCAAGAAACTATCGGCTCGCTGACCCATGCCGGATACCAGTTTATTGGCATGGACCACTTCGCGCGCCCGGATGATGAACTGGCGATTGCGCAGCGCGAAGGCAAGCTGCACCGTAATTTCCAGGGCTACACCACGCAGGGCGATACCGACTTGTTGGGGATGGGTGTTTCTGCCATTAGCATGATTGGCGACTGTTATGCTCAGAACCAGAAAGAGCTTAAAACCTATTATCAACAGGTTGATAGCCAGGGCGATGCGCTGTGGCGTGGCCTGGTACTCACCCGTGATGACTGCATTCGTCGAGACGTTATCAAAGCACTTATCTGCAACTTCCAGCTTAAATTTGCCGAAATAGAGCAGCTTTGGGATCTGAATTTTGCCGAGTATTTCGCAGAGGATTTAAAACTGTTGGAACCGTTGGCGAAAGATGGGCTGGTGGATATCGACAGTAAACATATTCAGGTAACGGCAAAAGGGCGCCTGCTAATCCGTAATATCTGCATGTGTTTTGATAGTTACTTGCGTCAGAAGGCGCGACTGCAACAATTCTCGCGTGTCATATAAAACTAAAGGCGGCTTGAAAGCCGCCTTTTTGTTACTCCATCCCCAACTCTTTTAACTTACGCGTCAGGGTATTGCGCCCCCAGCCGAGTAATCTCGCGGCTTCCTGCTTGTGACCTTGCGTATGACGCAGCGCCGTTGTTAGCAAGGTGCGCTCCATTTCTGGCTGTGCCTCAGAAAGTAAATTCTGATGACCGGAACGTAATGCCCGGTCGGCCCATTGAGCCAGAAGTGTTGCCCAGTTGTCCGATTGCGAATGCGTCGGGCTATCGGGAATGGTGGTTTCGAACAATTCTGCCGGTAAATCCTGAATCAACACTTCCTGGCCTGCCGCCATCACTGTTAACCAGCGGCAGGTGTTTTCCAGTTGGCGCACGTTACCAGGCCAGGCCAGGCGCGTTAAAGCATTTTCAGTTTCAGGATGCAGCAACTTGGCTTCTACGCCTAATTCCTGAGCTGCCACTTGTAAGAAATGGCGGGCCAGGCGCGGAATATCCTCACGGCGTTCACGCAACGGTGGCAGATGCACACGAATCACGTTCAGACGGTGGAATAAATCCTCGCGAAATTTCCCTTCCTGCACGCGCAACTCAAGGTTCTGGTGAGTCGCGGCAATAATACGGACGTCGACTTTCACCGGCGCATACCCGCCAACGCGATAAAACTGCCCATCGGCTAATACACGCAGCAAGCGAGTTTGCACATCCATCGGCATATCGCCGATTTCATCAAGGAAAAGCGTGCCACCATCAGACTGCTCAAAACGTCCCTGGCGAATTTGATTGGCACCGGTGAATGCGCCTTTCTCGTGGCCAAACAGCTCAGACTCAATCAAATCCTTTGGAATTGCGGCCATGTTCAGCGCAATAAAAGGAGATTTCACCCGTGGGCTGTGGCGGTGCAAAGCATGTGCGACTAGCTCTTTACCGGTACCCGATTCACCGTTAATCAGCACGCTTATTGATGACCGTGACAAACGGCCAATAATGCGAAACACATCCTGCATAGCCGGTGCTTCACCGATAATATCGGTGGTCGGCCCATTCACCTGTACGTTGCGCGGCTGCTGTTGTTCCAGATAGTGGCTGATGGCGCGCTCAACGAGTGCGACCGCTTCGTCAATATCAAAAGGTTTTGGCAGGTAATCAAAAGCGCCTTGTTGATAGGCACTCACGGCGGCTTCAAGATCTGAGTGAGCCGTCATTATGATGACCGGTAGCATCGGGTGGCGTTGTTTAATCTGCTTAAGCAGCGCCAGGCCGTCCATGCCGGGCATGCGAATGTCAGATAACAAAACGTCCGGGGTCTTGGTTGCAAGAGCATTAAGGACTTCACTGCCGCTCTCAAAGGTGGTGCAGCTTAAACCCGCTCCGGTCAGAGCACGTTCCAGCACCCAACGGATGGAGCTATCGTCATCAACGATCCAAACTATGCCTCGTTGCATAAAGACCTCTACTTACGAATAGGCAGATAAACCGAAAACTCGGTATGACCTGGCCAACTGTTAAATTCGATTTTTCCCGAATGCTGATCTATCAAGTTGCGTGCTATGGAAAGACCTAAACCTGTCCCTCCCTCACGTCCGCTCACCATTGGGTAGAATAGTGTGTCCTGCAGATGGGCCGGAATGCCCGGACCGTTGTCTTCAATGTCAATACGCGCCGCCAGACGGTAGCGCGTGCCATGCAGCGTAAGCTGGAATGCGGTGCGTGTGCGTAACACTATCTCACCGCCGTCGCTGCCAAGCGCCTGAAGGGCATTGCGAACAATATTTAATAAAATCTGTTCAATTTGGTCGGGATCGTGAGCCAGCTCCGGCAAACTTGGGTCGTAGTCTCTGACCAGCGTTACGTTTGCTGGTAATTCCATCGACACCAGTTTCATCACGCGCTCTGTCACTTTGTGGATGCTTTCAGTGACGTGCATTCCCGGCTGTTGTGGGCCTAACAGTCTATCTACCAGATTCCGTAAGCGATCAGCCTGCTCAATAATCACCTTGGTGTATTCAGTCAGTGACGGGTCTGGTAAGGCTCTGGCCAGCAGTTGGGCTGCTCCACGTAACCCACCCAGTGGATTTTTAATCTCATGCGCCAGCCCACGGACTAAATCTCGGGCGGCAATTTGTTGCGCCTGCTGCAACTGTTCCTGACTCAAGCGACGTTGGTTATCCATCGGCGCCATTTCCATCAGGATGTATCCTTCTGGTAAACGTTGTGCAGTCAGGGAAAGAATGTGGGAGCGGCTATCAATAACCAGTGTGACTTCGTTATCGGTGAAGCCCTGGCCTGCGGTCAGGCTTTCCTGCATCAAGCCAACATTGAGCGAAAAGTAACTCAACAGTTCTGGTAATGGAGTGCCGTACAGCTTGCGCGAACTCTGCGCCAAAAGTTGCTGTGCCGCCGGGTTGGCGTAATGCACTGCCAGCTCGTCATCCACCAGTAAAATACTGTTGATTAAAGAATTCAGGATCTGCCCAGCATCGGGCAGTGTGCCGGTTGCCATACAGCAGTCTCCGATAATTTGCACTGTGATGGTGCATTATAGTTTCCCGTCGGCAAAAGATATTGCGGCAACAGGTTATTTGTGGAGAAAAAAGCCCATCAACGATGGGCTAAAAGTTCTGGGTATTTACAACGTGATTAAACGCTGTAGTACAGTTCGAACTCGACTGGGTGTGGAGTCATGCGCACACGGTCGTTTTCTTCGATACGCAGAGCGATGTAAGCATCGATAGCTTCATCAGTGAACACGCCGCCCGCAGTCAGGAACTCGCGGTCTTCGTTCAGGCAGTTCAGTGCTTCTTCCAGAGAGCCAGCAACTTGCGGGATCTCTTTCGCTTCTTCTGGCGGCAGGTCGTACAGGTTTTTGTCCATTGCTTCGCCCGGATGGATTTTGTTCTTGATACCATCAAGACCAGCCATCAGCAGTGCTGCGAAGCACAGGTACGGGTTAGCCGCTGGGTCCGGGAAGCGCACTTCGATACGGCGTGCTTTCGGAGATGCAACTACTGGGATACGGATTGAAGCAGAACGGTTAGCGGCAGAGTAAGCCAGCATGACTGGAGCTTCGTAACCCGGGACCAGACGCTTGTAGGAGTTGGTGGTTGGGTTAGCCAGGGCGTTGATGGCTTTAGCGTGTTTGATAACACCACCGATGTAGTACAGCGCTTGCTCAGACAGGCCTGCATATTTGTCACCCGCGAACAGGTTTACACCGTTCTTAGCCAGGGACATATGGCAGTGCATACCAGAACCGTTATCGCCAAACATTGGTTTTGGCATAAATGTCGCAGTTTTACCGTATGCATGCGCAACGTTATGAACCACATATTTGTAGATCTGAATTTCATCTGCTTTTTTAGTCATGGTGTTGAAGCGGGTAGCCACTTCGTTCTGACCAGCAGTTGCCACTTCGTGGTGGTGAGCTTCAACAACCAGGCCCATTTGCTCCATAGTCAGACACATTGCAGAACGCAGGTCTTGAGCGGAGTCAACCGGAGGAACTGGGAAGTAACCGCCTTTAACTGCAGGACGGTGGCCTTTGTTGCCGCCTTCGTATTTGGTGCCGCTGTTCCATGCGCCTTCGATATCATCGATAGCGACATGAGAACCGGAAATAGAGCTACCGAAACGAACGTCGTCGAACAGGAAGAACTCTGGTTCTGGCCCGAACAGCACGGTATCGGCGATGCCAGTAGAACGCAGGTAGTCTTCAGCACGCTTGGAAATGGAGCGTGGGTCGCGGTCATAACCCTGCATGGTGCCAGGCTCAAGAATGTCGCAACGAATGATCAGCGTAGAATCAGCGAAGAATGGGTCAATGACAGCGGTAGACGCATCTGGCATCAGAACCATGTCGGATTCATTGATGCCTTTCCAGCCACCAATTGAAGAACCATCAAACATTTTGCCTTCTTCGAAGAAGTCAGCAGTAACCTGATGAGCAGGGATAGTGACGTGCTGTTCTTTACCTTTAGTGTCAGTGAAGCGCAAATCTACAAACTTCACTTCGTGTTCATTCAGCATCGTCAAAACGTGTTCAGCGGACATACTTAACTCTCCCGGATTTGGTCATTGAATTGGCTTGTTGCCCTGAAATGATTAAAGCGAAATCTGTGCCAACTTTTAAATTACCCCAAAAAGGCGCTATCATGCGCACTATAGTGCAAAAGGGCTGCACCACGATGGATAGTTTGCACCAATGTAGTGCTTCAGTCTGAGATTTGAGCACCATATTGGTGCAATTTTCGTTGTAGCTCCCTTTTTTGCTCCGTGAAAGCGATCACAAACCCTTACTTTTTACATTGTTTGTAAAAGTTCTTTGTGATCCTGTTATGTCCTTCGATTAATACGTGTACAATAACGCGCTATTTCTAATGCCTGAGGCAAAGTTGTGATCGAAAATCTGCGTAATATCGCCATCATCGCGCACGTTGACCATGGTAAAACTACCCTGGTTGATAAGCTGCTGCAGCAATCTGGTACTTTCAGTAATGACCGTGCTGAAGCTACTGAACGCGTGATGGACTCCAACGATTTGGAGAAAGAGCGTGGGATTACCATCCTCGCTAAAAACACCGCTATCAAATGGAATGACTACCGTATCAACATAGTTGATACCCCTGGGCACGCCGACTTCGGTGGTGAAGTTGAACGTGTAATGTCCATGGTAGACTCCGTTCTGCTGGTCGTTGATGCAATGGATGGCCCAATGCCGCAGACGCGCTTCGTAACCAAAAAGGCGTTTGCCCATGGTTTGAAGCCGATTGTTGTAATCAACAAAGTTGACCGTCCTGGCGCGCGTCCTGACTGGGTTGTTGATCAGGTCTTCGACCTGTTCGTAAACCTCGACGCAACCGACGAGCAACTCGATTTCCCAATCATCTATGCATCAGCATTGATGGGTATCGCGGGTAACGATCACGGTGATATGGCGGAAGACATGACCCCGCTGTACCAGGCGATTGTTGACCACGTAAAAGCACCAACCGTTGACCTCGACGGTCCGTTCCAGATGCAAATCTCCCAGCTCGACTACAACAACTATGTTGGTGTTATCGGCATCGGTCGCATCAAACGCGGTAAAGTGAAGCCTAACCAGCAAATCACTATCATCGACAGCGAAGGTAAAACTCGTAATGGTAAAGTCGGTAAAGTACTGACCCACCTTGGCCTGGAGCGTATTGAATCCACCGAAGCGGAAGCCGGCGACATCATCGCGATTACCGGTCTGGGCGAGCTGAACATCTCCGACACCCTTTGCGATACGCAAAATGTTGAAGCGCTGCCAGCACTGTCTGTTGATGAACCCACTGTTACCATGTTCTTCAACGTCAACACCTCTCCGTTCTGTGGCAAAGAAGGTAAATTCGTTACCTCTCGTCAGATTCTTGACCGCCTGAACAAAGAGCTGGTGCACAACGTTGCACTGCGTGTTGAAGAAACCGAAGATGCGGATGCATTCCGTGTATCCGGTCGTGGCGAACTGCACCTGTCTGTACTTATCGAAAACATGCGTCGTGAAGGCTTCGAACTGGCTGTGTCCCGTCCGAAAGTAATCAACCGTATGATCGATGGTCGTATGCAAGAGCCGTTCGAGAACGTGACTCTGGATATCGAAGAACAGCACCAGGGTTCTGTGATGCAGGCGATGGGCGAGCGTAAGGGCGATGTCAAAGACATGATCCCTGACGGCAAAGGCCGTATCCGTCTGGATTACCTGATCCCAGCACGTGGCCTGATCGGCTTCCGTACTGAGTTCATGACCATGACTTCTGGTACTGGTCTGCTGTACTCCACATTCAGCCACTACGACGACGTGAAACCAGGCGAAATCGGCCAGCGCCAGAACGGCGTGCTGATCTCTAACGGCCAGGGTAAAGCAGTAGCGTTTGCGCTGTTCAGCCTGCAGGACCGCGGTAAGCTGTTCCTGGGTCACGGTGCAGAAGTTTATGAAGGCCAGATCATCGGTATTCACAGTCGTTCTAACGACCTGACTGTAAACTGCCTGACCGGTAAGAAACTGACTAACATGCGTGCGTCCGGTACTGACGAAGCAACAACTCTGGTTCCTGCATTGAAGATGTCTCTGGAGCAAGCTCTGGAATTCATCGATGATGACGAACTGGTAGAAGTTACTCCGACTTCCGTACGTATTCGTAAGCGTCACCTGACTGAAAACGACCGCAAACGTGCGGGTCGTGGTAGCAAAGAAGCGTAAGTTTCTTTTCTGCAAAGCATTGAAGCCCTGCCTGTTTAGGCGGGGCTTTTTTTTGCCTGCAACTTCGCATAACACGTATCCCTTTCTTCACCAGCGATAGTCAAAGCCTTCCTTTACCGCTACAGTTATTTGTCCATGCGCAAAGGAGAGGCTTATGCTGTATATCTTTGATTTAGGTAACGTCATTGTTGATATCGACTTCAACCGCGTGATGGGGGTCTGGAGCGATTACAGCCGGGTGCCACTGGCGAATTTGCAAAAAAGCTTTGTGATGGGGGATGCTTTTAAGCGCCACGAACGTGGGCAGATTACCGACGAAGAATTCGCCGCAGCGGTATGTGACGAAATGGGTATGGCGCTAAGCTTTGATCAGTTCTCTGCCGGCTGGCAGGCAATTTTTGTTGGCTTGCGTCCGGAAGTCATCGCCGTCATGAACAAACTTCGTGAACAGGGGCACCGTGTCGTGGTGCTCTCTAACACCAACCGCTTACACACTTATTTCTGGCCCGGTGAATACCCGCAAATCGCCGAGGCGGCAGATAAAATCTATCTGTCTCAGGAAATGGGAATGCGCAAACCGGACGTCGAGATCTACCAAAAACTTCTCGAAACAGAAGGTTTTTCTGCGAATGAGGCGGTCTTTTTTGACGACAACGCCGATAATATAAAGGGAGCTGAGCAGTTGGGTATCACCAGCATTTTGGTGACCGGAAAAGATACGGTGCCCGGATATTTTGCAAAAAACCTATGATAAAAGACGTTCATCGCAAAACGAGTAACCGCCTCAGGCCATGTATCGCCTGGGGTAAGTTGCTCTGGCATCGCATCGATCAGGACAATATGACCACGCTTGCAGGTAACCTTGCTTACGTGTCATTGCTCTCGCTGGTACCTTTGGTTGCGGTGGTGTTTGCGCTGTTTGCGGCTTTTCCGATGTTCGCCGACGTCAGTGTTCAGCTTCGGCATTTTGTTTTCTCAAATTTTCTGCCTGCTACAGGCGATATCATCCAGCGCTATATCGAACAGTTTGTTGCTAACTCCAACAAGATGACCGCGGTGGGTGCCTGTGGGCTTATCGTCACTGCTTTGCTGTTGATGTATGCCGTTGATAGCGCGCTCAATACAATCTGGCGCAGTACGCGTACGCGGCCAAAAATCTATTCGTTTGCCGTCTACTGGATGATTTTAACGCTTGGGCCATTGCTGGCGGGCGCGAGCCTGGCGATTAGTTCGTATCTGCTCTCACTACGATGGGTGACGGGGTTTAACAGCACGATTGATATCGTGTTACGTGTTTTCCCGTTGCTGCTATCCTGGCTGTCATTCTGGATGTTGTACAGCATTGTCCCCACTACTCGTGTCCCGGTGCGCGACGCACTGGTTGGCTCGCTAGTAGCGGCTCTTTTGTTTGAGCTTGGGAAGAAGGGCTTTGCCCTCTACATCACCATGTTTCCCTCTTACCAATTGATTTACGGCGTGTTAGCCGTGATCCCCATTTTATTCGTCTGGGTCTACTGGACCTGGTGTATCGTGTTGCTCGGCGCCGAAATTACTGTCACTCTCGGCGATTACCGAAGACTTCGCATAGAAGCTCAGCAGGAAGAATTGGAAGAACCATGATCGCATTAATTCAGCGCGTCACCCACGCTAGCGTCACCGTGGCGGGTGAAGTAACGGGTGAAATTGGCCCAGGACTTTTAGTGTTATTGGGTGTCGAAAAAGAAGATAACGAACAAAAAGCGAATCGTCTTTGCGAGCGGGTTTTGGGTTATCGTATTTTTGGCGATGAAAACGACAAGATGAATCTTAATGTTCAGCAAGCGGGTGGCAGTGTGCTGGTGGTGTCGCAGTTTACCCTCGCCGCTGATACCGAACGCGGTATGCGTCCGAGCTTTTCTGGCGGAGCAGCACCGCAACTTGCCGAAGAGTTATATGAATACTTTGTTCAACGTTGCCGCCAGCAGGGCATTGTGGCCGAAACAGGGCGCTTCGCCGCCGACATGAAAGTCAGCCTGACCAACGATGGCCCGGTGACGTTTTGGTTACAGGTCTGAATTCGCAACTTACACGGTCCCGCGTAACAAGAGAGAGTACATGTATGTATCACCTTCGCGTACCGCAAACCGAAGAAGAGCTTGAGCTCTATTACCAGTTTCGCTGGGAGATGCTGCGTAAGCCGCTGCATCAACCTAAAGGCTCCGAACGCGATGCGTGGGATGCCATGGCCCATCACCAGATGGTGGTGGATGAAGAAGGCAATCCTGTCGCCATTGGTCGCTTGTATATCAACGCCGATAACGAAGCTGCTATTCGTTTTATGGCGGTTCACCCTTCGGTGCAAGATAAGGGGCTGGGTACGCTGGTGGCGATGACACTTGAGTCTGTCGCGCGCCAGGAAGGGGTGAAACGTGTGGTGTGTAGCGCACGTGAAGATGCCGTCGAGTTCTTTGCCAAATTGGGATTTGAGAATCAGGGCGAAATCACCACGCCTTCGACCACGCCGATTCGCCACTATTTGATGATAAAACCCGTCGCTTCGCTGGACGACATTCTCCATCGTGCAGACTGGTGCGCTCAGTTACAGCAGGCCTGGTATGAACACATCCCGTTAAGTGAAAAAATGGGCGTGCGCATCCTGCAATACACCGGGCAGAAATTCATTACCACCATGCCCGAAGCGGGTAATCAAAATCCCCATCAAACCTTATTCGCCGGTAGCCTGTTTTCGCTCGCTACGCTGACCGGTTGGGGGCTGATCTGGCTGATGCTGCGCGAGCGTCATCTCGGCGGCACGATTATTCTTGCCGATGCGCATATCCGATATAGCAGTCCGATCACCGGAAGGCCTGGAGCCATTGCTGACTTAGGCTCGTTGAGTGGCGATCTCGACCGCCTGGCGCGTGGCCGCAAAGCTCGCGTTGCATTGCAAGTTGAGCTTTTCGGCGATGATACGCAAGGTGCTGTTTTTGAAGGGGTGTATCTGGTACTGCCAGCTAAACCTTTTGGCCCGCTTGAAGAGGGCGGGAACGAAGAAGAATAATAGGTGAAGAATAACTGCCCGGCGCTTACACGCCGGGTACTTCCCCATTCTGCATTGTTTGCTGTACTTGTTTGCCATCGGTTCCGCTGGCTTGCAAGTTACCGTTTACTGTCGGTTTTAGAGGTGTTTGTGCCGCAAGATTTCCGGTGACGGAAAGTTGCAAATTACCATTCCCTTCGAGTGGTAATGACGGCCATCCCCATTGTTGTAAGACGTTTATCGGCACCGAACGGCCACGAAGGTTAATTGCAGCATTTCGCTGTGGAGCCTGCGAAACTGCACCCGTCGCTTCCAGCATGCCTTCTCCCGCAAAAGCACTTAATTCCGTGATCGTGATTTGGCTGTCAGTTGCATTCAATGAAATAGACGGCCTGCGAACATCCACACGGTTAAACGTGGCGGCTGCTGCATTCAGGGTTAAGTTTCCGCTCCAGACACCCCACTGGTGGTTGCGCACCACTTCGATATTATTCGCTGTGCCGTCCAGCGCCGTGAGCTGGAACGGGAAGGCAGGATCGATATCAATAACCAGGTTTCTGTTAGCCGTGAGTTTTTTAATCGATACCGAATTCAGCCATTCCGGTAAAGGTTTCATCCAAAGCGCTTTCCAGTCGGCGGGCAGCGTATATTCCAGTCCTGCAAAAACCAGCTCATCGAGCGCGAGTTTTTTCTCATTGCGTTGCCACTCGCCTGAAGCGCGGACCATGCCTCTTTCCCAGCGGGAAGTGAACTGGCGTAGCGCAGCCGTTTGCTGATTAAAATCGACGTTTGCGATGGGGTCGTTCAAATGTAATGCGCCAATAATGAAATCACTGGCGTTCATTGACAGCCGTCCGTCATCACTTTGCCATCCGCCTTTTGCCAGCGTCAGGTTGCGCAAACTCAGATCTAAATCGGTTACCGCCCAATCTTTCCCTTCCAGTCGCGCGTCGGTGACTTCCAGGTTATCAATTTTTAGCGAAGGAATGGTGGTAAGCGGGGCCAGGAAATCGGTAATTGATTTTTCAGTTTGCAGGCGAATATCGTTCAAACGCAGGCTACCAATTTGCCATGAACCGTCAGCAAGGCGCCTGGCGTTGCCGGTAAGCGAGCCGCGAGCCATATCCGCCCCGATAGTGGAAAGCGTCACCTGCTCGTTATTAATCGCACCCTGCAATAACACGTTGGTCGCTGGAACACCGTTGAGCGTCATGGACCCGGCACTAAACTGAATATCTGCGGTACTTCCCAGCACTTTACCTTTCGTCGGTTGCCAGGGCTTTACACCCCCGTTGACGCGTTGGGCATGTAAATCCCATTCGGTATTTGGACTGTTGAGTGCCATATCACTTAATTGCAGCATGTCGGCCTGGAATGGCAGCGGGGCGGCGTCCGGGCTGATGTTTAACGTTCCGTTTTGCAACAAAATATTGTCGACGTGCAGAGGATCTGAGAACTGACGTGAGCTAAGCCCAATATCAATATTCTTTGCAACCAGCGTCGCCGGTTGGCCTTTGCGCCCGAAAGTGACATTCGTCAGAGTGACATGCGTGGGTGATGCCCAACGATGATCCATCTCTTCAAAAGAGAAATTGTAATCACTCTTCTCATTAACCCAACTGCTAACCTGGGCGGCGCCCCAACGGGTTTGCAGTAAAAGATAAGCAGCAAGAAGCAGTACAAGTACGACAACCAATAACGCAATGATTAGCTTTCCGAGAAATTTCATTGTCTTCCATCCCATGAAGTTTCGGTAAAGGGTTTTATGCCCCATTTACCGTTATAGCTCAAGGATGGGATTGTCAGGAGGGGTAACACGCGCTGGCGTAAACAAATCGCCAGCGCGTGAAGTACATCAATTTTTCTCAGGTGGGAAAATCAGGTTTAACACGATAGCGGTGATACCACCGGCAGCAATACCGGAAGAGAGCAATGTCTTCAGCCATTCAGGTGCAAACTGCAAAATCAGTGGCTGCTGAGAAACACCCATACCGACCGCCAGGGACAGCGCAATAATCATAATTGCGCGGCGGTTCAGAGGTTCACGAGAGACAATACGCACGCCGGATGCGGCGATGGTGCCGAACATCACGATAGTTGCGCCGCCCAGAACTGGTTCGGGAATGTGTTGTACGAATCCGCTTACTGCTGGGAACAGGCCCAGCACAATCAGCATCAGCGCAACGACAAAACCGACATAGCGGCTGGCAACGCCAGTAAGCTGAATAACGCCGTTGTTCTGGCCGAAGCAAGAGTTAGGGAAGGTGTTGAACACGGCGGAAACGCAGGAATTCAGGCCGTTCGCCAGCACGCCACCTTTCAGGCGCTTCATATACAGCGGGCCAGAAACCGGCTGTTCGGAAACGTCAGACGTTGCCGTAATATCGCCGATAGTTTCCAGAGACGTCACCATAAACACCAGCATCAGCGGGATAAGCAAATTCCAGTCGATACCCAACCCGTAATAAAGCGGCGTTGGCACCATGATCAGGTCTGTATTGGTTGATGGCGCGACGTTCGGCAGCATGCCCATCGCCCAGGCCAGCGCATAACCTACCGCCATCGCGATAACCAGTGACGCTACACGTAAGTAAGGGTTTCGCTGACGGTTAAGCAAAATAATGACCAGCAGCACGGCACCTGCCAGCAGCAGATTTTTCGGCGCGCCAAAGGTGTGGTCGCTCATTGCACCGTAGCCACCACCAATGGATGTCAAGCCAACCTGAATCAGCGACAGGCCGATAATCATCACCACTACACCAGAAACCAGTGGCGTAATAATGCGACGAGCCAGATGCAGAAAGCGCGACAACAGCATCTCTGTGCAGCTTGCCAACATCAACGTGCCGAAGAGTGCGGCCATCATGGTTGGTACATCGGCACCGCCATTTTTCAATGCCATGCCGCCCATAATCAACGGTGAAACAAAGTTAAAACTGGTGCCCTGGATAGACAGAAGCCCAGAGCCAACCGGGCCCCAGGCTTTAATCTGGATAATCGATGCTACGCCTGAGGCGAACAAAGACATGCTGATAATGTGTTGGGTATCTTCAGCCGGAAGTCCCAGCGCCTGACAAATCAACATCGCAGGCGTGATAACCGCTACAAACATCGCTAATAAGTGCTGCCCGGCAGCAAAAAGTGTTTGTGGAAGAGGAGGGCGATCCTCGAGGCGGTAGATCAATTCACTGGAATGAGTCTTAGCAATCGGTTGCGCATCGTCTGACTCAACAGCATTAACAGACATCGGAAATTATCCCCAGGAGAAAAAACGGTGATTTTAGCGGACTGAATGGTAAAAGCAAACGTTTGCTACCGAAGTTTCATAAGATAAAAAGTGTATATAACGACCTTTTTATATAACTTTCAGCTGTTTTTTGGTTAAAATCCAGCTGCTGACTTTTCTAAACCCTGAAATTCCAGTGAAGGATAATTAAAAGCGTCTGTGAGAAATATGCGCAAACAGGAGCACTTCTATGTTTTATCTCGACACACTTTCTACGCTTGTTGCCGCAACTCTCGTGTTGTTACTGGGCCGTAAAATGGTCCATACCATACCGCTGTTAAAAAAATACACTATCCCTGAACCGGTAGCGGGTGGACTCTTAATCGCTCTGGCCTTGTTGGTGCTCAAAAAGAGCGTCGGCTGGGAATTTGAATTTGATATGAGCCTCAAAGACCCTTTGATGCTCGCCTTCTTTGCCACCATCGGCCTTAACGCCAACCTTTCCAGCTTGCGTGCGGGTGGCAAAGTTGTCGGTATTTTCCTGGTTGTGGTTGTTGGTTTGCTGGTGATGCAAAATGCCATCGGTATTGGTATGGCGAGCCTGTTGGGCCTTGATCCATTAATGGGTTTACTGGCAGGTTCTATTACGTTATCGGGCGGACATGGTACGGGAGCGGCCTGGAGTAAGCTGTTTACCGAGCGCTATGGCTTCCAGAACGCCACTGAAGTTGCGATGGCTTGCGCAACGTTTGGTTTAGTGTTGGGCGGTTTGATTGGCGGGCCGGTGGCGCGTTATCTGGTCAAACACTCATCCACGCCAAATGGCACACCTGAAGATAGCATTGATCCCACCGCTTTTGAAAAACCGGCTGTCGGGCGCATGATCACCTCCATGGTGATGATTGAAACCATTGCGATGATTGCTATCTGCCTTACCGTGGGTAAGTTTGCGGGCCAACTCATTCAAGGCACGAGCTTTGAATTACCGACGTTTGTTTGCGTGTTATTTGTTGGGGTTATCCTCAGCAACACACTCTCACTGCTCGGCTTCTATCGGGTATTTGAACGTGCAGTTTCCGTGCTCGGGAACGTCTGTTTGTCGCTGTTCCTCGCTATGGCGCTGATGAGCCTGAAGCTGTGGGAGCTGGCTTCTCTGGCGTTGCCAATGCTGGCGATTCTGACGGTGCAGACCATCTTTATGGCACTGTATGCCATCTTCGTGACGTATCGTTTGATGGGTAAAAACTATGATGCGGCGGTCCTTGCTGCGGGGCATTGTGGTTTTGGCCTGGGCGCAACGCCTACAGCAATCGCTAACATGCAGGCGATTACTGAGCGCTTTGGCCCGTCACACATGGCGTTCCTGGTGGTGCCAATGGTTGGCGCGTTCTTTATTGATATCGTCAACGCGTTGGTAATCAAGATGTATCTGATGCTGCCAATCTTTGGCTAAGCATCAGGCATTTGAATAGCGTTCCGTTTCAGGCATCCAGCGTTCAATGAGCGCGGTTGCCTGCTCGGGATAGCGTTCATGGATATGGCGCGCAAGGCGCTGTACTTCTGGAATCATCGCTTGATCGCGCAGCAAATCAGCTACTTTAAACTCGGCATTCCCCGTCTGGCGCGTGCCGAGTAATTCACCTGGCCCACGAATTTCTAAATCCTTTTGTGCAATCACAAAGCCATCATTGCTGTCGCGCAACACCTGCAATCGTAGCTGCGCCGTTTTTGATAGCGGTGATTTATAAAGCAACACGCAGTGGGATGCGACGGCACCACGGCCAACACGGCCACGAAGCTGGTGGAGTTGCGCAAGACCGAGACGTTCTGGGTTTTCAATAATCATCAGGCTGGCATTCGGCACATCCACACCCACTTCAATAACCGTTGTGGCGATCAACAGATGAATCGAGCCTTCTTTGAAAGCCTGCATCACGGCCTGCTTTTCTTGAGGCTTCATGCGGCCATGAACCAGGCCAACGTTCAGATTCGGCAGGGCAGCTTTTAACTCATCCCATGTGACTTCCGCGGCCTGGGCTTCCAGCAATTCAGACTCTTCTATCAGAGTACAGACCCAGTATGCCTGGCGACCTTCATTGCTACACGCTTCTCGCACTCGCTCGATAATATCGTTGCGGCGCGTATCAGGGATCGCAACAGTGGTTACTGGCGTACGGCCTGGTGGCAGCTCGTCGATAGTGGACGTATCCAAATCGGCATATGCCGTCATCGCCAGCGTGCGCGGAATTGGGGTTGCAGTCATGATAAGTTGATGCGGATGGAATCCCTGAATCTGACCCTTTTCCCATAGCGCCAGGCGCTGATGGACGCCAAAGCGATGCTGCTCATCAATGATAACTAACGCGAGCTGTGAGAACTGCACCTGTTCCTGGAAGATCGCGTGCGTTCCCACCACCATCGACACCTGGCCGCTGGCTATTGCGTCTTGCTGAGCGATACGGGCTTTGCCTTTCTGCTTACCCGCAAGCCAGCCCACTTCGATTCCCAGTGGTGCAAACCACTGGCGGAAGTTGTTGGCGTGCTGCTCGGCGAGCAATTCGGTGGGTGCCATCAGGCCTACTTGTTTGCCATGAGCAATCGCACGCAGTGCGGCGAGCGCGGCAACCAGCGTTTTGCCCGACCCTACATCACCTTGTACCAGACGCATCATCGGTACATCGAGTGCTAAGTCGTGTTCGATTTCTGCCACGACCCGTTCTTGCGCCCGGGTTGGTTTAAACGGCAGCGCGGCTAACAAGCGGTTTTTTAACTCGTCATGATTATGCAACGGCAACGCATGATAACGCTGGGCACCTGCGCGCAACGCGAGCATGCTCAGGTTATGAGCCAGTAATTCTTCGAGGATTAAGCGCTGTTGAGCCGGGTGCTTCCCGGTTTCCAGATCGGCTAACTGCATGGTTGGCGGCGGGCGATGCAGAGTGCGCAACGCTTCTGGCAGGCTCATCATTCCCTTGCTCAAATCAGCCGGGAGCAATTCGGCAATGGCGCAGGTATCCAGCAATTCCAGGGCCTGGTCGGTGAGTTTGCGCAGTGTCGCCTGACGAATGCCTTCCGTTGTGGGGTAAACCGGCGTCAGCGTTTCTTGTAATTCTGGTGTGCTGAGGTCGCCCTGAATACGGTATTCCGGGTGAATCATTTCCGCGCCGTGCGTGCCGCGTTTCGCTTCACCATAGGCAAGCACGCGTTTACCGGCCGAGAGGCTGTTTTTCATTGCGGCATTGAAGTTGAAAAACCGCATGGTCAGGATGCCGGTGCCATCAGAAATCTGGCAGGTCATCATACGGCGGCGGCCAAAACTGATATTACAGTTCAGCACTTCACCTTCCACAGTGGCGTAAACACCCGGTATAAGGTCGTTAATCGGGTAGAGATGGGTGCGGTCTTCGTAGCGAAGCGGAAGGTGGAGAAGAAGATCCTGAATGGTATACAGGCCAATTTTGGCCAGTTTGCCACTCTGACTGGCACCCACTCCGGCAAGCGTACTTAACGGTATGGCATCCAGCAAACGGCCTTTCATCCAACTACTCCGCAGATTGCATTGTGGCCCACCATGCGGCATCAGCTTCTATCTCACCTTGCTGATTCACATGCGGGTAGGGCAAACCTTTACGGCGAGAAACTCGTGCCAGTACCGGGTAGCCGCCTTCAAACAGCAGTCGCTGTTGCTCAGACTCCGGCAGGGTACTGTTTTCGCGTTGATACATTCCGGCATTCTGACGTTGGCGCTGCGCTTCATAAAGAATGAGTGCGGAAGCCACGGAAACGTTTAGAGATTGCACCATGCCAATCATCGGAATAATGATGTCCTGGTCAGCCAGCGCTAGTGCTTCCTGAGTAATACCGGTTTTTTCCTGACCCATCAGAATGCAGGTCGGGCGCGTGTAATCAATCTCGCGAAAATCGACGGCTTTATCCGAAAGGTTGGTGGCGAGGATTTGCATCCCGTTGTTTTTCAGATGGCTAACGGCATCGCCAATATTGCGATGTGTTTTCACTTCAACCCAGGAGTTACTTCCGGCAGCAGAAGAGGCCATGGTACGCATTCTGTTACCCGGCCAAACCGCGTGAACTTCATGCACGCCCACTGCATCAGCGGTGCGAATAATCGCCGAGACGTTATGGGGTTTATGGACCTGTTCCATGCAGACGGTCAGATCAGGCTGACGCCTGGCAAGCATCTCGCAAATACGCGCATAACGTTGAGGATTCATAACACTAGTTTCGGTTGCGGGTAACTTTAATGACATCCGGCATTACGCGAATCTTGCGCATAACATTGGCCAGATGAACACGATCGCGAGCAGATAAACGAATGAACGCGCTGTAAACGCGGCCATCTTTCTCTTCAGTATTCAGACTGTGGATATTCGAGCCTGCGGTGTTGATTGCCGCGGTCAGGTTTGCCAATGCACCCTGATGGTTGAACATATCCACTTTAATTTCAGTGAGGAATTCTTGCTCGGTCTCTTTATCCCACTCGACCGCCATAAACTTCTCGGCTTCTTTTTGGTAGCCACGGATATTACGGCAGGACTCATGGTGGATAACTAACCCTTTGCCAGGGCTGACGTGAGCCACAATCGGGTCGCCAGGAATTGGGCGGCAACACTTCGCGAAAGTAATCAGCACGCCGTCAGCGCCTTTGATAGGCAGGTGGCTGTGTGCGGGGGTATTTCCTTGCGCAATTACCGATGATTCACCTTGCAGATTCTTCGCCACCACTACGCTCATGGCGTTGCCTAAACCAATTTCAGCCAGCAAATCGTCAAGCGTGGCGAGCTTCATACGCTCAAGCTCACGTTGAATATTTTCCGGCGGAACTTCAGCAAGTTTTCGGCTGCCACCTAACGCATGGTTAAGCAGGCGACGACCCAAGCTGACGGAATCGTCTCGTTTGAGGTTTTTCAGCATCTGGCGAATTTTGGCGCGCGCTTTCGAACTTACAACGAAGTTCAGCCAGGCAGCGTTAGGGCGAGCACCCGGTGCGGTAATGATTTCGATTGTCTGGCCGCTGCTGAGCGACTGTGACAGCGGATAGGGTTGCCTGTCGACACGTGCGCCAACGCAGGCATGGCCGATGTCAGTATGCACGGCATAGGCGAAATCGACAGGCGTCGCGCCCGCCGGCAATTCGACGATGCGCCCTTCCGGGGTGAAAACGTAAATCTCATCCGGGAACAGATCGGATTTTACGCTCTCGATAAATTCAAATGAGCTACCGGCGCTTTGCTGCAACTCAAGCAAGCTCTGCATCCAGCGCTGGGCGCGGATTTGCGCGGTAGTACCACTTTCACCTTGCTCTTTATAAGCCCAGTGAGCGGCAACACCCATTTCTGCCATCTGATCCATGTCTTCGGTACGGATTTGCACTTCAACCGGCACACCGTGCGGGCCAATCATTGAAGTATGCAGCGATTGATATCCGTTCGCTTTTGGAATGGCGATATAGTCTTTTACCCGCCCTGGACGGGGCTTGTAGAGGCTATGCATCTGCCCAAGAACGCGATAACAGGTATCCATATCGTGAACAATTACGCGGAAAGCGTAGATATCCATAATCGAGTGGAAACGCTGCTCTTTAAGCGTCATTTTGCAGTAGATGGAGTAAAGATGTTTCTCGCGGCCACTGACGCGGCAGGGAATGCCTGCTTCTTGCAAACGCCCGTCGATTTCCGAGAGAATTTTTTGAATCATCTCTTTGCGGTTACCACGTGCGGCTTTCACGACTTCTTTAATGACGCGATAGCGATTCGGGTAAAGCGCTTCAAAGCCCAGTTCTTCCAGCTCAGTTTTCAGATGATGAATACCAAGACGGTGTGCCAGGGGGCTATAAATTTCGAGGGTTTCGCGAGCAATGCGGCGACGCTTATCAGGGCGCAACGCCCCAAGAGTGCGCATGTTGTGCGTACGGTCAGCGAGTTTGATCAGAATGACGCGGATGTCTTGCACCATCGCCATGATCATTTTGCGGAAGTTTTCAGCCTGAGCTTCTTTCTTATCGCGGAATTTCAGTTTGTCGAGCTTAGATACCCCTTCCACCAGTTCGGCAACGCTTTTGCCAAACAGTTGTTCCATATCCTGGTAGGTGGCAGGGGTGTCTTCAATCACATCATGCAGTAGAGCGGCCATCAGCGTTTCATAGTCGAGTTTCATCTCGGCCAGAATGCAGGCAACAGCTACAGGATGGGTGATATAGGGTTCACCGCTTGAACGTGCTTGTCCCTCGTGAGCATCACGCGCAACAAGGTATGCTTGCCGAAGTCGCTTAATCTGCTCCTCGGGCAAGTATTGTTGAATCAGTTGATTCAGGCTTTCAAACAGATACAAGGGCTACCCGCAGGCTAATTAACGACGACCTTCAGCAATAGCGGTAACAGCCTGCAATTCTGCGGCTTCCTGCTCTTGCTGTTCCTGGCGATCACGAACATCGAGAATCTGGTTGGTAATCAACCCTTCTTCGATTTCGCGCAGTGCGATTACGGTCGTTTTGTCGTTTTCTTCAGCAACGAGTGGATCTTTACCACCAGTTTGCATCTGACGAGCGCGACGTGCGGCGACCAGAACCAGGTCAAAACGGTTACCAATTTTCTCAACAGCGTCCTGAACAGTTACGCGTGCCATAATTAAAATGCTCCACAGATGAAGAAATGACTGGGCATGATACTGAAACTGGGCTCAGTCTGCCAATAGTTTGCTGATTAAAGCGTCATGTCGCGCTTTTTGGCGACCCATTCGTAGACGCTCGGCACGAATGATAATTTTTAAATCTGACAGTGCGGTGTCAAAATCGTCGTTGACGATTAAATAGTCATATTCAGCGTAATGGCTCATTTCTGCAACAGCCTGTTCCATACGCTTCGTGATAACTTCTTCACTATCTTGCCCGCGACCACGCAGACGCCTGTCCAGCTCGTCTTTTGACGGCGGCAGAATAAAGATACTGCGGGCTTGCGGCATTTTCTCACGGATTTGCTGCGCGCCTTGCCAGTCAATATCCAGGAAAACGTCAACGCCGGTTGCCAAAACTTGTTCAATGGCATGGCGAGAAGTGCCGTAGTAATTACCGAACACTTCCGCATGTTCAAGGAATGCGTCTTCAGCAATCATCTGCTTAAACTCTTCCTTTTCCACGAAGAAATAGTGCTCGCCATGTTTCTCTCCCGGACGAATACCACGAGTGGTATGGGAAATAGAAACTTGCGTGTCGTACAGCGGTTGTGTCTTTAACAAAGCCTGGATGAGGCTGGATTTTCCTGCGCCACTTGGAGCGGAAACAATATAAAGCGTGCCTTGAGCCATGAGTTCTAACTTATTCGGTAAGCATAAAAAGAAGTGCGTATACCGGCCTATTATACACGGCGTCTTCCCGTCACGGTGAATTTGTCACGTTCAATGGCAATATTTCTGCCATTTTGCGTAATACTTTCCAAAGAACACATCGTGTTACTGCAACAAATTAACTTCCTCTGAAAGCTTCACGCACTCTGCTGAATCACCATTCGTCATGTTCACTTCCTGGCGTTATACCTCCCTGAGTTTGAAATGGAGGGATTTATGTTGTGGATAACAAAACTTATCGGTTTGCTGGTTTTGCTCAGCGCAGTGGCATCAGCAACCTGTCCTGACTGGTCGCCTGTGCACGCCCAGAAGGAGATGGGAAAACTGAACGAAAAGCTTACAGAATGGGATCGAGCCTATTACCAACAAGGTACCAGCGTTGTCAGCGATGAGACGTACGATGGTCTACGCAGCCAGTTTAATGAATGGCAGCATTGTTTTAACCCAGCGGAGCAACCGCAAGAACCTCAGCTTTTCACCGAGGGGAAAGTGCTGCACCCGATTGCTCATACCGGTGTTAAAAAACTTCCGGATGCTGCGGCTGTTGCACAGTGGATAAATGGCAAGTCAGATCTTTGGGTACAGCCCAAAGTGGATGGCGTTGCGGTAACACTGGTTTATCAACAGGGTCGTTTGCTCAAACTCCTTAGCCGTGGCGATGGCGAGAAAGGACAGGACTGGACGGCAAAAGCCAAAATGATTGATGCCATTCCTAAAATGCTTTCCGGTCGGCTGGCTAACAGTGTTTTACAGGGAGAGGTTTTCTTGAAAAGGGAAAATCATGTACAGAAAACAATGGGGAGTATCAGTGCCAGAGGAAAAGTCGCGGGTGCCATGATGCGCAAGGGGGATGCTGGATTACTCAAGGAATTGGGGATATTTATTTGGGCGTGGCCCGATGGCCCCGCTGACATGAATCAAAAGCTAAATTCGCTTGATCAAGCTGGTTTCTCACTGACTAAAACATGGTCAAAACCTATTAAATCCATGAGCGATATCGCCACACTACGGGAGTCCTGGTTTGCGGGCCCCCTACCGTTTGTGACGGATGGGATTGTCATTCGCCAATCCCAGGAACCAGCTGGAAAGCATTGGCTTCCCGGTAAAGCAACATGGGTGATCGCCTGGAAGTTTCCACCTGCACAGCAACTTGCAGAAGTTAAAGATATTCAATTCTCGATTGGACGAACTGGAAGAATTACCGTTGTCCTAAACCTGAATCCTTTACAGGTTGATGATAAACAAGTTAAACGCGTCAATATCGGTTCAGTTAAACGTTGGCAGACTATGGATATTGCGCCCGGTGATCAGGTGATGGTGAGTCTTGCTGGGCAAGGGATTCCACGAGTTGATGAAGTGGTATGGCGCGTCAGTCAGCGTAGCAAGCCACAACCCCCATCAAAAGAGATGATTACGCCTTTAAGTTGCTTGTATTTTGAACCCCGGTGCCGTGAGCAGTTTATTGCTCGACTGGCATGGATAAGCTCTCCCGCAGTTTTGAATATCAACGGTGTGAGCGTAAGTTCCTGGCAGCAACTTCAACAAAAATTGAGCCTGCAACATATCTTTTCATGGTTGGCGCTCACACAGGAAGAGTTATCAAAAATTAACGGTTTCTCTTCAGCCAAAACCGTGCAACTTTGGCAGCAATTCACGAAAACACGGCAGCAGCCGTTTAAACAATGGTTGATGGCATTCGGCCTGCCGCTTCCAAGAGCGGTACTCACGACAATGCCGGATTCACAATGGCTGCATTTAGTCGCCCGGGATGAACTCAGCTGGCAAAAGCTTCCCGGTATCGGTCCCGGGAGAGCTAAAAAGTTGGTGGAGTTTGTGAATCATCCCCAAATTGCTGCCCTTGCGGCCTTTCTGGCGCAGCATGGAATCCAGGGATTTAGCGACTAGTGATCCGCGTGCTTGTAATGAAACACGGGCAAACCAAGGCGCAGGCGCAACGCCAGCAAACGCGTGGTGAAGCCGAATATTAATGTGGAAATGATAACGACGTCCTGGTTGGAAACGTAGTGCTGCAAAACGATGTAAAGCACCGCAGAGGCGAACGCAATGCCTGCGTACAATTCCTTCTGAAACACCAGTGGGATGCGTTTACAGAACATATCGCGTAGAACACCGCCAAACACACCCGTTATCACGGCTGCAATTATTGCGATAATTGGCCCTTCACCCATATCCAATGCAATTTGCGCACCGATGATAGAGAACACCACCAGACCCAGGGCGTCCAGCACCAGAAAAAGACGGCGTAGGTGAGGCATTACAGGAGCAAACACTGTTGTGAGTACCGCCGCGACGGCAACAATGATGACATATTCAGGATGCTTCACCCAACCCAGAGGGTAGTGTCCCAGGAGGATATCGCGTACTGAGCCACCACCAAGAGCCGTGGCAGTTGCGATGATAATCACACCGAAAGTATCCATACGACGGCGGCCAGCCGCTAACGCGCCGGTCATTGCCTCGGCAGTAATGCCGACCAAATAAAGAATATGTAACAGCATTGATACCCCCAATTTAAACGCTGGGAGGGTAACGTTTTGCGAATGACATCACGATTGAGTTTTTTTAAAGCGAAGCGGTTTCGATAATATTTACTAATGCATAAATGTTTTTATTGGCAGTTATATAAGGGTTTTTATTGCCAACTGGATTTAAAATGGATTAGTTAAATTATTTCTGAAAGAGTGCTCAAGTAACAAAAGCCCGCATGGTGCGGGCTTAAAATTCAATATGAACATTACTCGATATTCTGGATTTGCTCGCGCATCTGTTCAATCAGCACTTTCAATTCGATAGCTGAATTGGTGACATCTGAATTGATAGATTTTGACGCCAGAGTGTTCGACTCGCGATTGAACTCTTGCATCATAAAGTCGAGGCGACGGCCAACAGCTTCTTTTTTCTTCAGAATGTTGTACGTCTCTTTAACGTGCGCTTCGAGGCGGTCCAGCTCTTCAGCGACATCTACACGCTGTGCCATTAACACCAGTTCTTGTTCAAGACGGTTATTTTCAAGCTGAACCTGAGCGTCTTCGAGTTTGGCAACTAAACGCTCGCGCTGCCATTTCAGAACTTCTGGCATTTGTGCACGAACTTTAACGACTTCACCGCTCACACCTTCAAGGCGTTGCTCGATAAGTTGTTTCAGTGCCTGGCCTTCTGTTTCACGCGCAACAATGAAGTCATCCAGCGCGCCGTCCAATGCTGCAAGAATTTCAGCGGTAATGGCATCCAGATCCTGCTCTTGAGCAGACATCACACCAGGCCAGCGCAGAATATCAACCGGGTTGATTTCGCCTTCATCGCTTTGCATTTTTACCCAGTTCGCTGCTTCAACCAGCTGTTTAGCCAATTTTTCGTTGAGCAGCAAAGAGCTTTGAGAGCGAGCATCGGGCTCGAAACGCAGGTTACATTCGACTTTCCCACGGGTTAAGCGGGTACGAATACGCTCGCGTGCCACAGGTTCGAGGCTACGGAATTGCTCCGGCATGCGGATGTAAGTTTCGAGATAACGCTGGTTTACCGAACGTAACTCCCAGGAGGCGCTGCCCCATTCGCCTTTAACTTCACGTCGGGCATAGGCGGTCATACTGCGGATCATATTTCGTAACCGTATTCTGTAATAGATGTGGGGATTATAGCCATGCCCGGCCTGACAGGATAGGAATAAGCGAGCGAAGTCCGTATAATGCGCAGCCACATTCGTTTTAGCCGGAGATAACCCCATGCGTCCATCAGGTCGTAGCGCCGATCAAGTGCGCCCAGTCACCCTGACCCGTAATTACACCAAACACGCAGAAGGCTCCGTGCTGGTCGAGTTTGGCGATACTAAAGTACTTTGTACCGCCACCGTTGAAGAGGGTGTTCCGCGCTTTCTGAAAGGCCAGGGACAAGGTTGGATCACTGCTGAATATGGTATGTTGCCGCGCGCAACTCATAGCCGTAATGCTCGTGAAGCAGCAAAAGGTAAGCAGGGCGGCCGTACTCTTGAGATTCAGCGCCTGATCGCCCGTTCACTGCGTGCTGCAGTGGATTTGAAAGTCCTCGGCGAATACACCATTACTCTGGACTGCGATGTTTTGCAGGCAGACGGCGGCACTCGCACAGCATCTATCACAGGTGCTTGTGTTGCACTGGCTGATGCTCTGAACAAACTGGTTGCTGCTGGGAAATTAAAAACCAACCCAATGAAAGGGATGGTTGCAGCGGTATCAGTCGGTATCGTTAAAGGCGAAGCTCTGTGCGACCTGGAATATGTTGAAGATTCCGCAGCAGAAACCGACATGAACGTCGTGATGATGGAAGATGGACGCATGATTGAGGTTCAGGGCACCGCAGAAGGCGAGCCGTTCACCCATGAAGAGTTGTTGGCGCTACTGGCGCTGGCGCGAGGGGGAATTGAATCAATCGTAACGGCGCAGAAGGCGGCGTTAGAGAATTAATTTTAGGCGACTCTGAGAGTCGCCTTTTTTATATCCCTAATACTTCAAGCTGCATTGTCGTTGGCAGTATTCGCTCGCCGCGAAGCAACTCGAATTATTTTGGGTAAATGTATAAATGAAATTTATAGGAGCAAATCCATGAAACCGTATCAGCGCCAGTTTATTGAGTTTGCGCTTAACAAGCAGGTACTTAAGTTCGGCGAATTCACGCTGAAATCTGGCCGTACCAGCCCTTATTTCTTCAATGCAGGGCTGTTCAATACCGGGCGTGATCTGGCACTGTTGGGGCGTTTTTATGCTGCCGCGTTAGTCGATTCCGGGATTGAGTTTGATTTGCTGTTTGGGCCGGCTTACAAAGGGATTCCAATTGCGACGACTACGGCCGTTGCATTGGCCGAACATCACGAGCTTGATCTGCCATATTGCTTTAACCGCAAAGAAGCAAAAGATCATGGTGAAGGCGGTAATCTGGTCGGTAGTGCACTGCAAGGGCGCGTGATGCTGGTGGATGATGTGATCACCGCAGGGACGGCAATCCGTGAATCAATGGAAATCATTGCTGCGAACAATGCGTCCCTGGCTGGTGTGCTAATTTCTCTGGACCGCCAGGAACGTGGCCGTGGCGAAATTTCAGCCATTCAGGAAGTTGAGCGTGACTACCAATGCAAAGTGATCTCAATCATCACCCTGACAGACCTGGTTGAATACCTGGAAGAAAAACCTGAGATGGCCGCGCATTTAGCTGCTGTACAGGATTACCGTACTCAGTACGGCGTATAAGAAAAAGGGCCTTTTAAAGGCCCTTTTCAATTACTGAAGCTGGGAGGCAACCAGCGGCCAGCGGGTATCAAAATCATCGGTCGGTAAATAGCGGAACTCGCTACGCACAAAACGCGACAGCGTCCCTTCACAAAATGCCAGAAGAAGACTTGCCAGCAGTGATTCATCGGTGATGAAACCTTCTCCTTCACGCATCTTTTTTTCGCGCATGACCTGGCGCAACTGGACTTCGATGCGCTCAAAAAGCTGATTGATCCGGCCTTGCAGTCGGTCTTGTTCAAACATCAATGCATGACCGGTAAGAATGCGAGTAAGGCCAGGGTTACGTTCGCCAAATCCCAGAATCAAGAGAACGATTAAACGTAAACGTGCGTGGGTATCTTTCTCATCTTTCAGAATAAGATTGATACGGGTAATCAGAGTGTCTTCAATAAACTCGATAAGGCTATCGAACATCTTCGTTTTGCTAGGAAAATGTCGATAAAGTGCTGCTTCGGAAACACCAACAGTAGCCGCAAGCTTGGCAGTTGTGATTCGTTGGCTGCCATCACTGGATTCAAGCATTTGGGCCAGAGACTGAAGTATTTCTTCGCGACGATTCCGTTTCGCAGTTTGTTTTTCTGCCATGTTCTAAAATACCCCTGAAATAACGCACTTGTCAGGCAAGTAGCCACACAGCGCTCGCAAACTTAAAGTTTGCGGTTTTTTCACATTTTTTACGCTGTGGGGTTACGTGTATAAACGAAAGTTACTGACGGCCTGAATGGCCGAAGCCACCTTCGCCGCGGTCGCTGGAGTCAAAATCTTCAACCAGATTGAATTCAGCCTGTACGACAGGCACAAACACCATTTGAGCAATACGCTCACCGGGTTCGATAGTGAAGTTGTCTTGTCCACGGTTCCAGACTGAAACCATCAACTGACCCTGGTAATCGGAGTCTATCAGCCCAACAAGGTTGCCTAAAACTACGCCATGCTTATGACCAAGACCTGAACGAGGCAGAATGACTGCCGCCAGAGACGGATCGGCGATATGGATAGCCAGCCCCGTTGGAATCAGCTTGGTGACACCAGGGGCAAGCTCTACGGCGTCATCCAGGCAGGCACGTAGATCAAGTCCCGCAGAGCCGGAAGTTGCATAAGTCGGCAGTGGGAACTGTTGGCCAACGCGTGGGTCCAGAATCTTAACGTCGATTTTTTTCATCATAACGGGTAACTATCTCGTTCAGTAAAAGATGGCCAAGGAGTTCCTTACGCTCGAGAGGTAAGACTTTATCTCCATCCTGCCAGAAAAGGTGTAATGCATTGTTTTCGCTGTTAAATCCTTGCCCTGCCTGTGAAACATCATTTGCACAAATCAGGTCGAGGTTTTTACTCAGGCGTTTTTGCTGGGCGTATTCTTCCACATTATTTGTTTCGGCGGCAAACCCAACAACATAAGGACGATGAGTTAAAAGTGCTGCGACACCGGCAACAATATCCGGGTTTTTTATCATTTTTATTGTGATTTCATCGCCTTGCTTTTTGATTTTTTCGTCTGCAACGGTTGCGGCACGATAATCTGCAACAGCCGCACAGCCAACGAAAATTTGTTGCGTCTGAACATGTTGTTGCACTGCGGCTTCCATTTCCAGAGCGGTAGTGACATCAACACGTTTTACCCAGGCTGGAGTAGGCAAAGAAACTGGGCCAGAGATTAAGGTCACATTTGCACCACGCGCGGCCGCTGCTGCTGCAATCGCGTAGCCCATTTTGCCCGAGCTATCATTGGTGATGTAGCGCACTGGGTCCAGACGTTCGCGAGTAGGGCCTGCGGTAATCATGACATTAAGATGTTGCAGATCTTTGATGACAGAAAAATGTTGAGCGGCCATTTCAACTATCGTTAGAGGGTCAAGCATTCTACCTGGGCCAACATCACCACAGGCCTGGCTGCCGCTATCTGGGCCCCATATCAGTAAACCGCGCGAAGCGAGAGTCTCAAGATTGTGCTGAGTTGCAGTTGCCCGGTACATTTGCTGATTCATGGCAGGCACGACCACAACGGGAGAGGGGGTTGCGAGACATATTGTACTCACAAGATCATTTGCCATACCTGCGGTAATGCGAGCAATTAAATCCGCTGTGGCAGGTGCCAGGATGACTAAATCTGCCCATTTCCCTAATTCTATATGACCCATTGCCGCTTCTGCCGCGGGATCCAACAAGCTATCTGACACAGGATAACCCGACACGGCTTGTAAACTCAGAGGGGTAATAAAGGCTTTGGCTGCCTCTGTCATAACCACCCGAACCTCCGCGCCGCGTTCACGCAGACGGCGTACCAGTTCTGGTGTCTTATAGGCGGCGATTCCGCCGCTCACACCCAGAACAATTTTTTTGCCAGAAAGCCCCATCATGATTTTTCCACCAGAAGTCACAGTCATCTGGCTATTTTACCACACTCATTCGGTATCGACTTTTTGCTGTTTGCGAGGTATCCCGCATGGAGGAAATCTGCATGTCGTATGTGCTTGATGAGTTGTGCACAATGACGGCCAGAGAAGGGCAAGGAGGTTCTGGTGGAAGAAATAATGGAGTTGGATAAGGCGAACATGCCGCGTGAAAAGCTGTTGAAATTTGGTGCCAGCGCATTATCCGATGTGGAGCTTTTGGCACTTTTTTTACGCACTGGCTGCAATAATATGAATGTACTCGCGTTTGCGCACAGTTTGCTGGACCAGTTCGGTTCACTTAGTAGGCTTTTGTCGGCGGATTATTCACAATTCAAGGAAGTGAAGGGCATTGGTGCAGCGAAATATACGCAACTCAACGCCATTGCGGAGTTGGCGAGGCGTTATTACTACTCGCGTGGAGTTGAAGAACTAACCCTTAAAGGGCCAGATTCAGTCAGGGAGTTTATTCAGAGCCAACTGACGAATGCAGAACGCGAGATCTTTATGGTGATTTTTCTGGATAATCAGCATCGGGTGATTAAACATTGCCCAATGTTTTCTGGAACGCTGAACCATGTAGAGGTCCATCCAAGAGAAATTGTGCGCGAAGCGATGAAATCCAATGCAGCGGCGTTAATACTCGCGCATAATCACCCGTCTGGTCGAGCAGAACCGAGCAAAGCTGATCGTGTTATTACCGAACGCATCATAAAAGTTTGCCTGTTTATGGAAATACAAGTGCTCGATCACCTTGTTATTGGCCGTGGAGAGTACGTTTCTTTTGCCGAACGTGGGTGGATTTAGAACGAATTAGGCGATCCTTTGGGATCTTTGTCTGTTCGGGACTTGAGCACATGCGTTATGCAGCGTATACTACGCCACCTTTGAGAATCTCGGGTTTTGGCATTATGCGCCTGGCACTGTGGTTCACATTGAACCGCCAGGGACCAGGCTTGCGGCCTGACGAGGCGCCATAACCCTATACGAAGCTCGAGCTAATTTGATTTTTGGAGAATAGACATGTCCCGAGTCTGCCAAGTTACTGGCAAGCGTCCGGTGACCGGTAATAACCGTTCCCACGCAATGAACGCGACCAAACGCCGTTTCCTGCCGAACCTGCACTCTCACCGTTTTTGGGTTGAGAGCGAGAAGCGTTTTGTCACACTGCGTGTATCTGCTAAAGGTATGCGTGTAATTGATAAGAAGGGTATCGAAACGGTCTTGGCCGATATGCGTACCCGTGGCGAGAAGTACTAAGAGGAACTAAGTCATGGCTAAAGGTGTTCGCGAGAAGATCAAGCTGGTTTCTTCTGCTGGTACTGGTCACTTCTATACCACCACGAAGAACAAGCGTACTAAGCCGGAAAAACTGGAACTGAAAAAGTTCGATCCAGTTGTCCGTCAACACGTACTGTACAAAGAAGCTAAAATTAAATAATTTTAGTATCTTTGATGAAAACCTCGCTTCGGCGGGGTTTTTTTGTTTTAGGGTTTTGAGCCTGGAGGAGAGATGCCTGAATTACCTGAAGTAGAAACCAGCCGCCGCGGTATTGAACCGCATCTGGTTGGCGAAACCATTCTTCACGCCATTGTGCGCAATGGGCGGCTGCGTTGGCCTGTCTCTGACGAAATCCATGCTCTAAGCGATAAACCCGTTCTCAGCGTGCAGCGCCGCGCTAAGTATCTGCTGCTCGAGCTTCCGGACGGTTGGATTATTATCCATCTCGGAATGTCTGGCAGCTTACGCATCCTCCCTGAAGATTATCCCGCTGAAAAGCATGACCACGTGGATTTGGTCATGAGCAATGGCAAAGTACTACGTTATACCGATCCGCGCCGTTTTGGTGCCTGGCTGTGGGCGAAAGAGCTAGAGGGCAGTAATGTTCTGGCGCATCTTGGTCCGGAACCTTTAAGCGACGAATTTTCGGCTGAGTATCTGCGTGAAAAATCCGCGAAAAAGAAAATGGCGATTAAGCCCTGGCTGATGGATAACAAGCTGGTAGTCGGTGTCGGTAATATTTATGCCAGCGAATCGTTATTTGCTGCGGGAATTCACCCTGACCGTGCTGCTCAGTCGTTGTCAAAAAACGAATGCGAATTACTGGTCAAAACGATAAAAGCGGTTCTGCTACGTTCGATTGAACAGGGCGGGACAACGTTGAAAGATTTTTTACAGTCTGATGGCAAACCTGGCTATTTCGCTCAAGAACTACAGGTCTATGGCCGTACAGGGGAACCGTGTCGGGTGTGCGGTGCGCCAATTGTCATCAGCAAGCACGGGCAACGCAGCACTTTTTATTGCCGCCATTGCCAGAAATAATCACTTTAGTTTTTCAAGCAACGCCTGGTGTACTTGTTCTGGTAAGAAGTGTGCGACGTCACCTGCGTGGCGCGCGACTTCTTTCACCAATGATGAAGAGACAAAAGACCACTCTTTTGATGGCATCAGGAAGACGCTTTCCAGCTCTGGCATTAAGTGACGGTTCATATGAGCCAGTTGCATCTCATACTCGAAATCAGCCGCTGTACGTAACCCTCTTACCAGAATGTTAGCCTGCTGAGTTTTGGCAAAATTCGCCATCAGATCGCCAAATCCGACCACTTCTACATTAGGCAAATGGCCTGTAACGCCTTGCGCAAGATGCACTCTTTCTTCAAGGGTGAACAAGGTTTTTTTGTGGGGACTGTTAGCAATTGCCAGAATTAAGGTATCGAACATCTTTGATGCGCGAGTCACGATGTCCAGATGGCCGTTGGTAATAGGATCGAAAGTCCCTGGATAGATAGCCCGCTTTTGCATGTCAGACCTTAATGTGCTTTGAGTGGCAAATAGGGTTCCAGCAGTTGCAACAAACGTTGTAGGGCGCCCTGATTTTGATAGAGCACTTCCACTGCATGGCGACCATAGAAGTTTCGATAATCCTCGTCAGTAAGTAAAGAGCTAATCTCTTTACTCAAAGAAGCGGTATCCGTCACGGTGATCAGGCCGCTTGCTTGCGACAGTCGGGCACAAATATCCTTAAAGTTAAAGGTATGTGGGCCCATCAACACAGGAATCGCGTGAGCTGCTGGTTCAAGAGGGTTATGTCCACCGCGTTCAACCAGAGAACCACCGACAAATGCAAGGTCAGCAATTCCATACAGCAGCATAAGCTCTCCCATGGTATCGCCAATGACAACCTGCGTGCTGGCAGAAGGGACATCACCAGAAGAACGAGTAATAAAGCTTAGTTCTTTCTGGCGAGCCAGATTAATCGCATCAGGGAAACGTTCAGGATGGCGAGGAACTAGTATCAGCAGCAAATCTGGGAACTGTTTTAGAAGCATCTGATGTGCATCCAGCACCACGTTTTCTTCACCTTCATGCGTGCTGGTTGCAATCCACACAGGGCGATGAGGTGCCCATTGGCGGCGCAGCGTGACGGCACGAGCAGCGAGTTGCGGCGTTACTGAAATATCAAACTTGAGGCTGCCTGTAACGGTTAACTGGCTGCGTTTTGCGCCTAAAGCGATGAAACGCTCGCCATCTTCTTCATTCTGAGCCGCAATGAGTGTGATGCGGCGTAACAATGAACGAATGAATTTGCCCAGCCGGGCATAGCCTGCAGCTGAACGAGCAGACAAGCGTGCATTGGCAATGACTAGCGGAATATGGCGTTTATGCAATGCTGATATAAGGTTCGGCCATAACTCGGTTTCCATAATCAGAACCAGTTTAGGGTCTACCTTATCAAGAAAGCGATTAAGCGAGCCGGGGAGATCATAAGGCAGGTAAAGATGTTGGACGTCACCGCCAAATGCTGACATGACTCGTTCAGAGCCGGTCGGTGTCATTGTTGTTACGGTTATCGGTAATTCTGGGTAGCGATGACGGAGTGCACGAACCAGCGGTATAGCCGCCAGGGTTTCGCCGACGGAAACGGAGTGCAACATAATGCCGCCAGGCTTTAGCGGCTTACGATAAAAACCGTAGCGCTCACCCCAACGTTTACGATACGCCGGAGCCTTACGACCACGCACCCACAAGCGCACCCAAATGAGCGGCTGAATGAGATAGAAAAGTGTGGTGTAAAACAACTGGAGCATTGGACGTAACTGACTTATGAATGTGCTGGGGATTCTATGTATTTAACTGCGGCTTTACCAACACTTTTGCCCCATTTGCTTTAAATCGCGCAAACTGGCGTTAAAAAGCTTCAATATTATTAAATATTTGGATTTTTACAGAAATAGTTGAAGGGTTTTATCAGTTGCTTTCCAGATAATTAACGAGATGCGTATCTGTCGATGCGTGGGTTTATCTTATTGTAATAGATGTGATTTTTACCTTTGTAGGTGAAAAAACATTCGTATCGGATCACACAATAAGAAATGGTACACTATTGCGAAAAATTGAGTGCGTTTTCAGTCTTCGGGTAGCTGTTGAGCCTGGGGCGGTAGCGTGCAAATTTGATATCTTTAGCATTATCAACAATTAAGAGCTGCGCGTGGAAAAACCATCATTTAGAAGAATTTTAGTCATTAAGATGCGTTTTCATGGGGATATGCTGCTGACGACTCCGGTCATTAGTACGCTGAAAAGAAACTACCCGGAAGCGAAAATTGATGTGCTTCTATATCAGGATACGATCCCCATACTGTCTGAAAATTCAGAAATAAACATGCTGTATGGGCTGAGTAATAAAGGCGCTGGTTCTATAACCAAAATTCAGAATTTCCTGTTCCTTTTAAAAACACTACGCGCCAACAAATACGATTTGGTTATCAACCTTACTGATCAAAGGGTTGTTCCGTTTTTTGTTCGCCTCCTGAATGCAAAAATGAGCATTTCCCAGGACTATAGCTACCGACAATCGGCTTTCTGGAAAAATAGTTTTACTCATCTGGCGCCCATTTCAGGCGAGCACATCGTAGAACGTAATTTATCTGTTGTGACCCCATTGGGAATAACAGATATCTGCAAAGAAACGACAATGCCTTATGACCCTAAAAATTGGGTCAAAATGCAAAGTTTGTTGAAAGATGTAGGTGTCGATAACCACTATGTTGTCATTCAGCCCACTGCACGCCAGCAATTCAAATGTTGGGACAACGATAAATTCTCAAAAGTCATTGATGCATTACAGGCCAGAGGTTACAGCGTAGTTTTAACATCCGGCCCTTCTGCAGAAGATTTAGAATGTGTGGAAGATATTGCTCAGGGATGTCAATTAAGGCCAGTAACAGCTCTTGCGGGGAAAACACGATTCCCTGAATTAGCCGCCCTCATTGACCATGCAGATCTATTCATCGGTGTCGATTCCGCTCCGGGACATATTGCTGCGGCGGTAAAAACCCCCATCATTTGCCTTTTTGGGGCTACCGACCATGTTTTCTGGCGCCCGTGGTCAAATAATGTGATTCAGTTTTGGGCGGGTGACTATGAGCCAATGCCTGTCCGCGACGAGCTTGACCGAAATAAGAAATATATGTCAGTCATTCCAGCTGAGGATGTCATTGCTGCCACTGAAAGGATGTTACCCGATGCGGCGAATGACATTAAAACGAGCGGGTCAGTATGATTATTGCCTTTTGTTTGTATAAATATTTTCCGTATGGCGGCTTGCAGCGTGATTTTATGCGCATCGCACAAACGGTTGCTGCGCGCGGTCATCACGTGCGTGTTTACGCGCAATCCTGGCAGGGCGGGCACCCAACAGAATTTGAATTAATTACGGTGCCCGTGGTTTCCCGTACAAACCACGGACGTAATGCTGAATATTATCGCTGGGTGCAGGCTCATCTTCAGCAACATGCTGTAGATAAGGTTGTCGGTTTTAATAAAATGCCTGGTCTGGATGTCTATTACGCTGCGGATGTTTGTTATGCCGAAAAAGTCGCTCAGGAAAAAGGATTCTTTTATCGCCTGACATCCCGCTATCGGCATTATGCTGAGTTTGAACGCGAAGTTTTTGAGCACGGCAAACCCACTCAGTTATTAATGTTAACAGACAAGCAGATAGCCGATTTTCAAAAACACTATCACACTGAATCTGAGCGTTTTCATATTCTGCCGCCAGGTATTTACCCCGATCGCAAATATAGCCAACAGGCACCCGGTAGCCGCTCGCGGTATCGTGAAAAAAATGGAATTAGCGAACAACAAAATCTGATGTTGCAGGTCGGTTCAGATTTTCGTCGCAAAGGTGTTGATAGAACGATTAATGCACTGGCGTCGCTACCTGAAAAGGTCCGGGATAACACCGTATTAATGGTCGTTGGCCAGGATAAACCAGGACGCTATGAAGCCCTGGCAGAAAAACTTGGTGTCCATAAAAACGTCCATTTCTTTGCCGGGCGTAACGATGTCGCTGAATTGATGGCTGCGGCCGATGTGCTTATGCACCCGGCGTATCAAGAAGCAGCAGGGATTGTCTTGTTGGAAGCCATTGCAGCAGGTTTACCGGTCATTACGACTTCAGTGTGCGGCTACGGGCATCATATTGCAGCTGCGGAATGCGGTGTTGTCATAAACGAGCCGTTTGATCAGGGAAAACTGAACAGTGAGTTGTATATAGCATTAACAGAACGCGAGCGCCTGAATGAGTGGGCGGCAAACGCACGCCACTATGCAGATACGCAAGATATCTACAGCTTGCCTGAAAAGGCCGCTGATATTATTACGGGTGAAGTTAATGGTTGAGTTGAAAGAACCACTTGTAACGTTATGGCGTGGAAAAGATGCCTTTGCTGAAGTTGCAAAATTGCAGGGTGAAGTTTTCCGGGAGCTTGAGACTCGCCGCACATTACGGTTTGAGCTAGCGGGGAAAAGCTATTTCCTGAAATGGCATCGAGGCACAGCATTTAAAGAAGTGGTGAAAAACCTTATCACCTTGCGCATGCCAGTATTAGGTGCCGATCGGGAATGGAAGGCAATACACCGACTCTATGAATTAGATGTTGATACCATGCAAGGGGTTGGCTTCGGGGAGAAGGGATTAAACCCAATCAATAAAGAATCGTTCATTATTACTGAAGATCTTACACCGACAATAAGTCTGGAAGATTATTGTGCCGACTGGGCAACTAACCCGCCATTGCCACGTACCAAGCGAATGCTGATTGATAGGGTTGCAACCATGGTGCGCAAAATGCATCAGGGTGGAGTTAATCACCGTGACTGCTATATCTGCCATTTTCTGCTTCATCTCCCTTTTGCAGGAGATGAAGAAACCCTGAAAATCTCTGTTATTGATCTCCATCGTGCTCAAATTAGAAGCTCGGTACCAAAGCGCTGGCGCGATAAAGATTTAATTGGTTTATATTTTTCATCTTTGAATATCGGACTGACTCAACGCGATCGTTACCGTTTCCTTTCCACCTATTTTATGCAGCCATTGCGCGATATCTTTTCCAAAGAAAGCGATTTACTTCAGCAAACTGAAATAAAAGCACAACGTATTCGTGAACGAACAATACGTAAATCGCTTTAATCAAATAAGTGATGAATCAATGAAAATTGCATTTATTGGAGAGGCTGTCTCTGGTTTTGGTGGAATGGAAACCGTAATCAGAGATGTTATACTTTCATTAAAAAATAAAGATATGCCCGATAGCTGCGAAATGTTCTTTTTTTGTCGTAATGACAATATGGATAAGAAGTGGTTACAGGGAATTGATTACACTTGTTCTTTTTCAAAGGTTAAGCTCAGTTTTTTTCGTCGACTAAAACATATTAACAATTTCGACCGCTGGTTAAAAAACAACAAACCAGATGTTGTTATTTGCATTGATGTTCTGTCATGCATGTTAGCAAGCAAAGCGAGACTCAAGAGCCAGCAATCATTTGTTCTATTTTCGTGGCCGCATTTTTCACTTGACCATAAAAAGCATGCGGAATGTATAGTATATGCAGATCATCATTTAGCAATTAGTACGGGTATAAAAAAACAAATACTTGCCAGAGGCGTACCGGAAAATAGGATCAGCCTTATTTATAACCCCGTCACCAGACAGAATATTACGATCCCGGCACCGACAGAAAATGAAGTCGCAACTTTTCTATATATGGGTCGAATGAAGTTTGAAGGGCAAAAAAGAGTTAAAGACTTACTTGATGGGCTGGCAAGTGTTGATAGGCCATGGAAATTACATGTCATTGGTGATGGATCTGATTTCCAAAAATGCCAGGCCTATGGCCGCGAACTGCAAATTGATGACAAGATAATTTGGCATGGTTGGCAGGAGAAACCCTGGGAGCTTGTGCAGAACGAAATTCAAAAAGTGAGTGCTCTCTTATTAACGTCATCGTTTGAAGGTTTCGGTATGGTACTACTCGAAGCTATGTCATACGGCATTCCATGCATCAGCGCAAATTGCACTGCGGGTCCTGAAGATATTATCCAGGAAGGGGTCAATGGCTTCCTTTACCCACCATCAGAATTGAATAAGTTTATATTTCATTTAAACCAACAGGTTAACCACCTGATTGCATTTGATAGCCAGACTGTTAAGCATTCCATCTCAATGTTTTATTCTGAGGTTTATCATAAAAATATGAATGAAATAATATCATCTATTAAGAATAAGAGTTAGATATGAGCCAAGATTACTTTGCGGAAGAAGATGTCATTCTCACTAAGTTAGAGTTCGATCATTGCAATGATAAACATAATGCGAATTCATTTCATATCTCCTACGGAATTGATAAAAATTTTCTATTCGGTTGCGGTATTTCTATAGCATCTGTCTTGTTATCAAACCCTGAGAGTAACTTTGTTTTTCACATTTTCACTGATTACTTTTCTGATAATGACTGTGATAAATTTGATGCATTAGCGGCCCAGTATAATTCTCGAGTTGTGGTTTATTTAATTAACTGCGAGAAATTAAAGGTATTGCCAAGTACAAAGAATTGGACCTATGCAACTTATTTCAGATTTATAATTGCAGATTATTTTTCCGGGAAAATTGATAAAATATTGTACCTGGATGCTGATATCGTATGTAAAGGTTCTGTCCAGGAATTAATCGATCTTAGGTTTGATGAGAATGAAATTGCCGCTGTTGTTGCAGAAGGCGATATCGACTGGTGGAAAAAAAGATCAATTACATTAGATACTCCAAAGCTCATTAATGGTTATTTTAATGCTGGATTTTTATTAATCAATTTACCCGCGTGGTCGAAATATAATATTTCAACACGCGCCATTGATATGTTGAAGGATCCGGAAGCAGTTAAGAAGATAACGCATTTGGATCAGGATGTTCTTAACATTTTACTGGCTGGAAACGATCGCTTTGTAGATGGGAAGTTTAATACACAATATAGTATTAACTATGAGTTGAAGAAAGCTAAAGTCTTTGACCCTATTCCTAATTCTTGTGTGTTTATCCATTATATTGGTCCAACCAAACCATGGCACATATGGGCGAACTACCCCGTATCTGAGTATTTCAATAGAGCAAAAGAAAACTCTCCCTGGCAGTCAGTTAGTTTGCTATCACCATTAACGAGTCATCAATTTAGATATAGTGCAAAACATTATTTTAAGCAGGGCTTAATTTTAAAATGTATCTATAGCTATATTAATTATTACGCTAAAAAATTATTCTAACATTATTTATTTTACCTCTAAATATAATAAGTTAGTTGGTACCTTTATGAATAAGTCTATAACAATAGTAACTGCTTTTTTTGATATTGGTCGAGGTGACTGGACCGTTGATAATGGACATCCAAATTATCTTCACAGGACCGCTGAGACATATCTAAGCAACTTTAATAATTTAGCATCATTGGATAATGAAATGATTGTTTTCACATCCAATGATCTTGTTTCACGTATCCAGGAAATCAGGGCGGGAAAACCAACAAAAGTTATTCCTGTTGATTTACGATCCACCTTTGGGACGTTCAGGGAAAAAATAACAGAAATTCAGAATGACCCTGAATTTAAGAAATTAATATCTCCACAGCAGGCGAAAAACCCAGAGTACTGGTCTCCTGATTATGCACTTGTATGCAATCTTAAATCTTATTTTGTAATGCAGGCAATAAAATTAGGAAGTGTAAAAAACAACTTAGTTGCTTGGGTTGATTTTGGTTATTGTCGTTCAACCGCTACTCTTGATGGTATCAAAAACTGGTATTATCCGTTTGATGACTCTAAGATTAATTTGTTTACGATTCGCAAACAATTTTCATTGAAGACAATGAATGATGTTTTATCGGGTATATTTAATAACAATGTCTTTATTATCGGTGGCGCTATTGTTGGTTCGGTTAAGCATTGGGGGGAGTTTCATAAATTAGTCTGGAATTGTCAAAGGTATTTGCTGCAAAGGAAAATCATTGATGATGATCAAGGGGTTTTCTTAATGTGTTATTATAAAAATAAAGAACTCATACGTTTAAATTATCTCGGCGATAACAAATGGTTTTCTCTGTTCAAAGTTTTCCATCGTAGAAATAGTGTGGCGTGGAAGATAAAAAACCGTCTCCGTGTTCTTCGTGGAAAATAAATATGATTATCCTAAAAGATTGTGCTAAAAAAATCACAGAATATAGCCACGAAAACTTTGAGCTAAGAGAAAGTTTTAATATCGCTTATGGAACCGATGTAAATTACCAAGTTGGGACAATTATATCTGTTGCTTCTATTGCCGAAAATAACAAATCCATTAATTGTCGTTTCTTTATTTTTTCAGATGTATATAGTGCCGATTTTTTAGATAAAATTGATCTGTTAACAAAACAATATAATATTAAAATTGAACTCTTTGAAGTCGATAGTGCATTATTAAAAAAATTACCACGCACCTCTATTTGGCCTGTTTCTATTTATTATCGTTTGTTAGCTTTTGATTATCTCTCCCAAGAAGTAAACTCTTTGCTCTATCTGGATGCGGATATTATTTGTAAGGGAAGTATTAATGAACTGGTATCGCTCGACTTTGGTGAGCATTATGGAGCCGTCGTTCCAGATGTTCGATCTATCCAAGAAAAAACTTATCAACGTCTGAATGTTGATTTTAAAGAACTGTATTTTAATTCAGGCGTAATGTATGTGAATTTATCACAATGGAAATCTCAACAATTAACAAGCAAAGTCTTTTCACTTCTTCTTGATGAGAGTTTATCAGTACGTTTAAAATACCCCGATCAGGATGCTTTAAATATTGCACTGCAAGGGAATTTAATTTATCTGGATAGACGATTTAATACAATTTACTCACTTAAATCGGAATTTGAATTCAAAGATAAAAATCACTTCAAACAATACATTTCTGATTCGACTGTATTCATCCATTATACCGGTGTTACGAAACCGTGGCATGCCTGGGCTGATTACCCTGCATCTTCTTTCTTTCGCGATATTTATTTTCTAACGCCCTGGAAGAGTGATCCATATTTTGAGGCGAAGTCCAGATCTGAATATAAAGAGGAATACAAGCACAAGCTTTATCAAGGTAAGTATCTTCAAGCAATAAAGTCAGTGATAGCGTATAAATATAAGTCATATATTAATAAATAAAACAATTAAATTGTAGAGCAATAAATGAATCACACTAAAGAGTGTTTCCCTATATTCATTATTTCACTCAAACATGATATTGACCGTAAAGAAAGAATAATATCATTGTTGAACCAATATAATATTCAGTATGATTTTATTGATGCTGTTGATTACAGAACAGATGCATATAAAAATATAAAAGATAATGTGAGGGCTAATAGTAACTCCTCTTATGGGTCAATGACCGATCCTGAGATGGCCTGCACATTGAGCCATTTACAAGCGTATCAAAAAATCATAGATGATGGTTTGGAGTGGGCGCTGATTCTGGAAGATGATGTTACATTCGACGAGCGTTTATCTCATGTATTGGGTGCATTATCAGAAAATAGAAACATATTAACCATGGGAACCTCTTATGTTTTGGGGGGACAAGAGGGAACTTCAGATTATCAATTATTTGGACTCAGTCTCTTTAAAACGGTTAATATTGGCAATGTCTTGTTTAGAAAAGCAACTTACAAAAAGCACAAAGTGACCCGTGCGTGTTGCTATATTGTTGACGAGCGATACTGTAGAACAGCGATCAAATTATTTGAGACTCATGGCTTCTTTTTAATTGATGACAGAAAAATTCTTTTCGATAACCATGTAATGTCACAAATATATTTTACTGACATTGTTTCTCATCCCCTTGTCTGCCAGTCAAATTCTCATATAGAAAATAGTCGTATCGAAAAAAATAAAGTGTTGAGAGTTAAAACACGTAGCAACATCATGGCCTGGTTAATGAGGCTGAGATATAAGATTCGGGTTATATTGGGTTCATTTGAATAGTGTACGATTTATTGGTATTTCAATTTACAGCCACTCTGAATATTAAGAGTGGCTTTTTTATTACTTATATTTTTTTATTTTTATGCAATATGCAGATAAACATTAGTGGCAGCAACCAACCTAAAGGAATAGGTTTCGCGTATGTTAATGTATCGCTTATACCAAACAGGATGAATAGAATCAGGAAGGCGTATAGAACTGATTGTTTATTCCTGATGGCAAACGAAACAATACTTACAATGAGAAGTAAATCAAATATTAATCCTACCCAGCCAATGGTGGAAAGAGTATCGATGAATTGATTGTGAAGATGTACGTTTTTGAATATCAATGCTGCAGAAAGACTCTTATCACTTTCAACAATCTTTTCTATTCTTTCATTTCGTTGCTCAAGAGACTGGCCTGAGATATTGTCATAAGAAGATAGCCACCCTGTTTTATACATAGCAAAACGTGCGCCAACGGAAGTGTTACTATTTTCTTCAGAGTATTGAGTTAAATCAGATCTCAAAGTATCAACTCTGTGCATTATTGGTTTTGCCATAGATGCAATGATTAATGCAACAAGAATGAATAGTATTGATAATGATTTTTTAGAGATATGGATTCTTTTATCTTTATACTCCATATAGCACATAAGAATAAACGCTATTGGGTAGGCTATAATTGCGGCTCTGGTGCCAGTCATAATAAGAGCAGTATAGTTAAGTATCCATAATACACTTAGAGCTTCTAATTTATGTTTTTTTAATGATGAAGATACTGAAGCCATAGCGTAAAGAGATACAAATGAGATGATGTATGCAGCAGCAGTAGCATTTGGGCCATATGCGAGTGATAATAGTATTCTTTCCATTTTTAACACAAAGAACTGATAATACGCATATATAATCAAAGATATATTAACAGCTAAAGAAACAATTAGGTGCGTTATATTGATTTGTGATGAGTAAAGTCTTTTGCTAGCGATGACTAAAAATGTTATTGCCGAAAAAATACCTGCAAGACTCCAGTCTCGATAGTTTATATAAGCGCCAATATATTCAGACTCCGAGTTTTTATAAATTCTAAACCAAGTAAATGTTATTAATGATAGTATAAAAATACAAAGTGAAATGTATTTAACATCACTTTTGAAATACATTTTCGGTGACAGTATTACAAGAAGTAAAGAAATTTGCCCTGCGATTCTCAATAATTTCATTGAGGTTCCTTGTTCAAAAGGAAGGAACATCAAAGAGGTAATACAAAACAGTAATATCACGTAATATAATAAGTTATCTAACTTCTCAAGCTTCGTCATAACTTTTTTGCCCTACAATAAAATATAAGCATCTATTAAAGCGCTTTATGAAATGAAATCTTATGAATAATGTTACTTAATCGAGAGTGTGTTTCTTAAGTACAGGAAATGAATGGATGACATCATCAGCATAGAGATCGTTTAAATCCTTTGTCTTAGAGCAGCACGCCACTTGGTTCTGCCCGTAACCGCCAATCAATCCTGGGTCTGTTGGTCCATATAAAGTCACATTTCGTCTATCCAGAGCGGCTGTCAAATGACTTAAGCCGGTGTCCACAGATACTACAAACTCTGCTCCCGCCAGCACCCGCGCAATTTCTTCCAGACTCATTCGTGGAAGCACTTCTACATAACTAAAGCCTTCAGCCAGCCTGTTTGCGCGCTCTTGTTCATGCGGAGCACCCCACGGAAGTTTGATCTGTATTCCTGAATCCTTCATCAATCCTATCAACTCGCGCCAGTGTGATTCTGGCCAGTGTTTATCATCACGAGTTGTCGCATGTAAAAACACAGTGTAACGGACAGTGTCAGTATTTGGGTTATCAAGAAAATGACCCGAGATAGCATAGTCACCCTGAGATGAAGGTTTTTTGTAGTTCAAACTTTTCGCGAACAATTCTCGAGTACGCTCAACAGCATGTTGTTGTTTAGCGATAGAGTGGCGACGACTGTAAAATAGACTGGCCAGTGGCTCACGAGCGCTGTTCCAGCCCATACCGTGCTTAATTCCTCGCGCTTTTCGCGTTACCAATGCCGCACTTTTGATAAGACCTTGCGCATCAATAATCGCATCGTATTGTTCGGTGCGTAACGCCTGAACAAACGCTTTGCGCTCGGCTTTTATCGGGGCTGAAAACCAATTCTTACGCCAGCGGCGGATCGCCACGGGAAGAACTTTATCTACTGCGGGATGCCAGGTGGGAATTTGCGCGAAACCTTCTTCAACGGCCCAATCAAAGCGGATTCCAGGAATAGCCTGCATTGCATCCGTCAGGGCTGGCAGCGTGTGCAGGACATCACCCATTGATGATGTTTTTACGATCAATACCCGCATTACGCTTCCTTCTCAGCTCGTAACAGAGCCGTTAGCTCTTCAATCACGCGCTCTGGCGTTATAACAATCAAACTTTGATGATAACCTTCCGCGGCATCGCCTTTACGCACCTTGTGATAGCCTGTGATCAGACGAATTACCCGCGCCTTATGGGACAGTGGCGGTGTAAAGTCCGGGCTACTTGGGCCATATAACGCGACAAGTGGGCGGTTAAGTGCCGCTGCAACGTGCATCAAGCCAGAATCGTTTGAAACCACGGCCTGACAAGCGGCAATCAAAATAACGGCTTGCTCAAGTTCAGTGTCTCCCGCCAGATTGCGGCAATACGCTTGCTGCTGAGTCGTCAATGCGGCGACGATGTCATTCCCGGCGTCTTTGTCTTTAGCAGAACCGAATAAGACAACTTGATAGCCGTCATCGATGAGTTTGCCGGCCAGAGTCGCGTAGTGATAATGCGGCCAGCGCTTGGCTGGGCCGAACTCCGCGCCAGGACAGAAACCAATAATCGGACGTTGCGCATCGAGGCTAAAAGCTTCGCACGCCTGAATTTTTTCCCCATCGCTAACTTGCAACTGAGGCCACAGTAACGGCTGAGGAAGATCTTTTGCCGACTGCATCCGTCCTTTGTCATAAGCCAAAGCAATGTAACGCTCGACCATCAGTGGCCAGGCTTGTTTATCCAGAACGCGCGCATCGTTGAGCAATCCGTAGCGCATTTCGCCGCGCCAGCCGGTGCGCTGTGGAATATTGGCAAAGAAGGGGACGAGAGCGGACTTGAACGAATTTGGCAGCACATAGGCCTGATCGTAACGCTTCTCGCGCAACGCGTGTCCGAGACGGCGTCGTTCACCAATCTCAAGAGCACCATGTCCGAGTGGCATCGCCAGCGCTTCGTTAACTTCCGGCATACGTGATAATAATGGACGGCACCAGGCCGGTGCCATCACATCAATGATTGCCTGGGGATAGCGCGCCTTGAGCGTGCGATAAAGACTTTGCGACATCATCATGTCGCCCACCCATGACGGGCCAATCACCAGTATTTTCATGCGTCAGGCTACCTGCTTATGCGTCACGGTTCAGCCAGGCCATATATTCTGTTACGCCTTCGGCAACAGTTTTAAATGGCTTGTCGTAACCTGCGGCGCGCAGATTGGTCAAATCAGCCTGAGTAAACTCTTGATAGCGGCCTTTGAGTTTTTCCGGGAATGGAATGTACTCAATGCTGCCTTTTTTATGGAACGCCAGCGCTGCATCGGCAATAGCCTGGAAAGATTCCGCACGGCCGGTACCACAGTTATAAATGCCGGATACGCCATTCTGCCAGAACCACAGGTTAACGGCGGCGACATCGCCAACATAGATGAAGTCACGTTTAAAGCTGTCGCTGCCTTCAAACAGTTTTGGATTTTCACCGTTGGTGAGCTGCGTGTTCAGATGGAATGCAACGCTCGCCATGCTGCCTTTGTGGCCTTCACGTGGTCCGTAGACATTGAAGTAGCGGAAGCCGGTAATCTGGGAATTTGCTTCTGGCAGGATTTGACGCACGTACTCATCGAACAAGAATTTCGAGTAACCGTAAACGTTTAGCGGCTGCTCATATTCACGCGACTCGATGAAATCGCTATTGCGACCGCCGTAGGTTGCAGCAGAAGAGGCATACAGGAACGGGATTTCACGTTCCAGGCAGTAATGCAGGACTTCTTTGGAGTACTGATAGTTGTTATCCATCATGTACTTGCCATCCCACTCGGTGGTGGAAGAGCATGCGCCTTCGTGGAAGATGGCTTCGATATCGCCGAACTCTTCACCCGCCATAATTTGGATTAAGAAGTCTTCTTTATCCATATAGTCGGCGATATTTAAATCTACGAGGTTGGCGAACTTAGTGCCATCCTTCAGGTTGTCTACCACCAGAATATCTGTATGGCCAATATCATTCAGGGACTTAATGATGTTGCTGCCGATAAGGCCAGCACCGCCGGTGACAATAATCATGAGCGAAACCTTAAACAAAAAGAGGGCCGTAAGGCACGATACCTCACGCGCTAATGGCTCTTATCATACCATTACATTCATTGACCCGCCTAATCAGAGGAAGTTTCTGATACTCGTGATTTATGCTGCAAAAATCAATTTCATTGAAGCGTCATCTCGTGTCCTGGTATAGGTTTGGGTAATATGTGCCGAAATTAGCCATGCCTGGAGAATCGCAATGCGCGGAGATTTTTACCAACAGTTAACAACCCAACTTGAAACCGCACGAGCGGAAGGGTTGTTTAAAGAAGAACGTATTATTACTTCTGCTCAACAAGCAGATATTACTGTTGCTGACGGGAGTCACGTCATCAACTTCTGCGCCAATAACTATCTCGGCCTCGCTAACCACCCAGAGCTTATCAATGCTGCTAAACAAGGCATGGATACGCATGGCTTTGGGATGGCCTCTGTGCGTTTCATTTGTGGAACACAAGACAGCCACAAAGAGCTGGAAGGCAAACTGGCCGGCTTCCTCGGAATGGAAGATGCCATTCTTTATTCTTCGTGTTTTGATGCCAACGGTGGTCTGTTTGAAACGCTGCTCGGCACGGAAGATGCGATTATCTCCGATGCGCTGAACCATGCATCTATCATTGATGGCGTGCGTTTATGCAAGGCAAAGCGTTATCGCTACGCCAACAATGATATGCAAGAACTCGAAGCTTGCCTGAAAGAAGCGCGTGCGGCAGGTGCTCGCCATATCATGATCGCAACAGACGGCGTGTTCTCTATGGATGGCGTGATTGCGAACCTGAATGGGGTTTGTGATTTGGCTGATGAATATGACGCTCTGGTCATGGTCGATGATTCTCACGCGGTAGGTTTTGTGGGTGAAAATGGTCGTGGCACGCATGAATATTGCAACGTGATGGATCGTGTAGACATCATTACCGGAACATTGGGCAAAGCGCTTGGTGGTGCATCTGGCGGCTATACCGCAGGTCGCAAAGAAGTGATTGAATGGCTGCGCCAGCGTTCGCGCCCGTACCTTTTCTCTAACTCATTGGCTCCGGCTATTGTTTCTGCATCGATTAAAGTTCTGGAGATGCTGGAAACTGGCGCTGAAATGCGCGATCGCCTGTGGGCGAATGCCAGTCTGTTCCGCGAGAAAATGACCGCCGCTGGCTTTACTCTGGCCGGTGCGGATCATGCCATCATCCCTGTGATGCTGGGTGAAGCGGTGGTTGCGCAGAACTTTGCTCGCGAGCTGCAAAAAGAAGGCATTTACGTCACTGGATTCTTCTATCCGGTGGTTCCAAAAGGGCAGGCGCGTATCCGTACTCAGATGTCTGCGGCTCACACGACTGAACAAATTGAACGTGCGATTGACGCATTTACGCGTATCGGCAAACAGTTGGGCGTCATCGCCTAAGGGAGCGGTCATGAAAGCATTAGCAAAACTGAAAGCAGAAGAAGGCATCTGGATGACGGATGCACCCAAGCCGGAAATGGGTCATAACGATCTGCTGATCAAAATCCGTAAAACGGCCATTTGTGGCACCGATGTGCATATTTATAACTGGGATGAATGGTCACAAAAGACTATTCCGGTTCCGATGGTTGTCGGACACGAATATGTCGGTGAAGTGGTCGGCATAGGCCAGGAAGTTAAAGGCTTTAAAATCGGCGATCGTGTTTCCGGTGAAGGCCATATTACCTGTGGGCATTGCCGAAACTGCCGTGCAGGCCGCACTCACTTGTGCCGCAATACCACGGGTATCGGTGTTAACCGCCCTGGCTGCTTCGCTGAATATCTGGTGCTGCCTGCCTTTAATGCTTTTAAAATCCCTGACAATATCTCTGATGATCTGGCCTCCATCTTCGACCCGTTTGGCAACGCCGTTCACACCGCGCTGTCTTTCGATCTGGTCGGTGAAGATGTGCTGGTTTCTGGTGCTGGCCCAATCGGTATTATGGCGGCGGCTGTCGCTAAACACGTTGGTGCGCGTAATGTCGTTATCACCGATGTGAATGAGTACCGTCTTGAGCTGGCTCGCGAAATGGGTGTCACCCGTGCGGTTAACGTTAGCAAAGAAAACCTGACCGATGTCATGAAAGAGTTAGGCATGACCGAAGGTTTCGACGTGGGTCTGGAGATGTCTGGTGCTCCGCCAGCGTTCCGCACCATGCTCGACACCATGAATCATGGTGGCCGCATTGCGATGTTGGGTATTCCGCCATCAGACATGTCTATCGACTGGACGAAAGTCATCTTTAAGGGACTGTTCATTAAAGGAATTTACGGGCGTGAAATGTTCGAGACATGGTACAAAATGGCTGCATTAATTCAGTCAGGTTTGGATCTGTCACCGATTATCACCCACCGTTTTGGTATTGATGATTTCCAGCAAGGCTTCGATGCCATGCGTTCTGGTCAATCCGGCAAAGTCATTCTTAGCTGGGATTAACAGTAAAAAGGCCCAAAAGCAGAATTTGGGCCTTTTTTTTCCTGGTTTTTTAGTATTGTATTGATTCTTTGTGTTCGCTAAAAGGTTGAAGATGAGTCATCCGCCGATAGAAGTCAGCGTTATTATCCCTGTCTACAATGGTGAAGAAAACATACGTCAGCTGGTCGAGAGTGTTCTCGCGGAAACGCGTATAAATTTAGAGCTTATTGTTATTAATGATGGCTCAACGGATAAGACACGCGAGATACTTAATTCAATTCAGGATGAAAGGTTGGTCATTATTGAGCAACCCAATAGCGGAGTCTATATTGCGCGCAATGCCGGGTTGGCAGCGCATTGTGGAAAGTGGTTAATTCTGCTGGATGCTGATGATGCCATCACACCCGACATGATTTTTAATCGCTACACTAAGGCTGAACAGCATAATTGTGATGTATTGATATGCAACGGCTGGCGCGGAAACCCCGGGCAGAAGTTGGCTGGATGGGAAGTTCATCGGCAACAAATTTACAACCGCATGATTTCCGGTTTCGAATGGATTAAACATGCTGTCAAAGTGCGAGAATGGCCGCATTATATTTGGTTGCAAATTGTAAGTTCGAAATATATTAAAGAAAATAATATTAACTTCCACGTAGGCACCAGTCATAAAGATATTTTATGGTCCACGGAGCTGGCTCTGGCTAATGGGCGATTTTATATTTCACCGGAACCAGATTATTACTATTCGAAGAACACATCTTCTATTACCAATCACGGTCGCTATTACGATCCTCGTGCTTATAGTTACATTGATATCATCAATAAGTTAATTAATTACGCAAAATCTCCTGAATATGCAGCCGTTAGTCGCCCGCTTTATATTCATGCTTTGAGAGAAACAGGGCACCTTTCAGGTCTTTACCGCAAGAAGATTAAAGATCGTGCTGCGGTTCGAAAGTCATTTCATGACCATATCCGCTTCACCGATTTAGCAAAAGGGGTCAGCGGAATTCATGAAGCCTGGTTTTTGATACGGCTGTGGTTCAGATTGCGTTAAAAAAATGCCAGGAATATCCTGGCATCTTATTAGCTTTTCTTGACAGTTGAATCCCAGCCTTGCCATTGGTGCTGCATGTATTTCAGCAACTGGCTTTGGCTGATGCTTTCACTTAACACCGTGAAGAACGTGGTTGCATAGATCGGTTGCAACGGTTGTTTAGGCTTGCAAAGGTTCACGCCTTTGAATGGGTTACGCGGTTGCTCAACAGGTTTCCCCGGTGCAGTTGGGCGCGTGTTATTAGGCCTTGAAGTATCAACCTGAGGCTCATTGAGCAAACTGCTCGGGCGCACCAGCGTAATATCCGCAGGTAGGTTATAGACCATTTGTTGCAGTACGCGAACGGTCGTTGGATGCGGATGGCCGATGGCAATCGCAGAGCCATTTCGGCGCGCCAGTTCAACGGCACGATTAAACTGGAAACGAATATCCGCTTCGTTTTGTGTGTCGTCGAGGAACACTTTGCGTTTGATAACTTTGACGTTAGTGCCTGCCGCCGCACGCATCGACTGGCTGTTGCCAATCGTCATGCTATCGAGAAAATAAAGATTATATTGCCCCAGCGCCTGCATAACCTTCTGCATGCCAAACAGGCTGGATGTCATCGCACTACCCATGTGGTTATTGAGGCCCACGGCAAAGGGAACATCATTCACCGCTTCGCGGATGATGCGTTCGATTTCACCGCTGCTCATATCCGGGCGCAGCGTGTCCTTTTCCAGCGGCTGTTTACTCAGTGGTGCCATCGGCAAATGAATCAGGACTTCATGCCCGGCGTTATGCGCCTTAGTGGCCATTTCACGGGCGTGAGGAGCGTTGGGTAAAACTGCGACCGAAATGTTGGCAGGCAGGGCGATAACTTTGTTTTCTTGCGCGGGGCGATAACCGAAGTCATCTATCACTATTGCCAGTTTTCCGGCGTAAACGGGAGCTGCCAGCATAAGTGTGCTGACGAAAAAGAAAGACACACGACGGAATTGAAGCAAAACTTATCTTCCCAACCACGGTTGTGGATTGACGGCCTGGCCCTGGCGACGAATTTCAAAATAAAGTGACGGGCGGCCCTGACCACCACTGTTGCCCACCAGTGCAATCGCCTGGCCGGCGCGAACTTGTGTACCCACATTAACCAACGCGCTTTGGTTGTAACCATACAAACTCATATCGCCTTTGCCATGCTCAACCACGACGACAAGGCCATAGCCCTGCAACCAGTCGGCGAGAATGACACGTCCGTCAGCAATGGCTTTAACTTCAGTGCCTTCACCCGCAGCGATAACTATCCCTTTCCAACGTAGCTCACCCTGGAGTTGTTCGCCATAGCGATGCAAAATTGACCCGCGTACCGGCCAGAAGGCTTGTCCGCGTGCAGCGCCGAGGCCACCTGTACGCGAAATCAGTGAACGTTCACTTTCTGTTGGTTTATAGGTGCTACCTTTGCTGGTCGCTTCCTTTTGGCGGGTTTTAACTTGCTCAGCTTCACGGGCTTCTTTTTCAGCTCTCGCTTTCGCAGCGGCTTCCGCACGGGCAATTTGCCCCTGAAGACGCGACTGGTTCTGGCGCATTTCACTCAGTTTTTGCTGGTCTTGCTGCAAAGAAGACTCGAGAGTAGACAGTGTTTTCTTACGCTCGTTACGCGCGCTTTCAAGCTTAGTTTGCTGAGCTTGTTGCTCGTAGAGAAGGGTCTGCTGCTCGGTTTGCTTAGATTCCAGACTGGCTTTTTGCTCATCAACTTCAGCTTTCGTTTGCTTAAGCTTTTCGATAGTTTCCTGACGCGCCGCGTTCAGATAACCAAAATATGCCTGCAAACGTTGCCCGCGCTGGCTTTCTTCGCCGCTTAAAATCAGCTGAATGCCGGTATGTTGGCCCTGGCGAAAAGCAGCATCAAGTTGAGCTGCAAGATTGCGCTCCTGCGAGGCCTGCTGTTTTTGCAGTTTCGCGAGGGAAGCATTCATGGTGTCGATTTGGCGGTTGAGTTCAGCAAGCGTGTTTTGCGTGTCGCGTAGCTTGCGGCTGGCTTCGGCGATAGCTTTTTCTTGTGCCTGGAGTTGAGCGAGTAATGTAGAGCGTTGTTGCTGTTGCTGACGTACCGCACGTTCTTGAGTCGCAATATTCTGCTGAATAGATTTCAACTCAGCGCGATCGTCGGCATGGCTGATCGAGGGGCATAACAATACGCCAGCGCTTAAAACGCTGGCGTACATCATAGGCCGGACTGAAAACAGCTTCGTTTTCACGGCCCATGTTATTGAAAAAATCGCCTTTCCCCTCATGGGGAGGGATTATTCCACGATGAACAGCGGCTTGCCAGTCATCTCTTGCGGGATTTCCATCCCCATCAGGTTCAGCATCGTTGGTGCGATATCAGAAAGCTTGCCGCCTTCAACCGCTTTCACGTTACGGGAACCGACATAAATCAACGGAACTGGCAGGCTGGTGTGTGCAGTGTGCGCCTGGCCTGTTGCCGGGTCAGCCATCTGCTCTGCGTTGCCGTGGTCCGCGGTGATAAGCAATTGCCCACCGACATTTTCAACCGCAGTAACAACCTGAGCAATACACTGGTCCAGCGCTTCGATTGCCGCAATAGCCGCTTCGTAAACACCAGTATGGCCGACCATATCACCATTTGGATAGTTACAAATGATGGTGTCGTATTTGCCGCTGTTGATAGCTGCCAGCAGTTTTTCGGTCAGTTCTACAGAACTCATTTCCGGCTGCAAATCGTAAGTAGCAACTTTCGGGGAGTTAATAAGAATGCGGTCTTCGCCAGCGAACGGCTCTTCAACGCCACCGTTATAGAAGAAGGTCACATGAGCATATTTTTCCGTTTCGGAGATACGCAACTGAGTTTTATCATGCTTCGCCATCCACTCACCGAAAGTATTGGTCAGTGAAGCTGGTGGATAAGCACAAGCGGCTTTGATGTCTGCTGCATATTCGGTCAGCATCACGAAATCGCCGAAGTTAACCACTTTCTTACGCGCAAAACCGTCGAAGTCAGCGTTAACAAAAGTACGGGTGATTTGACGAGCGCGGTCAGCACGGAAGTTCATGAAGATCAGCGCGTCGCCGTCGTTCATTGCGGCATCCGCTTCGCCTTCTGCGCGGATCACAGTCGGTTTAACGAATTCATCGTTTTCGTCGCGAGCATATGCTGCTTCCAGACCTGCAACAGCAGTTTCTGCCTGGTATTCGCCTTGAGCCAGAGTCAGCAGATCGTAAGCCAGTTCAACGCGATCCCAACGGTTATCGCGGTCCATAGCGTAGTAACGGCCAATCAGGGAGGCGACGCGGCCTTTGCCCAGAGCGGCGAATTTGTCGGCAAATTTCTTCAGAGAAGATTCTGCGCTGCGTGGCGGTGTGTCACGACCATCCAGGAATGCGTGCAGGTAGATGGCTTCTGCGCCACGCTCTGCGGCCAGTTCAATCATTGCCAGAATGTGTTCTTCGTGACTGTGAACGCCACCGGCTGATGCCAGACCCATGATGTGTACTGCTTTGCCAGCAGCAACCGCTTTGTCTACTGCCGCAGTCAGCGTTGGGTTTGCGAAGAAAGTACGTTCTTTAATTTCAACGTCCAGACGAGTCAGATCCTGGTAAACAATACGGCCTGCGCCGAGGTTTACGTGGCCAACTTCGGAGTTACCCATTTGGCCTTCTGGCAGACCGACTTCCAGGCCGGATGCGTTGATCAACGTGTGTGGACGCTGAGCCCACAGGTTATCCATAACCGGGGTTTTAGCATTCAGAATAGCGTTATCCTGCTGCTCTTCGCGGTGACCATAGCCATCCAGAATCACCAGAACCATAGGTTTTTTAGTAACTGACATTGCGACAACCTCTAAGTCAAAGACAAAATTTGCGTAATTTTACTACAGGCCACGGGGTAAATAGCCGCAGAAGATCAAAGAAAGAGGCTGGATTGTGATCGGTTTTACGTCGTTAAGGTAATTTTTTTCGTAACAGGCCGCAGAATCCACATTACCTGGCGCAGACTGGCTGTATTTGCCACAACGCAAATGTATACTCCTCACCTGGTTTTTTCATATTACTTAGTCGGGAGTTACACCCCCCCATGCAAGAAATTATGCAATTCATTAGTCGCCATCCCATACTTAGTCTGGCGTGGGTTGGCTTACTGGCCGCCGTACTTTTCATGACCTTTAAAGGCTTAACCTCTAAAGTTAAAGTCATCACCCGTGGTGAAGCGACACGCCTGATCAACAAAGAAGATGCTGTTGTGGTTGACGTGCGTTCGCGTGATGACTATCGCAAAGGCCATATCGCTAACTCATTGAACGTGTTGCCTGCTGACATTAAAAGTGGCAATTTCGGTGAGCTGGAAAAACATAAAGCGCAACCGGTGATCGTGGTTTGTGGCAACGGTGTTTCTTCTCAAGAATCAGCAGCGCTGCTGACCAAAGCTGGTTTCGAGCAAGTCACTTTGCTGAAAGAAGGGATTGCTGGCTGGAGCGGGGAAAACCTGCCGTTGGTTCGCGGTAAATAAATCGAAACGCACACTGGGGAAGACCATGGCGAATATTGAAATCTACACCAAAGCAACCTGTCCGTTTTGCCATCGTGCAAAAGACCTGCTGAAAAGCAAAGGGGTCGCGTTTCAGGAATTAGCGATTGATGGCGATGCCGTTAAGCGTGAAGAGATGATTAAACGCAGTGGGCGCACCACAGTGCCGCAGATTTTTATTGACGCACAGCACATTGGTGGTTGCGATGACTTGTACGCACTCGATGCTCGTGGTGGACTCGATCCCCTGCTGCGCTAGTGCAGTTCCTTTGTCGCATACTGCCGTTTAAGGACGTATTAATTTTTTAAGGGTTTAAAAATGTCAGAACAAAACAACACAGAAATGGCTTTCCAGATTCAGCGTGTTTACACCAAAGACATCTCTTTTGAAGCGCCGAACGCACCGCATGTATTCCAGAAAGACTGGCAGCCAGAAGTTAAACTGGATCTCGATACAGCTTCCAGCCAACTGGCAGATGACGTTTATGAAGTTGTGTTGCGTGTGACTGTGACCGCAACACTGGGCGAAGACACTGCATTCCTGTGCGAAGTTCAGCAGGCGGGTATCTTCTCCATCGGTGGGATCGAAGGTCCGCAGATGGCACATTGCCTGGGTGCGTACTGCCCGAACATTCTGTTCCCTTATGCACGTGAAGCAATCACTAGCCTGGTTTCTCGTGGCACCTTCCCGCAGCTGAACCTTGCACCGGTTAACTTCGATGCGCTGTTCATGAGTTATCTGCAGCAGCAATCTGGCGAAGGCGAAGGTGCTGAAAACCATCAGGATGCCTGATGAACAGCCTTAATGCTTCAATGACTGTGATCGGTGCCGGTTCTTACGGCACCGCTCTTGCCATCACCCTGGCGCGGAATGGCCACCACGTCGTATTGTGGGGCCATGACCCTAAACATCTTGCTGTATTGCAGGCAGATCGCTGCAATGCTGCATTTCTTCCTGACGTTCCTTTTCCAGACACTCTTCACCTTGAAAGCGACTTAGCGAAAGCATTGGCTGCCAGCCGCAATATTCTGGTTGTCGTGCCGAGCCACGTTTTCGGCGAAGTGCTGCGTCAAATTAAGCCGCTTATGCGCAAAGACGCTCGTATCGTCTGGGCGACTAAAGGTCTGGAAGCTGAAACCGGACGTTTGCTACAAGACGTTGCGCGTGAAGCGTTAGGGGAAGAAATCCCATTGGCGGTGATTTCCGGCCCGACGTTTGCCAAAGAACTGGCAGCAGGTTTGCCAACGGCGATTGCACTGGCAGCAACGGACGAAACTTTTGCTCAGGATCTCCAGCAATTGCTGCATTGCGGCAAAAGCTTCCGTGTATACAGTAACCCGGATTTCATCGGCGTGCAGTTAGGTGGTGCGGTGAAAAACGTGATTGCGATTGGCGCGGGGATGTCTGACGGCATTGGCTTTGGTGCTAACGCTCGAACGGCATTGATCACGCGTGGCCTTGCGGAAATGACGCGTCTTGGCAGTGCCTTGGGTGCAGATCCTGAAACCTTTATGGGAATGGCAGGGCTAGGCGACCTGGTACTGACTTGTACCGATAACCAATCACGTAACCGTCGCTTCGGCATGGCGCTGGGGCAGGGTGCGGACGTGGATTCGGCACAGCAGAAAATCGGCCAGGTGGTTGAAGGTTATCGCAACACCAAAGAAGTTCGGGAGTTGGCGGCGCGTGTAGGCGTCGAAATGCCAATAACCGAGGAAATTTATCAGGTATTGTATTGCGGAAAAAACGCTCGCGAGGCAGCATTGACGTTGCTGGGTCGAACGCGCAAGGATGAACGGAACTCAGGCTAAAAAATAGCTACGACTTGATGGAACAACACAACCGCAATAACTGAAGCGTTCCGGTACTTTGTGCCGGGCGCTGTTTTTCTGTCTGGAGAGAGCAATGTCGTCTGAAGAACTGGATCTGGTGTGGAACAACATTAAAGCCGAAGCGCGAGCGCTTGCCGATTGTGAACCGATGTTGGCCAGTTTTTATCACGCAACTCTCCTCAAGCACGAAAACTTAGGCAGTGCGCTGAGCTATATGCTCGCCAATAAACTTGCTTCCCCGATTATGCCCGCTATCGCGATTCGTGAAGTTGTCGAAGAAGCTTACGCGGCAGAACCACAAATGATTGCCTCCGCCGCTTGCGATATTCAGGCCGTGCGCACCCGTGACCCGGCGGTCGATAAATATTCTACTCCGCTGTTATACCTGAAAGGTTTTCATGCGCTGCAATCTTACCGCATCGGTCACTGGCTGTGGAAAGAGGGCCGCCGCGCGTTAGCGATTTTCCTGCAAAACCAGGTTTCAGTCTCGTTCCAGGTCGATATCCACCCGGCGGCGAAAATTGGTTGTGGGATCATGCTCGATCACGCCACCGGCATTGTGATCGGTGAAACGGCTATCGTTGAAAACGATGTGTCGATTTTGCAGTCGGTAACGCTGGGTGGTACGGGCAAAACCAGTGGCGATCGCCACCCTAAAATTCGTGAAGGCGTGATGATTGGTGCCGGAGCAAAAATCCTCGGCAACATTGAAATTGGGCGCGGCGCGAAAATTGGCGCAGGTTCTGTGGTGTTACAACCAGTGCCGCCTCATACCACGGCGGCTGGGGTTCCTGCGCGCATTGTTGGCAAGCCCGAAAGCGATATGCCTGCCATTGATATGGATCAGCACTTTAACGGAGCCAACAGTGGCTTCGAATACGGCGACGGAATCTAGCTTCTCAGAACGGCGCCGGGATAACCCAACTGGCGCCACGCTTCATATACCACCACCGATACGGCGTTCGATAAATTCATACTGCGGCTGTCCGGCATCATTGGAATACGGATTTTTTGCTCAGCTGGCAGAGCATCAAGAATCGTTGCTGGTAGGCCACGCGTCTCCGGGCCAAACACCAAATAATCCCCATCCTGATAACTTACAGCACTGTGCGCAGGCGTTCCCTTTGTGGTCAACGCAAAGATTCGCTGCGGGTTTTCTGCTTCCAGAAAAGCATCATAGTCTTTATGGCGGTTAACAGCGGCGAACTCGTGATAATCCAGTCCTGCGCGACGAAGACGCTTATCATCCCAGCCAAAGCCTGTCGGCTCGATAATGTGCAACCGGAAGCCGGTATTGGCACAAAGACGGATGATATTCCCGGTATTTGGTGGGATTTCAGGTTCAAACAACACGATATTTAGCATACGGCCCCCATAAGACAAGGCGCGCAGAATATCAATTTATCGCCGGAAGGAAAACAGGCCCCGAAGGGCCTGGTCTTTACGATGATAAATTAACGATGATAGAGCGGCAGCCAAAGAACCAGCCGCAACCCGCCTAACGGGCTGTCGTCAGCTTTCACCCAACCACGATGCTGCTGAACAGCCGTTTCTACAATCGCTAATCCCAGCCCTGTTCCGCCAGATTCGCGATCGCGCGCTTCGTCTGTGCGATAGAAAGGACGGAATATTTGCTCACGATCTTCCGGGCTAACGCCTGGGCCGTCATCGTCAACCGTGATAGTAATCCCTTGATTATCAACGGAGAAATTAACAGCTATTTTCGTATGCGAGTAGCGTAAGGCGTTGCGAACAATATTCTCCAGCGCGCTTTCCAGCGAGTTGGGATTACCGTACATCAACCATGGGCCAGGCGGGTAAGTGACTTCTAATGATTTACCCATCTGTTCGGCTTCAAAGGCTGCGTTATCCAGCACTTCGGACCAGATTTGATTGGCTTTCATCGTCTCGCTTGCCAGCGCATTTTTTTGCTGATTACGCGACATCACCAGCAGGTCGTTGATCATGCCGTCCAGGCGCTGAGCTTCGGTTTCAATACGCTCAAGCTCTTTGCTTTCACCCGCTTTACGGCGCAGCAAAGCCGTGCCCAATTGCAGACGGGTTAACGGTGTACGCAGTTCATGGGAAATATCAGACAACAGCCTTTGTTGGCTCGTCATCATTCTTTCCAGCGCGGTAATCATCTGGTTAAAACTGGCACCGGCCGCGAGAAATTCTTGCGGTCCGGATTCGAGTTCAGGATGTTGACGCAAATTCCCCTGCGCCACCTCATCGGCAGCATTTTTCAATTTACGTGCAGGTTTTGCCAGACTCCACGCCAGCCATAACAGCAGCGGTGAACTGACCAGCATTGTGACAATGAGTAACAGTAAAGGTCTATCAAACAGTAGGTTAATAAAATCAGATTGGGAGTTACTTGCGGGGCGAATCAGGTAGAGCTGGTAGTTATCTTCACCATCACGTACCGAGAAGGGACCCACTAATTCTACGCGGCCATACTTTTTCTTTTGCGGATGATCGGCGTTATCAGACTGACCGATAAAGTTACGGATTATCTGCATTTCATTGCGCTGGGCGCCAATAACTCGCCCTTCGCTGGTCACGAGTAACAAACGCTGCCCCGGTGGTGCCCATTTATCGATGGCCCGGAATAAGCGACGCCACCACATCAGGTCATTGGGTGGATCGTTTTCAAGTTCCGCTTCGACATGCTGTTCAATCATGATGCCTTGACGTTGCTCATTTTCCATCAATTCGGTCATTTGACGCGAATCCAGTTTAGGCAGCATCAGTACTAGCATCAGCACTAACGCCAACGTTAACCAGAAGATGGCAAAAATACGCGCGGTAAGGCTACTTATCATGAAGCAGACACCATCAGGTAGCCGCGGCCACGTAATGTTTTAAACCACGGATGACCGTCTTTGCGATCCGGCAATTTACGACGCAAATTGGAGATATGCATGTCGATTGCGCGATCGAAAGGTGTCAGGCGTTTACCCAGAACTTCCTGGCTTAAATGTTCGCGAGAAACCACCTGGCCCAAATGCTGCGCCAGCAAATAGAGCAGGGTGAATTCGGTACCGGTCAAATCCAGTGCTTGCCCATCAAAGCTTGCTTCCTGGCGACCAGGATTGAGGCTTAAGCCGTCAACTTCAACGGTTGGCGAGCCACTGTCACTGTTTTGCTGCTGCTCACTCCAGTGTGAACGACGCAAAATAGCGCGTATACGGGCCACCAGTTCACGATCGTTAAATGGTTTAGGCAAGTAGTCATCTGCACCCAGTTCGAGGCCGAGAACGCGATCCAGCTCGCTTCCTCGAGCTGTAAGCATAATGACAGGAGTCTGGTGTGACTGGCGCAACTCTTTCAATGTATCAATGCCATTTTTCTTTGGCATCATCACGTCGAGCAATAAAAGGTCAATGGTGTCATCAAGAAGCTCCAACGCTTGTTCGCCATCGTGGGCAACAATTACGTTAAAGCCTTCCATGTCGAGCAGTTCCTTTAACAGGGAAGTAAGCTCTCGGTCATCATCAACTAGCAGAATTTTATTCATTGTTAAATTACCTCCGAGGCAGAAATTACGTCATCAAGGCGCGCTAATCTATGACTTTACGTTGTTTTACACCCCCTGACGCTAGTTTGCAGCGGGAATCGTAGACTGGCTCTCGTTGAATCGCAGCACAGATGATTTCAGGAGCAAGTGATGCGCAATGTTACCGCTGCCGTCATGGCCTCTACATTGACTCTGATTACCCTGGCGAGCCAAGCCAGAGAGTTACCGGCTAGCGATAACTGGTACCAGGGCGGTGAAGGCTCGGTGAAGCGAAATAGCCTTCAAAGCCATATGTTCGACGGGATAAACCTGACCGAACAACAGCGCCAACAAATGCGCGATCTAATGCAACGGGCACGGCATGATAGCCCACCCGTGAATGTAAGCGAAATGGAGACCATGCATAATCTGGTCACCGCAGAGAATTTTGACGAAACGGCAGTGCGTGCTCAGGCTGAAAAAATGGCACAAGAACAAGTGGCTCGCCAGGTTGAAATGGCGAAGGTACGTAATCAAATGTACCGCTTGTTAAGTCCTGAACAGCAGGCCGTTTTGAATGACAAACACCAACAGCGCATGAATCAGTTTCGTGAACTGTCGGATCTGCAACACATGTCTTCGTTGCAGGCATTGAGTAGTAGCAGTAAGCGTAGTAACCAGTAACAAACCCTGTTTTCCTTGCCATAGACACCATCCCTGTCTTCCCCGCCTTAACAGGCGGGTTTTTTTTGCCTGAAGGTTCGGATGAATCCGCTATACTAGCCAGCAATCATTCGCTGGAGCCCCTATGAATCAACAATATGGGAAGCTGGTCAGCCGTGCAGCAATTGCCGCGACGGTGATGGCATCGCTGTTACTTTTGATCAAGATTTTCGCCTGGTGGTATACCGGTTCGGTCAGTATTCTGGCTGCATTGGTCGATTCGCTGGTGGACATCGCCGCGTCGCTGACTAACCTGCTTGTCGTGCGTTATTCGCTGCAACCTGCTGATGAAGAACACACTTTTGGGCATGGGAAAGCGGAATCGCTGGCGGCACTCGCACAAAGTATGTTTATTTCTGGTTCCGCACTGTTCCTGTTTTTGACCGGGATTCAGCATTTAGCGGAACCGGAGCAAATGAAACAACCGTTAGTGGGTGTGATTGTTACGGTTATCGCATTGCTCAGTACGCTCGTACTTGTAACGTTCCAACGTTGGGTCGTGCGCAAGACGCAAAGCCAGGCCGTTCGGGCAGATATGCTTCATTATCAGTCTGATGTTATGATGAACGGAGCCATTTTGGTTGCGCTGGCGCTGTCCTGGTATGGCTGGCATCGCGCTGATTCGATATTTGCATTAGGCATTGGCGTCTATATTTTATATAACGCGATTCGCATGGGGCATGAAGCCGTGCAATCTCTTTTAGATCGCGCGTTACCCGATGACGAACGACAGGCAATTGTTGATATCATCAATGCATGGCCCGGTGTTAAAGGGGCGCATGATTTACGCACGCGGCAGTCAGGGCCGACCCGCTTTATTCAAGTCCATATCGAAATGGAAGACAATCTGCCACTGGTTCAGGCGCACGTTATTGCCGAACAAGTGGAGCAAGCGATTTTGCGTCGTTTCCCTGGGTCAGATGTGATTATTCACCAGGACCCCTGCTCGGTAGTCCCGACGCAGCAGCAAGGGCATTTTGAGCTCTAAATATTCGTTGTAAAACCAGGCATTATTGGAATTTTTTGGATAAAATACCGACATATGGCCTGACCTGAATCAATTCAGCAAGAAGCGGTTGTTATACTATTTGTAGCAGAGTCGACGCCTCGGCATGCCGTAGGCCGTTTCCGGCAACAGGATTAATTTGCATTCAAAAGTTCAGAGGTAGTCATGATCAAAAAAATTGGTGTGTTGACGAGTGGCGGTGATGCGCCAGGTATGAACGCCGCGATTCGTGGTGTTGTCCGGGCAGCATTGTCGGAAGGTCTGGAAGTTGTGGGTGTTTATGATGGCTATCTGGGACTTTATGAAGACCGCATGGTGAATCTGGACCGCTACAGCGTGTCCGATATGATCAACCGTGGCGGCACCTTCCTGGGTTCCGCTCGTTTCCCGGAGTTTCGTGATGAGAAAATCCGTGAAGTCGCTATTGAGAATTTGAAAAAACGCGGTATTGATGCGCTGGTTGTTATCGGTGGTGACGGTTCCTATATGGGTGCGATGCGCCTGACTGAAATGGGTTTCCCATGCATCGGTCTGCCAGGCACCATTGATAACGATATCAAAGGTACTGATTACACTATCGGTTTCTTTACCGCTCTGGAAACCGTCGTTGAAGCAATCGACCGCCTGCGTGACACCTCTTCCTCCCACCAGCGTATTTCTATCGTGGAAGTGATGGGCCGTTACTGTGGCGATTTGACCTTAGCTGCGTCGATTGCCGGTGGCTGTGAGTTTGTTGTCCTGCCAGAAGTTGAGTTCAATCGCGAGGACCTGGTTGAAGAAATCAAAGCGGGCATCGCGAAAGGTAAAAAACACGCTATCGTGGCGATTACAGAGCACATCTGTGATATCGACGAACTGGCTCAATATATCGAAGCGGAAACCAAGCGTGAAACTCGTGCCACAGTTCTTGGCCACATTCAGCGCGGTGGTTCACCGGTTGCTTACGATCGCATTCTGGCTTCCCGCATGGGCGCTTACTCCATCGAACTGCTGCTGCAAGGCCACGGTGGTCGTTGCGTAGGTATTCAGAACGAGAAGCTGGTTCACCATGACATCATCGACGCTATCGAAAGCATGAAGCGTCCGTTCAAAGGTGACTGGCTGGATTGCGCTAAGAAACTGTACTAATTCACGAGCAGTGAAAATTGAAGCCGGGGAAACCCGGCTTTTTGTTGTCTGTTATATGCCCAATAGTTATAGCCAATCTTTTTTTATTCTTTAATGAACGGTTAAATTTCTGGCACGCTGCTTTTATCAAATCTGATTAAAGAGAGCGAACGATGAACAAGTGGGGAGTTGGACTTACATTACTGTTGGCATCAACCAGCGTACTGGCGAAAGATATTCAGTTACTTAACGTCTCTTACGATCCCACTCGCGAACTTTATGACGAGTACAACAAGGCGTTCAGTGCTCACTGGAAACAACAAACCGGCGATAACGTTGTTATTCGTCAGTCTCACGGTGGCTCAGGTAAACAAGCAACGTCTGTTATCAACGGCATTGAAGCTGACGTAGTGACTCTGGCCCTGGCGTACGATGTCGATGCTATCGCTGAACGTGGCCGTATCGATAAAAACTGGATCAAGCGCCTGCCAGACAACTCCGCGCCTTATACGTCGACTATCGTTTTCCTGGTGCGCAAAGGCAACCCGAAACAAATTCATGACTGGAACGATCTGATTAAACCAGGCGTTTCCGTTATCACTCCAAACCCGAAAAGCTCAGGCGGCGCGCGCTGGAACTATCTGGCAGCGTGGGGTTATGCCCTGCATCACAACAATAACGATCAAGCTAAAGCGCAAGATTTCGTAAAAGCGCTGTATAAAAACGTTGAAGTGCTGGACTCCGGTGCTCGCGGTTCAACCAATACCTTCGTTGAGCGCAATATCGGTGATGTGCTGATTGCCTGGGAAAACGAAGCCTTGCTGGCAACTAACGAGCTGGGCAAAGATAAGTTTGAAATTGTCACCCCAAGCGAATCAATCCTTGCCGAGCCTACCGTTTCAGTCGTCGATAAAGTGGTCGATAAAAAAGGGACTCAGGAAGTTGCTACGGCGTATCTGAAATACCTTTACTCGCCAGAAGGCCAGGAAATTGCGGCGAAAAACTACTATCGCCCACGCAATGCAGACGTTGCGAAGAAGTATGAAAATGCGTTCCCGAAACTTAAACTGTATACCATTGATGAAGAGTTCGGCGGCTGGACAAAAGCGCAGAAAGATCACTTCTCAAATGGCGGAACCTTCGACCAGATTAGTCAGCGTTGAGTTTAAAGGCGGCTCCGAAAGGAGCCGTTTTGCTTTTGGGTTTCCGTAAGTTGCGTTACGCTGAGCATCCCTCTTATTGTTCCTGAGGTTTCAATTGCGCTTACGACGCCCGGTCATTCTTTTAATCCTCGTATTGCTTGTTACCGCGGTGGGATGGTTTAGCCTGCGGCAATATTTGCATCACCCCGATGCGCTTTGGCGAATCGTCAGCCAGCAATGTATTCCTCATCACCAAAAAAACCAAAGCCCTGAACCTTGCGCCAAAGTGGATTTGCGCTCGGGGTATGTTTTGCTCAAAGACATCAACGGCCCGCTTCAATATCTGCTTATGCCCGCCGCGAAAATTAAAGGCATGGAAAGCCCTGAACTTTTGCAGCCGAAAACACCGAATTTCTTTTGGCTGGCCTGGCAGCAACGCGATGTGATGAGTCTTCACCGAGGATCTCACGTGCCTGACGACGTTATTTCGCTCACGATAAATTCCACGTCCGGGCGCACGCAAAACCAGCTGCATATTCATATTTCTTGTCTGCGGGAGGAGGTGCGCGAGCAGTTGAATCTCTATGCCAACACCCTGAATAACAACTGGCAGCAATTCCCGGAATCACTGGCAGGAAACCAGTACATCGCAAGAAAAGTGGGTATGGCAGAGTTTTCACAATCTGGCCCGTTCATCATGCTGGCGAATCAGGTTCCGCAGGCACGCGAGCATATGGGGCGTTACAGTATTGCGATGGCACAACTGGCTGACGGAGATTGGGTGGTTTTAGCGACGGAGCGGAATTTACTGCGCTTGAATCTGGCTTCTGCTGAGCAACTACAAGATCATGACTGCGGATTGCTCAAAAAATAAAGGCCCTGCCGGAGCAGAGCCTTAACGTTTATTCGCGAGAATACTTACGCTTTTTTCGCTTCAGCCGCAGCTTTAACGATAACGGCAAATGCGTCTGCTTTCAGGGAAGCACCGCCAACCAGTGCGCCGTCGATGTCTGGCTGAGCAAACAGCTCTGCTGCGTTTTTATCGTTTACGGAACCGCCGTACTGGATGATCACTTGCTCAGCGACTTTCGCATCAGCTTTAGCAATGTGGTCACGAATGAATTTGTGAACAGCCTGAGCCTGAGCAGGAGTTGCTGATTTGCCAGTACCGATTGCCCATACTGGTTCGTAAGCGATTACCACGCCTTCGAATGCCGCAGCACCCTGAGTTTTCAGAACCGCGTCAATCTGACGTGCACAAACTTCTTCAGTTTTGCCCGCTTCGTTTTCTGCTTCGGTTTCGCCGATGCAAAGAACAGGGATCAGGCCAACTTCTTTCAGAATGGCGAATTTCTTAGCGATCAGTTCGTCAGACTCTGCGTGGTAAGTACGACGCTCGGAGTGACCGATAATGATGTATTTAGCACCAACATCTTTCAGCATCTCAGCAGAAACTTCGCCAGTGAATGCGCCAGACAGGTTCAGGTCAACGTTCTGAGCACCAAGAATGATGTGGCTGCCAGAAGCGGCATGTTTAGCCAGATCCAGATACATAGTAGGAGGAGCGATAGCCACGCCACAGCCAGCAACGCCAGCCAGTTCTTTGCGTAAGCCAGCAACCAGCTCGTGTACCATGTGCTTGCTGCCGTTCAGTTTCCAGTTACCCATCACCAAAGGATGTCGCATCTTAATTCTCCACAAGGTCAAACTAATAAAAGAATCGCTGCCATTCAGGGCAGCATGGTCTGTGAAACAGTATAGAGACTCAACAGGCGAAAGGCTTTGCTTTTTGTCATTTATTCGCCGTTGTTAAGTGTTTCAGATAGCGTTAGCTTAATCGGTTCAACAGCGAAGGTAAGCCCCTTTTCACCGTTATCCGCAACCACATAGCGAATCGCGCCATCTGTTTGCGCGTAATAACGCTTGTTCTTACCATTGCCGAGTAATTTGTTGAGTTTAGTAACGCTTTGCGGCTTTGAAAGCGATGGCGTAAATGTGCGAACCAGCGCCGCCATATACTCATTCGCTTTTGCCCGAGCGGCTTTTTGCTCCGGTCCCTGAATCGGTAACCAGGTTATCTGAATAGATTTTATCTTGAGCGTGCCGCGCTCAAGTGCGGCGGACGCATAGAGATTTTCGTTAATCTTACTGGCTGCGCGCATCAGGTTGATTTCATCGGCATTAGAGTCGATGGCGCGGAATTCGTTGATCGGCAACTTCGGATTTTCAGCGCTGAATTTTTCCCGAAACTGCGTGATGTTCATATCAAACGTTGGCGCACCCGCCAGCAAATACGGAGCGGCTTGTAGCGTTGAAGCCGAATCTGTAGGCGGATCGGCCCAGACCACCGCGGCGGGTAGCATCAGTAAAGCCAGAGCTGCAAACAGATGTCTCATTGACAAATTCTCCTGTGAATTCTGCTTCCCGATTAAATCGGCATTCCGTTGGCTTGTCAAAACCCGGCATAGCCAGGGTACACTACGGCGCTAAACAATAAAATGGACCTTACCATGACCATACAGCAATGGCTGTTCTCTTTTAACGGACGTATTGGACGTCGTGACTTCTGGATTTGGATTGGCGTTTGGTTAATCGCGCTGATCATTCTCTTCACCCTGGCGGGTGCAGAAATTATGCCTTATTCCACCGCGGGTTTCTTTTTATCGGGTTCGTTGATTCCAACGGCGGCGGTGATTGTGAAACGTCTGCATGACAGAAATAAGAAAGGCTGGTGGGCGCTGCTGTTTATTCCAGCCTGGCTGCTGCTCGCGGGCAACTGGGAAACATTCGGAACTTTAGCGCAATGGGGACTTGGACGTTTTATCCCAACGCTGATTCTGGTGATGGTGATTATGGACCTGGGCGCGTTTGTTGGTACCCAGGGTGAAAACCGTTTTGGCAAAGACACCAGCGAAGTGAAGTACCGCTAACTTACCAATAATGTTCAGCAGTCATATGGCCCGGTCGGCGACGTAAATGTTTGGTCATCTGCCGGGTATCTTTCAGCAATTGCTGCGTATCACGTACCATCTGCGGGTTTCCGCACAACATCACATGGCTGGTTTCAATGTTCATCGGCAAGCCGACTGCCGCTTCCAGCTCACCGTTTTCGATCAATGCAGGCACGCGTCCGGTTAGCGAACCCGGAATAGACTCACGGCTAACAACCGTCTGAATGCGTAGCTTTCCTTCGTATTGCTGCTGGAGTTTTTGCATTAATGGCAAATAACTCAAGTCCTGCGCGTAACGTACCGCATGCAGCAAAACGATATTCTCAAAACGCTCAAGTCCAGTACCTTCCTGCAAAATTGAAAGATACGGCCCTAATGCGGTTCCTGTCGCCAGCATCCATAGCGTCTGGCAGTCAGGGATTTCATCGAGCACAAAGAACCCTGCCGCTTCGCTGACCAATGAAATCTCGTCGCCGGGTTGCAGCGCGTGTAAACGCGGACTGAGTTTGCCTTCAGGTACGGTGACCAGATAAAACTCAAGATTTGGATCGCTGGGCGCGTTGACGTAGGAGTAGGCTCGCTGCACGCGTTCGCCATCGATTTCCATCCCAAGCTTGGTAAATTGCCCGGCGGTGAAAGGAGCGACAGGCGCATGAACAGTGAGACTAAACAGAGCATCGGTCCAGTTTTCAATCCGGATGACTTTACCTTTGACCCATTCCGCCATGATGCACGCTCCCCTTTGTTGTGTTTTCCCTATCTTCACCAGAAAAGTGCGAGATTTCCAGCCGGTTAAAGCTGGAAAGCTCAATCAGACAAACGGCGGCCTTACAGAATATGAGTCTGTACGTCCGGGTCTTTGCGGTCGAGATAGTGAATAGATTGGATACGGCGAATAGTGCGAGACTTGCCGCGAATCAGCAGTGTTTCTGTGGTCGCCATATTCCCTTTGCGCGTAATCCCATCCAGCAAATCGCCTTTAGTGATGCCGGTCGCGGAGAAGATAACGTTGTCGTTACGCGCCATATCATCGAGTTTTAATACCACACCCGCTTCAATGCCCATTGCCTTACAGCGTTCTAATTCTTTTTCACCGATAAGACGGTTTTCTTCGCTATTACCCTTCACATGGTGACGAGCTAACAGGCGGCCTTGCATGTCGCCATCTAACGCGCGAATAACCGCTGCGGAAATCACGCCTTCAGGTGCGCCGCCGATGCCGTACATCACATCAACTTCGCTATCCGGCATACAGGTCAAAATTGACGCAGCAACATCACCATCAGGAATGGCGAAAACGCGCACGCCAAGTTTTTGTAACTCTGCAATGGTGGCGTCGTGGCGTGGTTTAGCAAGAATGGTAACGGTGAGTTCGCTCAGTGGCTTATTGAGCGCAACGGCGATGTTATAGAGGTTTTCAGCCAGCGGCAGATTGAGGTCGATAATGCCTTTCGCACCCGGGCCGACAATCAGTTTTTCCATGTACATATCGGGCGCATTCAGGAAGCTGCCTTTATCGCCGACGGCCAGCACAGCCAGCGCGTTGGCCTGGCCCATTGCCGTCATGCGGGTACCTTCAATCGGGTCAACGGCGATGTCTACAGCGTCGCCCTGGCCGGTACCGACTTTTTCACCAATGTAGAGCATTGGCGCTTCGTCGATTTCCCCTTCACCAATCACAATCTGGCCATCAATATTGACCTGATTGAGCATGATGCGCATGGCGTGAACAGCCGCGCCATCCGCCGTGTTTTTGTCGCCACGACCCAACCATTTATAACCCGCCAGTGCCGCCGCTTCGGTTACACGGGAAAATTCAATCGCAAGTTCTCGTCTCATTACACACTCATTTAAGAAGCCCAATTGCGACCGAGTTTAGCACAGGCGGGGTAGGGTGATCCCCTCTCCCTGAGGGAGAGGGTTAGGGGGAGGGCAATTAACTTTCTTCGTGATCTTCCCAGGCCAGCGCGCGTTTCACGGCTTTTTTCCAGCCAGCGTAACGGTAGTTGCGTTCGGTGGTTTCGATACCTGGACGGAACTCTTTTTCGATAACCGCTTTCTCGCTAACTTCGTCGAGATTCTGCCAGAAACCAACGGCCAGACCCGCCAGATATGCCGCGCCTAAAGCTGTGACTTCGCGGACTTCAGGGCGTTCTACACGCGTACCTAAAATGTCCGCCTGGAATTGCATCAGGAAGTTGTTCGCCACCGCACCGCCATCTACGCGCAAGGCGTGAAGACGGATATCCGCGTCAGCCTGCATCGCTTCCAGCACGTCGCGCGTTTGATAAGCGATGGACTCAAGCGTGGCGCGGATAATGTGGTTGGCGTTCACGCCACGCGTCAGGCCGAAGATGGCACCACGAGCATATGGGTCCCAGTAAGGTGCGCCGAGGCCGGTAAAGGCTGGCACCACATATACGCCGTTGGTGTCTTTGACTTTTGTAGCGAAGTACTCAGAATCCGTCGCGTCGCTGATAAGTTTCATTTCATCGCGCAGCCACTGAATAGAAGCGCCACCCATGAATACGGCACCTTCCAGCGCATAGTTCACTTCACCGCGTGGGCCGCAAGCGATAGTGGTCAACAAACCGTGAGTGGATTTAACTGCCTGAGTGCCGGTGTTCATCAGCATAAAGCAGCCGGTGCCGTAGGTGTTTTTCGCCATCCCTTCTTTGACGCACAACTGACCAAACAGCGCGGCTTGCTGGTCGCCAGCAATCCCGGCGATAGGAATACGCGTACCGCCTTTACCACCGATGTTCGTCTGGCCATAAACCTCTGACGATTTACGCACTTCTGGCAGCATCTCGCGTGGGATATCCAGCGCTTCGAGCATGCGGTCATCCCAGGTGAGATCGTGGATGTTAAACAACATGGTACGGGAGGCGTTGGTGTAGTCGGTGACGTGCACGCGCCCTTGAGTCATTTTCCAGATAAGCCAGGTATCGACCGTACCAAATAGCAATTCGCCACGGCGAGCACGCTCACGCGAACCCTCCACATGGTCAAGAATCCACTTCACTTTGGTGCCGGAGAAATACGGGTCAACCACCAGGCCGGTTGCTGATTTGATGTACTCTTCCAGGCCGTCGCGTTTGAGCTGTTCACAGATTTCTGCGGTGCGACGGCACTGCCAGACGATGGCGTTATAAATCGGTTTGCCCGTCTCTTTTTCCCAGACAATCGCGGTTTCACGTTGGTTGGTGATACCAATGGCGGCAATTTGGTCTGAGTTGATGTCAGCTTTCGCCAGCACTTCGACAAGTGTGGAACTTTGTGTTGCCCAAATCTCCATTGGGTCGTGTTCTACCCATCCTGCTTTTGGGTAGATTTGCTGGAATTCGCGCTGCGAAACGCTGACTACGTTGGCATCGTGATCCAGGACGACGGCGCGGGAGCTGGTGGTACCCTGATCAAGTGCGACGATATATTTTTTTTCGTGAGTCATAATCTTGTCCTGAAGTCAGTCTTACAAAGAAGCATTTTGTTGCGTGGAGGTGTTGGATTTCTCTTTATCTTCAACACAGACATCGCAAGGTAAATGGTGGCCAATCAACTTACGGTAGCCAAACGCGCCAAGCGCTGCGCCTACTATTGGGCCAAATACTGGCACCAGGAAGTAAGGAATATCGCGTCCGCCGGTAAACGCAACGTCGCCCCAGCCCGCGAGCCATGCAAACAGTTTCGGACCGAAGTCACGCGCAGGGTTCATCGCAAAGCCGGTGAGCGGTCCCATTGATGCGCCGATAACCGCAATCAGTAAGCCAATCAGCAACGGTGCTAATGGGCCACGTGGAATGCCGTTGCCATCATCAGTCAGAGCCAGGATAACGCCCATCAAAATGGCGGTAATCACCATCTCTACGGCAAACGCCTGAATCAAATTGATGTGTGGATTAGGGTAGGTTGAGAAAATACCGGCCAAATCCAGGCTTTCTACGCTGCCGCGCACCATATGATGCGTCTGTTCGTAATCGAGGAATAAATTGTAATACAGGCCATACACCAAAGCTGCGGCGCAGAACGCACCTGCGACTTGTGAAACAATAAACGGAACCACTTTGCGTTTATCGAAGCAGGCGAACAGGCACAATGCGATGGTGACTGCCGGATTGAGGTGCGCACCGGATACCCCTGCGGTCAGGTAGATAGCCATCGCTACCCCCAGCCCCCAGATGATACTAATTTCCCATTGCCCGAAGCTTGCGCCTGCCACTTTTAAGGCGGCAACGCATCCGACACCAAAGAAAATCAACAATGCTGTACCCATGAACTCGGCGATGCACTGACCTTTCAAGGTTGATGGAGCTGTCTGACTCATAATAGGGTCCTGAAGGCAAAATTAATGATTATTGTTTGTTCGGGCATTCCCTGCCGCGCAGGTGCCATGTAGGCGTAGTGTTAATTTATCGTTAACGAACATAAACGAGAAATATCGAACCTAAAATTTGCGTGTCTCGTCATAAAAATGAGCGATCTCGCGTCATTATGTGCGCACTATCACCCAAAAAAGACAACGCAAACGCGCACGTTAATCTTCAGCGCATTAACAAATAGTGTTTTTAAGCCGCGCCGTCGTTCGGTATATGCCGAAAAACGTTATGTTACGCAAAGAGCGCTTGAACTCGCTGGACACGGGTACTCACGCTACTTACAATCGAGACACGCTGCGTGGTGCGCATATATTCATAAGGTGTCTTCGGGGAATATCCGGAACGGGGGATTTATACCCATCATCCTTCAAGCTGCAGGGGCGTTGGCTGCGCTCACTTACCCGAATCACTTACTGAAGTAAGCTCATCGGGATAAGCTCCCTGGCCGCCTACCTGCAACTCGAATGCTAACGGGTATAGACATCCATCAACGCCTTGCAATTCAGGAGAGGTTCGAAATGTCATTTGAAGTGTTTGAGAAACTGGAAGCAAAAGTACAGCAGGCGATTGATACCATTACCCTGCTGCAAATGGAAATCGAAGAACTGAAAGAGACTAACAACAATCTGTCTCAGCAAGTTCAGCAATCTCAGAGCAATCATGAAGAATTAGTACGTGAAAACAATTCTCTGAAAGAGCAACAGCACGTGTGGCAGGATCGTCTGCATGCCCTGCTGGGTAAGATGGAAGAAGTGTAAGACTTTAGCCAGAAAAAGAACGGGCGCCTAAGGGCGCCCGTTTTGTTATTCGATTGTGTTATTCAATATCAAGGGGATCTTCGGAAAGGATGATGCCGGTGTTATCCGCATACAGATGGTCGCCGGAGAAGAATGTCACGCCGCCAAAGTTAACGCGCACGTCACTTTCGCCAACGCCAACACCCGCAGAGCCAACAGGAATGGCGGCAATTGCCTGAATACCAATATCCAGTTCTTCCAGGTCATCGACCTGGCGCACGGCACCGTATACCACAATGCCTTCCCACTCGTTTTGAGTCGCCAGACGGGCAAGTTCTGCGTCAATCAACGCGCGGCGAACTGAGCCACCGCCATCAATCACCAGCACTCGACCACGGCCATTTTGTTCGAGCAGATCATACAACAATCCGTTGTCCTCGAAACATTTCACCGTGATGATTTGCCCGCCAAAGGACGACCGCCCACCGAAATTGGAAAACAGCGGTTCAACGACGTTGACATCTTCCTGGTAGATGTCGCAAAGCTCGGAAGTATCATATTTCATAGGATTAAGATTCTGTTGCTGCACGAGTTGTCAGTATATCGCTTAATGTTAACTGTTGGCAAAATCATCAATTGTTAATTGATATTTGTCAGCTAAAACGACACCGTACTGAGCACAACTCCTATCGCAAACAATAGGTTAGTCAGCAACGCGGCTTTTACCGTGCGCTCGAGCATTGGACGCATAGCGAGCGGATCCCTTTCGCGCAGCACAAACCGGGTCTGCTTAATCAGCAACGGTGCTGCCAGCACAAACAGCCAACCCCACAGACTTTGTAGCCACACCAAATTAAACACGGCCAGGCAGGCCAGAGCGCCCATCAGCAGGCAGGCGTGATAACGACGAGCCTGCACTGGCCCCAGACGCACCGCCAGCGTGTTTTTACCGTTTTCCCGGTCACTGTCGATATCGCGCAAATTATTGATGTTAAGCACGGCGGTCGCTAATAACCCACACGCGGTTGCAGGTAAAATGACTAAAGGCGCGAGAGAGTGCGCTTGTAGATACCAGGTTCCTGCCACGCTCAGCCAGCCGAAAAACACCAGCACCGAAATATCACCAAGCCCCATGTAACCATACGGACGCGTGCCGACGGTGTAGGTGATGGCCGCGATGATTGCCAGCAAACCTAATGCCAGGAAGCCGAGAAAATCTGCCAGCGTACGGCAGGCAACGGCCACCAGGGCCAGGCCAGAAAGACAAATCAGTACCACGGTGATCATCAGCGCCTTTTTCATTTGCGCCTGAGTAATCACCCCTTTTTGCATCCCGCGCAACGGCCCGATACGGTCTTCTTTGTCGCTGCCTTTTACCGCATCGCCGTAATCATTCGCCAGATTTGAGAGGATTTGCAGTAATCCCGCGGTCAACAATGCCAACAATGCGATTGCAGGGTTAAACACACCTTGCCAGAAAGCCAACGCCGAGCCACAAACGATAGAGGCAAATGCCAGAGGTAACGTGCGTGGGCGCAGGCTTTCAAGCCAGGCCTGAGTGGTGCTTACAGAGTGCGATTCGCTCATAGTTCTCTCTGTTAGATATAAAAAAATGGAGGGCATAAGCCCTCCATTTCAAATGAAGAAAATACGTTGAGCGGGATTATAGGATAAAACGGCTCAAGTCTTCATCTGCTACTAACTCATCCAGATGTTTACTGACATATTCGCCATCGATCAGGATGGATTGGCCGTTCATCTCGCTGGCATCATAAGAGATATCTTCGACCAGACGTTCCAGCACAGTGTGCAGACGACGCGCACCGATGTTTTCAGTCGATTCGTTCACTTGCCACGCGGCTTGAGCAATACGACGAATACCATCTTCGGTGAAGTCGATATTTACGCCCTCTGTGCCCAACAGCGCCTTGTACTGCACAGTGATCGACGCGTTTGGCTCAGTCAGAATACGCTCGAAATCTTCTACGGTCAGCGCTTGTAATTCCACACGAATTGGCAGACGACCCTGCAATTCTGGAATCAAATCAGACGGGCTTGCTACCTGGAATGCGCCGGATGCGATAAACAGAATGTGGTCAGTTTTGACCATGCCGTGTTTAGTCGAAACGGTGCAGCCTTCAACCAGCGGCAGCAAATCACGCTGCACGCCTTCACGAGACACATCCGGGCCGGAGCTGTTGCCACCGCGCTTACAGATTTTGTCGATCTCATCGATAAACACGATACCGTGTTGCTCAACGGCATCAATCGCGTCTTGCTTAAGCTCTTCTGGATTCACCAGTTTCGCGGCTTCTTCTTCAATCAGAAGTTTCATCGCGTCTTTGATTTTCAGCTTGCGAGGTTTTTGCTTCTGACCGCCGAGGTTCTGGAACATGGACTGCAACTGGCTGGTCATTTCTTCCATGCCAGGAGGAGCCATGATTTCAACGCCCATCGGTGCCGCAGCCAGATCGATTTCAATTTCTTTATCGTCCAGTTGGCCTTCACGCAATTTTTTACGGAAAGACTGGCGAGCCGTAGAAGGCTCCGGTGCAGTTTCGTTTTGACCCCAGTTGTTTTTAGCGGGTGGGATCAATACGTCGAGAATACGTTCTTCGGCCATTTCTTCGGCGCGATAGCGGTTTTTCTCGATGGATTGCAGACGCACCATTTTCATCGCGGAATCGGTCAGATCGCGGATGATAGAATCCACTTCTTTACCCACATAGCCAACTTCGGTGAATTTAGTCGCTTCAACTTTAATGAACGGCGCATTGGCCAGTTTTGCCAGACGACGAGCGATTTCGGTTTTACCCACACCCGTTGGGCCGATCATTAGAATGTTTTTTGGCGTAACTTCATGACGCAGCTCTTCATCAAGCTGCATACGGCGCCAGCGGTTACGCAGCGCAATCGCCACGGAACGCTTGGCATTGTCCTGGCCAATGATGTGTTTGTTCAGTTCGCTGACAATTTCGCGTGGGGTCATTTCAGACATGGGGATTCCTTACGCCTTAGACGCTAATTCTTCAATAGTATGGAAATGGTTGGTGTAGATACAGATATCACCGGCGATCCCCAGCGATTTCTCTACGATGTCACGAGCACCGAGTTCAGTATTTTCAAGAAGCGCACGCGCTGCTGCCTGGGCATAAGGGCCGCCTGAACCAATAGCAATCAGGTCATCTTCTGGTTGGATAACATCACCATTACCGGTGATGATAAGAGAGGCGTTTTCGTCAGCGACCGCAAGCAGAGCTTCTAGTTTGCGCAGCATACGATCGGTACGCCAGTCTTTTGCCAGTTCAACCGCGGCTTTCACCAGGTGGCCCTGGTGCATTTCAAGCTTGCGTTCAAACAGTTCGAATAGGGTGAAGGCATCCGCGGTGCCGCCAGCAAAGCCGGCAATCACTTTGTCGTTATACAAACGACGCACTTTTTTGACGTTGCCTTTCATTACAGTATTGCCGAGCGTGGCCTGACCATCACCACCGATTACGACATGGCCGTTGCGGCGCACACTTACTATTGTTGTCACGAGCAGACCCCTTATTGCATCAGCTAAATAAGTACCCCGACATTTTATCGGGGCTGAATGCAATTATAGATGGGGGGGATTTTGGGGGTTTCAACCCCCAGTGCCAAGACGAATACAGTTAGAGTGACCCGCCATCTTCAGACGATTGATCGTTCCATCAGCATTGTCTTTGCCTTTGATTGGGCCGATGACGACGCGGTTCCAACCATTGTTGGTAGTAATCCGGGAATCAAAGCCTTCAAACGCAAGCTGCGCACGAACGGTTTCCGCCTGCTCGCTGCCTTTAAACGAGCCGCACTGAACCATCCAGCGTTTCTCATCCTTTGGCTTCTCCTGAGCTGCCGGAGCTTGTTTCGCTACTTCCTCACGGGTAATCGGAGCCGCCTTCGGCTGCGCGGATTCACGCGGTTGTGTCACCGGCTGTGCTGCACGCTGCTGAGTGTTATGTGGCGGCGTTTGCAACAAATCCTGGTACGGCTGTTGTGCCGTTGTTGTGGTGCGCGACTGCTGCTGAACAGTACGTGGCTGTTGCGCGGCAGGTTGAGACTGTGGCTGTACCGTACGTGTCTGCGGCGCAACTTGTTGAGCAGTGAACTGTTGCTGCTGCTGAATCACTTTCTGGCGCTGAAGTGTGTTCTGACGCTGCTCTGGTGTCTGTTCGTTCCAGGGGACTTCATTAAGCTGAGTCGGTTGCTGGCGCATATCCGCCTGCATTTGCTCCAGCAACTGACGCTGTTCACTGGTGAGCTGATCTTTATTTTGCACTTCACCACCGGCAGAAGGCTCGGTAGGGGCGCGCACACCCGTCTGACGGTTTTCCAGTTCTTTGATATAACGCCAGCGTTCTTCGGGTTTCGGCGGCAGACCGTTACCTGTGACTTTATGTCCAGGCAGGGCTTCGCTTTCATCTTTTTTGTGATGAGTAATGAAGTACAGGGCACCAATAAAGGTCACCAGAACGGCTGCCGCGATAGCGACCATCGTCGGCGAAACGGATGGCATGCTGCGTTGCTTGCTACGGGTGTTACTTTTCTTACGCCGCGTACCTGCCGATTGCCCGCGGCGTACATAATCTCGTTGTGCCACTATTGATTCGCTATATTTTTTTCGTTTATCAGCCCGCCATGTTACTTAATGGGCATCCCTTTGACCAGAATCCAGTGTCCTAAAGCGGGTCATTTTCTATTGCCAGGTGCGCTGGTAGAGCCTCGTTCAATCAGCTCGCAATCCAGTAAACGCGAACCACTACTCACGGCGTGACCGTTTAGCTGATCCAAAAGCAGTAGCATAGCCTCCCGCCCGATATCGAAACGGGGTTGGGCGACGGTAGTCAGCGGTGGGTCACAGAACTGTGAAAGTGCAATGTCATCAAAGCCCATGATTGATAAATCTTCTGGCACGCGCAAGCCGCTACGTTTGGCTTGAGACAACGCGCCCAGCGCCATGACGTCGCTATGACAGAAAACAGCGGTCGGCGGATTAGGCAGCGCCAGGAGTTGCGCCAAAGCTGCGGCACCGGCTTCGTAAGTAAAGTTACCGCGCGCAATATAATGCGGATCGACCACTGCTCCCGTACGGCGTAATGCCTGCACGTATCCCTGTAAGCGATAATGGCAAAGTGGCATTTCTTCCGGGCCAGCGATACAGGCTATTTTCTGATGGCCGAGCTGCTGCAAATAATAAACAGCGTTGAACGCAGCGGTCAGGTTATCAATATGAACCGTTGGTAGCTCGAGTTCGGGAGCAAATTCGTTCGCCATTACCATTGGCGGTAAATTGCGTTGTTCTTCAATGCTGGCATCAAAGGGCAACCGTGAACCGAGCAGCAACATGCCATCAATCTGCTTAGTGATGATCAGGTTGATGAAGGTTTTTTCCTGCTGATTTTGATGAGCGCAATCGCCAATCAACACCAGGTAGCCTTGCTCGGCTGCGGTCACTTCAATTCCGCGAATAATTTCGCTAAAGAAGGGATCACAAATATCCGGGACAATAACCAGAATGGTGCGAGACTCATTACGCTTTAAATTTCGCCCCAGGGAATGGGGTAAATAGCCAACGGCAATTGCCGCTTGTTCCACACGATTACGAGTGCTTTGCGATACTTTGTCCGGGTTCATTAGCGCCCTGGACACTGTTGCCGTTGAGACTTTCGCCTGCACAGCAACATCTTTCATGGTTGCATTGGCAACCTGATTCTTCGGCTTCAACTTCTTCTCCTCGCGCGCACTTTACAGGTGCTGACAACGTCCCTGGTGTCTGACCATGTCCACATTCTTAGCAGAAATTGATGCCGGTTAGTTACAGTTATTTCATTAAAAGTGTGATGGTTGTTGAATTTTTCGATCTGCTTCGCATATCCACAGGGCTTTGTGCTAGCCGTCTGTCGGGTCAACATCCAGCATCCACTTCACTTTACGTGATTCCGGTAACGTATTGACCAGTTTCAATGAATGGCTAACGAGACGCTGCAAGCGAGCGCGGGAAGGATGTTGCAGGAGAATTTGCCAGCGAAAACGCCCGCCGCGTTTAGGCTGTAAACACGGCACTGGCCCCATTATCCACAACTGATCATCTCTTAGCGGGCTGGATTCCAGCAGGTTCCGTAACTGCTGCAAAAAGAGCGGAGCCTGATGGTTATTCTGATCTTCCGCGCGGAACATGATGTGGCTGGTAAATGGCGGCAAGAAGACTGTTTTGCGTTCCGTAAGCGCCTGGCTTGCGAAATCGTCGTAACCTTTTGTGAGCAACGTTTGTAATAAAGGATGCTCCGGATGGTGAGTTTGCAGCAGAACTTCACCTTGCTTACCGGCTCGCCCGGCACGGCCTGATACCTGAATATACAGCTGCGCAAAACGTTCCGCTGCCCGGAAGTCAGCTGAAAACAGCGCGCCGTCGACATCCAACAACGCAACCAGTGTCACATCCGGGAAGTGATGGCCTTTCGCCAGCATTTGCGTGCCAATCAAAATGCGTGCGCCACCACGGTGGACTTCTGCCAGCTGTTGCTCAAGCGCGCCTTTGCGGCTGGTGGTATCGCGGTCGATGCGTGAAATCGGTACGCCCGGAAATTCAGGCTCAAGGCTGTGCTCAAGCTGCTCCGTCCCCATACCCACCGGAACCAGGTTGGTGGAACCACACTGTGGGCATTGCTGGGGAATCGCTCTTTGGCTGTCACAATGGTGGCAGCGCAAATGGCGCTGGCCCTGATGGTAGGTGTAATAGTGATCGCAGCGTGGGCACTCTGCTATCCAGCCGCATTCATGGCACAGCAACGCCGGGGCAAATCCTCGGCGGTTCAGGAACAAAATCACCTGATTATCGGCTTTCAGGTGCTGGCCAATTTTTTTGATGAGTGCGGGCGCAAGCCCTGATTTTAGCGGCTGACCTTTTAGATCCACCACCTGCTGCGTGGCCGGGCGTGCATTCCCGGCGCGTTTTGTCAGCTGCAACTGACGATATTTTCCGACCTGAACGTTATGCAGGGTTTCCAGCGCGGGTGTTGCCGAGCCAAGAATAATCGGAATGTCTTCTGCGTGAGCGCGATACACGGCTAAATCACGTGCGTGATAGCGCCAGCCTTCTTGCTGTTTATAAGAGCTATCGTGTTCTTCATCGATAACAATCACGCCGAGACGGCAAAACGGGGTGAACAGTGAGGAACGCGTGCCAATCACAATCGCCGCTTCACCGCTGCGTGCTTTCAGCCATACCGCGAGGCGTTCGCTATCGTTAAGCCCGGAGTGCAAAACTTCGACCGGCGCGTTAAAACGCTCGCGAAAACGGGCGATAGTTTGCGGCGTTAAACCAATTTCTGGCACCAGAACCAGGGCTTGCTTACCCTGCGCCAGCACGTTTTCCAGCACGCTGAGATAAACTTCGGTTTTGCCTGAGCCGGTAATGCCTGCCAGCAACCAGACGGCAAAATGGTCGGCGGAGCTATGAATGGCGCCGATGGCGGTGGCCTGCTCGGTGTTGAGCCGTAAACGCTCACCCTCTACCGAATAGCTATCGCGCCAGTCTGCGGCCGACGGCGCAGCACTTTTCAGGTCGCATAAACCTTTGGCTCGCAGCGCTTGTAGCCCGGTCTCGCTGATTTCCAGCTCGCTAACCTGATGACGCCAGATGATGTTTTGCCGTACCGCCGCCAGAGCTTGCTGCTGCTTAGGCGCACGTTTCAGGCTGTTAAGATCTACGGCTTTGCCTTCTTCAGTGGCGAACCAGTACCACAACGGCGCGTGGTGGGCGGGTTTCCCCTGGCGCAGCAAACCCGGTAATGCATGGAAGAGCACGTCGCCAAGCGGATGGTGGTAATACTCGGCCGCCCATAGCAGTACGCGCCAGAGCGAATCCGGAAACAACGAAGCGCCATCCAGAACCTCAGCAACAGGCTTTAGCTCGTTGAGGGGCAGTTCGCTGTGCTCGCTAACAGAAACAACGATCCCGACAGCCTGGCGTTTACCAAATGGCACCATAACGCGACAGCCTGACGCCACCTGCATTCCTGCAGGAATGAAGTAGTCAAAAGTACGGGCGAGAGGAACCGGTAAAGCGACGTGGGCGACAGGCATTAATTCTTCCGAAATGGTAAAAATGACGAGATAGTGTACACTGTGTGTTCCAGAAAATGCGGATCAGTTTGCATCCACTCGCGGGGTTCTGTATGATTCGCCGCCTTTGATGCGCAGTTTTTGGTGTCAAAAAACCTAATTTATCAACTTCGCGCGGTGTCTGGCGTTAGGGCTGGAAGAGCGGCGCGGCCTTATACAGAGGTTTTCCATGAAAAAGAATATTCACCCGAACTACGCAGAAATTACTGCAAACTGTTCTTGCGGTAATTCTATCAAGATTCGCTCTACCGTGGGTCATGATCTGAACCTGGACGTATGTGGCGAATGCCACCCGTTCTACACTGGCAAGCAGCGTGATGTTGCTACCGGTGGCCGCGTTGACCGCTTCAACAAGCGTTTCAGCGTTCCAGGCGCGAAGAAGTAATTCGCTGCACGGTAAGAAAAAGGCGCCTAACGGCGCCTTTTTTGTATCTGTCGATCCTGCGAATTATCAATATTCCCAGGTCTCTGGATCAATCCCCAATTCGCGCATAATCACTTTCGCCGCTTCAGGAATTTCATCGCTACGCTCTTTGCGCAGGTCTGCATCGTTTGGCAACGGTTGGCCGGTAAACGCGTGCAGGAATGCTTCGCACAGCAACTCACTGTTTGTTGCGTGACGCAGGTTATTCACCTGGCGACGGGTACGCTCATCGGTGAGGATTTTTAACACCTTCAGAGGAATGGAAACCGTAATTTTCTTTACTTGCTCACTCTTCTTCCCGTGCTCAGCGTAAGGGCTGATATATTCGCCGCTCCATTCAGCCATGAGATACTTAATCCTCTTATCAATGTATTTAGGCCTCCACCGGTCACATGCGCGGCAAAAGCGATTATCTGGTCGTAGTGTAAGCGTTTATTGATCCGCGGTCTGCGGCGCTATCACCCTAAAGCATATAATTTTAACGGCTATTTCGCGTTTGCTCAATCTATACGCAAAGAAGTTTAGATGTCCAGATGTATTGACGTCTAACTCAGCAGTGTTTACTCTGGTGCCTGACCTTTATTCGACCAGCAAGGATTCGAGAGCCATGACGCGCAAACAGGCAACTATCGCAGTACGTAGCGGTTTGAACGATGACGAGCAATACGGCTGCGTTGTCCCACCGATCCACCTCTCCAGCACTTATAATTTCACCGGATTTAACGAACCGCGTGCGCATGACTATTCGCGCCGTGGGAATCCTACGCGTGATGTCGTACAGCGCGCGCTGGCAGAACTGGAAGGCGGAGCGGGCGCGGTGCTGACGAATACCGGCATGTCAGCCATCCATCTGGTCACGACCGTTTTCCTGAAACCTGGCGACCTGCTGGTGGCTCCGCATGACTGCTACGGTGGCAGCTATCGCCTGTTTGATAGTCTGGCAAAACGTGGCGCATATCGCGTTTTGTTTGTGGATCAAGGTGATGAGGCTGCATTAAATGCAGCTCTGGCCGAAAAACCGAAGCTGGTGCTGGTCGAAAGCCCAAGTAATCCCTTGTTACGCGTGGTAGATATTGCGAAAATCTGCGCCGCAGCGCGTGAAGCTGGGGCAATCAGCGTGGTGGATAACACTTTCCTGAGCCCGGCTCTGCAAAATCCGCTGGCCCTGGGTGCAGATTTGGTTCTGCATTCTTGTACTAAATACCTGAACGGTCACTCAGATGTGGTCGCAGGTGTTGTGATTGCGAAAGACGCTGAAACCGTGACTGAGCTTGCCTGGTGGGCAAACAACATTGGTGTAACCGGCAGCGCTTTCGATAGCTACCTGCTGCTGCGTGGCCTGCGTACACTCTCACCTCGTATGGAAGTGGCACAACGCAATGCCCAGGCGATTGTTGATTTCCTGCAAACGCAACCGCTGGTGAAAAAGCTGTATCATCCTTCGCTGCCTGAAAACCAGGGCCATGAAATTGCGGCTCGTCAGCAAAAAGGTTTTGGCGCGATGCTGAGTTTTGAATTTAATGGCGACGAGCAAACATTGCGTCGTTTCCTGAGTAGCCTGACTCTCTTCACGTTAGCGGAATCGCTGGGTGGAGTAGAAAGTTTGATTTCACACGCGGCGACGATGACCCATGCGGGCATGGCTCCAGAAGCGCGTGCGGCAGCGGGGATTTCAGAAACCTTGTTGCGTATTTCTACTGGCATTGAAGATAGCGAAGATTTAATTGCTGACCTGGAAAATGCCTTCCGGGTTGCAGCCGAGGGGTAAGCATGAGTGTTTCAGCACCAACAGGGGCGTCGGGTCGTCAACTGCATAAATTTGGTGGCAGTAGTCTGGCAGATGTGAAGTGTTACCTGCGCGTTGCGGGGATCATGGCCGAGTATTCTAAACCTGGCGACATGATGGTGGTTTCTGCCGCCGGTAGCACAACTAACCAGTTGATTAACTGGCTAAAATTGAGCCAAAGCGATCGTCTTTCTGCTCATCAGGTTCAGCAGGCGCTACGTCGTTACCAAAGCGATCTGATTAGCGGCCTGGTGGCAGCTGATGTTGCAGATACTCTGATTGGCCAGTTTATTCACGATCTTGAGCGTCTGGCGGGTTTGCTTGACGGCAAAATGACTGACGCGGTGTATGCCGAAGTCGTGGGTCATGGTGAAATTTGGTCTGCACGCCTGATGTCTGCGGTGTTGAATCAATTAGGCCATCCAGCGGCCTGGCTTGATGCGCGTGAATTTATGCGCGCTGAGCGTTCGGCGCAACCTCAAGTTAATGAAGGTTTATCCTGGCCGCTGCTGCAAGAATTGATGGCGCAGCATCCACATAAACGCCTCGTGGTTACCGGCTTTATCTGCCGTAACGATGCGGGTGAAACCGTGCTGCTGGGTCGTAACGGTTCTGACTATTCTGCAACGCAGATTGGTGCTCTGGCTGGGGTTTCCCGCGTGACCATCTGGAGTGACGTTGCCGGGGTTTACAGTGCCGACCCTCGTAAAGTCAAAGATGCTTGTTTGCTCCCATTGCTACGCCTGGACGAAGCCAGTGAACTGGCGCGTCTTGCCGCTCCTGTGCTGCACGCCCGTACATTGCAGCCCGTTTCAGGTAGCGACATCGATCTACAATTGCGTTGTAGCTATTCACCAGAGCAAGGCTCCACACGCATCGAGCGCGTGCTGGCTTCCGGCACTGGCGCACGTATCGTGACCAGCCACGACGATGTCTGTCTGATTGAACTTGAAGTTGCTCCGCAGCAAGATTTTAAACTGGCGCACAAAGAACTGGATACGCTGTTAAAGCGCGCTCAGATTCGCCCATTGTCGATTGGTGTTCATCCCGACCGCAATCTGCTCCAGCTTTGCTATACCTCAGAAGTGGCTGGCAGCGTGCTGCAAACCCTTCAGGATGCTAATCTTCCAGGCGAATTACGTCTGAGAGAAGGTCTGGCGCTGGTCGCAATGGTAGGCGCGGGCGTTTGTCGTAATCCACTGCACAGCCACCGCTTCTGGCAGCAACTGAAAGATCAGCCTGTCGAGTTTATCTGGCAGTCAGAAGATGGTATCAGCCTGGTGGCGGTGTTGCGTGTTGGCCCAACCGAAAACCTCATCAAAGGCCTGCATAAATCTCTGTTCCGCGCTGAAAAACGTATTGGTCTGGTCCTGTTTGGGAAGGGTAATATCGGCTCGCGCTGGTTAGAACTCTTCTCTCGCGAACAAGAAACCCTTTCAGCTCGCACTGGTTTTGAATTTGTTCTGTCGGGTGTGGTTGATAGCCGCCGCAGCTTGCTGAATTACGAAGGTCTGGACGCCAGCCGTGCGCTCGCTTTCTTCAATGATGAAGCCGTAGAGCAAGATGAAGAGTCATTATTCCAGTGGATGCGTGCGCACCCATATGATGATTTAGTGGTGTTGGATGTGACGGCGAGCGAACAGCTGGCTGACCAATATCTTGATTTCGCCAGCCATGGTTTCCATGTTATCAGCGCCAATAAAGTCGCGGGTGCCAGTACTGGTCAGAAATACCGTGAAATTCGCAACGCGTTTACCAAAACGGGCCGCCACTGGCTTTACAACGCAACCGTAGGCGCGGGCTTGCCGGTGAACCATACCGTGCGTGACTTACGTGAAAGCGGCGATTCTATTCTGGCTATCAGCGGTATTTTCTCAGGTACGCTTTCCTGGCTGTTCCTGCAATTCGACGGCACTGTTCCATTTACCGATTTAGTTGACCAGGCCTGGCAGCAAGGGCTGACTGAACCCGATCCTCGCGTCGATCTCTCCGGGAAAGATGTGATGCGCAAGCTGGTGATTCTGGCTCGTGAAGCGGGTTATGACATCGAACCCGATCAGGTGCGTGTTGAGTCGCTGGTTACAAGCGGAAGTGAAACGGGTTCCATCGACCATTTCTTTGAAAATGGTGATGAGATCAATGAGCAAATGCTTCAGCGCTTTGAAGCCGCTCAGGAAATGGGGCTGGTTCTGCGCTATGTGGCGCGTTTCGACGCTAACGGTAAAGCGCGTGTTGGTGTGGAAGCGGTACGCCCTGAGCATCCTTTGGCCTCACTGCTGCCGTGCGATAACGTGTTTGCCATCGAAAGCCGCTGGTATCGCGATAACCCACTGGTGATTCGCGGGCCGGGTGCCGGGCGTGATGTTACTGCGGGTGCTATCCAGTCGGATCTCAACCGTCTGGCACAGTTGTTGTAACGATTTCGAAAAAAATCGAGGCCAGCTTTTGCTGGCCTTTTTTAATTATTCACGGCCATCGTGAATAAATTTCAACTTGATTGAGAATTCCTCATTTCTTGTGTTGAATTATCTGTTGACGGCGTCATGCTTTTCCTTCATCTTGCTATCTGGACGTCTAAACGTCTGGATGTAGTAAAACACAACACCACATAATAAAATGCGATTGATGAGGTAAGGGTATGAGCTTTTTTCACGCCAACCAGCGGGAAGCACTGAATCAGAGTCTGGCCGAAGTTGCCGGGCAAATTAACGTTTCCTTTGAGTTTTTCCCGCCGCGCACCAGTGAAATGGAACAAACCCTGTGGAGCTCTATTGACCGCCTCAGCAGCCTGAAACCGAAATTTGTCTCCGTCACTTACGGTGCAAACTCTGGCGAACGCGACCGCACCCATAGCATTATCAAAGGCATTAAAGACCGCACGGGCCTGGAAGCTGCCCCGCATTTGACGTGTATCGATGCCACCCGCGAAGAATTACGTACTATTGCGCAGGATTACTGGAATAACGGCATTCGTCACATCGTCGCTCTACGCGGCGATTTACCACCAGGCGGCGGCAAGCCGGATATGTACGCATCAGATCTGGTCACATTGCTCAAAGATGTCGGTGATTTTGATATCTCCGTCGCCGCTTACCCTGAAGTTCACCCGGAAGCGAAAAGCGCGCAGGCTGATTTGATCAACCTGAAGCGTAAGATTGACGCTGGTGCAAACCGCGCAATTACTCAGTTTTTCTTCGATGTGGAAAGCTATCTGCGTTTCCGTGACCGTTGCGCAGCGGCGGGTATCGACGTCGAAATCGTGCCAGGCATTTTGCCGGTGAGTAACTACAAGCAGGCTCATAAATTCGCCACCATGACCAACGTGCGTGTCCCGCACTGGATGGCGCAAATGTTTGAAGGGCTGGATAACGACGCGGAAACGCGCAAAATGGTCGGTGCCAATATTGCGATGGATATGGTGAAAATCCTCAGCCGTGAAGGCGTGAAAGACTTCCATTTCTACACGCTTAACCGTGCAGAAATGAGCTACGCAATTTGCCACACCCTGGGTGTTCGCCCGGCAGTATAATTCAGACAATGGCCCGCAAGGGCCATGACTTTCCGCTGTATATCCATTCCCCCTCCCAATACCCCTTTCATTTCTAATGTTAAGTTTTGAAAGTTTATGTTGCTGTCGACGTTTCTTCGAATCAGTTTTGCTATGTTGCTCATTAGCTAACAGGAAATATCTATCAAATCTGTAGTTTTTTTCATCTATAACTTATCTGCAGAGCCGTATATCCTGGTATTAAAATAACGAAGGGAGCAGGAAGATGAGCACAAACGAAAACGATCATAATACGTTGTCCGCAGGGAAGTGCCCGTTTCATCAGAGCGGAAATGATGAAAGCGCGGGAGCAGGAACAAGCACTCGTGACTGGTGGCCAAAACAACTCCGCGTAGACCTCCTTAATCAGCACTCCAACCGTTCAAACCCTCTTGGCGAAGATTTTGATTACCGCAAAGAATTCAGCAAGCTTGATTATTCTGCGCTGAAAGGCGACCTCAAAGCATTATTAACCGATTCTCAACCCTGGTGGCCTGCTGACTGGGGTAGCTACGCCGGGCTGTTTATTCGTATGGCCTGGCATGGCGCGGGTACTTATCGCGCGGTAGACGGACGCGGCGGTGCCGGTCGTGGGCAGCAGCGCTTTGCCCCGCTGAACTCCTGGCCGGACAACGTCAGCCTTGATAAAGCTCGTCGCCTGCTGTGGCCTATCAAAAAGAAATATGGCCAGAAAATCTCCTGGGCCGACCTTTATGTGCTGGCAGGTAACGTGGCGCTGGAAAACTCCGGCTTCCGTACCTTTGGTTTTGGCGCCGGGCGTGAAGATGTCTGGGAACCTGATCTTGACGTGAACTGGGGTAATGAAAAAGCCTGGCTGGAACATCGTGACCCAGAAGCTCTCGCAAAACGCCCATTAGCAGCGACCGAAATGGGGCTGATTTACGTTAACCCTGAAGGGCCAAACGCCAGCGGTGAACCGCTCTCTGCGGCCGCCGCTATTCGTGCCACTTTCGGCAATATGGGAATGAATGACGAAGAGACGGTTGCGCTCATCGCTGGTGGTCATACCCTAGGCAAAACCCACGGCGCGGCAGAAGCGACCCATGTGGGCGTCGATCCGGAAGCAGCTCCGATTGAATCTCAAGGCCTGGGTTGGACCAGCAGCTACGGGAGTGGTGCAGGTGCGGATGCGATTACTTCTGGCCTGGAAGTTGTCTGGTCACAAACCCCAATGCAGTGGAGCAACTACTTCTTCGAGAACCTGTTTAAATTCGAATGGGTGCAAACGCGCAGCCCTGCGGGTGCCATTCAGTTTGAAGCCGTTGATGCACCTGAAATTATTCCTGATCCCTTTGATCCATCGAAAAAACGCAAGCCGACCATGCTGGTGACTGACCTGACGCTGCGTTTTGACTCTGAATTTGAGAAGATCTCACGTCGTTTCCTTAACGATCCGCAAGCTTTCAACGAAGCTTTTGCCCGAGCATGGTTCAAACTGACCCACCGTGATATGGGGCCGATTGCACGTTACATCGGACCGGAAGTGCCAAAAGAAGAGCTAATTTGGCAAGACCCGCTGCCAAAAGCAGTATTTAGCCCGACTCCGGCAGATATCGATCACCTGAAAGCAGCTATCTCACATTCCGGTTTGTCTGTCGGTGAACTCGTGTCGGTAGCCTGGGCATCAGCATCCACATTCCGTGGTGGTGATAAACGTGGTGGTGCCAATGGTGCACGCCTGGCGCTGGCTCCACAGCGGAGTTGGGATGTGAATGCCGTCGCGGCTCGCATTCTGCCAACGCTGGAAGCGATTCAGAAAGAGGCTGGCAAAGCTTCGCTGGCCGATATCATTGTGCTGGCGGGCGTGGTCGGCGTTGAACAAGCGGCGGAAGCTGCGGGTGTCAGCGTGCGTGTTCCGTTTATTCCTGGACGTGTGGATGCCAGCCAGGAGCAAACCGATGTCGAGATGTTCAACCTGCTTGAGCCAGCGGCAGATGGGTTCCGTAACTACCGTGCTCGTGTGGATGCGACAACAACGGAATCTCTGCTGATTGATAAAGCGCAGCAACTGACGCTGACTGCCCCGGAACTCACCGTTCTGGTCGGCGGCCTGCGTGGGCTGGGCGCGAATTTCGACGGCGGCAAGCAGGGCGAGTTCACCGATCGTGTAGGTGTTCTCAGCAACGATTTCTTTGTCAATCTGCTGGATATGGGCACCGAATGGAAAGCCACCGATGACTCTTCTGAACTGTTCGAAGGGCGTTGCCGTCAAACGGGTGAAGTGAAACATCTGGCGAGCCGCGCGGATCTGGTCTTTGGCTCAAACTCTGTTCTGCGCGCACTGGCGGAAGTTTATGCCAGCGGTGATGCGAAAGAGAAGTTTGTGAAGGACTTCGTTGCCGCGTGGGTAAAAGTGATGAATCTGGATCGCTTTGACCTGAAGTAAGCCGCTATCTGAAGTGAGAATCCCCGCTTGTGAGCGGGGATTTTTTTATGGCCTTATTCCCATTCTTGCAGGAAACGTTGCCCATATTGGTCAGCAACCCGTAGAGCGGCATACACCTGATCCGGAGTCGCCCCGCCTGGCATGTTATGAATGGTTTCACCTTCTGCACAAGATGCCTGCGCAACACGGCGCATTTTTGCCTCAACATCCTGCTTGATATCCAGTTGTGCCAGCGTTATTGGCAGACCAACGGAGTGGCAGAGTGCTGCGACAGTTTCTATCTCTTCCACCGAGGCATTCTCAAGCACTAGCTGTGTCAGCGTTCCGAAAGCGACTTTTTCACCATGATAGTAATGATGCGCATCTGGAATGGCTGTCAGGCCGTTATGCACCGCGTGAGCCGCTGCCAGGCCGCCACTTTCAAAGCCGACGCCGCTCAGGTAAGTATTGGCTTCTATTACGCGCTCAAGAGCCGGGGTCACGACGTGCAACTCGGCAGCAAGCATCGCTTTTTCACCTTCTTCGAGCAGCGTGTTATAGCAAAGTTCAGCGAGCGCTAATGCTGCCTGAGTGCACTTGCCGCCGGCCATTGTGGTTGCGCCGCTGCGTGAGCAGGCTCGCGCTTCAAACCAGGTTGCCATTGCATCACCAATCCCGGCTGCCAGCATTCGCGCGGGTGCATTCGCCACGATTTGGGTATCAACAATCACCATATTAGGGTTGTTTGGTAGCATCAGATAACGGTCAAACTCACCGGTATCGGTATAGATAACGGAAAGTGCGCTGCAAGGTGCATCGGTCGAGGCAATGGTCGGTGCAATGGCAACCGGCACGCCCATAAAGTGAGCCAAAGCTTTGGCGGTGTCGAGAGTCTTACCACCCCCGATCCCGAGTACCGCGCCACACTGTGCTTTTTGCGCAACGCCACGCAAACGGTCGATTTCATTTTGCGAACATTCGCCGCCAAATGGGGCTATTTCCAGTATCAACCCGGCATCTTTAAAGCTTTTTTCCAGCGTAGATTCGGCAAATCCTAAGACAAATTTGTCTCCAACGACCAGCCAACGTTCAGCCAGCGGTTTGAGATATTCTCCAATACGCGTGATGACATTAGCGCCCTGGATGTATTTACCTGGTGATTGAATAATGCGATCCATACTCTATTTTCCTCACAAGTTGATATGACCAAATGCGTTAGCCCAGTCTTGCTCAAACTGAGCTATAGCTGACTCTACCGCAGGGGTATTGAGCATTTGTTGCGCTACATCTAACGGAAGGGTGATTGCTTCGCAGCCTGCCAGTAAGCAATCCAGCGCCTGGCGTGGCGTTTTGAAACTGGCTGCCAGCACTTTGCTTTCGGGGGCGTGAAGATTCAGTAGGGTTTGTAATTCCTGAACCATGCGAATGCCATCGCCTCCCTGCGCATCAACGCGGTTAACATACGGCGCGACGTATTTCGCTCCCGCCAGTGCCGCCAGCAGACCTTGCGACGCACTGTACACGGCCGTTCCCAGCGTGGTAATACCTTCCTTTTTCAATAGCTTAATTGCAGCTAGCCCCTCTGAAGTGACAGGGATTTTCACCACGATACCCGGAACAGCAGAGCGCAGACGTTTGGCTTCGTTCACCATGCCCTGAGCATCACGGCTCATGGTCTGGGCAAACAGAATGCCGCCTGCACCAATGGCCTTTTGTAGTCGTGGCAGGACATCCCAGATGGGTTCTTTACTGGCGGCAATAATGCTCGGGTTCGTGGTGACACCCGCTATCGGGAAGACTCGTGCCAGACGTTCGACTTCTGCTACGTTTGCGGTATCCAGATACAGTTCCATAGTTCGTCCTCTTAGAGTTCTAATTCGTGTTGTAGCAGGCTGGCGATAGCCTCTTGCGTAGCGGCGTGAACCAGTGCATGACGAAACTCTTCATGCATGATGCGGCGTGCCAGGCGGGAGAAAATACGCATATGCTGATCGCCTGCGGCGTGTTTATTGAGCGTCAGCATAATGATGAACTGGGCTTCGTCATCACCCCATTTCACTGGGGCCGGAAGCCGTGCCACGCTAATTGTTGATTGTTCGATATGTTCAGATTTGCTGTGTGGTATCGCGAAGCTAAAACCTAAGCCCGTTGAGAACACGGCTTCCCGCGCCCACAGGTCTGCTTCTAGTTTGCGTGGATAGCGGCAGCGCCCGGCAATCAGCAGGTTGTCGGTCATGCCTTTAATCACCTCTTCTTTGCTGCGCCAGTCGTTAGTCAGCGAGATGCATTGCGGGGTGATCAGGGGGGCATCTTGCTGAGTCATGCGGAACTGGGCTAGCAGATGTTCGACCTCAAGGGAGGTACGGCAGGCCATCGCCTGGTTAAGCAACTGGCGGCAGGCTTTGCTGTCAAGCTGTGCCAGGCGTGCTTTCGTGGCCGGAATTGAAGGGGCGCTCATGCTGATTTCATCCAGCCCTAAGCCCACCAGCAACGGTAAAACTGAGCCTTTCGCACCCAGCTCACCACAAAGCCCAATCCATTTCCCCTGGCGATGAACCGCCTGTACTGCGTAATCCAGTGCGCGCAAGAATGCTGGATTCAGGCTGTTGTAATGACGCGTGACTTTTGCATTGTCACGGTCAACCGCCAGTAGATATTGCGTCAGGTCATTGCTGCCAATGCTAAAGAAATCAATCTCTTCACAGCACTGGTCGATGATGAACATCACCGAAGGCACTTCAAGCATGATGCCGAGCGGGATTTTTTCATCAAATGGGATGTGTTCACTGCGTAGCGACTGTTTTACTTCCGCGAGTTGATCTTTTACCCACAAGATCTCTTCCATTGAGGAGATCATGGGGATCATGATTTTTAATGATCCGTGTGCCGATGCGCGCAAAATGGAGCGTAACTGGCTATGGAAAAGCGACAGGTATTCTTGATAAATGCGCACGGCACGGTAGCCAAGGAACGGGTTGTTCTCCGCGGGAATATTCAAATACTCCACTGGCTTATCACCGCCGATATCTATTGTGCGTACAATAATGCTGCGCCCATTTGCCCCTTCCAGCGCCTGGCAGTAGATATTGTAAAGTTCATCTTCTGAAGGAGCATGCACGCGGTCCATATACAGCATTTCAGTGCGGAACAGACCAACAGCTTCTGCACCGTTATTAAACGCCGGAGCCGATTCAACACAATGAGCAATGTTGGCGGCCACTTCCAGACGAAGACCATCCGCGGTGCGCCCCAACTGGTTGAGCCATTCTTTTTGCTGATTGCGCAGAACTTGCTGCACCCTGGCTTCTTGTTGGTAATAGCGTTTTACCGAATCGGTAAGATTGACGACGATGAGGCCAAGATCGCCGTCGATTTGTACCGTTTGTTGCAACCACGGGCGCAGTGCATCTGTATCCATTCCCACAAGTGTTGGGATATTAAATGAGCGAGCCAGAATTACCGTGTGGGAGGTCGTTCCGCCGCTGCGCAGCACAAGCCCTTTGAGTAAGGTCTTATCCAATTCCAGAAACTGACTGGGTGTAATTTCATCTGCTACACAGATGGCTTCCTGCTGTAATTTGCCGGGCGTTGGGAAGCGCGTTTCACCATAGATATGCTGTAACAGCTGGAAGCAGACATCCCGGACATCAAGTACACGCTCTTGCAGGTACACACTTTCTGACTGAGAAAACTGAGCGCAGAAGTATGCTGCTGTTTTCACTATTGCTGCCGCGCAACTTGCACCTGCATGTATCTGTTCCAGAAGCTGCGTGCGTAATGAAATGTCACTCGCAAGGGATCGATGTGCTTCAAGAATAGCGCTAGCCGTACCGTCGCTGGCGAGTTGACGGAGATTAATAGCTCTTAGTAGTTGCTCAAGCCCGCTCTTAAGTGCCGCTTGTTCCACGTCAATGCTTCGTGCCGCAGGCAAATCCCCTAGTTTGTTCAAATCGAGTGAAGCGAGCGGAATGAGTATTCCGCTGGCACTTCCGGCACACACCGGATTTGCACGGAAGAAGGAGGGATTCAGGCGTGAGAGAGATTCTGGAACAGGGGCAATTTCGCTGTTTTGTACTTCCGGTAGTGGGGCGTCACAGTGAGGAAACTCATCTTGTATGAAGGTGGAAAGCATGGCGAAAGCATGATCTTCATCGTTACCAGCAACCCGAATTTGGCAGTCGTCCCCTTTTAATGTCCCTGTACCGATAAGTGACAATGCACTTTTTGCATCACCATGACGATCGGTGCGCAAGTTATGCCATTCAATCGTTGAGGAAAACTGATTGCATAGTGTTTCAACAAGACTGGCGGGGCGAGCATGTACTCCGTTTGGTAAATCACAGCGGAAATGAATAACCAGTGCCATAGAAGTTCTCCTGAACCAACTCAAAACAATGGCTACAGAATAAGTGGCCTTTGCCGTGAGTCGCCATGAGACAAAACTGTCAAAAACTGGATAAATGTATTGTGTGCGAGTATTTGCGAGATGCCTCACAAAACCTGATTAAGCAAGTAATGAAACCCGTAATGTTAAGTTTTGAGGCGGATCGCATTTCTATTTTCGTATTACAAAAATCCAGTAAATGACGTTTTTATCCACTGTCTGTCACTGCCCAGATTGCCTATTGTGTCCCCAATATTTTGGACATATGCCGCTAAGGCCGGGAGTGCTTTATGAAAGAGTTGGTCCAGATCCTCAAAAACACGCGACAGCATTTAATGACCGGTGTGTCGCATATGATTCCCTTCGTGGTGGCAGGCGGCATTTTGCTGGCTGTTTCCGTCATGCTGTATGGCAAAGGTGCTGTACCGGATGCTCTGAGCGACCCCAATCTGAAAAAACTGTTTGATATAGGCGTTGCAGGTTTAACGCTAATGGTTCCGTTCCTCGCGGCCTACATCGGCTATTCAATTGCAGAGCGTTCTGCGCTCGCCCCTTGTGCAATAGGTGCCTGGGTGGGGAACAGTTTTGGGGCCGGGTTCTTTGGCGCAATCATCGCCGGGATCATCGGTGGCATTGTTGTCTTCTATATCAAGAAAATCCCGGTGCCAAAAATACTGCGCTCGGTGATGCCCATTTTTGTCATTCCTATTGTCGGCACCTTTATTACTGCGGGCATCATGATGTGGGGTTTAGGAGAACCTGTCGGTGCGCTGACCGGTAATCTGACTCATTGGCTGCAAGGAATGCAGCAAGGCAGCATTGTGGTTCTGGCGGTGATCATGGGGCTGATGCTGGCCTTTGATATGGGTGGTCCGGTTAACAAAGTGGCTTACGCCTTTATGCTGATTTGCGTCGCACAAGGCGTGTATAGCGTGGTGGCTATTGCTGCTGTGGGAATCGCTGTTCCGCCATTAGGGCTAGGCCTCGCAACGCTGATGAACCGCAAGAACTTTAGTAGTGAAGAGCGTGAGGCAGGCAAGGCGGCTTTGGTCATGGGGTGTGTGGGTGTGACTGAAGGAGCGATTCCGTTTGCGGCTGCCGATCCATTACGTGTTATCCCTTCCATTATGCTCGGGTCTGCATGTGGGGCAACCACTGCCGCACTCATGGGAGCGCAATGTTATGCAGGCTGGGGCGGATTAATTGTGCTGCCGGTTGTTGAAGGTAAGTTTGGTTTTGTTCTTGCGTTGTTGGTGGGGGCCATCGTCACCGCAGTCTGCGTGAATCTTTTGAAAACTTATGCCCGTAAAAAGCAGACTGATACGTCCGCGAAGGCTGAAGACGATCTGGACCTGGATTTCGAAATTAACTGATTGATAAAAAGGAATTAACCATGACGAAGATTATTGCTGTTACTGCTTGCCCATCAGGTGTTGCTCATACTTACATGGCTGCTGAAGCACTTGAAGGTGCCGCCAAGGCAAAAGGTTGGGAAGTGAAAGTGGAAACTCAAGGCTCAATCGGTCTTGAAAATGAACTCACCGCTGAGGATATCGCCAGTGCGGATATGGTGATTCTGACCAAGGATATCGGCATCAAAATGGAAGAGCGCTTTTCCGGTAAAACGATTGTGCGCGTCAATATCAGTGATGCAGTGAAACGTGCCGACGCCATCATGAGCAAGATTGAAGCCCATCTGGCACAAACCGCCTGAGCCTTTGACTGACCAGTAAGGAGCACATCATGACTCATCGTATCGAACGTTTGAAATCAGCATTGTTTGCCCAACCGCGAGAAATTTCTCTGGAGCGCGCGGTGCTTTACACCGTCAGCCACCGCACAACGGAAGGTGAACATGTGCTGTTACGCCGGGCTAAAGCAACAGCGTACATTCTGGATAACGTGCAAATAGCGATTCGAGAGGATGAGTTGATTGCGGGTAATCGAACCGTAAAACCGCGCGCCGGGATTATGTCGCCGGAGATGGACCCTTATTGGTTGCTCAAAGAATTGGATCAATTCCCGACTCGCCCGCAAGACAGGTTTGAAATTAGCGAGCAGGATAAAGCGTTATACCGGGAACAGCTTTACCCTTATTGGGAAAAGCGTTCGATGAAAGATTTCATCAATAGCCAAATGACGGATGACGTCAAAGAGGCGGTAAAAACGCAAATTTTTAGCGTCAACCAAACTGATAAAGGGCAGGGGCATATCATTATTGATTACCCGCGCCTGTTACAAAACGGTTTGGGTAAACTGGTGGAGGAATTGCGTGAGCACTGCCGTAAATCACCCGATAACCATTTCTATCAGTCAGCATTAATCCTGCTGGAAGCCTCACAGCGGCATATCCTGCGTTACGCTGAGTTGGCCGAGAAACTGGCGGCTGAATGCGAAGATGTCGAGCGGCAGGGTGAGTTATTGAAAATGGCTAGCATTTCTCGCCACAATGCCGAATCACGTCCGAAAGACTTCTGGCAGGCTTGTCAGCTGTTCTGGTACATGAACATTATTCTCCAGTATGAATCGAACGCTAGTTCGCTGTCGTTGGGGCGCTTCGATCAATACATGCTGCCGTTTTACCAGACCTCGTTGAATCAGGGGGAAAGCCCTGAATTTTTGCGCGAGCTGCTGGAGTCGCTGTGGGTAAAATGTAATGACATCGTTTTACTGCGATCCACCAGCAGTGCTCGTTATTTTGCTGGTTTCCCAACGGGCTACACCATTTTACTGGGCGGATTGACTGAAAACGGGCGTAGCGCTGTGAACGTGCTTTCTTTCCTGTGTCTTGATGCCTACCAGAGTATCCAATTACCGCAGCCGAACCTTGGGGTGCGGGTAAATGAGCTGATTGACCGCCCCTTCCTGCTGAAAACAGCTGAAACCGTGCGCCTCGGAACGGGGATTCCACAAATCTTCAATGATGAAGTCGTTGTGCCTGCATTCCTGAACCGGGGCGTTTCGCTGGAAGATGCACGTGATTACGCCGTTGTAGGATGCGTAGAGCTATCCATTCCCGGGCGAACTTACGGCTTGCATGACATCGCCATGTTTAATCTCTTGAAGGTGATGGAAATTGTTTTGCTGGAAAACGAAGGCAACAGCGCTTTGGACTATCAGAGCCTGTTGCAGCAAATCCGCGACAAAATTTGCCACTACATCAAACTGATGGTTGAGGGCAGCAACATCTGCGATATCGGCCATCGTGATTGGGCACCAGTACCGTTACTTTCATCGTTTATCGATGATTGCCTGCAAAGCGGTAAAGACATTACTGAAGGTGGCGCCCGCTATAACTTCTCGGGTGTTCAGGGAATAGGCATCGCCAATCTTAGCGACTCATTGCATGCGCTCAACGGTATGGTGTTTGAGCAGCAGCGGTTAAGTTTTGATGAACTTCTGGCGGTGCTGAAAGATAACTTTGAAAGCCCGGAAGGGAAACAAATACGTGCGCGTTTAATTAATCGCTTTGAAAAATATGGCAATGATATCGACGAAGTGGACAACATCAGCGCCGATCTGTTGCGCTTTTACTGCAAAGAGGTCGAAAAATACCGTAATCCACGCGGCGGCAGTTTCACGCCAGGCTCATACACGGTGTCGGCGCATGTGCCACTTGGCGCGGTGGTCGGTGCAACACCTGACGGGCGATATGCGGGCGAACAACTTGCCGATGGGGGATTATCACCCATGCTGGGGCAAGACTGCCAGGGGCCGACAGCGGTACTAAAATCTGTCAGCAAGCTGGATAACTATTTGCTCTCCAATGGCACATTGTTGAACGTGAAATTTACCCCCAGCACGCTGGAAGGGGACGCTGGACTTCATAAACTGGCAGATTTCCTCGGAGCGTTTTCTAAGCTTAAATTGCAGCATATTCAATTCAACGTGGTGAACGCCGAAACGCTACGTGATGCGCAAAGTCGGCCGCAAGATTATGCCGGGCTGGTAGTACGAGTTGCCGGGTACAGCGCTTTCTTTGTGGAGCTGTCGAAGGAGATTCAGGATGACATTATCCGCCGTACCGCGCATCAGTTGTGAGGTGATCGAAGACGGGGAGGCAAAAGCGCGTATCTTCAATATCCAGCGCTACTCCCTGAATGATGGCAATGGCATCAGGACAGTGGTTTTTTTCAAAGGCTGCCCACATTACTGCCCGTGGTGCGCAAACCCGGAGTCAATCTCCGGGAAGATTGAAACCGTGCGGCGTTTATCAAAATGCCTGCACTGTCCGACTTGTCAGAATGATGTAGATGAATGCCCCTCAGGGGCAATGGAAAGCATTGGTCGTGATTATTCGCTGGCCGAACTCGAAAAAGAGGTGCTGAAAGATGACGTTTTCTTCCGGTCATCAAAAGGTGGCGTTACGCTTTCAGGCGGCGAGGTATTGATGCAGGCGGCTGTTGCGACTCGTTTTCTCAAGCGTCTGAAATCGCTAGGAATCCATACTGCTATTGAAACCGCTGGTGATGCTGCATCTGAAAAAGTGCTTGCTCTGGCGCGGCAGTGCGACGAAGTCCTGTTCGATTTGAAAATCATGGACACCGAGAAAGCAAAATCCGTGCTGAATATCAATCAACCCAGGGTCCTGGCAAATCTTAAATTGTTGGTCGAGTCGGGTATTCGGGTCATCCCCCGAGTGCCTTTGATTCCGGGGTATACCCTCGAGCAAGGTAATATGGCTGCAATACTCCAATTCCTTGCCCCCTTAAAACTTACCGAAATCCACCTGCTACCTTTCCATCAATACGGTGAGGCAAAATATCAATTGTTGGGGCGAGCATGGGATATGAGGGGAATAGTGCCACCTGATGCTTCAGAAATCGCACTATTGCGGCAGATGGCAGAAAGTGCAGGGTATCATGTAACCATTGGCGGTTAGTTTTCATAGAGGAGAGCGGAGATGACTCGACATTTAGTCGCAGTAACAGCATGTGTTAGTGGTGTCGCTCATACCTATATGGCGGCGGAACGGCTCGAAAAGCTCTGTCAGCAAGAAAAGTGGACCGTAAAAATCGAAACTCAAGGTGCGCTAGGAATTGAAAATGAGTTGTCGCAAACGGATATCGAACAAGCCGATGTGGTATTGCTGATCACCGATATTGAGCTGGCGGGAGCGGCGCGTTTCGTACATTGCCGTTGTGTGCAATCCGGTATTAATGCATTCCTGCGCGAGCCGCAAAAAGCGATGTCGGCGGCGCGACGAATTTTTGGCACTCCGCAAGACACTCGTATTATTCTCGATTAATTGTTCTTTCCGTCAACTGACTATGATACTGGCGTCGATATTCCGACGGCGATCGCTCGGTATTCTTCCTGAATAAACGGCAAAAATAGTTGCTGTCGACAAAACCGCAGGCATGAGCCACCTCTTTCACCTTCAATTCGTAGCGTTTCAGTAATGTTTTGGCATGTTCCAGGCGGGTGTGGTTTAGATATTCGTTAAAGCCCACCGTACCGGTTTTCTGAAAAAGATGTGAAAGGTAGTTCGGTGAGATATGAAATACCTGAGCAACAGACTCTCGGGTTAAAGGTTCTGCATAATTTTCATCAATGTATTCCCGCACGGCTTCGAAAAGTGCCTGACTACGTGAAGCGGTCTGGATTTGGCTATCAAGCAAATCAGTACAATGACTCAGAATACTACTGACAATAAACCGCGCTGTTTGCTGATCGTGTGGTTGCATGACCAGTTCGTTGAGTGCCTGAAGCAAAAACGAGCCGATTCGCGGCCCGCGGCGAGCAACGTTCTGTTTACCCAGTGTTTTAAACGTCGTTCCATCCCATCGCAGAATACTGAATCCAAGTTGCTGTTTGCCAAATAGAATACTTAACGTCGTGACGGGCGAATTCCATTGCGGGTTGTTCCAGCATTTTGCTGGAACGTAGAGCACGTCATGCTGCTCAAGTCTGGCCGGCATTCCCGCATCGCAGGCGTCCATTAAAACGCCATCTAACACGACTTCGATTCGCGGAAAATCAACCTGATAAGCAAGTTCGGATGGGGCGGTTTGGCTGTCTGCAAGCCAGATACGCTGAATGCCTGAGGGGCTATTGAGCAGATGAGAAATAAGTTGGCTCACGTCGTAGTTCATAACGCCCCGCAGTGGGTCAGAAGGATGAGAGAGTAATCACCAGGCCACCTCATTTTTGAGATGGCCTGGTCAGCAACTTACTGATTACCCTTCTGATCGCCGAAAGGCAAGGTGTCATAGTCGATCAGTGCATTTTTCTTATACGGATTACCAATCCAGCGAGTTGTTTCTTTAAACTCCGGGCTGGTTATTGAGCGGGTCGGATCGAATCCGTCGTAACTCAGTCCTGCCAAATCAGACCAGGTATGTATCAGCTCTGAACTGCTGTATTTGCGATTAACGTCCGCTGAGAAATCACGCGGATGTTCCGCCTGCCATTTTTCGGAAGCCCAAAGAATAAATGGCACCGTATACATGTGACGGGTTGGGTTTTCCTCGTTACGGCCTTGAGTTTGATGCGGTGGCGTATCGTAAACCTCTTCACCATGGTCTGAGAAATAGAGCAGGAAACCATTCGGATCGGTGGCCTTGTAATCCTTAATCAGGCTTGAGACAACGTGATCGTTATACAGGTTAGCGTTGTCATAATCGTTCCACGCTTCCTTTTGATCATCGCTTAAGCCGGCAGGGATTCCGGTCGTTTGATTATCAAATTTCCCCCAGTTTTCTGGGTAACGGTACTTGTATTTAATGTGTGTTCCGAGCAGATGCACAATGATGAATTTCTTTGGTGCAGGGTCGGCCAGGACTTCTTTAAACGGTGCCAGTACATTACTGTCGTACTCACGTGCACTTTGCGTACGCTGCTGATTCATATAGAACTGTTTATCAGTCTGGCGCGAGAATACCGTCAGCATGGTGTTACGTTCGGTCATTGTCTGCTGATTGGTAATCCAGAAGGTTTTATATCCTGCCTGTTTCATCATATTCATCAGCGTCGGCTTGCTCAGATAAAGATCTGGGTTCTTCTCGTTCGCGAAGGTTAAAGCTTGCTGGAGAATTTCGATGGTGTAAGGACGTGAAGTCACTACGTCGTTAAATACCGTCATCCCTTTATCTGATTTAGACAACGTATCCAGTTCCGGCGTTGTCTCTCTTGAATAGCCGTACAGGCTCATGCGACCGCGTTGGGTAGACTCCCCAATAACCAGCACTAAAGTGCGCGGTGTATTGGCGTTTTCGTCTTTAAGATTCGCCAGCGGAGGCAGAGCATTGTTTTCGTTAAGCAGGCTATTCAGGCTGTCCAGTTGCTGGCGGTATTGATAGTAGCCAGAAATAAACTGCCACGGTGCCGCGGGTTCCATGCGTGAAGAAAGACCGGAAACGGTTTTGCTAAACGGTTGATGGTTTATCGCATTGCGGACCAATGGGTGCAGAATTAATGCATAAAGGATAATGAGCGATGCCAACCAGCGCCATGGTTTAGGGATGTACACAGGGCGTAGACGGGACCACAGGAATAGGCATATCGCAGTGTAGATAAGCGCTGTCAGGACAATCTTCAGGCTAAAGTACTGGCTTAAATATTCACCGGCTTCGCCTGCATTTGATTCGAACATGACAAACAGAACGCTTTGTGAAAACTCCTGCCCGTAAATAACGAAATAACAGATTGCCGCTAATGATGTTGCCCAAAGCACTACGCCAATGACTGCGGCGATGATCCGCGTCCGCGCAGGGAACAAGAATACAGGGACAAGCCAAAGGGAGCTGTATAACAGAGAGTCACGTAAGCCGTTAGTGCCGCTATATCCGCTGATTAATATTTTGGCTTGTAATGCCGTGGAGAAAAACCAAAAAAAGAGTAATGCCCATCCCAGAGCTATCCAGCTAAACTTTTGTTTAGCTTGGTTTTTTATAGAAAACATAAACTGTGCCTGTCGACAAAAAGTATCGCCTAGTTTGGCGATTAAATCTTAATCAAACCTTAATCAAGGTGAAAAAGGCCATATGCTCGTTCGTGGTATGAGTTTTGAACGAAAAGTTTGCAGGCGGAAATATATGAAATGTGAATGAATTAAGACAGTTGAATTTAACAATCCCCCGTTTTTTTCACGGGGGATTGTTAAAGGGTTTAACTTAGCCTGTGTTACGCATACCTGCTGCAACACCAGCAATAGTCACCATTAGCGCTTGTTCTACCTGCGCGTCTGGTTCTTCGCCTTTCTCTTCAGACTGACGCGAACGATGCAACAATTCAGCCTGTAATACGTTCAGCGGGTCGGTGTAGATATTACGCAGCTGAATAGATTCGGCGATCCATGGCAGGTCTGCCATCAGATGCGAATCGTTGGCGATATCCAGCACCACTTTGATGTCGGCTTCCAGTTGGTCGCGCAGCTGTTTGCCAAGCGCCCACAGCTCTGGTTTCACCAGACGCTGATCGTAATATTCCGCAAGCCACAGGTCGGCTTTCGCAAAGACCATTTCCAGCATGCCGAGGCGCGTTGAGAAGAATGGCCAGTCGCGACACATGGTTTCCAGCACGTCCTGTTTGCCGTCTTCCACCACTTTTTGTAGCGCAGCACCGGCACCCAGCCAGGCTGGCAACATCAGGCGGTTCTGCGTCCAGGCGAAGATCCACGGAATGGCACGCAGGGACTCAACGCCACCGTTAGGTTTACGTTTTGCAGGGCGAGAGCCCAGCGGCAGTTTACCCAGCTCCAGCTCTGGTGTTGCCGAACGGAAGTACGGCACGAAATCTTCGTTTTCGCGTATGTATCCACGATACATATCACATGAGGTGACAGACAGATCCTCCATGATATGTTTCCACTCTTTCTTCGGTTCTGGCGGCGGAAGAAGGTTGGCTTCGAGAATCGCACTGGTGTAGAGCGACAGGCTACTGATAGTGATTTCTGGCAGACCGTATTTAAAGCGAATCATCTCGCCTTGCTCAGTCACGCGCAGGCCGCCTTTCAGGCTTCCCGGTGGTTGAGAAAGCAGAGCAGCGTGTGCTGGTGCACCGCCACGGCCAATTGAACCGCCGCGTCCATGGAAGAGCGTCAGTGTAATTCCCGCTTTCTCGCAGGTTTTGATCAGCGCGTCCTGAGCCTGGTACTGCGCCCATGATGCCGCCATGACGCCTGCATCTTTTGCCGAGTCAGAATAGCCAATCATGACCATCTGTTTGCCCTGAATAAAGCCGCGATACCAGTCGATATTCAGCAACTGTGTCATGACATCATCGGCGTTGTTCAGGTCGTCGAGCGTTTCGAAAAGCGGAGCAACAGGCAGTGCGAAGGTGCAACCGGCTTCTTTCAGCAACAAATGAACAGCCAGCACGTCAGATGGGGTTTTCGCCATGGAAATAACGTAAGCGGCGATGGAGCCACGCGGGGCTTCGGCAACCACTTTGCAGGTTTCCAGCACTTCGCGGGTATCGTCGCTTGGCTCCCACTGGCGCGGCAGAAGTGGACGCTTAGAATTCAGTTCACGGATCAGGAATGCTTGCTTGTCTGCTTCAGACCAGCTTTCGTAATCACCAATGCCCAGGTAGCGCGTCATTTCGCCCAGTGCTTCGGTGTGACGAGTGCTTTCCTGGCGGACATCAATACGCACTAGCGGCACGCCAAAACTCTTCACGCGGCGCAGGGTATCAAGCAGTTGGCCGTTAGCGATGATGCCCATGCCACACGCTTGCAGCGACTGGTAACATGCATAAAGCGGATCCCAAAGCTGTTCGTTTTGAGTCAGTAAACCTTCTGGTTTTGGCAGGCGCTGGCCTTTCAGGCGAGCTTCCAGCCAGGCTTGAGTCGACAGCAACTGCTGACGAATGCCTTTCATGATGCAGCGGTAAGGTTCTTGCGCAGCGTCAGGGCCAGCCAGTTCGCTCAACTCAGGTGTGCATTCCACCATTGAAAGTTCGGAAATGAGCACCTGGATGTCACGCAGGAATAGATCGGTGGCTTTCCAGCGGCTTAACAGCAGGACGTGGCGAGTAATATCAGCGGTCACGTTCGGGTTGCCGTCACGGTCGCCGCCCATCCATGAGGTGAAACGTACCGGGACAAAATCGACCGGCAGTTTGTAATTCAGGTTGTCTTCAAGCTGTTCGTTCAGCTCACGCAGGTAGTTTGGAACCCCTTCCCACAGGCTGTTTTCTACTACCGCAAAGCCCCATTTTGCTTCATCTACTGGGGAAGGTCGGTGCTTACGAATTTCATCGGTGTGCCAGGCCTGAGCGACCAGTTGGCGCAGGCGACGCATAATTTGGTTGCGTTCGTAATCGGCGATGTCGCTGTGGTCGAGTTGCTTCAGGCAACTGTTAACTTCAACCAGCTTGTGAATCAGGGTGCGACGGGTAATTTCGGTTGGGTGCGCGGTCAGCACTAATTCCAGTGACAATGACTCAACAGCATTACGAATGGCGTCTTCGCTAAGATCGGGCTGATTTTTTAATTTTTGGAGTGTCTTAGCAATAACTTCAGGATTGCTGGCAGCTTCGCCATTGGCGGAAATGCTGTGATATTGCTCGGCGGTGTTGGCCAGGTTCAGGAATTGGCTGAATGCACGGGCTACAGGAAGTAGTTCGTCGTTAGACAGGTTCTGTAACGTGGTTAGCAGCTCCTGGCGGTTGGCTTCATTGCCAGCCCGTGAGGACTTAGACAATTTGCGGATTGTTTCTACGCGGTCAAGAATGTTTTCACCTAACGCATCCTTGATGGTATCCCCGAGCAACTTGCCGAGCATACTGACATTACTTCGCAAAGCGGAATACTGTTCGTTCATATGACCCCAGACACCCTATCCAATCTAATATGTAATTTAATTTCACCCGTGAAGGTTCAACACCGTCTTTATAAAGCCACGTAAGTCTACTTTCGTCAATTGCTACGAAATCGTTTCAGCAAACGAATAAATTGCGCTAATTCATGAAATTTAATTACTAACTTCGTGGATAAGCGTTTCTTATGAGGATCCGCTAAAAAGCAGCGTAAAAAGGGGGCAAAACCCCCTGAATCGCTATTTTTCAATGCCAGCAAAAATGATGCACTACCTGTGTGATCAGTTTGCGAGTTGGCTCGATAAAACGTGTTTCGATGTATTCGTCCGGCTGGTGCGCCTGGTTGATGGAACCCGGTCCGAGCACTAACGTCGGGCAAAGGGTTTGAATAAATGGTGCTTCGGTGCAGTAGTTCACTACTTCTGTTTGCGCGCCGAGCAATTTCTCAACCACTTGCACCAACTGGTGATCTTTGGCGCATTCATAGCCCGGAATTGGCGGATGCAGTTCGGAAATCGTCAGGCGGCCTGGCCATTTTTGGCTAACCGGTTCCAGCGCTTCATTAAGCAAACCGTTCAGATCATTTAATGTCAGCCCCGGCAGCGGGCGAATATCCATATGCAGTTCGCAGCAGGCACAAATGCGGTTGGCAGCATCGCCACCGCTAATATGGCCAAGATTTAGCGTTGGATACGGCACGGTGAAAGCGTCATGGTGATAACGTTCTTTCAGCGTGTTTTTCAGCGACATAATGTGGCCGATAGCGTCATGCATTAACTCAATAGCATTGACACCGCGAGCCGGATCGCTGGAGTGACCGGACTGGCCGAGAATGCGAATCGCATTCGAGATATGGCCCTTATGCGCACGCACTGGCTGCAAAGAGGTCGGTTCGCCGATGATGGCGCAATCCGGACGTAGGCTGGTGGTTTCAGAGAAATAACGCGCACCTGCCATCGTCGTTTCTTCATCGGCAGTCGCCAGAATATAAAGTGGTTTTTTAAGCGTCGTGACATCGACATCGCGCAGCGCATCGAGAATAAACGCAAAGAAACCTTTCATATCGGCTGTGCCGAGGCCGTAGAGCTTATTTTCGTGCTCGGTCAGCGTGAAGGGGTCGCGTGTCCAGCGGCCATCATCAAACGGCACGGTATCGGTATGACCCGCCAGCAACAACCCGCCAGCGCCGCTTCCGGTGCTCGCCAGCATATTGAATTTATTGCGCGTACCCGGCACCGCCTGGATTTCGACTTTAAATCCAAGATCGCGGAACCATCCCGCCAGTAAATTGATTAAAGACTCATTGCTCTGATCCAACGCACTGTCGGTGGCGCTGATGGAAGGAGTCGCGATCAACGCGCGGTAAATCTCGATAAAAGGAGGTAATTTCATCTTCACTGTTGACAGGCCTTAGCTCGGGTTGGTATACATAATCATGCAGTTATATTGAATAAAAATACAATATTTGTTGCCGTAAGGGAACCCCAGGTTCCGGTGGATTTAACCACGTAAATGTACGTTGGGTGATGGCTTACCAGCTGACACCTTTAGCAGACACAACCTAAGAAGGTGTACAGCCGAGATGTTGAATACGCTGATTGTTGGTGCCAGCGGTTATGCGGGCGCAGAACTTGTGACCTATTTGAATCGCCATCCTCATATGAACATAACCGCATTGACGGTTTCAGCGCAAAGTAATGACGCAGGAAAGTTGATATCTGATTTGCATCCGCAGCTAAAAGGTATCGTCGACTTGCCGTTACAGCCAATGTCAGATATCAGCAAATTTACTGACGGCGTAGATGTGGTGTTCCTCGCAACAGCCCATGAAGTGAGCCATGACCTGGCGCCGCAATTTCTGGCGAAAGGCTGTGTCGTCATCGATCTTTCCGGTGCATTCCGCGTTAACGATGCCAGGTTCTATCAGCTCTATTATGGCTTTACGCATCAGCATCCTGAATTGCTTGAGCAAGCGGTTTATGGCCTGGCGGAATGGGAAAGCGACAAGCTGAAAGAAACCAGTTTGATCTCCGTTCCGGGCTGTTACCCAACGGCTTCGCAACTGGCGTTAAAACCTTTGATTGAGGGCGGACTGCTGGATTTGAACCAGTGGCCGGTTATCAATGCGACCAGCGGCGTTAGCGGTGCCGGGCGTAAAGCGGCGATGTCCAACAGTTTCTGCGAAGTGAGCCTGCAACCGTATGGCATTTTTAACCATCGCCATCATCCCGAAATTGTCACGCATTTGGGGACGCCAGTCATTTTTACTCCGCACCTGGGCAATTTCCCGCGTGGGATTCTGGCAACCATTACCTGCCGCCTGAAAGATGGCGTGACGCAGCAGCAAGTCGCTGATGCTTTTAACCAGGCATATCAAGATAAACCTCTGGTGCGCCTGTATGAGAATGGTGTGCCAGCGCTAAAAAATGTTGTTGGCCTGCCGTTCTGCGATATTGGTTTTGCCGTGCAGGGTGAGCATCTGATTGTTGTCGCAACTGAAGACAATCTGCTTAAAGGTGCATCGGCTCAAGCAGTGCAGTGCCTGAATATTCGTTTTGGCTTTGCCGAAACACAGTCTCTTATTTAATTAACGCCGGGTGACATGATGAATCCATTAATTATCAAATTAGGTGGCGTGCTGCTGGATAGCGAAGAAGCGCTGGAGCGTCTGTTTACCGCGCTGGTCAATTACCGCGAATCCCATCAACGCCCGCTGGTTATTGTGCACGGCGGCGGATGCCTGGTAGATGAGTTAATGAAAAAGCTCTCATTGCCGGTGACGAAGAAAAACGGCCTGCGTGTGACGCCTGCTGACCAGATTGACATTATTACCGGTGCGCTGGCGGGTACGGCGAACAAAACGTTGTTGGCGTGGGCGAAAAAGCATGGCATCAATGGTGTCGGTCTTTGCCTAGGTGATGGCGACAGCGTAACCGTGACCAAACTCGATGAAGCGTTGGGTCATGTGGGCCTGGCGAAACCGGGTTCGGCAAAGTTGATTACCACGCTTTTAGATTCTGGCTTCCTGCCGATTGTCAGCTCTATTGGCGTGACCGCCGAAGGCGAGTTGATGAACGTGAATGCTGACCAGGCGGCGACGGCGCTGGCGGCAACGCTTGGTGCTGACCTGATTCTGCTGTCCGACGTGAGCGGGATTCTGGATGGCAAAGGGCAACGTATTGCAGAAATGACGGCGGCGAAAGCGGAGCAGTTAATCGCTCAGGGCATTATTACCGACGGCATGATAGTGAAAGTTAACGCGGCGCTGGATGCAGCACGCACGCTGGGTCGCCCGGTGGATATTGCATCCTGGCGTCATGCGGAACAGCTTCCCTCTTTGTTTAACGGCGTCGCCATCGGCACCCGTATTCTGGCCTAGTTTAAAATTAAGTTTTTGAAGGATAAGACAATGCAAAATCACGGAATCAAAAAAATCGTTCTCGCATACTCTGGCGGCCTGGATACTTCTGCCATCATTCCATGGCTGAAAGAAAACTACGGCGGCTGTGAAGTGGTCGCGTGTGTAGTGGATATCGGCCAGGATCGTGAAGACCTGCAAGGCGTTGAGCAAAAAGCCCTGCGCTCTGGCGCCACTGAATGCTACGTCGTTGATGCGCGCGAAGAGTTCATCAGCGATTACGTTTACCCGGTATTGCAGACCGGCGCACTGTACGAAGGCACCTACTTGCTGGGGACTTCTATGGCGCGTCCGCTTATCGCTAAAGCGCTGGTTGATGTGGCAAACAAAGTGGGCGCAGATGCGCTGTGTCACGGTGCGACCGGCAAAGGAAACGACCAGGTGCGTTTCGAGTCTGCATGGGCTGCACTGGCTCCACATTTGAAAGTGGTTGCGCCATGGCGTGAGTGGAACCTGCGTTCCCGTGAAGCACTGCTGGATTACCTGAAAGAGCGTGACATCCCGACTACCGCTTCTCTTGAGAAAATCTATAGCCGTGACGAAAACGCATGGCACATCTCTACCGAAGGCGGCGTGCTGGAAAGCCCGTGGAATGCACCGAACAAAGATTGCTGGGTCTGGACTGTTGATCCTAAAGAAGCGCCCGATCAGGCAGAAGAAGTTACCGTTACCGTTAAGAAAGGCAAAGTCGTTGCCGTAAACGGCGAAGCGATGACGCCATTCCAGTGCCTGGAAACATTGAACAAGATGGGTTCTAAGCACGGCATCGGTCGTATTGATATCGTCGAAAACCGTCTGGTAGGGATTAAATCCCGTGGTTGCTACGAAACTCCAGGGGGCACCATTATGATGGCGGCTCTGCGTGGCGTTGAGCAACTGGTTCTGGACCGCGATAGCTTCAAATGGCGTGAGCAACTGGGCCTGGAAATGTCCTACGTGGTTTACGATGGCCGTTGGTTCGCACCGCTGCGTAAATCTCTGCAGGCATCTGCGGAATCGCTGGCAGAAGAAGTGAACGGTGAAGTGGTGCTGGAGCTGTATAAAGGCCATGTCACTGCGAAGCAGAAAAAATCTCCGAACAGCCTGTATAGCGAAGAGTTCGCAACGTTTGGCGAAGATGAAGTGTATGACCACAGCCACGCGGGCGGCTTTATCCGTCTGTTCTCTTTGTCGTCACGTATTCGTGCATTGAATGAATTGAAGAAGTAGTTTTTTAATTAATAGCCCTCACCCTAACCCTCTCCCCCAGGAGAGGGGACTTTCTTTTCTCCCTCTCCCAGGGGAGAGGGGCGGGGTGAGGGGGAACAAGACGATAATTTATGGAGCATCAATATGGCACTTTGGGGTGGACGTTTTACTCAGGCAGCAGACCAGCGGTTCAAATCGTTCAATGATTCATTACGCTTTGATTACCGATTGGCGGAGTTTGATATTGTGGGTTCTGTCGCCTGGTCCAAAGCGCTTGTTACTGTTGGTGTTCTGACTGTTGCTGAGCAGCAGGAGCTTGAGCAGGCATTGAATGTCCTGCTGGAAGACGTGCAGGCCAATCCGCAGGCGATTCTTGAGAGCGATGCGGAAGACATTCACAGCTGGGTGGAAGGCAAGCTCATCGATAAAGTCGGTGCGCTGGGTAAGAAACTCCACACTGGCCGTAGCCGTAATGATCAGGTCGCCACCGATCTTAAACTGTGGTGCAAAATGCAGGTTAGCGAACTGCTCGTAGCCACTCGCCAACTGCAACATGCGCTGGTTGAAACCGCAGAAAACAATCAAGACGCTGTGATGCCGGGCTATACCCATTTACAACGTGCACAGCCGGTGACTTTTGCGCACTGGTGTCTGGCTTATGTTGAAATGCTGGCGCGTGATGAAAGCCGTTTGCAAAGCACCCTCGAGCGCCTCGACGTTAGCCCGTTGGGCAGCGGCGCGTTAGCGGGCACGGCTTATGAAATCGACCGTGAACAACTGGCGGGTTGGTTAGGTTTTGCGTCGGCAACGCGCAACAGCCTGGACAGTGTTTCCGATCGTGACCACGTGCTGGAACTGCTTTCTGATGCTTCCATCGGTATGGTTCACCTGTCGCGTTTCGCTGAAGATCTGATTTTCTTCAATACCGGCGAAGCAGGGTTTGTTGAGTTGTCTGACCGCGTGACATCAGGCTCTTCCCTCATGCCACAGAAGAAAAACCCGGATGCGCTGGAGCTTATCCGTGGCAAATGTGGCCGTGTGCAGGGTGCGCTGACGGGTATGATGATGACCCTCAAAGGGCTGCCGCTGGCGTATAACAAAGATATGCAGGAAGACAAAGAAGGCCTGTTCGACGCGCTCGATACCTGGATGGATTGCTTGCATATGTCGGTGCTGGTGCTGGATGGTATTCAGGTTAAACGCCCGCGCTGTAAAGAAGCCGCCGAGCAGGGTTATGCTAACGCAACTGAACTGGCTGATTACCTGGTAGCGAAAGGCGTACCGTTCCGTGAAGCGCACCATATCGTCGGTGAAGCTGTAGTAGAAGCGATTCGCCAGGGCAAAGCGCTGGAAGCATTGTCACTCACCGATTTGCAGAAATTCAGCGCAACGATTGGTGATGATGTTTATCCGATTCTGTCTTTGCAATCCTGCCTTGATAAGCGCGCAGCAAAAGGCGGCGTGTCTCCTCAGCAGGTGGCTTTGGCGATTAGCGACGCGAAACAACGATTGATCTAAAATCATTGCGTTACAAAATGAGCCTGGCCTTGTGCCGGGCTTTTTTGTTTTTAGCGGATAAAAAAAGAGCGGACATTACGTCCGCTAAATAACTCACGTTGGCTTCAGTTTTAGTTCGGAGAACAGAGGAGTTCCCTACAGCACAACCTGGTCATGGATGGTTTGTGCTGTTGCTGGCTATTATTCAACATCAATGGTTGATAGGGATAATCGTTCGTTGCTATGATTTCTATCGCCATGGGCTATCATGGCGACGGAGGATAGAGAATGAATATTCGTGATCTAGAATACCTGGTGGCGCTGGCAGAACATCGTCACTTTCGTCGGGCAGCGGATGCCTGCCATGTCAGTCAGCCAACGCTTAGCGGTCAGATTCGTAAACTTGAAGATGAACTTGGCGTAATGTTGCTTGAACGTACCAGCCGTAAAGTCTTGTTCACTCAGGCGGGTTTGCTGCTGGTGGATCAGGCACGTACGGTGTTGCGCGAAGTTAAAGTGCTCAAAGAGATGGCAAGTCAGCAGGGCGAGGCGATGTCCGGGCCGCTGCACATTGGCTTGATCCCCACTGTTGGGCCTTATCTGTTACCGCAGATTATCCCGGAACTGCACAAAACCTTCCCTAAGCTGGAAATGTACCTGCACGAGGCGCAAACCCATCAACTGTTAGCGCAGCTTGATAGCGGAAAACTCGACTGTGCAATTCTGGCATTGGTGAAAGAGAGCGAAGCGTTTATCGAAGTGCCATTGTTTGACGAGCCGATGATGCTGGCGATTTACCAGGATCACGCGTGGGCAGATCGCGATCGCGTGCCGTTGTCTGATTTGGCTGGTGAAAAACTGCTGATGCTGGAAGACGGGCATTGTTTGCGCGATCAGGCGTTAGGTTTCTGCTTTGAAGCGGGTGCCGATGAAGATACCCATTTCCGTGCAACCAGCCTCGAAACGCTGCGCAACATGGTCGCCGCCGGAAGCGGTATCACATTGTTACCTGCGCTGGCTGTGCCGAACGAACGTTGCCGCGATGGCGTGGTTTATTTGCCATGTTATAAACCAGAGCCGCGTCGTACTATCGGCCTGGTTTATCGTCCGGGTTCTCCGCTGCGTGGTCGCTATGAGCAACTCGCAGAGGCCATCCGTACCCATATGGATGGCCATTTTGAGCCAGCGTTAAAACAAGCGGTTCAAGCCGTTTAAAGCTGCTACCCGATAGGCTTCCGCCATAGTTGGGTAGTTGAAGGTGGTGTTAACAAAGTACTCAATGGTATTGCCGCCACCTTTCTGTTCCATAATCGCCTGGCCGATGTGAATAATTTCGGCCGCGCGTTCACCAAAGCAGTGAATCCCTAAAATCTCTTTCGTCTCACGATGGAAGAGAATTTTTAGTGTGCCCACGTTCATACCGACGATTTGTGCGCGAGCAAGGTGTTTGAACTGCGCCCGACCTACTTCGTACGGTACTTTCATCGATGTTAACTGCTGTTCGGTTTTCCCGACTGAGCTGATTTCCGGAATGGTATAAATACCGGTCGGGATATCTTCAATCAGATGCGCCGTCGCTTCACCTTTGACCATCGCTTGTGCAGCGATTCGGCCCTGATCGTAAGCCGCTGAGGCCAGACTTGGATAACCAATCACATCGCCTACTGCATAAATGTGCGGCTGTGCGGTCTGATACATGCTGTTGACCTTCAACAGACCACGACCATCGGCTTCCAGCCCCACATTTTCCAGTGACAAAGAATCGGTATTACCGGTGCGCCCGTTCGCATAAAGCAGGCAGTCAGCTTTCACTTTTTTGCCAGACTTTAACGACACAATCACGCCATCTTCCACACCTTCAATATTCTCGAACTCTTCGTTGTGACGAATAACCACGCCGCTGTTCCAGAAGTGGTAAGAGAGCGAATCAGACATCTCCTGATCGAGAAACGCCAGCAGACGGTCACGAGTGTTAATCAAATCAACTTTGACGTTCATGCCACGGAAAATCGATGCGTACTCGCAACCAATCACCCCCGCGCCATAAATAATGACGTGGCGGGGTTCGTGGTGCAGGTTAAGAATGGAATCGCTGTCGTACACACGCGGATGTGAAAAATCGACTTCCGGTGGACGATACGGGCGCGAGCCACAGGCTATCAGGAATTTCTCGGCGGTAATCATCTCCACCGAACCATCGTGACATTCCAGCGAAATAGTATGCGCATCGACAAAACGTGCATCGCCTTGCAGCATCTCGCAGCGATTGCGCTCATAGAAGCTCTGGCGCATACGAGTCTGTTGGTTAATTACGCTGTCGGCATGATTGAGAATGTCGGCGAAGGAAGAACGGAGTAGATGGGTGTGGTCGCTGTATAAAGGGTTTTGATTAAATTCGATAATGCGGCTGACGGCGTGGCGGAGGGCTTTCGAGGGGATGGTTCCCCAATGGGTACAGCCGCCACCCACGTTATGGTAGCGCTCAACAACAGCTACCCTTGCTCCAAGTTTCACCAGCCCCATTGCAGCGCCTTCGCCGCCTGGGCCGGAACCAATTACTACTGCGTCATAATCGTAGGTGTGTGACATGGTAAGGCTTACCTGTTCTTATACATAAAAGCAACACGATGGTAACATTAACGCCGGGATAACCCAATTGTCGTTGTGCTTTTTGCTGCGTAACGCGAGCAAGCTCGCGTAAACAATCATTCACAAACCTGTATAAAACCAGTTAAGTTATTCTCTGGTATAGTGCGACGTCGATTTAAGAGATTCAGGCAACATGATGGGTGTAAGAGCGCAACAAAAAGAAAGAACCAGGCGTTCTCTGGTCGAAGCCGCGTTTAGTCAATTAAGTGCTGAACGGAGTTTTGCCAGCCTGAGTTTGCGCGAGGTCGCCCGTGAGGCAGGAATTGCGCCAACATCGTTTTATCGCCATTTCCGTGATGTTGATGAACTGGGTCTGACCATGGTTGATGAAAGCGGCCTAATGTTGCGCCAGTTAATGCGCCAGGCTCGCCAACGAATTGCCAAAGGCGGGAGCGTAATTCGAACTTCTGTCTCAACATTTATGGAATTTATCGGTAATAATCCCAACGCATTCCGCTTGCTGTTGCGTGAACGGTCTGGAACGTCTGCCGCGTTCCGTGCCGCTGTCGCGCGTGAAATTCAGCATTTTATTGCGGAACTTGCGGACTATCTGGAACTCGAAAATCGCATGCCGCGCAGTTTCACTGAGGCGCAGGCTGAAGCGATGGTGACGATTGTCTTTAGTGCTGGTGCCGAAGCGTTGGACGTTGATGCCGATCAGCGTCGTCAGCTTGAAGAGCGACTGGTGCTTCAGTTACGTATGATTTCAAAAGGTGCGTATTACTGGTATCGCCGGGAGCAAGAGAAAGTGGCATTAGCTCAAATATCCGAAGAGTGATTGAAAGGAAGAGCAATGAAACAGTTACAAGAGAGAGGTACGCTCGGGTTAGCGTTGATCGCGGGCCTTGCGATTAACGGAACGTTTGCCGCGTTGTTTAGCTCGGTTGTGCCGTTTTCCATTTTCCCTATTATTACGCTGGTGCTGACGGTGTACTGTTTGCATCATCGCTACCAAAACCGCACGATGCCGGTTGGTCTGCCAAGTATTGCAGCGGCTTGTTTTGTGCTGGGAGTGCTGTTGTACAGCGCCGTTGTGCGTGCTGAATATCCGGCAATGGGTTCTAACTTCCTGCCATCGGTACTTTCAGTCGCATTATTGTTCTGGATTGGCTTTAAAGTCCGGGCGCTTAAAACGCAGTTTGCTGAATAATCCCCTGAGCTAAAAACAAAAACGGACGCCGAAGCGTCCGTTTTGCTATTTACGTGTCAGCCACACGCCGCATTCCATATGGTGCGTGTAAGGGAACTGGTCGAATAGCGCCAGGCGCGACACGTTATGCGTTTCGCACAATGTTTCCAGGTTTTCGCACAGGGTTTGCGGATTGCAGGAAATGTAGAGAATACGCGGGTACGCCTGCACCATCTTCACGGTATTTTTATCTAGGCCGCTGCGCGGTGGATCGACAAAAATCGTTTCGCACTGGTAGCTTTTCAGGTCGATGCCTTTCAGGCGGTTAAACTCACGCACGCCATTCATTGCCTGGGTAAAATCTTCAGCTGCCATACGAATGATTTGCACGTTTTCAATTTCATTCGCTTCAATATTGTATTGCGCGGCAGCAACAGACGGCTTGGCGATTTCAGTTGCCAGCACGCGGTTAAAGTTACGTGCCAGTGCCAGCGAGAAGTTACCGTTGCCGCAATACAGTTCCAGCAAATCGCCGCTTGAGTTTTGAGTCGCATCCAGTGCCCATTCCAGCATATGAACATTCATCGCCGCGTTGGGTTGCGTGAAACTGTTTTCCACCTGGCGATAAATCATCTCTTTGCCCGCAACGGTCAAACGCTCGTCGATGAAATCCTGATCCAGCTCGATTTTGGTTTTGGTGGCGCGGCCAATTAAGTGAACGTTGAAACCCTGAGCACGCAGCTTATCGCGCAGCGCCTGGGCGTGTTCTTGCCATTCTTCACCCAGTTTGCGGTGATATAGCAGTGAAACAACCGCCTGGTTGCTCATTGTCGTCAGATAATCAATCTGGAAGAGCTTATGGCGCAGGGCGGGAATATCACGCACGCCGTCGAGCATTGCAGGCATCAACGCGTTGATGAGCGAGCTGGCTGCCGGGAAGGTGTTAACCCGAATGCGCTGCTTCGTCTCCTGGTCAAACATGATGTGGTACAGATCGTCTTCATCATGCCAGATGCGAAATTCAGCACGCATCCGGTAATGGCTGACCGGTGAACGGAACACCTCCGGCGCAGGCGCTGCAAAAGGGGCCATCATGCTTTGCAAGCGGGCGACTTTTTCGGCCAGTTGCGCGTCGTACTGTTCAATTGGGAGATGTTCGGGGGTCATGAGCTGATACCTGTTAATAGAGTCAAACTACGCGGCGAATTGTAGGGAATAGGTTCCTGATGTCCAGTGCTGTTGCACTTTGATGTTTATAGACAAACTTATTAACAAAATCGTAGCATAGCGTTTCCGGCCTTTTTATAAGTTAAAAGGGAACCCAGTGCAATTCTGGGGCTGACGCGCAGCGGTAAGGAATAGTGGGATGAATGCCATGTGCAGACACTGCTTATATAAGTGGGAAGTCATCATCCGTAAAACACATCCAAGCCCGAAGACCTGCCGGTATACGTCGCAATTTGTCATAACTATCGCGTGCTATCGGTTATGTCTGCGGCATCCTTTTTGGAAAGCGGATGCTTATATAAATGAAGTTAAAAAAACTTTCGCTGTTTACGGCGTTGTCCGTAACGGCTTTTTCAGGCTGGGCGCAAGACAGCAATTCTGATGATAGCCTGGTAGTAACGGCTAACCGTTTTCAGCAACCGGTAAATACTGTTCTGGCTCCAACCGATGTTGTTACCCGGGAAGATATCGACCAGTGGCAGGCAAAATCGCTTAACGATGTTATGCGTCGTTTGCCTGGCGTGGATATCGCGCAGTACGGCGGCATTGGGCAAGGTTCTTCTATGTTTATTCGCGGAACCAATGCAAGCCATGTGTTAGTGCTGGTAGACGGTATTCCTATCGCTCGCCCAGGGATTTCTAACACTGCTGATATTAATCAAATCCCCCTCTCATTAGTGCAACGCGTGGAATACATTCGCGGCCCTCGTTCAGCGGTTTATGGATCGGGTGCAATTGGCGGCGTGGTGAATATCATCACGCAGACCGATGAAGAGAAATCGCAAATCAATGCGGGTGTAGGCTCGAACGGCTATCAGCAATACGACGGTACTTTGCGTCATCGTTTTGGTGACACCGTGGCGACGGTCGCGGGTTCGTATGAAATGACCAAAGGTTTCAACGTCCTGCCGGATTCACCTTATAGCGGCGATAGTGACCGCGATGGTTATCGCAGCAAATCTTTCTGGGGCGGGCTTGAGCACAAGTTCAGTGACGAGTTTGATGGTTTCTTCCGTGGTTACGGTTATACCAACAATACCGATTACGACCAGGGGTCGTATGGGTACGCTGGCGGTGGCGATGAAGAGCAACTTTACAACCAGACATTCGATGCGGGCATGCGCTTCCATTCTGGCCTTTACTCTTCTCAGTTGTTGGCTAGCTATCAAAAAGTAAAAGACTACAACTATAGCAGCGTGAATGGCCGCTATAACGACGGTACCACTCTCGACAATATGACCCAGCGTAACATTCAGTGGGGTAATAACTTTGTTGTAGGAAATGGCTCAGTCAGTGCAGGCGTTGATTGGCAGCAGCAGCGCTTGACGTCTTCAGATACGGCAATGTCAGATACCTATAAGCGCGATAACACCGGTGTTTACCTCAGCGGTCAGCAGCAGTTTGGCGATGTGACGCTGGAAGCCTCTGGGCGTGAAGACAATGACGAACAATTTGGCTGGCATGGCACATGGCAGACGGCCGCAGGGTGGGAGTTTGTTGAAGGTTATCGTGCCACGGTTTCTTACGGCACCGGGTTCCTCGCACCATCGCTTGGGCAGCAGTTTGGTTCGACACGCTTTGGTATCGACTCAAATCCAAACCTGAAGCCAGAAGAGTCTAAACAATGGGAAACCGGGCTTGAAGGATTAACAGGGCCAGTAGATTGGCGCTTGTCGGCTTATCATTACCAGATAGAAAACCTGATTACTTACTATTCTGCTCCGGGATCTTTCGAAGGGAATTACGACAACATCAAGTCCGCGACCATCAAAGGGCTGGAATGGACGGGTAGCGTTGATACTGGCATCTTTACCCATAAAGTGACGCTTCAGTATATGGACCCGCGTGATGACCAGACGGATGAGGTGCTGGCTCGTCGTGCCAAGCGTCAGGCTAAGTATCAGCTCGACTGGAGTATGTTTAATGTTGATATGGATGTTGCGTGGCAGTACTACGGCAAACGCTACGACAACAACACTTCTTCGTATAGCCCGACTCAGCAGGTTTTGCCGAGTTACAGTACTGTTGATGTTTCCGCGTCATATCCGGTCACCTCACAGCTAACCGTTCGTGGTAGAATTGCCAACCTGTTCGATAAAGATTACGAGACGGTTTATGGCTATCAAACCCCAGGACGGGAATACTACCTCACTGGCAGCTATACCTTCTAATACACGTCCCACCGTACTGGTTTTTGACTCCGGTGTCGGTGGGCTCTCTGTGTATGACGAAGTCCGGCAGCTTTTGCCTGACCTGCACTATATATATGCTTTCGATAACGTAGCATTTCCCTACGGCGAGAAAAGCGAAGAGTTTATTGTTGAGCGCGTGGTAGAAATTGTGACTGCGGTTCAGGAACGCTACCCGCTCGCACTCGCCATCATTGCTTGTAATACTGCGAGCACCGTTTCACTTCCTGCGCTTCGCGAAAAGTTCGCCTTCCCTGTTGTCGGTGTTGTTCCTGCTATTAAGCCAGCTGCGCGTTTGACGACTAATGGTGTTGTAGGGTTGCTGGCGACTCGCGGCACAGTTCGCCGTCCTTATACTCACGAACTGGTTGCACGCTTTGCGTCAGAATGCAAAATCGAAATGCTCGGTTCGGCGGAACTGGTGGAGTTAGCTGAGGCCAAGTTACATGGCCAGCCAGTTGATCTTGAGGAACTGCGTAAAATCCTGCGCCCGTGGCTGAGAATGAAAGAGCCGCCAGATACCGTGGTATTAGGTTGCACCCATTTCCCACTATTAGAAGAAGAGTTGCTGCAAGTCCTGCCGGAAGGTACCCGGCTGATAGATTCGGGCGCTGCGATTGCGCGTCGAACCGTGTGGCTCTTAGAGCATGAATCTCCGAATGCATTCTCTGCGGATGAGAATATTGCTTTCTGTATGGGACTCACTCCTGAGATTGCGCAATTAACACCCGTATTGCTGCGTTATGGCTTCCAAAGGCTCGAAAAACTGGCAGTTCGCAGCAATTTTGAATAAAAAAACGACGGTTGAAATAAAAATTGAAAATAGGGGTTGTCAGCCTCCAGAAAATCCCTATACTGCGCCTCCACTGACACGGCACAACGGCTTACAAACCGGCCCGTCAGCCAGATGAAAAGCGAAAATAAACGCTTGACTCTGAAAGAGGAAAGCGTAATATACGCCACCTCGAGTTAGCAAGCGAAAACGCCTGACTCACTGCTCTTTAACAATTTATCAGACAATCTGTGTGGGCACTCGCAGGATTGATATCTCAGATACCTTCGGGTATCAAAAAAATATCAAGTCTTGAAGAGTGACCAAGCAGTAATTCATTTAGTTGAATTATTACGAAAGTTAATTTTTGAGCACCGCTTCACGAGTTGAAGCAAATCAAGCTTTTAATTGAAGAGTTTGATCATGGCTCAGATTGAACGCTGGCGGCAGGCCTAACACATGCAAGTCGAGCGGTAGCACAGGGAGCTTGCTCCTGGGTGACGAGCGGCGGACGGGTGAGTAATGTCTGGGAAACTGCCTGATGGAGGGGGATAACTACTGGAAACGGTAGCTAATACCGCATAACGTCTTCGGACCAAAGAGGGGGACCTTCGGGCCTCTTGCCATCAGATGTGCCCAGATGGGATTAGCTAGTAGGTGAGGTAATGGCTCACCTAGGCGACGATCCCTAGCTGGTCTGAGAGGATGACCAGCCACACTGGAACTGAGACACGGTCCAGACTCCTACGGGAGGCAGCAGTGGGGAATATTGCACAATGGGCGCAAGCCTGATGCAGCCATGCCGCGTGTATGAAGAAGGCCTTCGGGTTGTAAAGTACTTTCAGCGAGGAGGAAGGCATTGTGGTTAATAACCGCAGTGATTGACGTTACTCGCAGAAGAAGCACCGGCTAACTCCGTGCCAGCAGCCGCGGTAATACGGAGGGTGCAAGCGTTAATCGGAATTACTGGGCGTAAAGCGCACGCAGGCGGTCTGTCAAGTCGGATGTGAAATCCCCGGGCTCAACCTGGGAACTGCATTCGAAACTGGCAGGCTAGAGTCTTGTAGAGGGGGGTAGAATTCCAGGTGTAGCGGTGAAATGCGTAGAGATCTGGAGGAATACCGGTGGCGAAGGCGGCCCCCTGGACAAAGACTGACGCTCAGGTGCGAAAGCGTGGGGAGCAAACAGGATTAGATACCCTGGTAGTCCACGCCGTAAACGATGTCGACTTGGAGGTTGTTCCCTTGAGGAGTGGCTTCCGGAGCTAACGCGTTAAGTCGACCGCCTGGGGAGTACGGCCGCAAGGTTAAAACTCAAATGAATTGACGGGGGCCCGCACAAGCGGTGGAGCATGTGGTTTAATTCGATGCAACGCGAAGAACCTTACCTACTCTTGACATCCAGAGAATTCGCTAGAGATAGCTTAGTGCCTTCGGGAACTCTGAGACAGGTGCTGCATGGCTGTCGTCAGCTCGTGTTGTGAAATGTTGGGTTAAGTCCCGCAACGAGCGCAACCCTTATCCTTTGTTGCCAGCGGTTCGGCCGGGAACTCAAAGGAGACTGCCAGTGATAAACTGGAGGAAGGTGGGGATGACGTCAAGTCATCATGGCCCTTACGAGTAGGGCTACACACGTGCTACAATGGCGCATACAAAGAGAAGCGACCTCGCGAGAGCAAGCGGACCTCATAAAGTGCGTCGTAGTCCGGATCGGAGTCTGCAACTCGACTCCGTGAAGTCGGAATCGCTAGTAATCGTAGATCAGAATGCTACGGTGAATACGTTCCCGGGCCTTGTACACACCGCCCGTCACACCATGGGAGTGGGTTGCAAAAGAAGTAGGTAGCTTAACCTTCGGGAGGGCGCTTACCACTTTGTGATTCATGACTGGGGTGAAGTCGTAACAAGGTAACCGTAGGGGAACCTGCGGTTGGATCACCTCCTTACCTAATAGATACAAACCCGCGTAGTGCTCACACAGATTGTCTGATGAAGAATAACGAGCAGAATACCTTTATAGGCTTGTAGCTCAGGTGGTTAGAGCGCACCCCTGATAAGGGTGAGGTCGGTGGTTCAAGTCCACTCAGGCCTACCAATTCTCACGCCTGTGTTTTGAGATTTGGAATAAAGGTATCTGTTAGTGACTGTATGGGGTTATAGCTCAGCTGGGAGAGCGCCTGCCTTGCACGCAGGAGGTCTGCGGTTCGATCCCGCATAGCTCCACCATTACTTACTAATAGTATTCAGTCAAAAAAATTACTTCTAAGTGTACTGTTTAACAGTGTGCTGAGAAGTATTTGCTCTTTAAAAATCCGGAACAAGCTGAAAATTGAAACGACACACTGTTTCCTTTCTCCGTAATAAGAAAGGAAAATGCGGTGTGTTCGAGTCTCTCAAATTTTCACAACATACGATTGTGTCTTACGAGACATCTTCGGGTTGTGAGGTTAAGCGACTAAGCGTACACGGTGGATGCCCTGGCAGTCAGAGGCGATGAAGGACGTGCTAATCTGCGATAAGCGTCGGTAAGGTGATATGAACCGTTATAACCGACGATTTCCGAATGGGGAAACCCAGTGTGATTCGTCACACTATCGTTAAGTGAATACATAGCTTAACGAAGCGAACCGGGGGAACTGAAACATCTAAGTACCCCGAGGAAAAGAAATCAACCGAGATTCCCCCAGTAGCGGCGAGCGAACGGGGAGCAGCCCAGAGTCTGAATCAGTTTGTGTATTAGTGGAAGCGTCTGGAAAGTCGCAGGGTACAGGGTGATACTCCCGTACACAAAAATACACATACTGTGAACTCGAAGAGTAGGGCGGGACACGTGGTATCCTGTCTGAATATGGGGGGACCATCCTCCAAGGCTAAATACTCCTGACTGACCGATAGTGAACCAGTACCGTGAGGGAAAGGCGAAAAGAACCCCGGCGAGGGGAGTGAAACAGAACCTGAAACCGTGTACGTACAAGCAGTGGGAGCCTCTTTTATGGGGTGACTGCGTACCTTTTGTATAATGGGTCAGCGACTTATATTCTGTAGCAAGGTTAACCGTATAGGGGAGCCGCAGGGAAACCGAGTCTTAACTGGGCGTTAAGTTGCAGGGTATAGACCCGAAACCCGGTGATCTAGCCATGGGCAGGTTGAAGGTTGGGTAACACTAACTGGAGGACCGAACCGACTAATGTTGAAAAATTAGCGGATGACTTGTGGCTGGGGGTGAAAGGCCAATCAAACCGGGAGATAGCTGGTTCTCCCCGAAAGCTATTTAGGTAGCGCCTCGTGAACTCATCTTCGGGGGTAGAGCACTGTTTCGGCTAGGGGGCCATCCCGGCTTACCAACCCGATGCAAACTACGAATACCGAAGAATGTTATCACGGGAGACACACGGCGGGTGCTAACGTCCGTCGTGAAGAGGGAAACAACCCAGACCGCCAGCTAAGGTCCCAAAGTCATGGTTAAGTGGGAAACGATGTGGGAAGGCACAGACAGCCAGGATGTTGGCTTAGAAGCAGCCATCATTTAAAGAAAGCGTAATAGCTCACTGGTCGAGTCGGCCTGCGCGGAAGATGTAACGGGGCTAAACCATGCACCGAAGCTGCGGCAGCGACGCTTAGGCGTTGTTGGGTAGGGGAGCGTTCTGTAAGCCGTTGAAGCTGGACTGTGAGGTCTGGTGGAGGTATCAGAAGTGCGAATGCTGACATAAGTAACGATAAAGCGGGTGAAAAACCCGCTCGCCGGAAGACCAAGGGTTCCTGTCCAACGTTAATCGGGGCAGGGTGAGTCGACCCCTAAGGCGAGGCCGAAAGGCGTAGTCGATGGGAAACAGGTTAATATTCCTGTACTCGGTGTTACTGCGAAGGGGGGACGGAGAGGGCTATGTTAGCCGGGCGACGGTTGTCCCGGTTTAAGCATGTAGGCGGAGAGTTTAGGTAAATCCGGACTCTTATCTAACGCTGAGGTGTGATGACGAGGCACTACGGTGCTGAAGTAACAAATGCCGCACTTCCAGGAAAAGCCTCTAAGCATCAGGTAACAACGAATCGTACCCCAAACCGACACAGGTGGTCAGGTAGAGAATACCAAGGCGCTTGAGAGAACTCGGGTGAAGGAACTAGGCAAAATGGTGCCGTAACTTCGGGAGAAGGCACGCTGTCGGTAGGTGAAGTCCCTCGCGGATGGAGCTGAAGGCAGTCGAAGATACCAGCTGGCTGCAACTGTTTATTAAAAACACAGCACTGTGCAAACACGAAAGTGGACGTATACGGTGTGACGCCTGCCCGGTGCCGGAAGGTTAATTGATGGGGTTAAGCGCAAGCTGAAGCTCTTGATCGAAGCCCCGGTAAACGGCGGCCGTAACTATAACGGTCCTAAGGTAGCGAAATTCCTTGTCGGGTAAGTTCCGACCTGCACGAATGGCGTAATGATGGCCAGGCTGTCTCCACCCGAGACTCAGTGAAATTGAAATCGCTGTGAAGATGCAGTGTACCCGCGGCAAGACGGAAAGACCCCGTGAACCTTTACTATAGCTTGACACTGAACATTGAGCCTTGATGTGTAGGATAGGTGGGAGGCTTTGAAGTGTGGACGCCAGTCTGCATGGAGCCAACCTTGAAATACCACCCTTTAATGTTTGATGTTCTAACGTAGACCCGTGATCCGGGTTGCGGACAGTGTCTGGTGGGTAGTTTGACTGGGGCGGTCTCCTCCTAAAGCGTAACGGAGGAGCACGAAGGTTAGCTAATCACGGTCGGACATCGTGAGGTTAGTGCAAAGGCATAAGCTAGCTTGACTGCGAGAGTGACGGCTCGAGCAGGTGCGAAAGCAGGTCTTAGTGATCCGGTGGTTCTGAATGGAAGGGCCATCGCTCAACGGATAAAAGGTACTCCGGGGATAACAGGCTGATACCGCCCAAGAGTTCATATCGACGGCGGTGTTTGGCACCTCGATGTCGGCTCATCACATCCTGGGGCTGAAGTAGGTCCCAAGGGTATGGCTGTTCGCCATTTAAAGTGGTACGCGAGCTGGGTTTAGAACGTCGTGAGACAGTTCGGTCCCTATCTGCCGTGGGCGCTGGAGAATTGAGGGGGGCTGCTCCTAGTACGAGAGGACCGGAGTGGACGCATCACTGGTGTTCGGGTTGTCATGCCAATGGCATTGCCCGGTAGCTAAATGCGGAAAAGATAAGCGCTGAAAGCATCTAAGCGCGAAACTTGCCCCGAGATGAATTCTCCCTGGGAACTTGATTCCCCTGAAGGAACGTTGAAGACTACGACGTTGATAGGCTGGGTGTGTAAGCGTAGCGATACGTTGAGCTAACCAGTACTAATGATCCGTGAGGCTTAACCTTACAACACCGAAGGTGTTTTGGTTGAGAGACTAAGCATTTGATTTTCAGCTTGAACCGAGATTTTAAGTCGATGGTTATGTGGATAACATGACGGTTGATGAAACAGAATATGCCTGGCGGCACTAGCGCGGTGGTCCCACCTGACCCCATGCCGAACTCAGAAGTGAAACGCCGTAGCGCCGATGGTAGTGTGGGGTCTCCCCATGCGAGAGTAGGGAACTGCCAGGCTCCAAATTCAAAGCAGTAAAAGCCAGAATGTGACATCTGGTGGTAGTAAGAAAGAAATTCGGTGGAGCGGTAGTTCAGTCGGTTAGAATACCTGCCTGTCACGCAGGGGGTCGCGGGTTCGAGTCCCGTCCGTTCCGCCACTTATTAAAAAAATTATGCCTGCTAAATTAGCGGGCATAATACTAAGCGTTATCTAGGGGCGTAGCTCAGTTGGTAGAGCACCGGTCTCCAAAACCGGGTGTCGCGAGTTCGAGTCTCTCCGCCCCTGCCATATATAATCCTTTGCTTCGGCAAAGGATTTTTTTTTGCCTAAAATTCCCCTAGGATATACTGCCGAACGACAAAAGCGCATTACTGCGCTATAAGTGGTGTCTTTAATAACTCTTTGATTGTGCTTTGTTTATCGCTATTTTGTAACCAAATTGCATACAAAGGGCGTGAAAGCGTAGTGCTATCAGGCACAAGGTAAATCCCTTCTCGTTTCTTGGCCCACTCCACGGGTAAAAATGAACATCCATTGAGCTGTTGTAGTAGCTTGTAGGCGATTTGAGCTGAGCTGGTTGTCAGTATCGGAACGCCATCATTACTAATCAGTCCCGTCTCATGCTGCTGAAAATCAGGCCCCCATTCCAGACGTAAATACTTTAACTCTGCTTTTGACGTTTGCTGAGCAGCAGAAAAAAGTGCCAGGTCAAAATGTCCCAGTAATTGACTGGAAAACTCATCCATCTTAGGAGATTCAGTCGTGATCAGCAGATCAAGTTGTCGTTCATGCAATTGCTTAACTAACGATTTTCGTTGGGATATACGTGCTTCAAATTGCAGGTCTTTATGTTGTTGATAAAGCGCCACAAGCCACTCTGAAAGCATGCATTCCCAAAGTGATGAGCTGGCACCAATCGTTAATTCATTGTGTTGTGAGGTGTGAGAAACCTCTTTTTTGGCCGTTAACCAAATACTCATAAGATTTTCTGCATACGGCAGTAAACGCTCGCCAGCTGTCGTCAGCCGAATATTATTGCGATGGCGGGTAAAAAGATTTACCCCGAGTTGGTTCTCTAATTGGCGAATACGGAAGCTAACGGCTGATTGCGTTAGATAAAGTGCCTCCGCAGCCCTCCCAAAATGTCGCGTTCGACTCACTTCGAGGAACGTTTTTAGTAATTCAGTATCCACGACCCACTCCCAAAAAAATTTGTCGTTATGATTTAAATGTTTTGTTTGACGCTCTGTCAAGCGTAACTAATACTCCGCGCCATAAATAGCTCGACCAAGAGAATTAGGAGCGTGCAGGATGGCGGAAAGCTTTACGACGACTAATCGGTTTTTCGACAATAAACATTATCCGCGCGGGTTTGCTCGCCATGGTGATTTCACCATCAAAGAGGCCCAGCTGTTAGAGCGTCATGGTTATGCGTTCAATGAGCTGGATCTCGGCAAGCGTGAACCTGGTACTGAAGAAGAAGTTCTGTTTGTTGCGGTTTGCCGCGGCGAGCGTGAGCCAGTCACTGATGCCGAACGCGTGTGGAGCAAGTATATGACGCGAATCAAGCGTCCTAAGCGTTTCCATACTCTCTCCGGTGGCAAGCCGCAGGCAGATGCGGTTGAAGACTACACCGAAAGCGATGATTAACAGAAATGGGGCGAAAGCCCCATTTTTTTATCCTGCTAACTATTGTAAATGAATCAACAAACGGTCGATTGCACGGTAGCTGAGTGCTTCCAGAAGATGTTCCCGCCTTATCTGTTCACTTTTCTGAATATCTGCAATGGTTCGAGCAACCTTTAATAAACGGTGCCAGGCTCGTATCGATAATCCCAGTTTCACCAGCGTCTCTTCCAGCCAGATCGCATCATTGTGCTCAATAGAACAATGCATCTTGATTTCGTGGTTATCCAGCCTGGCATTGAGTTTTTGCTGGCGTTCATATTGTCGCCGCTGCGTGTCTATCACACGCGCCCTCACATCAACGCTGCTTTCAACGTTCAAACCCGGATTGCTTAAAATCCCTGATGGAGGAAGAGGGACCTCAACGGATAAATCAAAACGATCCAAAAATGGCCCTGAAAGCCTGCTGAGGTAGCGAAGTGTCTGCTCAGGCGTACAACGGTTATGCTTACCCTGATAATGCCCTGTCGGGCTAGGATTCATGGCGGCCAGTAGTTGGAATTTTGCAGGGTAACTAATTTTGGCTCGTGTTCGGGATATATGAATTTCACCCGATTCTATAGGCTCACGTAATGCATCCAGAACCCGGCGTTCAAATTCCGGAAGCTCATCGAGGAACAGCACGCCATTGTGCGCCAGTGATATTTCTCCGGGTCTTGGAATCGTTCCTCCCCCTACCATAGCAGTCAACGAAGCACTGTGATGAGGCGCTCTGAAAGGGCGCTGGCGCCATTGCTGTTGTAGTGAGTGCGGATTGACCAGGCTTATGATCGCCGCACTCTCCAGCGCTTCACCATCGTTCAATGGGGGGAGCAATGTATTGAGGCGGCTGACTAGCATGGTTTTGCCCGTGCCGGGTGGCCCAATAAGCAGAAGGTTATGCCCGCCAGCTGCCGTTATCTCCAGCGCTCGTTTCCCTTGCGATTGCCCAAAAATCTCATTGAGATCTTGTCCATATTCAACCTCTGGCTGCGGTAGCTTTTCTGGAGCGAGTAAATCACCTTTTCCTTCAAGGAATGCGCAGACTTGAGTGAGGTGGTTTGCAATAAGGCAGCCGGGCTGCTCAATCAAACCGAGTTCTGTGGCATTTTCATCTGCAATAATGATCTTCTTTCCTGCTTTTAAAGCCTCCATTGCTGATGAAATTGCACCTGGAACGCCGCGTAGTGCCCCCGTAAGCGCAAGTTCACCCACGAACTCATATTGCTCCAGTTTATCAATTGAAAGCTGCTCTGAAGCTGCCAGCAACGCCAGAGCGATAGGTAAGTCATATCGTCCGCCTTCTTTGGGAAGATCCGCGGGCGCAAGGTTTATCGTGATTTTACGGGCCGGAAACGTATATCCACTGTTAATGATGGCGCTGCGCACCCGGTCTCGCGCTTCCCGTACAGTGGTTTCCGGCAAACCAACGAGGGTTAAGCCCGGTAATCCCTGGCTGATATGAACCTCAACGGTGACCAATGGGGCTGCAATGCCTAATGCCGCTCTTGTGTTAACAACTGCCAGTGACATAGTTCGCTCCTTTGGAATGAGCTTTATCCTGTCAGCTTGCTAATGTGGCCTAAAGTGTCAAATGAGAGTTCTTCGAAATGCTTTCCAGACTTTCCGGTCGGATTTCTTTTCACAGCAATTTTTCTGCGACACGCCCCGCAAAAAATTATTTTTTCGCTAAGACCAGACGAGAACAATAAGAATTGGCTCTTTATGAAATATTTTCACTATCTTGTTATTTACTGAAAACAATAATCTTTTATCAATTTTTAATTTTAATCTCCCGGGTCGTTCATAAAAAATTCTTGTGCTTTGATCAAACACTGTGATAACTCTGTAGGCATTACTTCGAACAAGTAGACAGAATAAACAAACATGAAAGCCCTTCTACAAGTGATTAGCCTGGTCGTGATTAGCGTGGTGGTGATTATTATTCCACCGTGCGGGGCTGCACTTGGAGAAAGAAAGGCTTAAAAATCAAGCCTGAATCGAAAAGAACCCCCGCACCGAAAGGTCCGGGGGTTTTTTGTTGGGTAAAAAATTTGGAGAGGAACAGACAATGCGTTGCAGCATAAAATGCTGTTTCTCCAGTAGTGAGACGGGGAACTAACTATGAATGGTGCGCAGTGGGTGGTACATGCGTTGCGAGCGCAGGGTGTTGAGACAGTTTTCGGCTATCCGGGTGGCGCAATCATGCCAGTCTACGATGCTTTATATGACGGTGGGGTCGAACATTTGCTCTGCCGCCATGAGCAAGGTGCCGCAATGGCCGCCATTGGTTATGCACGTTCTACTGGAAAAACAGGGGTTTGCATCGCCACTTCTGGACCTGGTGCGACCAACCTGATAACCGGCCTTGCTGATGCGTTATTAGACTCCGTTCCTGTTGTTGCCATCACAGGCCAGGTTGCCGCTCCATTGATCGGGACCGATGCTTTCCAGGAGGTCGATGTTTTAGGCCTCTCACTTGCCTGCACTAAACATAGTTTCCTCGTTGAATCTTTTGAAGATTTACCTCGCGTGCTCGCTGAAGCATTTGAAATCGCAAATTCTGGCCGTCCCGGCCCGGTATTAGTTGATATCCCTAAAGATATTCAATTAGCGCAAGGGGATCTGGAGCCGTGGTTGTCGACGGTTGAAGATGATTTCGCCATTCCATATGCCGAGCTGCAACAGGCTCGTGAAATGATTGCGAGTGCTCGCAAGCCGATGTTGTATGTCGGCGGTGGGGTTGGTATGGCTCAGGCGGTTCCTGCGCTGCGCGAATTTATTGCGGTTACCAATATGCCTTCCACCGTCACGTTAAAAGGCCTGGGTGCGGTTCCGGCTGACCACCCATTTTATTCCGGTATGTTGGGCATGCACGGCACCAAAGCGGCGAACCTTGCGGTGCAAGAGTGCGACTTGCTGATTGCCGTCGGCGCACGCTTTGACGACCGTGTTACCGGCAAGCTGAATACCTTTGCCCCGCACGCGAAAGTGATCCATATGGACATCGACCCGGCCGAGCTGAGCAAGCTGCGTCAGGCACACGTTGGGTTGCAGGGGGATTTGGTCCAGTTATTACAGGCGTTGCAGCAACCTCTGGATATCGCTGACTGGCAGCAAGACGTAGCCACTTTGCGCGCTGAAAACCCATGGCGTTACGATCATCCCGGCGAAGCTATTTTTGCCCCGTTATTACTGAAACAAATCTCCGACCGCAAGCCGCAGGAATGCGTGGTGACGACCGATGTGGGCCAGCATCAGATGTGGACGGCCCAGCATATGTCCTTCACGCGCCCGGAAAATTTCATCACTTCCAGTGGCCTGGGGACAATGGGCTTTGGTTTACCAGCGGCAGTTGGCGCACAGGTTGCGCGACCAAATGATACGGTCATCTGTATCTCGGGTGACGGCTCTTTCATGATGAATGTTCAGGAGTTGGGCACCGTAAAACGAAAACAGCTGCCGTTGAAAATCGTTTTACTGGATAACCAGCGTTTAGGAATGGTTCGCCAGTGGCAGCAAATGTTTTTCTCCGAACGTTATAGTGAAACCAACCTCTCCGATAACCCTGATTTCCTCATGCTGGCCAGCGCCTTTGGTATCCCAGGCCAACACATTACCCGTAAAGACCAGGTAGAAGCTGCCATCGAAACGATGTTGAACAGCGATGGCCCATACATGCTTCACGTCTCAATTGATGAGTACGAAAATGTCTGGCCGTTGGTGCCACCCGGTGCCAGTAACTCACAAATGCTGGAGAAATTATCATGATGCAACATCAGCTCGCAGTAACGGCCCGTTTTCGTCCAGAAACGCTGGAGCGCGTGTTACGCGTCGTGCGCCATCGCGGTTTTCAGGTTTGTTCTATGAACATGGTCACGCTGGGGAATACTGACGATATTAATATTGAATTGACCGTTGCCAGCCTGCGCCCAGTCGAATTACTGTTTAGTCAATTAAGCAAACTGGTGGACGTTGGTCGCGTCGAAATCCAGCAACAAACAACACAACAAATCCGCGCCTGAGCGCAGAAGGAAGAGAACAATGACGACGAAGAAAGCTGATTACATCTGGTTCAATGGTGAGATGACGCCGTGGGGCGAGGCAAAGGTCCATGTAATGTCCCATGCGCTACATTACGGCACATCGGTATTTGAAGGTATCCGTTGCTACGAATCTCACATTGGCCCAGTGGTGTTCCGCCATCGTGAACACATGCAGCGTTTGCGTGACTCCGCAAAAATCTATCGTTTCCCTGTATCACAAAGTGTTGATGAGCTGATGGAAGCCTGCCGTAACGTTATTCGTAAAAATAACCTGACCAGCGCGTATATCCGCCCATTAGTGTTTGTTGGTGATGTCGGTATGGGCGTGAACCCGCCAGATGGCTATACCACAGATGTGATCATCGCAGCCTTCCCATGGGGTGCATATCTCGGCGCAGAAGCGCTGGATCAAGGGATCGACGCGATGGTTTCCTCCTGGAACCGTGTAGCGCCAAACACCATTCCAACTGCGGCGAAAGCGGGCGGTAACTATCTTTCTTCCTTGCTGGTTGGCAGCGAAGCTCGTCGCCATGGTTATCAAGAAGGCATCGCGCTGGACGTGAACGGCTACCTGTCAGAAGGCGCAGGTGAAAACCTGTTTGAAGTGAAAGACGGCATCCTGTTTACCCCGCCATTTACCTCTTCCGCATTACCAGGCATTACCCGTGACGCAATTATCACACTGGCAAAAGATCTGGGTATCGAAGTGCGTGAGCAAGTGTTGTCTCGCGAATCCCTGTATCTGGCGGACGAAGTGTTCATGTCAGGCACTGCTGCGGAAATCACGCCAGTTCGTAGCGTAGACCGCATTCAAGTGGGTGAAGGCCGTTGTGGCCCTGTCACTAAACGTATTCAACAGGCATTCTTTGGTCTGTTCACTGGCGAAACAGAAGATAAATGGGGCTGGTTAGATCAGGTCAACCCTAAGTAAAAATATAACTAAGCGGATGGTGATTACCGTCCGCTCGACAGACAGACTGGAGTAAATAAGCATGCCTAAGTACCGTTCAGCCACCACCACCCACGGCCGTAATATGGCGGGTGCCCGCGCTTTGTGGCGCGCAACTGGGATGACCGATGACGATTTCGGCAAGCCAATTATTGCGGTAGTGAACTCCTTTACTCAATTCGTACCAGGACACGTTCACCTGCGCGATTTGGGTAAATTAGTCGCCGAACAAATCGAAGCCTCCGGCGGCGTGGCTAAAGAATTCAACACCATCGCCGTTGATGACGGCATCGCCATGGGTCACGGCGGCATGCTTTATTCTCTGCCGTCACGCGAGCTTATCGCCGACTCCGTGGAGTACATGGTCAACGCACACTGCGCCGATGCCATGGTATGTATCTCCAACTGCGACAAAATCACCCCAGGGATGTTGATGGCCTCTTTGCGCCTGAACATTCCGGTCATCTTCGTTTCCGGCGGCCCGATGGAAGCCGGGAAAACCAAACTGTCTGACCAAATCATCAAGCTCGACCTGGTTGATGCGATGATCCAGGGCGCTGACCCGAAAGTGAGCGACGAGCAAAGCGAGCAGGTCGAACGTTCCGCTTGCCCAACTTGCGGCTCCTGTTCCGGTATGTTCACGGCTAACTCCATGAACTGTCTGACAGAAGCGCTGGGCCTGTCTCAGCCGGGTAACGGTTCTCTGCTGGCAACGCACTCCGATCGTAAAGAGTTGTTCCTGAATGCCGGTAAACGCATCGTCGCGCTGACCAAAAGTTATTACGAGCAGGATGATGAAAGTGCATTGCCACGTAGCATCGCCAGCAAAGAAGCGTTTGAGAACGCCATGACGCTGGATGTTGCGATGGGCGGCTCAACGAATACCGTTCTGCACTTACTGGCGGCCGCTCAGGAAGCAGAACTCGATTTCACCATGACGGATATAGACCAGCTTTCTCGCAAAGTGCCTCAGCTGTGTAAAGTCGCGCCGAGCACCCAGAAATACCATATGGAAGATGTGCACCGTGCGGGTGGCGTAATTGGTATTTTGGGCGAACTGGATCGTGGTGGCTTACTGCATCGCAATGTGAAAAACGTTCTGGGTCTGACCCTGACGCAAACGCTGGAACAATACGATGTCATGCTGACCAAAGACGAAAGCGTGAAAAGCATGTTCTCCGCAGGTCCGGCGGGCATTCGTACCACAAAAGCTTTCTCGCAGTCCTGCCGTTGGGATTCTCTGGATGTTGACCGCCAAAACGGTTGTATCCGTTCCAAAGAAAATGCCTATAGCCAGGAAGGTGGTTTGGCGGTGCTTTACGGCAACTTTGCTGAAAATGGCTGCATTGTGAAAACAGCGGGTGTGGACGACGAAAGCCTGGTATTCCGTGGCCCTGCAAAAGTCTACGAAAGCCAGGATGATGCGGTTGAAGCAATCCTTGGCGGCAAAGTCGTCGCGGGCGACGTGGTCGTTATTCGCTACGAAGGGCCAAAAGGCGGGCCGGGCATGCAAGAAATGCTCTACCCAACGACCTTCCTGAAATCTATGGGGCTGGGCAAGGCCTGTGCGCTGGTCACTGATGGGCGTTTCTCTGGTGGTACCTCTGGCCTTTCTATCGGTCACGTTTCGCCTGAAGCGGCAAGCGGCGGTAATATTGCGCTGATTGAAGATGGCGACATGATTGCCATCGACATCCCAAACCGTGGCATCCAACTGGAATTGAACGAGCAGCAAATGGCTGCACGTCGTGAAGCGCAAGAAGCTCGCGGTGCGCAAGCCTGGACTCCACGTGCGCGTGAACGCCAGGTTTCCTTCGCTCTGCGCGCTTACGCCATGCTTGCCACCAGTGCCGATAAGGGCGCGGTGCGCGATAAAAGTAAGCTTGGAGGCTAATCATGGCCGAGTCACAACCACTACCTGACGCCCCTTGCGGGGCGGAATATCTGCGAGCTGTACTGCGCGCACCGGTTTACGAAGTCGCGCAGGTTACACCGTTGCAGAAGATGGAAAAGCTCTCCTCACGGCTGGATAACGTGATTCTGGTGAAGCGTGAAGACCGCCAGCCGGTGCACAGTTTCAAATTGCGCGGCGCATACGCCATGATTGCGGGGCTGAACAGTGAGCAAAAAGCCAGCGGCGTGATTACGGCTTCAGCGGGCAATCATGCACAAGGTGTTGCGCTTTCTTCAACGCGTTTGGGTATCAAGTCTTTGATAGTGATGCCTGTTTCGACAGCGGATATCAAAGTTGATGCCGTCCGCGCATTTGGCGGTGAAGTCCTGCTACACGGTGCCAACTTTGATGAAGCGAAAGCTCGAGCCATCGAACTTTCTCAGCAGCAAGGCTTCACTTACGTTCCTCCGTTTGACCACCCGGCAGTCATTGCCGGGCAGGGCACACTGGCGCTGGAACTGCTGCAACAAGATGCGCATATCGATCGCGTTTTCGTACCGGTCGGCGGCGGCGGTCTGGCAGCGGGTGTGGCGGTGTTGATCAAACAACTGATGCCACAAATCAAAGTGATTGCCGTTGAAGCGGAAGATTCAGCCTGCCTGAAAGCAGCACTCGATGCGGGCAAGCCCGTTGATTTGGCGCGCGTCGGTTTGTTTGCTGAAGGCGTCGCGGTTAAGCGCATCGGCGATGAAACGTTCCGTCTGTGCCAGGAATACCTCGACGACATCATTACGGTAGATAGCGATGCTATCTGCGCTGCGATGAAAGATCTGTTCGAAGATGTTCGTGCGGTTGCTGAACCGTCTGGTGCTCTGGCGCTGGCGGGGATGAAAAAGTACATCCAGCAGCATCAGATCCGTGGTGAACGCCTCGCTCACGTATTATCCGGGGCGAACGTTAACTTCCACGGCCTGCGTTACGTTTCTGAACGTTGCGAGCTGGGCGAACAGCGTGAAGCGTTACTCGCCGTGACGATCCCTGAGCAAAAAGGCAGCTTCCTGAAATTCTGCCAGGTGCTGGGTGGGCGCTCGGTCACTGAGTTTAACTATCGCTATTCGAATTCGTCAGAAGCCTGCATTTTCGTCGGTGTTCGGTTGACGCGTGGCGTGGAAGAACGACACGAAATTATCGAACTATTGAATGCTGGCGGCTATGGCGTTGTCGATTTGTCTGATGACGAAATGGCGAAATTGCACGTACGCTACATGGTGGGCGGGCGACCGTCTAAGCCACTGCGCGAGCGGTTGTACAGTTTCGAATTCCCTGAGTCGCCAGGCGCTTTGCTGAAATTCCTGCAAACGCTCGGGACACACTGGAATATTTCCCTGTTCCACTATCGCAGTCATGGCACGGATTATGGCCGTGTTTTGGCGGCGTTTGAACTGGGTGAAAACGAACCGGATTTCGAAACCCGTCTCAACGAGTTGGGTTACGATTGCCACGACGAAACCAATAACCCGGCATTCCGCTTCTTCCTCGCGGGTTAGTGGTTACCGGGTAGTAATTTCCAGAATGCATGCACAAGCGGCTCATTGAGCCGCTTTTTTTGTACGCAAACGCCCAGCTCAAAGGGCGTGTTTTCATCGTTTCGTTCCAGAACCTGCACGCGGTTGCGCACCGGTTCGGGACTATTTTCCAGCACGATTTCTGGAATCAGCGCCACACCACAGCCCAGCGCCACCATCGAAACCATCGCCTCATGGCCCGCAACCGTCGCATAAATAAACGGATTACTGATTTTTTGGCGGCGGAACCACAACTCAATTCGGCGGCGCACCGGACCTTGGTCCGGCAAAATAAACGGCACTTTCGCCCAATCAGGATCGGGCTGATTAACCTGAGCACGCACCGGGCAGGCCAGTGCGGGTGCGATAAGTGCTACGGATAAGTTATCCAGAATCGAGAAAGCAACGCCGGGAGGTAACGTTTCTGGCTTACCGGCAATCGCAAGATCCGCTTCATCGGAATCCACTTTTTCTACCGCATCGGCGGCATCGCCGGTGGTCAGTTTGATCTCAACATTTGGATGCTCAGCACGGAATCTATCCAGAATGGGTGGTAAATGACTGTAGGCGGCGGTGACGGAGCAAAAAAGATGTAGCTCGCCGGTGAGTGATGGCCCTTCTTGCCCGATGGTGTGGCGCATTTGCTGATACTGCAAAAGCGTATGTTGAGCGAACTGTTTGAGCTGATCGCCCGCTTCAGTCAGCGTAACGGTACGGTTATCGCGTAAAAACAAAGGCTGACCCAGATCGTCTTCCAGGCGCTGGATTTGGCGCGAAAGCGTGGATGGGCTGACGTGCATAGCCCGAGCGCTTCTGCCGAAATGGCGGCTTTCTGCGAGGTGAAGAAACGTTTTCAGGTCGCGCAAATCCATGGTCATCAGCCCTCGTTTTTACGTTGCATAAATTGCAACGTCACGTTGTTAATATATCAATTTAAGCAACGCATTTCCTGTCATATAGTGAGTTCATTATCGCAAGCAAGACACGGCTGGCGAACCTTATAAAAGCACAACACAACGACTACGGAGTACCACCACGATGGCTAATTATTTCAACACTTTGAACCTGCGTCAGCAGTTGGCGCAATTGGGTAAATGTCGTTTCATGGCGCGCGCAGAATTCGCTGATGAAGCAAGCTACCTCAAAGGCAAAAAAGTCGTCATCGTCGGCTGTGGCGCACAGGGCCTGAACCAGGGTCTGAACATGCGCGACTCCGGTCTGGATGTTGCTTATGCTCTGCGTGCAGAAGCTATCGCTGAAAAACGCGCTTCATGGCGTAAAGCGACCGAAAACGGTTTTAAAGTTGGCACCTACGAAGAACTGATCCCGCAAGCGGATCTGGTTGTTAACCTGACGCCAGACAAGCAGCACTCCGCAGTAGTAAAAGCCGTTCAGCCAATGATGAAAGATGGCGCAGCACTGGGCTACTCCCACGGTTTCAACGTGGTTGAAGTGGGCGAGCAAATCCGTAAAGACATCACTGTGGTGATGGTTGCGCCAAAATGCCCGGGCACTGAAGTTCGTGAAGAATACAAGCGTGGTTTCGGTGTTCCGACCCTGATTGCGGTTCACCCAGAAAACGATCCGAAAGGCGAAGGCATGGCCATCGCTAAAGCCTGGGCTGCTGCCACTGGCGGTCATCGTGCTGGTGTTCTTGAATCTTCCTTCGTAGCTGAAGTGAAATCTGACCTGATGGGTGAGCAAACTATTCTGTGCGGCATGCTGCAAGCGGGTTCTCTGCTGTGCTTCGACAAGCTGGTGGAAGAGGGCACTGACCCAACGTATGCAGAAAAACTGATTCAGTTCGGCTGGGAAACCATCACCGAAGCGCTGAAACAAGGCGGCATTACGCTGATGATGGACCGTTTGTCCAACCCGGCAAAAATCCGTGCTTATGCCTTGTCTGAGCAACTGAAAACGATTATGGCTCCGCTGTTCCAGAAACATATGGATGACATCATCTCCGGCGAATTCTCTTCCGGCATGATGGCTGACTGGGCAAATGACGATAAAAACCTGCTGACCTGGCGTGAAGAGACCGGCAAAACTGCATTCGAAACCGCTGCACAGTTTGACGGTAAAATTTCCGAGCAGGAATACTTCGATAAAGGCGTTCTGATGATCGCAATGGTGAAAGCGGGCGTTGAGCTGGCATTCGAAACCATGGTTGATGCGGGCATCATCGAAGAATCAGCTTACTACGAATCACTGCATGAGCTGCCGCTGATTGCGAACACCATCGCCCGTAAGCGTCTGTACGAAATGAACGTGGTTATCTCTGATACCGCTGAGTACGGCAACTACCTGTTCTCTTACGCGGCAGTGCCATTGCTGAAAGAGTTCATGACCACGCTGCAAGCAGGTGATTTGGGTAAAGAAATCCCAGCTGGAGCGGTTGATAACGCGCAACTGCGTGATGTGAACGAAGCGATTCGTAACCATGAAATCGAAACCGTTGGCAAGAAACTGCGCGGTTATATGAAAGATATGAAGCGTATCGCTGTCGCGGGCTAATCGCGAAGCCAAAAAATAAAAAGGCCGGGGAATTCCCCGGCCTTTCTGTTAATTACGGTATAACACTTTGATGATGTGGTAACCGAACTGCGTGTGCAGCGGGCCGTATGGCTCCAGCAGCGGGCAGGAGAACACCACTTTATCGAACGCTGGAACCATCTGGCCCTGGCGGAACTCACCTAAGTGACCACCTTTTTTGCCTGATGGGCAGGTGGAATGTTTTTTAGCTAGCTTTTCGAAATCGCCGCCATTCTGAAGCTGAGTCAGAATTTCCTGGGCCAGTTTTTCTTCCTTAACAAGGATATGCAATGCTGCCGCGGTTTTTGCCATGATAGTGCCTTGGTAGTATGGATTATGGTGGATATAATACCATGTACTTTTTATACCCTCCTGACTTTCACTGAGTGACCCTATGCGTTTAAACCCTGGCCAACAACAAGCCGTCGAATTTGTCACTGGACCCTGCCTGGTCCTGGCGGGCGCTGGCTCGGGCAAAACACGTGTGATCACCAATAAAATGGCGTATTTGATCCGCGAATGCGGTTATCAGGCTCGCCATATTGCCGCCGTGACTTTTACCAATAAAGCGGCGCGAGAGATGAAAGAACGCGTGGCGCAAACGCTGGGGCGCAAAGAAGCGCGCGGCTTATTGATCTCCACCTTCCACACCTTAGGCCTTGAGATCATTAAACGTGAGTACGCGGCGCTGGGGATGAAGCCTAACTTCTCGTTATTCGACGACACCGACCAGACGGCGTTGTTGAAAGATCTGACGGAAGGATTGCTTGAAGACGATAAGACATTATTGCAGCAACTGATCTCGACGATCTCAAACTGGAAAAACGATCTGATGTCGCCATCGCAGGCCGCTGCGCAGGCCAAAGGCGAGCGTGACCGAATCTTTGCTCATTGCTACGGCCTGTATGATACGCATTTGAAATCCTGCAATGTGCTGGATTTTGACGATCTAATTTTGCTGCCGACGCTGCTTTTACAACGTAATGAAGAAGTCCGGGAACGCTGGCAAAATCGCATTCGCTATTTGCTGGTGGATGAATATCAGGATACCAACACCAGCCAGTACGAACTGGTGAAATTACTGGTCGGTGCGCGGGCAAGATTCACCGTGGTAGGCGATGACGACCAGTCGATTTACTCCTGGCGCGGTGCCAGACCACAAAACCTGGTGCTGTTGAGCCAGGATTTCCCCGCATTGCAGGTCATTAAGCTTGAACAGAATTACCGTTCTTCCGGACGTATTCTGAAGGCGGCAAACATTCTTATTGCCAACAACCCGCACGTTTTTGAAAAGCGCCTTTTTTCTGAGCTGGGATACGGCACCGAGCTAAAAGTGGTGACGGCAAATAGTGAAGATCATGAGGCCGAGCGGGTGACTGGCGAGCTGATTGCTCATCACTTTATCAATAAAACCAACTACAAAGACTACGCCATACTTTATCGCGGGAATTTCCAGTCGCGCGTATTTGAAAAGATGCTGATGCAGAATCGCATTCCTTATCGCATTTCTGGTGGCACTTCGTTCTTCTCGCGCCCGGAAATCAAAGATCTGTTGGCTTATCTTCGCGTGCTGACTAATCCGGATGACGACAGTGCATTCATGCGGATTGTGAATACGCCAAAACGTGAAATTGGCTCTGCGACGTTGCAAAAACTAGGTGCCTGGGCGATGCAACGTAATAAAGGTTTGTTTCACTCCAGTTTCGATATGGGCCTGAGCCAGACGTTAAGCGGGCGCGGCCTTGAGTCGCTCCAGCGTTTTACTCACTGGCTTCGTGACGTGGCTACTTTGGCTGAGCGTGAGCCCATTGCGGCCGTTCGCGATTTGATTCACGGCGTTGATTACGAAAGCTGGCTGTACGAAACATCTCCCAGCCAGAAAGCTGCCGAAATGCGCATGAAGAACGTCAACACACTGTTTAGCTGGATGACAGAAATGCTTGAGGGTTCAGAAATCGACGAACCGATGACGTTAACTCAAGTAGTCACTCGCTTTACACTGCGCGATATGATGGAACGCGGTGAAAGTGACGAAGAAGCCGATCAGGTTCAGCTGATGACTCTTCATGCCTCGAAAGGGCTGGAATTCCCCTATGTATTTTTAGTGGGAATGGAAGAAGGGCTTCTTCCGCATCAGAGCAGTATTGATGAAGACAATATCGAAGAAGAGCGCCGTCTCGCGTACGTAGGAATTACCCGTGCGCAGAAAGAGCTGACTTTTACGCTGTGCAAAGAGCGCCGACAATATGGTGAATTAATTCGCCCGGAACCGAGTCGTTTCTTGCTTGAATTACCGCAAGATGATTTGCAATGGGAAACGGAACGGAAGGTAGTTTCGCCAGAAGAACGGATGAATAAAGGTCAGAGTAATGTTGCCAACATCCGTGAAATGCTGGCAAAAGCACGTAAAAGTTAAGTTACTTAATCGTCAAAGGCCAGTGGACATAGCTTTGCCACAGGCTTTCTTGCGCAAGTAATTCTGCACCGAGAGGGTGGCATTCGAGCCACTTTTCAGGCAGTCCAAGCTGTAGGTTTTCACCTTCAACGCTCAGAGTGATTTCTGGCAAGATATCGTCGCGACGACGGCTGGCAAAGATAATAGCCAGTCGCAACAGGCGGCAAATATTTTCAGCAATGCGTGGCGGGACGGCGTTTTGCTGGTGGAGAGAAGAAAGATCGACCGGGTTGGTTTGGTTCAGCATCAGAGTCGCCAGCAGTTTTTTCTGTGCTGGCGTATAACCCGGTAAATCGAGGTTTTTCACCAGATATGCAGCATGCTGTGGCGCTTGTTTAAAATCTACACTCAGGCCAATTTCATGAAGCAAAGCGGCGCTGTTAAGCATTTCAATGCTGAGTGGCGTCAGGTTCCATACATCTGCAACCTGTTTTGCAAGAGCCTGAGCGAGTTGTTGGACGCGTTCTGCCTGGCCTGTATCCACCATAAAACGACGTTGGATATTGCGCACCGTGCGGCTTCTGATTTCCTGATTCACGGTCAAATGAAGCATTCCGTAAACCAGCCCTTCACGTAACGCACCGCCGGCAAGCGTCATACAATCGATTGATAACTCTTCAAAGATAGCGATTAAAATCGCAAGGCCGCTTGGAAATACCAACGCTCTTTCCAGCGTTAAACCTTCAATTTCCAGCTCTTCAAGCCGCCCGCACTGAATTGCTCTTTGCTTCAACTGCTGAAGTTTAGCCAGAGTAATTCGCTCGTCCATTCCCTGCGCCATCATGATCTCTTGCAGTGCTTGCACAGTACCCGACGCACCGACGCACACTTTCCAGCCATGATGTTTTAATGAGTCGCATACCGGGCGCAGAACCTCTTTTGCGGCGGCTTCGGCGGCATCAAAGTTCTCTTTCGCTAAGTTTCGGTCGCTAAAGAACCCCTCAAGCCAGGTTACGCAGCCCATCGATAAACTAAATAGGGCTGTAGTTTGCGCACCTGTTCCGGTCACAAGCTCAGTGCTAGCTCCACCTATATCAACGACTAAGCGTTGATCGGCACCCCCGGTAGTATGGGCAACACCTTGATAAATCAGACGTGCTTCTTCTTCGCCTTGAATAATTTGCACCGGGCAGCCAAGAATTTTTTCAGCCTGGTCAATGAATTCCTGAGCGTTGGTGGCAAGGCGGAGAGTTGCGGTGGCGACCACACGAATTTGTGTTTGGGGGATATCCTGGAGGCGCTCAGCAAACAAGCGCAGGCATTGCCACCCGCGCTCCATTGCTTCACGTGAAAGCGTATTATCTTTGCTTAAACCCGCAGCCAGGCGGACTTTTCGCTTAATCCGGGCAAGGGTTTGTATACTCCCTGCCACCTCACGTACCACCAACATATGAAAGCTATTAGAGCCTAAATCAATTGCAGCATACAGTGAGGTGGAGCTGAGCATAAATTTTAACCTGTGCGACGGCGATTACCACGGGAAGCGCCACCATTACGACGAGGACCGTTACCCGGGCGGGAACGAGTCAGGCGTTTCGGTGGAGGAAGTTCGCTTAACAGTGCTTCAGTTTTGTACTTGCTGACCGGGATTGAGTGACCGATGTAGGTTTCAATAGCGGACAGGTTCAGCGCGTAGTCTTCACATGCCAGGCTAATGGAATGACCGCTTTCGCCAGCACGGCCAGTACGGCCAATACGGTGAACGTAGTCTTCGCAATCGTCCGGAAGATCGTAGTTGAACACATGTGTGACTAAAGGAATATGCAAGCCACGTGCTGCTACGTCGGTTGCGACCAGAATATCGAGATCGCCACGGGTGAATTCTTCAAGAATGCGCAGACGTTTTTTCTGTGCAACATCGCCAGTTAACAGACCGACACGATGTCCATCAGCGGCGAGGTGGCCCCAGATATCTTCACAACGGTGTTTGGTGTTAGCAAAGATAATTGCGCGGTCTGGCCACTCTTCTTCGATGAGTGTCTGCAACAGGCGCATTTTCTCTTCATTAGAAGGGTAGAACAGCTCTTCCTGAATGCGATGACCGGTTTTTTGCTCCGGTTCAACTTCAACGTATTCCGCGTTGTTCATTTGCTCAAACGCCAACTCACGCACACGGTAAGATAATGTAGCGGAGAACAGCATGTTCAGGCGTTGAGTGACGGGCGGCATACGACGGAACAACCAGCGAATATCTTTTATAAAGCCCAGATCGTACATACGATCGGCTTCATCGAGCACCACAACCTGAATTGCGCCTAAGTTAATGTGGTTTTGTTTTGCGTAATCGATCAAACGACCCGTCGTGCCGATAAGAATATCAACACCACTTTCCAGCACTTTAAGCTGTTTGTCGTAGCCATCACCACCGTATGCCAGGCCGAGTTTGAGGCCGGTTGATTGCGCGAGTGGCTCTGCATCTGAGTGAATTTGCACTGCCAGTTCACGAGTCGGTGCCATAATTAAAGCACGCGGCTGGTTCACCTGGCGATTCTCTGGAACCGGGTGAGAGAGTAAATAATGGAACGTTGACGTTAAAAACGCCATCGTTTTGCCAGTACCGGTTTGCGCCTGCCCTGCAACGTCACGATTCGCTAGTGTCAGCGGTAGTGCCAGTGCTTGAATTGGGGTGCAGTTATGGAACCCTTTATTTTCAAGGGCTTCAATCACCTTAGGGTGCAGGGCGAAGTCGGAAAACTTCTGTTCGGTCAAATGTGTTTTGCTCATAGTGTGGTAGAATATCAGTTTACTATTGCTTTACGAAAGCACATCCGTTGAAATAAACGGGGTGAAATAAAGTCACCCCAAGTTGGTTGAGGCTACACCAACAAGGTAGACACAATCCTGCGGAGTAGAACATGAGCGATAAAATTATTCACCTGACTGACGACAGTTTCGACACGGACGTGCTAAAAGCTGATGGGTTGATTCTGGTTGATTTCTGGGCAGAGTGGTGTGGTCCATGCAAGATGATCGCCCCGATTCTTGATGAAATCGCTGATGAATATCAGGGCAATCTGACCGTTGCTAAACTGAACATCGATCAGAACCCGGGCACGGCGCCAAAATATGGTATCCGTGGTATCCCAACTCTGTTGCTGTTCAAAAACGGTGAAGTGGCTGCGACCAAAGTTGGTGCGCTGTCTAAAGGCCAGTTAAAAGAGTTCCTCGACGCTAATCTGGCATAACGGAATCTCAGCCGGTGCGTGCGCGGTTTGCAATTTTTTGTGAGCTGCTGGACGCCCGGCGTCAGTCATGCTAAGTTACTTTTACTGCATTTTGAACTTGTCTTGTAGTTTGAATCTTTGTAATACCCGATGCTTCCCGTTAAATTTCACTAAGACGCTGTTTTACAGTGAACATCAGGTCGCATAATCGATTTCGGGCGTATCACCCATTCCGTCGTGTCGTTTCAGTTCTGCGTTTTTCCTATGACCAGGCAGCGATAAGACATGTGGTGGTGGCCATTAAACAGGCATGGATGATCCTGCCATACCATTCACGATACATGTTCGAGATTTACCCCGAGTTTAAGAACCCACCATTATGAATCTTACCGAATTAAAGAATACGCCGGTTTCTGAGCTGATTACTCTCGGCGAAAATATGGGGCTGGAAAACCAAGCCCGTATGCGCAAGCAGGACATTATTTTCTCCATCCTGAAGCAACACGCGAAGAGTGGCGAAGATATCTTTGGTGACGGTGTGCTGGAGATATTGCAGGACGGATTTGGTTTCCTCCGCTCTGCAGACAGCTCCTACCTCGCCGGTCCTGATGACATCTACGTTTCTCCCAGCCAAATCCGCCGTTTCAACCTCCGCACAGGGGATACCATCTCCGGTAAGATTCGTCCGCCGAAAGAAGGTGAACGTTACTTTGCGCTGCTGAAAGTTAATGAAGTTAACTACGACAAACCAGAAAACGCGCGTAGTAAAATCCTGTTTGAAAACTTAACCCCGCTGCATGCAAATTCTCGTTTACGCATGGAACGTGGTAATGGTTCTACCGAAGACTTAACCGCTCGTGTACTGGATCTGGCATCGCCAATCGGTCGCGGCCAGCGTGGCCTGATTGTGGCTCCGCCTAAAGCCGGTAAAACCATGCTGTTGCAAAACATTGCAACCAGCATTGCTTATAACCACCCAGACTGCGTGCTGATGGTTCTGCTGATTGACGAACGTCCGGAAGAAGTGACTGAGATGCAGCGTCTGGTGAAAGGCGAAGTTATCGCGTCCACCTTTGACGAACCCGCATCTCGCCACGTTCAGGTTGCTGAAATGGTCATCGAGAAGGCGAAGCGTCTGGTTGAGCATAAGAAAGACGTCATCATTCTTCTCGACTCCATTACTCGTCTGGCTCGTGCTTACAACACCGTTGTACCTGCATCAGGCAAAGTACTGACCGGTGGTGTGGATGCTAACGCCCTGCATCGTCCTAAGCGTTTCTTCGGTGCGGCACGTAACGTGGAAGAGGGTGGTAGTTTGACTATCATCGCAACGGCTCTGGTTGATACCGGTTCTAAAATGGATGAAGTTATCTACGAAGAATTTAAAGGTACCGGCAACATGGAATTGCATCTGGCGCGTAAAATCGCTGAGAAACGCGTATTCCCTGCTATCGACTATAATCGTTCAGGTACACGTAAAGAAGAGCTGCTGACTACCCAGGAAGAACTGCAGAAAATGTGGATCTTACGCAAAATCATCCATCCAATGGGTGAGATTGATGCAATGGAATTCCTCATCAACAAATTGGCGATGACGAAAACCAACGAAGACTTCTTCGATATGATGAAGCGCTCGTAAGCAACAAAAACTCGGGGAACGCCACGCTTAGACGTGGCGTTTTTCTTTAGTGGTATATACGATATAGAATTAACGATCGCAGTTAAGCACCCACTGTGGCAACGGATGCCATATTGTTATTAGTATCAACACTCGGACAGTGTTGCTTAAATAATAAGCAGGATGTTCAGGGATTAGATGTATATAACCATTGGACGGGGCACACTTTGAATGAGATTGCCTTGACCTTTTATTTTGCAGAGAGCTTGCACTGTGAATTTAATCACCGCTGGAACTGACCTGATAAGTATTTTTTTATTTACTACCGTATTTCTTTTTTTTGCGCGCAAGGCAGCAAAAAGAATCGGTCTGGTCGATAAACCTAACTTCCGCAAACGCCACCAGGGGCTCATTCCTTTGGTCGGAGGCATATCTGTTTATGCCGGTATCTGCTTTACCTTCCTGATTGCTAATTATTACATCCCGCATGCGTGGCTTTATTTAACCTGTGCAGGGGTACTGGTGCTTGTCGGTGCTCTGGATGACCGCTTTGATATCAGCGTAAAAATTAGAGCGTCTGTTCAGGCATTAATCGGCCTTGTGATGATGTTTGTCGGTAAATTATACCTGGTAAGTCTTGGGTATATTTTCGGCTCGTGGGAAATGGTGCTCGGCCCATTCGGTTATTTTTTAACCTTGTTCGCAGTCTGGGCTGCAATAAATGCTTTCAACATGGTTGATGGTATTGACGGCCTGTTAGGTGGCCTTTCTTGCGTCTCCTTTGCGGCAATGGGAATCATCCTTTATTTCGACGGGCAATTGAGTCTGGCGATGTGGTGCTTCGCAATGATAGCTGCCATCTTGCCTTATATTCTTTTAAACCTCGGGGTACTGGGTCGTCGCTATAAAGTATTTATGGGTGATGCAGGCAGTACACTTATTGGCTTTACCGTTATCTGGATCTTGCTGGAAACCACGCAAGGGCAAACGCATCCTATTAGCCCGGTAACAGCGCTGTGGATTATCGCTATTCCACTCATGGATATGATTGCCATTATGTATCGCCGGTTACGTAAGGGGATGAGTCCATTCTCTCCAGACCGCCAGCATATTCACCATTTAATCATGCGCGCGGGCTTTACTTCCCGTCAGGCCTTTGTGCTCATCACCGCTGCCGCAGCGTTACTCGCGGGCATTGGCGTAGCAGCAGAATACATACATTCCATACCTGAATGGGTAATGTTGGCATTATTCTTGCTAGCATTTGTCCTATATGATTATTGCATCAAACGAGCCTGGAAAGTGGCGCGTTTCATAAGACGTCATAAACGTCGGCAACGCAGAAACAGCAGCAACATTTCTTAATTCTGAAAGTAATTGGGGAAGTGATGAAACAAAACGTGCCAGGAAATAACCCGGGGATGGTAGACAACGAGTTGGACATTCGTGGTTTATTCCGGACACTGTGGCAAGGGAAGTTGTGGATTATGGGTATCGCAGTCTTGTTTGCTGCCATTGCGTTAATCTACACCTTCTTTGCCAGGCAAGAATGGAGCGCTAACGCGATAACCGATCGCCCGACAGTCAATATGTTGGGTGGATATTATTCGCAGCAGCAGTTCCTGCGTAATCTCGACCTCAGAGCCAACATGCTGCCGGTTGATCAACCTTCGGTGATGGATGAAGCGTACAAAGAATTCATCATGCAGCTGTCTGCCTACGATACACGCCGTGATTTTTGGTTACAGACTGACTATTACAAGCAGCGTCAGGTTGGCAACAGTAAAGTTGATGCCGCACTATTAGATGAACTTGTTGATAATATTCAATTTACAGCCGGTGACATCGCTCGTAATACCAGCGACAGTGTGAAATTAATCGCTGAGACTGCGGCTGATGCCAATAACTTGCTGCGTCAGTATGTGGCTTTTGCCAGCCAGCGTGCGGCGAGCCATCTGAACGAAGAGTTGACGGGTGCCTGGTCTGCTCGCACTGTACAGATGAAGGCGCAAGTTAAACGCCAGGAAGAAGTCGCTAAGTCTATTTACGACCGCAAAGTTCATAGCGTTGAGCAAGCGCTGAAGATTGCGCAGCAGCAAAATATTGCTAAAAGTGAAACCGAAGTTCCTGCCGACGAGTTACCCGATTCCGAAATGTTCATGTTAGGACGTCCTATGTTGCAAGCACGCCTTGAAAGCTTGCAGGCAGTAGGGCCAAACTATGACATCGACTATGACCAGAATCGTGCCATGTTGTCGACGCTGAACGTGGGGCCAACGCTCGACGCTCGCTTCCAAACCTACCGCTATTTACGTACCCCTGAAGAACCTGTGAAGCGCGATAGCCCGCGCCGGGCATTCTTGCTGATTATGTGGGGTATGGTTGGGGCCCTGATTGGCGCTGGTGTGGCATTAGCCCGCCGTCCAAAATTGTTATAACGCCCTTACCCGGTGAAGGCTCGATGGACGGCCTTCACCTTTTTTAACCAAAGAGAATTGCTGTGAAAGTGTTAACTGTTTTTGGCACGCGTCCGGAGGCTATTAAAATGGCTCCTCTGGTTGAAGCGTTGGCAAAAGACGCGTTTTTTGACGCAAAAGTCTGCGTGACAGCACAGCATCGCGAGATGTTGGATCAAGTGCTGAATCTATTTTCTATCGAGCCGGATTATGATTTGAACATCATGAAGCCGGGGCAAGGGCTGACAGAAATTACCTGCCGCATTCTCGAGGGATTAAAGCCGATACTTGAGTCATTTAAACCCGATGTAGTGCTGGTTCATGGCGATACGACAACCACAGTTGCCACTAGTCTGGCCGCTTTTTATCAGCGTATTCCTGTCGGGCATGTTGAAGCGGGTTTGCGTACTGGGGATCTCTATTCTCCGTGGCCTGAAGAGGCGAACAGAACGATTACCGGGCATCTGGCGATGTACCATTTTGCGCCGACTGAGAATTCCCGACAGAACCTGCTACGTGAAAATATCAGTGACAGTAAAATCTTCGTGACTGGTAATACTGTCATTGATGCGCTGATTTCTGTTCGTGACCGTGTCTATGCCGATAACAACTTGCGCCTTTCCCTGGCGGAGTGCCATCCGTTCCTGGACAGCAGCAAAAAACTGATTCTGGTTACCGGCCACCGCCGCGAAAGCTTTGGCGATGGTTTTGAGCGAATTTGTCACGCGTTAGCTGAAATTGCCAAAGAAAACAGTGATGTTCAGATTGTTTATCCAGTGCATCTGAATCCGAATGTCAGCGAGCCTGTGACTCGTATTCTTGGCGATGTCAAAAATGTGGTGCTGATCGACCCACAGGAATATTTACCGTTTGTCTATTTGATGAACCAGGCTTACCTGATCCTCACTGATTCAGGCGGCATCCAGGAAGAAGCACCGTCACTGGGTAAACCCGTGCTGGTTATGCGTGATACCACTGAGCGTCCTGAAGCTGTTGATGCAGGTACTGTTCGTTTGGTCGGGACGGATACTCAAGAAATTGTCCGCCAGGTTACACGTTTGCTGAAAGACGAAAATGAATATCAAATCATGAGCCGGGCACATAACCCTTACGGAAATGGCAAAGCTTGTGAACAAATTTTGGCTGCATTGAAGAATAATCAGGTGACACAACAATGAGTTTTGCAACCATCTCTGTTATTGGTCTTGGCTATATCGGATTACCGACTGCGGCTGCTTTTGCTTCAAAACAGCAAAACGTCGTCGGTATTGATATCAACCAGCATGCGGTAGACACCATAAATCGTGGTGCTATTCATATTGTTGAGCCGGATCTGGATAAGGTGGTTAAAACGGCGGTGGAAGGCGGTTTTTTACGTGCCAGTACCCAACCCGTTGCAGCAGATGCTTATTTGATTGCGGTGCCGACTCCTTTCAAAGGCGACCACGAGCCAGATATGGTTTTTGTCAAAGCTGCGGCTGAGTCTATCGCCCCAGTTTTAAAGAAAGGTGCACTGGTCATTCTCGAGTCCACTTCTCCCGTTGGTTCAACCGAACAAATGGCGCAGTGGTTAGCCGAATTGCGTCCTGACCTGACTTTCCCGCACCAGGCAGGTGAAGCGGCAGATATCAACGTCGCTTACTGCCCTGAGCGCGTGCTGCCAGGCCAGGTGATGGTCGAGCTTATCAAGAACGACCGTGTGATTGGCGGTATGACGCCAGTCTGTTCTGCTCGTGCGAGCGAACTGTACAAAATCTTCCTGGAGGGCGAGTGCGTGGTGACGAACTCCCGTACTGCGGAAATGTGCAAGCTCACCGAGAACAGTTTTCGTGACGTGAATATTGCCTTTGCCAACGAGCTTTCACTGATTTGCGCCGATCAAGGGATCAACGTCTGGGAATTGATTCGCCTGGCGAATCGACATCCGCGCGTCAATATTTTGCAGCCTGGCCCTGGGGTCGGTGGGCACTGTATTGCGGTAGATCCGTGGTTTATCGTGGCGCAGAACCCGGAACAGGCACAACTGATTCGTACCGCGCGTGAAGTTAACGATGGTAAACCGCACTGGGTCATCAACCAGGTGAAAGCGGCCGTTGCTGATTGCCTTGCAGAAACAGGCAAACGGGCCAGTGAAATTACGATTGCCTGCTTCGGTCTGGCCTTTAAACCCAATATTGACGACCTGCGTGAAAGCCCAGCCATGGAAATTGCTGAGATGCTCAGCGCCTGGCATAGCGGTAAAACACTGGCTGTTGAGCCAAACATCCACCAGTTGCCGAAAAAACTGGTCGGGCACTGTGAACTCACCTCGACAGATGAAGCCCTCGCGCAAGCGGATGTATTGGTGATGTTGGTTGATCACCAGGCATTCAAAGCCATCCCGGGTGAGCAAGTTCAGCAACGCTGGGTTGTTGATACCAAAGGAGTCTGGCGCTAAACCACGCCAGGCACTGAAAAAGCCCATGACGCTTTTATCTCTTCCTGTTCACGCAAGAATTGAATCTCTTGATTGGGAGAATCAATTCTTTGCGGTGAACAGCGCAATTCTGCGTTTTGCAGACGATACCCCGCTGCTGACTTCACATCATCTCGACGCTTATTCCCGTGTGCAGGCGAAAATCGCTACCCATCAAACCGCTCTGTTGGATGGTTTACAGCAACTCGGTTTTAAACTGGTTGAAGGGGAAGTCGATTTTGCACTAACCGTTGGCACGCAAAATGCTGCACTTGCATTGCCGCGTGCGACCCACGCGGATATCGCTATTTTGCGGGAAATGGCTGCCCAAATATTCATACAAAGCCGTTTTCGCGCACCCTGGTATCAGCCTGCTGATAGTGGTCGATTTTACGCCCAGTGGATTGAGAACGCCGTGCTTGGCACCTTCGACCATGAATGCCTCGTGCTAAAAAATGGCGAAGCGGTACAGGGTTTTGTGAGCATGCGCCAACTCAGCGAAACTGAAGCGCGTATCGGATTACTCGCTGGACGCGGAGTGGGCGGACAGTTAATGGATGCTGCCCGTTCATGGTGTCAGCAACGCGGTTTACATACGCTGCGAGTGGCTACGCAAACCAGCAATACTGCTGCTCTGCGACGTTATATTCAAAGCGGTGCCAATATTGAAAGCACCGCCTTCTGGTTATACAGGTGAAAAAATGATCCCATTTAATGCTCCTCCAGTAGTAGGTACCGAAATCGAATACATGCAGGCTGCGATGGGTAGCGGCAAGCTCTGTGGCGATGGCGGTTTCACTCGTCGTTGCCAGCAGTGGATGGAGCATCGTTTTGGCAGCAAAAAAGTGCTGCTGACGCCATCCTGCACCGCCTCGCTGGAAATGGCGGCACTCCTGTTGAATATCCAGGCCGGCGATGAAGTGATCATGCCGAGCTATACCTTTGTTTCCACGGCTAATGCGTTTGTATTGCGCGGGGCCAAAATTGTGTTTGTCGATGTTCGTCCGGACACCATGAACATCGATGAGAAGTTGATTGAAGCGGCTATCACCGAGAAAACGCGTGCGATTGTTCCGGTTCATTATGCGGGGGTTGCCTGCGAAATGGACACCATTATGGCGATTGCGACTAAGCATAAACTCTTTGTGGTGGAAGATGCCGCACAGGGTGTGATGTCGACCTATAAAGGCCGCGCTTTAGGAACAATTGGCCACATTGGCTGTTTCAGCTTCCATGAAACCAAAAACTACACCGCAGGCGGTGAAGGTGGGGCGACGCTGATAAACGACGCATCGCTTATCGAGCGTGCGGAAATTATTCGCGAGAAAGGCACCAACCGCAGCCAGTTCTTCCGTGGGCAGGTGGACAAATACACCTGGCGCGATATTGGTTCAAGCTACCTGATGGCAGATCTGCAAGCCGCGTATCTTTGGGCGCAACTGGAAGCCGCTGAAAAGATTAACCAACAGCGTCTGAAACTGTGGCATGCCTATAACGACGCGCTGGCACCTCTGGCTAAAGCCGGGCGCATTGAACTGCCATCGATTCCAAAAGACTGTGTGCAGAACGCGCACATGTTTTATATCAAGCTGCGGGATATCGAAGACCGCAGCGCGCTGATTGCCTATCTCAAAGAGGCAGAAATTATGGCGGTGTTCCATTACATCCCATTACATGATTGCCCGGCTGGCGAGAAGTTTGGTTACTTCCACGGCGAAGACCGTTTCACGTCTAAAGAAAGCGAGCGCCTGCTGCGCTTGCCACTGTTCTATAACCTGTCTCCAGCGAACCAGCGTACTGTTATCAATACGTTGTTAAGCTTCTTCTCCTGATATGTCACTCGCGAAAGCTTCAGTGTGGACCGCAGGGTCCACGCTGGTAAAAATTGCTGCTGGTTTGCTGGTGGTGAAACTGCTGGCAGTGGCATACGGCCCAAGTGGTGTTGGACAGGCTGGAAACTTCCGCCAGATGGTCACCGTTTTAGGTGTGCTTGCCGGGGCCGGGATCTTCAATGGCGTGACTAAATATGTCGCGCAGTATCACGACCAACCCGAGCAGCTACGCAAAGTCATCGGGACGTCATCAGCCATGGTGTTGGGCTTCTCGACGCTTTTAGCCATTATTTTTGTGGTGGCCGCAAAGCCGATTAGCCTTGGATTATTCGGGCATGAAAACTACCAGGGATTAGTGCGTCTGGTTGCGCTCGTGCAAATGGGTATTGCCTGGGCGAACTTGTCGCTGGCTATCATGAAGGGCTTTCGTGATGCGGCGGGCAATGCGCTGGCACTGATTGGCGGCAGCCTGATTGGCGTATTGGCATATTACCTTTGCTACCGCCTGGGTGGTTATCAGGGGGCGCTGTTGGGACTGGCGTTGGTGCCTGCGCTGGTACTGATTCCTGCTGGCATTATGCTGGTTCGCCGCGAACACGTACCGCTCGGTTATCTCAAACCGCAGTGGGATAAAGTCTACGCCAGCAGTCTTGGCAAGTTCACCATCATGGCGCTGATTACCTCGGTAACGTTGCCGGTGGCGTATGTGATGATGCGAAATCTGCTTGCCGCGCATTACAGCTGGGATGATGTCGGAATCTGGCAAGGTGTGAGCAGTATTTCAGATGCGTATCTGCAATTTATCACCGCTTCGTTTAGCGTGTATTTGCTGCCAACGCTTTCCCGCCTGACCAGCAAACATGACATCAGCCGCGAGATTCTTCGCTCACTGAAATTTGTGCTGCCCGCCGTAGCTCTGGCGAGTTTCACCGTCTGGCTATTACGTGACTTCGCCATCTGGCTGCTTTTTTCGCATAAGTTTATTGCGATGCGCGATCTTTTCGCCTGGCAACTGGTGGGTGACGTACTGAAAGTGGGCTCCTACGTATTTGGTTATCTGGTGATAGCGAAAGCCTCGCTTCGCTTCTATATTTTGACTGAAATCAGCCAGTTTGCTTTATTGACCGGTTTTTCGCATTGGCTTATACCTGCGCATGGCGCCCTCGGCGCGGCGCAGGCTTATATGGCAACGTATATCATTTACTTCACGCTCTGTTGCAGCGTTTTTCTTATTTATCGTAGACGAGCATGACGACACTGATTCACGTTTTGGGATCGGATATCCCGCATCATAATCAAACGGTACTGCGTTTCTTTCATGACGCACTGGCTACCGAGAATCCGCACGCCCGCCAGTTTATGGTGGTGTCACAGGACGACTCGCTGCTGTCGGCTTTTCCGACGCTTGCAGTCATGCTTTATCCAACCAAAAAAGCGCTGGCACAGGCCGTCATTGAAAAGGCCCGTGATAATCGGCAACAACGCTTTTTCTTCCATGGTCAATTTAATAGTGCGTTGTGGATTTCCCTGCTGACGGGCGGTTTGAAACCTGCTCAGATGAACTGGCACATTTGGGGCGCCGATCTGTATGAAGCCTCCAATAGCCTCAAGTTTCGGCTGTTTTACCTGCTGCGTCGCATCGCGCAGGGCCGAGTGGGACGCGTGTTTGCAACTCGCGGCGACCTGAATTATTTTCACGAACGCTACCCGCGCGTGCCGGGTGAACTGATTTATTTCCCGACGCGTATGGACCCAGCGCTCAACACGCTTGCCAACAGTGAACCTAAAACAGGCAAAATGACGGTGCTGGTCGGCAATTCAGGCGACCTGAGCAACCAGCATATTGCGGCGCTCAAAGCTGTTCACGATCAGTTTGGCGATACGGTTCGCGTGGTCGTGCCAATGGGTTATCCGGCCAACAATAATACTTATATCAATGAAGTGCAGCAGGCTGGTCGAGCGTTATTCAGCGAAGAAAACCTGCAAATTTTGACCGAAAAAATGGAATTTAATGATTATCTGGCGATGTTGCGTCAGTGTGACCTCGGCTATTTCATTTTCGATCGCCAGCAAGGAATCGGTACCCTTTGTCTGCTGATTCAGGCGGGAATACCCTGCGTATTGAGCCGCAAAAACCCTTTCTGGCAGGATATGACGGAGCAGCACATTCCGGTGTTATTCGCCGGCGACCCGCTTGATGAGCCTATTGTGCGCGAAGCGCAGCGTCAGCTACGCTTACTGGATAAACAGCAAATTGCCTTCTTTAACCCTAATTATATTGATGGGTGGACTCGGGCACTGGACATTGCATCAGGAGAAACCGCATGAGTTTGCTGCAATTTGGCGGTTTGTTTGTGGTCTGGTTTGCCTCGGTAATGTTCATTGGCGTTTTAACGTACCAGGAATTCCGCCGGGTACGTTTCAATTTCAATGTCTTCTTCTCATTATTGTATTTGCTGACGTTTTTCTTCGGCTTTCCGTTTACCTGCACATTAGTCTTCCGCTTTGGGGTGTCCGTCGTTCCAGCAGACGTTCTGTTGCAAGCGCAGCTAGCCGCCGCATGTTTTTACGGCATCTATTATGTTGCCTACAAAACACGGTTGCGGGAGAAACGCAGCAACGCGGTGCGGCGGCCGGTGTTTACGATGAATCGCGTTGAAACGCATTTGACGTGGGTGATGCTGGCCGTAGTGGCATTGGTGAGCGTCGGCATCTTCTTTATGCATAACGGTTTTTTGCTGTTTAAACTGCATTCGTACAGCCAGATATTCTCCAGCGAAGTCTCGGGCGTTGCGTTAAAACGCTTCTTCTACTTCTTTATTCCCGCGATGTTGGTGGTCTATTTCCTCAAACAGGATGGCCGTTCCTGGATGTTTTTCCTGGTCAGCACCGTCGCGTTTGGTTTGTTGACTTACATGATTGTCGGCGGGACTCGCGCCAATATTATCATTGCGTTCGCCATCTTCTTGTTCATCGGTATTATTCGCGGCTGGATTTCGTTGTGGATGCTGGCGGCTGCGGGGATATTCGGCATTGTCGGCATGTTCTGGTTGGCGCTAAAGCGCTACGGCATGGACGTGAGCGGCGACGAAGCGTTTTATACCTTCTTGTATCTGACGCGCGATACTTTCTCGCCGTGGGAAAATCTAGGGTTACTGCTGCAAAATTACGACAAAATTGAGTTCCAGGGCCTGGCACCGATTGTGCGTGATTTCTATGTCTTTATCCCCACCTGGCTATGGCCGAGTCGCCCAGGTATCGTCCTGAATAGCGCGAACTACTTTACCTGGGAAATCCTCAACAACCATTCAGGGCTGGCGATTTCACCGACGTTAATTGGATCGCTGGTGGTTATGGGCGGCGTGTGGTTTATCCCGCTGGGTGCCGTTGTGGTGGGTCTGATTATCAAATGGTTTGATTGGTTGTATGAACTGGGCAACCGTGAAACCAACAAGTATAAAGCCGCCATTTTGCATAGCTTCTGTTTCGGGGCCATCTTTAACATGATTGTGCTGGCGCGAGAGGGGCTGGATTCCTTTGTTTCACGCGTGGTGTTTTTCATTGTGATTTTTGGCGCCTGCCTGTTGCTGGCAAAACTCCTTTACTGGTTATTTGATAGTGCGGGATTGGTACATCAACGGCTACGTCGTTCGCCACGCGTGATGTCTGACTCCCAAAATGCATCACAAGGAATATCATGAACGAGCTAACTACCGCACCGTCTTATGCGATTCGCGGTCTGGAGCTTTTGGGCTGGCGCGATATGCAACATGCTTTGGATTATCTCTACGCAGGCGGCTCGCTGCGTAGCGGGACGCTGGTGGCGATTAACGCTGAGAAAATCCTTGCTGCTGAACGCGAGCAAGAAGTGCGAACGTTAATCGAAAATGCGGAATACAAATACGCAGATGGCATCAGCGTTGTGCGCTCGATTCGTAAAAAGTTTCCGGGGGCCGTGGTGTCGCGTGTACCAGGAGCCGATCTCTGGGAAGCATTGATGCAGCGTGCCGGGCGGGAAGGCACACCTGTGTTTCTGATTGGCGGCAAACCGGAAATACTGGCGCAAACTGAAGCAAAGCTGCGTGGGCAGTGGCAGGTCAATATTGTCGGTAGCCAGGATGGCTACTTTAAACCCGAACAACAAGCCGCTTTATTCGAGCGTATTCGCGACAGTGGTGCGGCGATAATCACGGTCGCGATGGGATCGCCACGCCAGGAAATCTTCATGCGCGATTGCCGCAAGGTTTATCCAGATGCTTTGTATATGGGCGTGGGTGGCACCTACGATGTTTTCACCGGCCATGTGAAGCGTGCGCCAAAGGTCTGGCAAAACTTGGGTCTGGAGTGGTTATATCGCTTATTGTCGCAACCGAGCCGCATTACGCGTCAAATAAAGCTGCTGCGTTATCTGGGCTGGCATTACACAGGACGGCTGTAAGCGGCAGTGTTTGTAGAGATAAAGCGAGTTTAGCGGGTATTTTTGGCTGTATAATCATCAGAATGTGCAAAGCGTAACCAAATGCGCATTTTATTGAAATAAGCACTAGACAGGTGGGCATGAAGGCCGTAATATCCGACCCCGCAACGGCGCTATGCGCCCGTAGCTCAGCTGGATAGAGCGCTGCCCTCCGGAGGCAGAGGTCTCAGGTTCGAATCCTGTCGGGCGCACCATTGATTGAATGGCGCTGGAGCTGCGGCGGAATCCCTTCTTAAGAAGGTAGACCGCGCGAAAAGATTTACAGTGGTGGCTATAGCTCAGTTGGTAGAGCCCTGGATTGTGATTCCAGTTGTCGTGGGTTCGAGTCCCATTAGCCACCCCATTAATTTAGTGATATTGCGAAGGTGGCGGAATTGGTAGACGCGCTAGCTTCAGGTGTTAGTGTTCTTACGGACGTGAGGGTTCAAGTCCCTCTCTTCGCACCATCTCTAAGTTAAGCAATAAGAAGTGAAGCAGTATTTCGGCGAGTAGCGCAGCTTGGTAGCGCAACTGGTTTGGGACCAGTGGGTCGGAGGTTCGAATCCTCTCTCGCCGACCAAATTCAAGAAAACCCAATCGAAAGATTGGGTTTTTTTACGTCTGTAGTTTACCGTTTCGTAGGTCGGATAAGCGCAGCGTCATCCGACACCCTTACGAAAACAGTCCATTTCAATCCCAGTCTCTTATTCGCGACATTCCTGCTTTTATTGTCGTCGTTTGGTGACTCATAACTCATTGATATAAATGATTAGTTTTAATTGTCTGTTTATATGTCTCTAAATGGAGACACTCGTGCTATCCATCCTGGGTCCTTAAACAGTCAGCGCCGCGGCAACAATGAATCGCATAACATACTGATCAAAAAGAAATTACATTGTCATATTAATTTCGAATACAAACCTGGCATGCATCATGCAATAATATATGTGTAGATGCTCATTCCACTTCTTATGTTTGCTTAGGCTTCATAAACCCAGGAATGACGCAGAGCCGATTACGGTGCTTATCGTCCACCGACAGATGTCGTCTTTCAGACCTCATCCAACACCATGGACACAACGTTGAGTGAAGCACCACTTAGTTGTCATACAGACCTGTTTTAACACCTGCCAATTGGCAGGTGTTTTTTTTTGCATACGGAAAAGGAATTTGAGAAAGGAAAAGGGCGAAGAGATCGCCCTTGGGTGTTACGAACCCGTGTTGTTTTGCAGGGTGAGTAGCAGGCCGTCACGGCGCATCAGAGCCGCTTCTTCCGGGTTATGCAGTTTATCCAGGCAATCAGCCAGCCATGCGTAATCAAAAGCGTCTGGGCGCTGTTTAATTGCCTCACGGAAAGCCTCGGATGCCTGCTGCCATTCACCGTGTTTCATCAGCAACTGGCCGAGCGTGCTGTATAGCAGTGGGCGATCGCCCTGCGTTTTGATCTGCTGGCGCAGAGCTTTTTCAAGCTGCTCCGGATTGCCAGATTTCAGGCGCGGCATCAGTAATATCAAACGTTCGTCATAATGACGTTTCAGGCCATCAAGAATGATTTCCTGCGCGGCGTCATGATCGTCACATTCAATAAGATGCTCTGCCATCGCGACTTGCAGCACGGTTTCGTGACGAGTCTTACGGCTTTGATTTTTCCACCAGGTTTTCAGACCATCGTTGCCTTGCTCTGCCATTGCCTGATCCATCAAGCCAATCCAGGCTTGCTGTTGCAATGCGAGGCGATGAGTTTCGTCACCAATCTGTACTTTGTCCATTGCTGGCAAAATATCGAGTAACGAACCCCACGCACCGGTGCGGACATATGCCATTTCTGCCAGACGCAGAACTTCAGGATGGCGCGGAGAAATCTCCAGCAGCTTATCGACACCATGACGCGCGGCATGATTTTCATTGCGGGCTAACTGCAAACGTACACGGGTAATCTCGACCGGTAATTGATCGTTATCCGCCAGTTCGGCAGCACGTTCAAGATGCTGGTTAGCACGAATTTCATCCCCGCGTTGCTGTGCAGCTTCGGCCGCCATAAGGTAGTTCACCACAGGTTGCTCGGCATGATCGGCATTTTTCAGCATCAGTTTTTCAACTTGCTGGTGATCACCTTCAGCCAGTTTCAGCAATGCAGCTTTTGTTTGCTTACGTGCGCGACTGCTCTTGCGCCCAACAAACCAACCACGAGTACGAGCACCGGTGCGGAATACACGGCGCAGCACCCATTCAATGGCGAAGAGCACTACCATGGTCAGGATAAGAATGATCACCAGACCCGTGACGCTAGTTTCGACGTTGTAGTTGTCAGTCTGAATCAGAACGTAACCCTGGTGCCCGGCTAACATTGGCCCAAGAACGATCCCGGCGATCAACAGCAGAAAGAGTAATAAGACTTTAATCATGCTTATTCTCCTTGAGCGGGTGCAGGAGCCTGTTCAGGCGCGGGTTCTGCTGGAGCGCTGCCATTTGCAGCGGGTTGAGCGAGCAAATTACGCACCCGAGTCTGCATCAGCTTTTCCAGTAGCGGCTGGCTTTCCAGAGTTTGCGGGACATCCATATTGATGGTTTGCTGGCTGAGAGAGTCCAGATCATCAAGGAAGGATTTTGTCACACTGTCGCTGGTGTCGTAATAAGCACGCACCCAGGTCGAAACATTTTCCAGCGATTGCTTGTAGGTTTCTTCCTGATGACGTGGCACTGCTTGCGCTGCAACCAGCAAGCGCGAACGGATGTTCTCACGTAGATAAACATCCTGGTTCGGAGCCAAAAGCGGAACGGCCGTTTCGTCACGGCGGCGGATAGTAATGAAGCTATCCATAAAGTTGTGCCAGCTTTTGGTGAGATTTTGACGCCATTCAGTGACGGTAGAGGAAAGTTCACTGCCGTCGGAATCCATCGGCGTATCGTCGGTATCGTTATCCGCCAGACGCAGGTTATCAACTTGATTAGAAAGCTGATTGAGCTTGAGAATTATCCCGTCGTAATCAACCTGAGTAATCGCAGACAGCGTTGAAATGTCGTCTGTTAGCGCACGGCGAACGGGAAGCAGGCTTGGGTCATTCATATCTGCCAGGCTGGCATCGGCGCTTTTCAATAATGCGGCGGCGGTCGTGACGTCCTGATCGCTCCACAGTTTGCGCCCTGCCAATTTCACCAGAAAGTCGGATTGTGCCAGTAACCATGTTTTCGCATCGCTGCCAGAAATAGTAGCGACTTTTTGCTGTACTTCATTCAGTTCACGCGCCAGATTTGCCTGTTGGCGATTCGACTCTTCAAGTGCAGTGGCCTGCTGCTTGATGGTGGCTTCCAGAGCTGATTGCTGCTGCTCTTGCTGCTCTTGCTGCTTTTGTAGCGCGGTCAGTTGCGTTGCCAGGGCATCAGTGTTGGCATTTTGCGCCGCTGCCTGATGCTTACCATAACTGTAAAGACCGCCACCTAACGCAAGTGCAATAGCAATGGCGATAGCACCCAGCGCAATGCCCGCAATTCCACTACGATTTTTTTGCGGTGGTTGTTCTGGAAGTGGCGTGCTTTCCACCGCCGGTTTGGTTTCTTCAACCATGGCGGAGGTATTATGTTGTTCCGTCATTGTGGCGTCCCATTATAATATTTTAGGTTTATTGTAATGCGCGAAGCAGCGCATCATTGTCAGCGTTATCGGCGACCCGAATATCTTGCCAACCCAGTTCCTGGGCAAGGCCTGCCAGACGCTCACTGACGACGATAAGCCGGCAGCGGAGTAACCAATTTGTTCGATACCATTCGGGAATGAGCGCATAAAGTTGTTGTAGCATTTCACCGCTCGTTACGACCAGCGTTGAAACCCCACGTTCGCGCCAGCGAAAGGCTTCTTCCGTTCCATCATAAATCCTGGCATTTCTTTGGTAGCATTCGCAGAAGGTGACTTCTGCACCGCGTTCTGCCAGCGTTTCGCCCAACAGTTCACGACCACCATTCCCACGCAAAATGAGCGCCCGTTTCCCGGCAACATTTTGTAATTCAGGTAATTGTAGCAACACTTCCGTCGTTTCTCTGTCTTGCGGATAACGAACCGGCAAATGGCTCACAGTGTGAAAAGCTAACGCAGTTGTACGTCCAATAGCAAACCAGGCAAGACTTGCAGGCCATGACATAGCGTTCTGCTTTAATTGCGGATGAGCAAAATGTATGACGTGCTGCGATAACAGAAATACCAGGTCACCTTCGGAAAGGCTCGCCAGCATGGACGGCAATTTATCCAACTGCCGTCCTGGGGAAAACTCGATGAGAGGAAAGCTATACGCCACCTGCCCCAGTGCGCGCAGTCTGCTCACTAATTCATCCCCTGCGGGGGAAGGGCGGGTGACCAGTATCGTCATGCCGGAGCATCTCCGTCATAAACGGCAGCAAGAATTTCGCGCGCGCCTTTATCGAGAAGCTCTTCCGCCAGCGAAACGCCCATGACTTCGGCGTCTTCTGGTTTGCCGCGACGTTCACCGCGAACCAGAACAGAGCCGTCAGGTGCGCCCACTAATGCCCGCAGCCATAGCTCACCGTCTCTCAATTCTGCATAACTGCCAATCGGCACCTGGCATCCACCTTCAAGGCGCATATTCATGGCGCGTTCAGCACGCACGCGAATGGCCGTTTCTTCATGATTGAGCGATTCGAGCAGTTCTTTAGTGCGTTCATCATCAAGACGGCATTCAATACCCACCGCGCCCTGGCCAACAGCAGGCAGAGATACTTCCGCAGGCAATGCGTAACGGATACGTGATTTCAGACCCAGTCGATTAAGCCCGGCGACCGCCAGAATAATCGCGTCATAATCACCGTTGTCGAGTTTACCCAGACGGGTGCCAACGTTGCCGCGCAAAGAACGAATCACCAGATCCGGGCGACGTTCGGCAATCTGACACTGGCGGCGTAGGCTTGAAGTACCCACGACGCTGCCTGCGGGTAAATCATCCAGACTGGCGAAATTATTCGAGACAAAGGCGTCGCGAGGATCGTCGCGTTCGCAAATGGTCACTAAACCTAAGCCTTCAGGAAATTCGACCGGCACATCTTTCATTGAATGCACGGCGATATCTGCCCTGCCTTCAAGCAGTGCGAGTTCCAACTCTTTGACAAACAATCCCTTGCCGCCGACTTTTGCCAGCGGTGTATCAAGAATGATGTCGCCACGCGTAACCATAGGTACCAGTTCAACCGTGAGCTGGGGATGGCACGCTTCGAGGCGTTGTTTGACATATTGTGCTTGCCAAAGTGCTAATGGGCTTTGGCGAGTGGCAATTCTTAATACATTGTCTAACATTGCTTGTTACCGTAATTATCGTCCCTGACCATCCTACCACTCTTCAAGGAAGGCTGTCAGTTTCAACGGGTTTGCGGAAAAGAGGGACATATTTCGTATTATGGAAGATAAAGCGGGTAGACGGTAAGGAACTTGGCGAGTAGCGCATCTTTCTTTACGGTCAACCAGCAAGGTGTTAAATTGATCACGTTTCCAGCAATTCTTTGCCTTGTCGTTTATAATAGAGGCAACAACCGGGAAACGGGTTTTTTCGTAATACTGAAACCATCAGGCGATATGTCTTGTACCTCTATATTGAGACTCTTAAACAGAGACTGGATGCCATTAACCAACTGCGTGTAGATCGCGCACTTGCTGCCATGGGGCCTGCTTTCCAACAGGTCTACAGTCTTCTGCCAACATTGTTACATTATCATCACCCGCTGATGCCAGGTTACCTTGAGGGTAACGTTCCACATGGCATATGCATCTACACGCCTGATGAAACCCAACGTCACTACCTCAACGAACTCGAATTGATGCGCGGCATGCCGCCGCAGACAACAGAATCGGGTGAATTGCCTATCACTGGCCTTTATTCAATGGGCAGCACCTCGTCCGTTGGGCAGAGCTGTTCATCCGATCTGGATATTTGGGTTTGTCACCAGTCATGGCTCGATAACGACGAGCGTCAGTTGCTGCAACGTAAATGTAGCGTGCTGGAAAGCTGGGCCGCTTCGCTAGGCGTTGAGGTCAGCTTCTTCCTGATTGATGAAAACCGCTTCCGCCACAACGAAAGTGGCAGTCTGGGCGGCGAAGATTGTGGGTCAACCCAACACATCTTGTTGCTCGATGAATTCTACCGCACCGCAGTGCGCCTGGCGGGTAAACGTATTCTGTGGAGTATGGTGCCTGGCGACGAAGAAGATCATTACGACGATTACGTAATGAGCCTCTACTCGCAGGGCGTGCTCACGCCAAACGAATGGTTGGATCTTGGTGGTTTAAGCACGCTGTCGGCGGAAGAGTACTTTGGTGCCAGTTTGTGGCAGCTCTATAAAAGTATCGATTCACCTTATAAAGCGGTGCTCAAAACGCTGCTGCTGGAAGCCTATTCCTGGGAATACCCGAATACTCGTTTACTGGCAAAAGACATTAAGCAGCGCTTGCATGATGGCGAGATAGTCTCTTTTGGGCTTGATCCGTACTGCATGATGCTGGAGCGTGTGACCCATTACCTCACGCAAATCGAAGACACTGCGCGCCTGGATTTAGTGCGTCGTTGTTTCTATCTGAAAGTGTGCGAAAAATTGTCCCGCGAGCGTGCCTGTGTAGGCTGGCGTCGTGAAGTCTTAAGCCAACTGGTCAAAGACTGGGGCTGGGATGAACCACGCCTGGCGATGCTCGATAACCGCGCTAACTGGAAAATCGACCAGGTCCGCGATGCGCACAACGAACTTCTGGATGCGATGATGCAAAGCTATCGCAACCTGATTCGCTTCGCTCGCCGTAACAACCTCAGCGTGAGTGCCAGCCCGCAGGATATCGGTGTGTTGACCCGTAAACTGTACGCTGCGTTTGAAGCGCTACCGGGGAAAGTCACGCTGGTTAACCCGCAGATTTCCCCTGATTTGTCAGAACCGAACCTGACCTTTATTCATGTTCCGCCGGGTCGTGCTAACCGTTCAGGTTGGTATCTCTACAACCGCGCGCCAAACATGGATTCCATCATCAGCCATCAACCGCTGGAATATAACCGTTATCTTAATAAGCTGGTGGCATGGGCCTACTTCAACGGCCTGCTGACCTCGCGCACCCGCCTGTTTATTAAGGGCAACGGCATTTGTGATTTGCCAAAATTGCAGGAAATGGTGGCTGACGTTTCGCACCACTTCCCGCTGCGTTTGCCTGCGCCAACCGCCAAAGCGTTGTATAGCCCGTGCGAAATTCGTCATCTTTCTATTATCATTAACCTCGAATACGACCCGACGGCGGCGTTCCGCAATCAGGTGGTTCATTTCGATTTCCGTAAACTGGATGTGTTCAGTTTCGGGCAGCAGCAACAGTGCCTGGTGGGAAGCGTTGACCTGCTTTACCGCAACTCGTGGAATGAAGTGCGTACCCTGCATTTCAACGGTGAACAATCAATGATTGAGGCGCTGAAAACTATTCTGGGCAAAATGCACCAGGATGCCGCGCCACCGGATAGCGTTGAAGTGTTCTGCTATAGCCAGCATCTGCGCGGACTTATCCGCACGCGCGTTCAGCAACTGGTTTCTGAATGTATCGATTTCCGTTTATCGAGCACACGTCAGGAGCCGGGTCGCTTTAAAGCGCTGCGTATTTCTGGCCAAACGTGGGGACTGTTCTTTGAACGCCTGAGCGTTTCAGTGCAAAAACTGGAGAATGCGGTCGAGTTCTACGGCGCGATTTCCCATAACAAACTGCATGGCTTGTCGGTGCAGGTTGAAACTAACCAGCAGGTTCAGTTGCCGCCGGTGGTAGATGGTTTTGCCAGTGAAGGGATCATTCAGTTCTTCTTTGAAGAATCGAATGAGGACCAGGGATTTAATATCTATATTCTGGATGAGACTAACCGGGCAGAGGTTTATCACCACTGTGAAGGAAGCAAAGAAGATTTAGTGCGCGACGTCAGCCGCTTCTACTCGTCTTCACACGACCGCTTTACCTATGGCTCAAGCTTTATCAACTTCAACTTGCCACAGTTTTATCAGATTGTGAAAGTAGATGGGCGCTCGCAGGTGATTCCATTCCGCACCCAGGCTATTACAGCAGCGACGTCGGCTAATCATGACGATAGCTCAACCCCGCTGCTTCAGCAGTACAGCAATAGCTAGCTAAAGCTAACTGGTTCTCCAGCTTGCTGTGTGCAGGCTTCTTCCAGCAACTGCCAAAACTCAGCGCCGCTGCGGTCGCAAATCCACTTATCGTCTTTCAGATTAAAATGGTAACCCCCACTTTTGGTGGCAAGCCACACCTGATGCAAAGGCTCCTGGCGGTTGATAATAATCTTGCTGCGATTTTCAAAACTTAGCGTCAGCACGCCACCATTAATTTCGCAGTCGATATCACTGTCACCATCCCAGTCATCCAGGCGTTCTTCGATTGTTGACCACAGGCCGTCAGCCAGGCGATGAAATTCACTGTCGTTCATATGTTTTTCTCAGTTGTTCGTCTTTAGGGCAGTATAAAAGCAACGCCCGCCAATAGAAAAGAGTATTGCTTTTCAGGGATCACCTGCGATGATAGAAGACAGAATATTGGATTACAGGCATCTCAATAATGAAGAAAATTTTCTGCCCACTGGCGCTCTTGCTGGCACTTTCCAGTCTTTCTGGCTGCGGTCTTAAAGGGCCTCTGTATTTTCCGCCCGCTGATGGCAAAACCAAGCCTACGAGCCAGGTAACACCGGATAAACAAACACAATCTACCGCGCCGGAACGTAACGACCGTGGGACTGATAACGCACCGACTCAGGTTATCTACTAGAAAACATTTAAAAAGTAGCCGCGTATATGGAGCAGAAGATGCAGTTCTCAAAGATGCATGGCCTTGGCAATGACTTTATGGTCGTCGACGCGGTGACTCAAAATGTCTATTTCTCCCCTGAGTTGATTCGTCGCCTGGCCGACCGGCATTTAGGTGTGGGTTTCGATCAGTTGCTGGTGGTTGAACCGCCGTACGATCCTGACCTCGATTTCCATTACCGTATTTTCAATGCCGACGGCAGCGAAGTCTCACAATGTGGCAATGGCGCACGTTGTTTTGCTCGTTTTGTGCGCCTGAAAGGGCTGACGAACAAACGCGATATTCGTGTCAGTACAGCTAATGGCCGCATGGTTCTCAGCGTGACGGAAGATGAACTGGTGCGCGTAAATATGGGCGAGCCGAATTTCGAACCGTCCGCCGTGCCGTTCCGCGCCAACAAAGCGGAAAAGACCTATATTATGCGTGCCGCCGAACAGACCATTATGTGCGGCGTCGTGTCGATGGGTAATCCGCACTGCGTTATTCAGGTTGACGAAGTGACGACCGCCGCCGTGGAAACACTGGGGCCGGTGATGGAAAACCACGAACGCTTCCCTGAGCGCGCGAACATCGGTTTTATGCAAGTCGTGACCAAAGAACATATCCGCCTGCGTGTTTATGAACGCGGTGCCGGAGAAACACAAGCTTGTGGCAGTGGCGCTTGCGGCGCAGTCGCCGTAGGCATTTTGCAAGGAATACTTGCGGAACAGGTTCGCGTGGAGCTGCCTGGTGGCCGTCTTGATATCGCCTGGAAAGGGCCGGGAACCCCGTTGTTTATGACCGGCCCGGCGGCCCACGTCTATGATGGATTTATACATCTATGAAGAACGCCGAGGAACAGCAAGAAGCCGTACTGGAACTGGATGACCGCATGGTGGCGGAATATCTGTTACGTCATCCCGATTTCTTTATTCGTAACGCCCAGCATGTAGAACAGATGCAAGTCCCGCACCCGGTGCGTGGCAGCGTTTCGTTGGTTGAATGGCATATGGCGCGTAGCCGTAACCACATCAATTTTCTTGAAGAAAACATGACCTTGCTGATGGAGCAGGCGAGTACCAACGAAGGTTTGTTCTACCGCTTACTGAAGTTGCAAGGCCGTCTGGCTTCTGCCACCAGCTTGCAGGACATGCTGAATCGCTTGCATCGTTGGGCGCGTGAAATGGGTCTGGCGGGCGCGAATGTGCGTCTTTTTGCAGACCGTTGGCGGATTGGTGCTCCTTCTGATTTCACCCATCTGGCATTGAATCGCCAGGCTTTTGAGCCGCTGCGTATTCAACGCCTGGGCGACAGGCAGCATTATCTTGGATCATTAAATGGCCCTGAGTTACTGGTCGTTTTGCCTCAGGCGAAAGCGATTGGCTCGGTGGCGCTTTCTCTGATGGGTAGCGATGCGGATTTAGGCGTACTGGTATTCAGTAGTCGTGATCCTCAGCATTACCAGGAAGGGCAAGGCACACAATTACTGCATGAACTGGCGCTGATGTTGCCAGATTTGCTGGAGCGTTGGGTTGAGCGGGTATGACCGACTCCCCGCTGCAAATCGCTGTTGACGGCTTTCTGCGCTACCTGAAAGTGGAGCGCCAGTTAAGCCCGCTGACTCTACTCAATTATGGCCGCCAGCTCACCGCGATAATCGGCCTGGCAAGCGAGATGAAACTGAGTACCTGGCAACAGTGCGACGCCGCAGCGGTTCGTTCAATCACGGTTCGCAGCCGCAAGGCGGGGCTAGGGGCATCAAGCCTGGCGTTACGTCTTTCTGCATTACGAAGTTTCTTCGACTGGTGTGTTAGCCAGGGCCAACTCAAAGCCAATCCCGCAAAAGGGATTTCCACGCCGAAAGCAGGTCGCCACCTGCCAAAAAATATCGACGTCGATGACGTGAGCCGCCTGCTGGATATCGACATTAACGATCCGCTCGCGGTACGCGACCGTGCGATGCTTGAAGTGATGTACGGCGCAGGTTTGCGTCTTTCCGAACTGGTGAATATGGACTGCCGCCACATCGATCTGGCGACGGGTGAAGTGTGGGTGATGGGGAAAGGCAGCAAAGAGCGTCGGGTGCCGGTGGGGAAATCTGCTGTGACCTGGATTGAGCACTGGCTGGATCTGCGTGAGCTTTTTGGTCCGGATGACGATGCGTTATTTCTCTCAAAGCAGGGGAAACGTATCTCGGCACGTAACGTTCAAAAACGCTTTAGCGAGTGGGGAATAAAACAGGGGCTAAACAGCCATGTGCATCCACATAAACTGCGCCATTCATTTGCCACGCATATGCTGGAATCGAGCGGGGATCTGCGCGGCGTGCAGGAATTATTAGGCCACGCCAACCTTTCTACTACGCAAATCTATACCCATCTCGACTTCCAACACTTAGCCTCAGTGTATGATGCAGCGCATCCACGCGCTAAACGAGGGAAATCGTAATGCACTTTTACCGTCCACTTGGGCCTATTGCCGCGCTCACTTTCGATCTCGACGACACCCTGTACGACAACCGCGAAGTGATTACGCGTACCGAACGTGAATCAATGAGCTTCGTGCAGAATTACCATCCGAAGCTTAACCACCTGCAACGTCAAGATTTTCTGCATATTCGGCATGCGCTGCGCCTCGCAGAACCGGATATTTACCACGATGTGACCGAATGGCGTCGCCGTGCCGTTGAACAAGCGATGCTGGACGCGGGTTTGTCAGCAGATGAAGCAGCCGCTGGCGCACTGGCTTGTATGGCGAATTTCGCCCACTGGCGCAGCCAAATCGACGTGCCGCAAGAAACGCACGACACATTAGCAAAACTGGGTGAGAAATGGCCGCTGGTGGCGATTACCAACGGTAACGCCGAGCCGCACCTTTTCGGCCTCGATAAGTACTTCAAGTTTGTACTGCGTGCCGGACCTGACGGACGCTCTAAGCCATTCAACGACATGTATCACCTGGCGGCTGAAAAGCTCGATGTACCGCTCGGCCACATTTTGCATGTGGGTGATGACCTGACGACAGACGTTGCCGGAGCCGTCCGCTGTGGGATGCAGGCATGCTGGATAAACCTGCGCGATGGCGACCTGATGCAGATTAATGACAGCCGTTTATTGCCACATCTGGAAATTTCGCAGTTGGCATCCCTCACCGCGCTGATATAATCTGATTAATTCTGTATAAAACCACAGTATATTTTTATCTCCTCAACGGCGGTGCCAATGGACGTTTCTTACCTGCTCGACAGCCTCAATGACAAACAGCGCGAAGCCGTCGCAGCCACGCGTAGCAACATGCTGGTGCTGGCAGGGGCGGGTAGTGGTAAGACGCGCGTATTAGTGCACCGCATTGCGTGGTTGATTAGCGTGGAAAACTGCTCGCCGTATTCCATTATGGCGGTGACGTTTACCAACAAAGCGGCGGCGGAAATGCGCCACCGTATCGGCCAGTTGATGGGAACCAGCCAGGGCGGTATGTGGGTGGGCACCTTCCACGGCCTTGCACATCGCTTGCTGCGTGCGCATCACATGGACGCTAACCTGCCGCAGGATTTTCAAATACTGGACAGCGAAGATCAGCTGCGCTTGTTAAAACGCCTGATTAAAGCCATGAATCTCGATGATAAACAGTGGCCGGCACGCCAGGCAATGTGGTTTATTAACGGCAAAAAAGACGAAGGTTTGCGTCCGCATCACATTGAAAGCTATGGCAACCCAGTCGAGCAAACCTGGCAGAAAGTTTATCAGGCCTATCAGGAAGCCTGTGACCGCGCAGGCCTGTTGGATTTTGCCGAACTATTGCTGCGTGCTCATGAGTTGTGGCTGAACAAACCCCATATTCTTAACCACTACCGCGAACGCTTTACCAACATTCTGGTGGACGAATTCCAGGATACCAACAGCATTCAGTACGCGTGGATTCGCATGCTGGCGGGTGATACTGGCAAAGTGATGATCGTGGGTGACGATGATCAGTCAATCTACGGGTGGCGCGGGGCGCAAGTGGAGAACATCCAACGCTTCCTGACCGATTTCCCCGGCGCACAAACGATTCGCCTTGAGCAAAACTACCGTTCCACCAACAACATTCTGAATGCCGCCAACGCCCTGATTGCCAATAACTCAGGTCGTTTAGGCAAAGAATTGTGGACGGATGGCAGCGACGGCGAGCCGATCTCACTTTATTGCGCATTCAACGAATTAGATGAAGCGCGTTTTGTGGTTAACCGCATCAAAACGTGGCAGGAAAATGGCGGAGCGCTTGAACACTGCGCGATTTTGTACCGCAGCAACGCCCAATCGCGCGTGCTCGAAGAAGCATTGTTGCAGGTCAGCATGCCATACCGCATTTACGGCGGGATGCGCTTCTTCGAACGTCAGGAAATCAAAGATGCGCTCTCGTATCTGCGCCTGATTGCTAACCGTAATGACGATGCGGCGTTTGAACGCGTGGTTAACACCCCAACGCGCGGCATAGGCGATCGCACATTAGACGTGGTGCGCCAGACCTCCCGCGATAAACAACTCACATTGTGGCAGGCCTGCCGTTTGCTGCTGCAAGAAAAAGCGCTGGCGGGCCGTGCGGCTTCTGCGCTGCAACGCTTTATGGAACTTATCGACGCGCTGGCTCATGAAACTATCGATATGCCGCTGCACGTACAAACCGACCGGGTTATTAAAGACTCGGGCTTAATGATTATGTATGAGCAGGAAAAGGGCGAGAAAGGCCAGACGCGTATCGAAAACTTAGAAGAACTGGTCACGGCAACACGCCAGTTCAGCTATCAGGATGAAGACGAAGACCTGATGCCGCTGCAAGCGTTCTTGTCTCACGCGGCACTTGAAGCCGGGGAAGGGCAAGCCGATACCTGGCAAGACGCAGTTCAACTGATGACGCTGCACTCGGCGAAAGGGCTGGAGTTCCCGCAAGTATTCATCGTCGGTATGGAAGAGGGCATGTTCCCAAGCCAGATGTCGCTGGATGAAGGCGGGCGTCTGGAAGAAGAACGCCGCCTGGCTTACGTCGGCGTGACGCGAGCGATGCAAAAACTCACGATTACCTATGCCGAAACCCGCCGTCTGTACGGCAAAGAGGTGTACCACCGTCCTTCTCGTTTCATTGGCGAGTTGCCTGAAAACTGCGTGGAAGAAGTTCGCCTGCGCGCCAGCATTAGCCGCCCGGTAAGCCATCAACGCATGGGAACGCCAATTTCCGAAAACGACACTGGCTACAAACTTGGGCAGCGTGTCCGTCATGCAAAATTTGGTGAAGGCACCATCGTTAACCTGGAAGGGAGCGGCGAACATAGCCGGGTTCAGGTGGCATTCCCAGGACAAGGAATTAAGTGGTTAGTTGCCGCTTATGCACGTCTTGAAACCGTGTAAGTCAGCGGAATAACTCATAGTTTTTTACGCTTTTGCTACCCTTTAAACACCGAGGGTATTTATTCGCAAGCGGTGTCCCGTTGCGTGTTGACGCCATATTTGTGGTGGCGTAACATGCGCGCACGATTACGCTAAGAGGACACTCGCCTTGGACACACCCAGTAAATACTGGCTCAATTACCTGTCATCCAGGTACAACTTCTAAGGCTATCCTCGAATGCTGATAGCCTTAGTGGTTGTCGGCGACCCCATATCTCGTATATCCCGTCGCAATGAGTCAGACTTTTTAATGGTCTGAAACTTATATTGTTTCTGTCTGTGTGCCAACCGAACTGTCCCTGATATTTTTTGCATTGGGAGTACCGGTCATGCTGAGCGCATTTCAACTGGAAAACAATCGTCTGTCCCGTCTCGAGCTTGATGAGGCCGATAACCTGAGCAATTCTGTTTGGGTTGATTTGGTCGAGCCTGAAGAGAGCGAGCGTCAGCGCGTGCAAACGGAACTTGGACAAAGCCTGGCAACCCGCCCGGAACTGGAAGACATCGAAGCATCCGCGCGTTTTTTTGAAGACGAAGACGGTTTGCACATCCACTCATTTTTCTTTTATGAAGATGCAGACGATCACGCGGGCAACAGCACCGTGGCATTCACCATTCGTGAAGGCCGCCTGTTTACGCTGCGTGAGCGCGAATTACCTGCGTTTCGCCTCTATCGTATGCGTGCTCGTAGCCAGAATATGGTTGACGGCAACGCTTACGAATTACTGCTCGACTTGTTCGAAACCAAAATCGAACAGTTGGCAGACGAAATCGAAAACATTTATAGCGATCTCGAAAAACTTAGCCGTGTAATCATGGAAGGGCACCAGGGCGATGAATATGACGCAGCACTTTCAACGCTGGCTGAGCTTGAAGATATCGGCTGGAAAGTCCGTTTGTGTCTGATGGATACCCAACGCGCGCTCAACTTCCTGGTGCGTAAAGCACGTTTGCCGAGCGGTCAGCTTGAGCAGGCGCGTGAGATCCTGCGCGATATCGAATCCCTGTTGCCACACAACGAATCGCTGTTCCAGAAGGTGAACTTCCTGATGCAGGCGGCGATGGGCTTTATCAATATCGAGCAGAACCGCATCATCAAGATCTTCTCGGTGGTATCGGTCGTATTCCTGCCGCCGACGCTTGTGGCATCCAGCTACGGGATGAACTTTGAGTTTATGCCCGAGTTGAAACTGAGCTTCGGTTATCCGGCGGCGATTATCGTCATGATCCTCGCAGGCCTCGCGCCGTATCTCTACTTCAAGCGTAAAAACTGGTTGTGAGAAGAAAATGAGAAGGGAGCCGATTGGCTCCCTTTTTTACTTCTGCGCGACCGTGCGCGCCGCAATCCGTGAGTTTCGCTGCGTATAAACCGCATCAAGAATAAACAGCGCCAGCGCGGCCCAGATAAAGCCAAAGGTCAGCAACTTATCTTTGCCCACCACTTCACCGTAGAACGTCACTGCCAGCAGGAACATCAGCGTTGGGCCAATATACTGGAAGAAACCCAGTGTCGAGAGGCGCAGGCGGGTGGCCGCTGCGGTAAAACACAGCAATGGAATCGTTGTTACCACGCCCGCCGCAATCAGCAGTAAGTTCAGCGACATCGAGTTTTGCCCCATATGACTGGTCGAGCTGTCAGCGATGCCAAATAAGTAAATTGCGGCAATGGGCAACAGCCATAGCGTTTCCACCAACATGCCAGTTTGTGCATCCACGGCAATTTTCTTACGCACCAGCCCGTAAAACGCGAAGCTAAACGCCAGGCCCAGAGCAATGATTGGCAGCGAGCCGAATGTCCACAGTTGAACCAGAACACCACAAGCGGCAAGACCTACCGCCACCCACTGCATTGCGCGGAAACGTTCGCCGAGGAAAATCATTCCCAGCAATACGTTAACCAGCGGGTTGATGAAATACCCCAGGCTGGCTTCCAGCATGTGATTGTTATTCACCGCCCAAATGAACAGCAGCCAGTTACCACCAATCAGCACCGCCGAGAGTGCCATGGCAAAAACCTTCTTACGGTTCTGACAGGATTTTTTCACCTGTGGCCACTGGCGGCTCAGGCTAATCAGCACCACCATAAAGAAGAATGACCAAATCACGCGATGCGTCAGGATTTCATCAGCCGGGACATAGTGGATTAACTTGAAATATGCAGGCGCGATGCCCCACATAAAGTACGCCGCCAGCGCAAGTAACACGCCCTGGCGGGTTTGTTTCGCATCCATGAAAAGAACTCGTTGGTAAATAGTGTGCAAATAGTAACAGGATTTATCTTCTCACCCTACCATGTAGGTCGCCGTCGCACTGGCGATATGCAGCTGGTCTTCGTTGTGTAATTCCACACGCGCAACCGCGACTTTATTCCCGGCACGCAGCAGGCTGCTACTGGCGGTAAAACGTTGCCCACGCCCTGGTCGCAGGTAATCGACACGCAGGTCGATGGTGCCCATTTTTGACAGACGCTGGCGTAGTTCTTCTTCGCTAATGCTGTCGTGGCGAGTCAGCGTGCTGCCCACGCAAACCAGGCCTGCCGCGACGTCCAGCGAAGAGGCAATCACCCCGCCGTGCAAAATACTTTGTGCCCAGTTTCCTACCATCATCGGCTGGTTATTGAAGCAAAGCTCGGCGTAGTCTTTCTCGTAACGTATCAGTTCCAGACCCAGCGCCCGGTTAAAAGGCATGTGATAAACAAAAATCTCACCAACCAGTTGGAGGGCAGCTTCAGGGGTCAGAAATGGGGTAGACATGGATCATCCTCGATCAAAACAAAGTCTCAATGTTAATTAGTTGTTTATTTTATGCTTCGTAATCGTTGATTGCCACTTTAAGAAATGTAGACCGAGCGTGCACATTCATTCCTATGTAGAATGTGTCTCAGAAAATAATTTGAAACCTTTTTTATTCAGGAGAATATTGCCGATGCGCAAGTTTCTGGGATGGTTAGTGGCTGCGAGCCTGTTGCCTCTGACTGCTTACGCACAGGAAGCAACAATCAAACAAGTGCATGACAAACCCGCGGTACGCGGTAGCATCATCGCCAATATGCTTCTGGAGCACGATAATCCATTCACGCTCTATCCGTATGAAACTAACTATTTGATTTATACGGTGACAGACGATCTCAATAAAGAAGCGATCCGCAGTTACAACTGGTCTGATAATGCCAGAAAAGACGAAGTGAAATTCCAACTGAGCCTCGCGTTCCCTATCTGGCGTGGCATTGTCGGGCCAAATTCCGTTCTGGGCGCTTCCTATACTCAGAAATCCTGGTGGCAGTTGTCGAACAGCGGTGAATCTGCACCTTTCCGCGAAACCAACTATGAGCCGCAAGTTTTCCTGGGCTTTGCAACGGACGAGTCATTCGCGGGTTGGACATTGCGTGATGTTGAATTTGGCTATAATCACGACTCCAATGGTCGTTCCGACCCAACCTCCCGTAGCTGGAACCGCCTCTACACGCGTCTGATGGCGGAAAACGGTAACTGGATGGTGGAAGCGAAGCCGTGGTATGTCATCGGCAGCACTGACGATAACCCGGACATCACGAAATACATGGGCTATTACCAGTTGCGCGTCGGCTACCAGTTTGGCGATGCCATTTTGAGTATGAAAGGCCAGTACAACTGGAATACCGGCTACGGCGGCGCGGAATTAGGCTTTAGTTATCCGGTGACTAAACACGTTCGCCTCTATACCCAACTTTATAGCGGCTACGGCGAGTCATTAATTGATTACAACTTTAACCAGACACGCTTCGGTGTCGGCGTTATGCTTAACGATCTGTTCTAAGAAATTGGCGGTTTTTGTGGTGGGGAAAGCGTGACACAGGCGGAAGTAATTAATCAGGCAGTGCTGGCCAGACAGGTTTTGCAAGATACCTTTGGCTATCAACAGTTCCGCCCGGGTCAGGAAACCATCATCGAAACGGTGCTGGAAGGGCGTGATTCCCTGGTTGTCATGCCAACCGGCGGTGGCAAATCCCTGTGCTACCAGATTCCGGCATTGGTATTTGGCGGGCTGACGGTTGTCGTTTCCCCGCTGATTTCCCTGATGAAAGACCAGGTCGATCAGCTGCTGGCAAACGGTGTGGCGGCGGCCTGTCTTAACTCCACGCAAACTCGTGAACAGCAGCAAGAAGTGATGGCGGGTTGCCGTACCGGGCAAATCCGCCTGCTTTATATCGCACCAGAACGTCTGATGATGGATAACTTCATCGACCAAATCAGCCAGTGGCATTTGTCGATGATCGCGGTGGATGAAGCGCACTGTATTTCACAATGGGGTCACGATTTCCGCCCGGAATACGCCGCTTTAGGCCAGTTGCGTCAACGCCTGCCGACGGTGCCATTTATTGCCCTCACCGCAACGGCTGACGACACCACGCGTGCCGATATCGTGCGCCTACTCGGCCTGCACGATCCGCTTATTCAAATCAGCAGCTTCGACCGTCCAAATATCCGATACATGCTGATGGAGAAGTTTAAACCTCTCGATCAATTGATGCGTTACGTACAAGACCAGCGCGGTAAATCCGGCATTATTTACTGCAATAGCCGCGCAAAAGTTGAAGACACCGCCGCGCGTCTGCAAAGCAAGGGGATTAGCGCTGGCGCTTATCACGCCGGGCTTGAACACCAGGTTCGCGCCGAAGTGCAGGAAAAATTCCAGCGCGACGATCTGCAAATTGTTGTCGCCACCGTGGCTTTTGGTATGGGCATCAACAAACCCAATGTGCGGTTTGTCGCGCACTTTGATATCCCACGTAATATCGAATCTTACTACCAGGAAACCGGCCGCGCCGGGCGTGACGGCCTCCCCGCAGAAGCGATGTTATTTTACGATCCGGCCGATATGGCGTGGTTACGTAAATGTCTCGAAGAAAAACCGGTCGGACAATTGCAGGATATCGAGCGCCACAAACTCAACGCGATGGGCGCATTTGCCGAAGCGCAAACGTGCCGCCGCCTGGTGTTGTTGAATTACTTTGGTGAAGGTCGCCAGCAATCTTGCGGCAACTGCGATGTTTGCCTCGATCCGCCGCGTCGTTACGACGGGCTGGTGGATGCGCAAAAAGCACTGTCGTGTATCTATCGCGTCAATCAGCGCTTTGGTATGGGTTACGTGGTAGAAGTGCTGCGCGGTGCTAATAACCAGCGTATCCGCGAGTTACAACATGACAAATTACCTGTCTATGGCATTGGCCGTGACCAGACCCACGAGCACTGGGTCAGCGTTATCCGCCAGTTGATTCACCTCGGCGTGGTGACGCAAAACATTGCTCAACACTCGGCGTTGCAACTCACCGCCGCGGCTCGCCCGTATTTACGTGGCGAAGAACCGTTAATGCTGGCGGTGCCGCGTATTGTGGCAATCAAATCAAAATCCAGCCCGAAAGTCTTCGGCGGGAACTACGACCGTAAGTTGTTCGCCAAATTGCGCAAGCTGCGTAAAGCCATTGCGGATGAAGAAAATATCCCGCCCTATGTGGTGTTTAACGACGCAACACTTATCGAAATGGCTGAACAAATGCCGCTCTCTCCAGGTGAAATGCTGGGCGTTAACGGTGTCGGCACGCGAAAACTGGAACGCTTTGGCCGCGAGTTTATGGCACTTATTCGTAGCCATGTCGACGGCGAAGATGAGTAGTAGCCAGTCCTGCCCGAACGTGGCAGGATAACCCTTCATTGAATATTTTTTGCGCGAGTTATTTCCTATGTTGATGCTTTTCCTCACGGTGGCGGTTCTACATATCGTCGCACTGATTACCCCTGGCCCGGATTTCTTCTTTGTCTCGCAGACAGCCGTTAGCCGTTCACGTAAAGAAGCCATGATGGGTGTGCTGGGTATTACCTGCGGCGTCATGGTCTGGGCAGGTGTGGCGTTACTCGGCCTTAACCTTATCCTTGAAAAAATGGCATGGTTACACAGTATTATTATGGTCGGCGGGGGCTTGTATCTGTGCTGGATGGGTTATCAGATGCTACGCAGCGCATTGAAAAAAGAAACGGTTAAGCCGACAGAAGAAGTCAGTGTTGAGCTGGCTCGCAGCGGACGTAGTTTCCTGAAAGGCCTGCTGACCAATCTCTCGAATCCTAAAGCTATCATTTACTTCGGCAGCGTGTTTTCACTGTTCGTCAGTAATGATGTTGGCAGCGCCGAGCGTTGGGGGTTATTCATCATGATTGCCCTGGAAACCTTTGCCTGGTTCACCGTCGTGGCCAGCTTGTTCGCACTGCCGCAAATGCGCCGTGGTTATCAGCGCGTTGCGAAGTGGATTGATGGAGTTGCCGGTGCATTGTTTGCCGGATTCGGTATTCACCTGATCATCTCCCGTTAATTATGCCTGGCGTGCTCCCGCAAGGAGTGCGCCAACCAGCATAAACAATGAGCCAAATACACGGTTCAACGCTTTCATCTGCTTTGGCCCTTTAATCCAGCCTGCAATTCGCGTTGCCAGCGTCGCATAGCCAATCATCACAATAATATCGACCACTACGGTGGTTACACCGAGCACTAAATACTGCGCGGCTTGTGGCTCATGGGGTGCGATAAACTGCGGGAAAAGTGCAGCCAGAAACACAATGCTTTTGGGGTTGGTCAGATTCACAAAAATTGCACGTTTAAACAGACGACTGCGTGGCTGGCTCGTGGCGAGAGTGTTCAAGTCAATGGCCCCAGCGGCACGCCATTGCTGAATGCCCAGCCAGATGAGATAAGCCGCCCCCGCCCATTTCAGAATTTCAAATGCCAGCAGCGAACGTGAAAACAATGCGCCGAGGCCAATCCCAACTAATACGATGTGAATCGCCAGCCCGGTTTGCAGCCCTGCAATCGACGCCGCTGCTCCGCGATAGCCGTGGCTAATGGCGGTGGTCATTGTATTTATCGCCCCGGAACCGGGTGAAAGACTCAGAATTATCGTGGTCAAAAGATAGGTTAACCACCACTCAACGCTCATGTGAAATTCCCTGGATGGACACTTTTATGCCACAATACGCTATTGTTGATGAGCGTGCTACGAATCACAAAAAGCGATATGACTCAGCATAAAAATGGATGGTCAAACAGGGAAAACGCCTTTGCAGCTTTCACCACCGGTCCGCTGATGGACTTCTGGCGACAGCGCGAAGAGTGTGAATTTTCAGGCGTCGACGAAGTGCCGGTACGCTACGTACGGTTTCGCTCGCAGGATCATGACCGGGTGATTGTTGTTTGCCCTGGGCGCATCGAAAGCTACGTCAAATATGCTGAACTGGCTTATGACTTATTCCATTGTGGATTCGATGTTTTAATCATCGACCATCGCGGGCAAGGCCGTTCAGGACGCATGCTATCGGATTCACATCGTGGCCATGTTGCGAGATTTAGCGACTATGTCGACGATTTTGACCGCTTTTATCAACATGAAGTCGCTAATGGCCCGTGGAGAAAACGCTATGCGTTAGCGCATTCCATGGGAGGCGCAATCATCACGCTGTGGCTTGAAAAAAACTCACAATGTTTTGATGCGGTTGCACTTTGTGCGCCAATGTTTGGCATCGCGCTGCGCTGGCCGGACTGGATGGTGCGCCATATTCTTGACTGGGCCGAGGGACATCAGCGTTTTCGTGAAGGTTATGCAATCGGAACAGGCCGCTGGCGTGCCTTACCATTTAGCGTTAATGTCCTGACTCATAGCCGTGAACGTTACCGCCGCAACCTGCGTTTTTATGCTGACGAGCCAGCGTTACGGGTTGGCGGGCCAACAAATCACTGGGTAAGAGAAGGGATACTCGCAGGAGAACAGGTTTTAGCGGGAGCCACTGCTATCACCACGCCGATTTTTATCCTGCAAGCAGAAGAAGAACGTGTAGTTGATAATCGCGCGCATGATCAATTCTGTGAAATTCGAGCCGCGGCGGGCAACCCTTGTGAGGGGGAAACACCTTACGTCATAAACGGTGCGTATCATGAGATCCTGTTCGAAAAGGACGATATGCGGACCGAAGCGCTGAATGCCATCATCGCTTTTTTTGATAGGCATAACTAAATACCGACTTAAACACCAGAGGTTCCAAATCCTATGTACCATGTCGTTGCGTCTGACTTAGATGGCACGTTGCTGTCCCCCGATCACCTTCTTACTCCGTATGCAAAAGAAACGCTGAAACTGCTCACTGCTGAAGGAGTTAATTTCGTCTTCGCAACGGGCCGCCACCATATCGACGTGGGGCAAATTCGCGATAACCTCGAAATCAAAGCCTACATGATCACCTCTAACGGCGCGCGCGTACATGATACTGACGGCAACCTGGTGTTCAGCCACGATCTCGACCATGACATCGCTCAGGATCTCTTTGGTGTCGTGCATACCAATCAAGATATCGTGACCAACGTCTATCGCGGCGACCAGTGGTTTATGAACCGCCATCGTCCTGAAGAGATGAAGTATTTTAAAGAAGCCGTGTTTAACTACAGCCTGTTTGAGCCAGGTTTGCTGGAAGCCGATGGCGTCAGCAAAGTGTTCTTCACCTGTGATTCTCACGAAAAATTGCTGCCGCTGGAGCAAGCGTTGCTCGCTCGCTGGGGTGACCGCGTGAACGTGAGTTTCTCGACGCTGACTTGCCTGGAAGTGATGGCGGGTGGCGTGTCAAAAGGCCATGCGCTGGAGGCAGTATCCAAAGCGATGGGCTACGGCCTGAAAGACTGTATTTCCTTTGGCGACGGCATGAACGACGCTGAAATGCTCAGCATGGCGGGCAAAGGCTGCATCATGGGCAACGCTCACCAGCGCCTGAAAGACTTGCTGCCAGAACTGGAAGTCATCGGCACCAACGCGGATAACGCGGTTCCACATTACCTGCGTAAGATGTTCCTCGGTAAAGATTGATTCGTGAAAAGCGAGTGGTGAATAAATCACCACTCGTCAACCAAATAGTTCAGATCTGGTTCATCCCCTTCGCTACAATGGTGAATAAATTGCCTGTAGTTGAGACTTCATCGTGCCGTTACTCATCATCACCACAATCCTGTGGGCCTTCTCTTTTAGCCTGATTGGCGAATATCTCGCCGGGCATGTCGACAGCTATTTTTCCGTGCTGATGCGCGTCGGACTTGCAGCGTTAGTGTTCCTGCCGTTCCTGCGCTTCAAAGGCTACAGCGCGAAAACGCTGCTGCTGTACATGCTGGTGGGCGCGTTACAACTCGGCGTGATGTACCTGTTTAGTTTCCAGGCTTACCTCTACCTCACCGTTTCGGAATTCCTGCTGTTTACGGTAATGACGCCGCTTTACGTTACGCTGATTTACGACCTGATCAGTGGCAACAAACTGCGCTGGGGCTATGCGTTAAGCGCAGGGCTTGCGGTGATTGGTGCGGCAATTATTCGCTACGATAAAGTTAGCGATCACTTCTGGATTGGCCTGCTTTTGGTACAGGCGGCAAACCTCTGTTTCGCTATCGGAATGGTGGGCTACAAACGCCTGATGGAAACGCGCCCGATGCCACAGCATTGCGCATTTTCATGGTTTTATCTCGGGGCTTTAATCGTGGCCGTTACGGCCTGGTTTGCGCTTGGGAACCCGCAAAAACTGCCGACGACCCATCTGCAATGGGGCATTCTGGTGTGGCTTGGGGTTGTCGCGTCAGGATTGGGGTACTTCATGTGGAACTACGGTGCCACGCAGGTGGATGCGGGCACGCTCGGCATCATGAACAACGTGCATGTTCCGGCGGGGCTGCTGGTTAACCTCGCCATCTGGCAAGAGCAACCCCACTGGCCGAGTTTTATTATTGGTGGGTCGGTGATAATGGCTTCGCTATGGGTACATCGCCATTGGGTCGCTCCGCGTTCTTCACAAACGGCAGATGCTCACAAGCGTGTGAACACGTCGAGCGAATAAAGGCTTCCGTCACCGGTTGACGCTGCTCGCCATCGCGCACGGCAGCGTACAACCGGCTCCACAGTCCTTCACCCAGGGTTTTGGTTACAACCAGACCCTGGCGTTCAACATTCTCCACTACCCAATGCGGCAGCGCTGCAATTCCCATGCGTGCCGACACCATCTGAATCAACAACAACGTGTTATCGACACTTTTCAGCGATGGACTAACGCCTGCGGGTTGCAGGAAATGCCGCCAGATATCCAGACGTTGGCGCTGGACCGGGTAAATCAATAACGTTTCGCTGCTCAAATCTTCCGGCTCAATACGCGTTTTATTCGCCAGCGGGTGATCCGTTGCCAGCACCAGGCGCACTTCATAATCAAACATCGGCGAATAGTGCAGACCGCTGCGCGGCAGAATGTCAGACGTTAAAACGATATCCAACTCGCTCTGCTGCAAAGCTGGTTGTGGGTCAAACGTCACGCCAGATTTGAAATCCAGATCTACCTGCGGCCAGGTCTTGTGGAAGTATTCCAGTGCAGGCGTTAGCCACTGAATACAGCTATGGCACTCAATCGCGATGCGAAGCCGGGTTTGATGCGGTTCATTGCATGCCTGAAGCGCACGGCTAATCTGCGGCAGCACTTGTTCTGCCAGTTGCAACAGCACTTCGCCCTGCGGAGTAAAGCGCAGCGGCTGACTTTTACGGACAAACAGGCGGAACCCAAGCCGCTGCTCCAGATCGCTGAACTGATGAGAGAGCGCCGATTGGGTTTGATGCAACGCGGAGGCGGCGGCGGCTAAAGAGCCGCAATTTCGTAACGCCTGGAGCGTCCGCAGGTGTTTGATCTCGATCATGAAAGTCCTTCACTTCGGCATGAGCAAATTGCGCTTGAGGAATATACAGTACCTGCACAATATGGATGTGTAAACATCTGGACGGCTAAATCCTTCGGGTTTCATAAATCTTATGAGGTAAAAAAATGACTATTAAAAATCACACCCTCGGTTTTCCTCGCGTTGGTCTACGTCGCGAACTGAAAAAAGCGCAAGAAAGTTACTGGGCTGGCAACTCCACCCAGGAAGAATTGTTGGCGGTGGGCCGCGAACTGCGTGCTCGCCACTGGGAACAACAAAAAGAAGCTGGCGTGGAACTGCTGCCGGTGGGCGATTTCGCCTGGTACGATCACGTTCTGACCACCAGCTTGCTGCTTGGCAATGTGCCGGCTCGTCATCAGAACGCGGACGGTAGCGTCGATATCGATACTTTGTTCCGTTTGGGTCGTGGCCGCGCACCCACAGGTGAGCCAGCCGCAGCCGCTGAAATGACCAAATGGTTTAACACCAACTACCACTACATGGTCCCGGAATTCACCAAAGGCCAGCAGTTCAAGCTGACCTGGACGCAGCTTCTGGATGAAGTCGACGAAGCGCTCTCACTCGGCCACAACGTGAAACCTGTGCTGCTTGGCCCGGTGACTTATCTGTGGCTGGGTAAAGTGAAAGGCGAGCCGTTTGACCGCCTGAGCCTGCTGAAAGATATTCTGCCAGTTTACCAACAGGTGCTGGCGGAACTGGCAAAACGCGGCATCGAATGGGTGCAAATCGACGAACCGGCGCTGGTGCTGGAGTTACCGCAGGAGTGGCTGGATGCGTTCCAATCGGCTTACGATGCGCTGGCGGGTAACGTTAAACTGCTCTTGACCACCTATTTTGAAGGCGTGACGCCCAATCTGAATACGATTACGGCGCTGCCCGTTCAGGGTTTGCACGTCGACTTCGTGCATGGCAAAGACGATATCAATGCACTGCATCAACAACTGCCAGCCAACTGGCTGCTGTCGGCGGGTGTGATTAATGGCCGTAACGTCTGGCGTGCTGATTTAACGGAAAAATATGCGCATCTTAAAGATCTGGTGGGCAAGCGTGATCTTTGGGTCGCCTCTTCTTGCTCGTTGTTACATAGCCCAATCGACCTGAACGTTGAAACTCGTCTGGATGCAGAAGTAAAAAGCTGGTTTGCCTTCGCTCTGCAAAAATGTGCCGAGTTGTCTTTGCTCACTGATGCGCTGAACAGTGGCAACACAGAAAAACTGGCAGAGTGGAGTGCGCCGATTCAGGCTCGTCGCCATTCACAGCGCGTACATAACGCAGCAGTAGGACAGCGCCTGGCAAAAATCACCGCGCAAGATAGCCAACGTCAGAGCGAATATACCGTTCGTGCTCAGGCCCAGCGTCAGCGCTTTAACTTACCAGCATGGCCGACGACCACCATCGGTTCGTTCCCGCAAACCACTGAAATTCGCGGTCTGCGCCTCGATTTCAAGAAAGGGAACCTGGATGCCAATAATTACCGCACCGGCATCGCGGAACACATCAAACAGGCTGTTGCCGAGCAGGAACGTTTAGGCCTCGATGTGCTGGTGCATGGTGAAGCAGAGCGTAACGATATGGTGGAATATTTCGGCGAGCACCTCGACGGCTTCGCGTTTACCCAAAATGGATGGGTTCAGAGCTACGGTTCCCGCTGCGTGAAACCGCCGGTTGTGATTGGTGATATCAGCCGCCCGGAAGCGATCACTGTGGAATGGGCGAAGTATGCCCAGTCTCTGACGGATAAACCGGTAAAAGGCATGTTGACCGGCCCGGTGACGATTTTGTGCTGGTCATTCCCGCGCGAAGATGTGAGCCGTGAAACCATCGCGAAACAAATCGCTCTGGCGTTGCGGGATGAAGTGGAGGATCTCGAGACCGCAGGTATCGGCATCATTCAGATTGATGAACCGGCACTGCGCGAAGGTTTACCGCTGCGCCAGTCCGACTGGCAGGCATATCTGGAATGGGGTGTGGAAGCTTTCCGCCTGAACGCCGCCGTGGTGCGAGACGACACGCAAATCCACACTCACATGTGTTACTGCGAGTTCAACGACATCATGGATTCCATTGCGGCGCTGGATGCAGATGTGATTACCATTGAAACATCACGTTCGGATATGGACTTGCTGGAGTCGTTTAAAGAGTTTGAATATCCGAACGAAATCGGGCCGGGCGTATATGACATTCACTCACCGAATGTGCCGAGTGTGGAATGGATTGAAGCTCTGCTAAGGAACGCGGCAGAGTCTGTTCCGGCAGAACGCTTGTGGGTGAACCCGGACTGCGGTCTGAAAACCCGTGGCTGGACGGAAACTCGCCAGGCACTGGCAAACATGGTGAAAGCGGCACAGAATCTGCGTAACGCTTAAGTAAACCGGTGGATGACGCTGGCGCTTATCCACCCTACAAAATTTAAACGTTTATGCCGGATAAGCACAGCCTCATCCGGCATTATTGCTTTTTCTCTATCTTCCAGTTTCTGGGTTCGATGGTCTTACAGAGTTCCAAATCAGTGACATAATAATTGCCGAGTTTTTCTTGCGGGCAATTGCTATAAGGTGAAAACATTAATCCGATGGGGATTAAGAATGCGATGATGAATGATAAGAAAGTTACAATGACACAAACGCCGCTACAGACCTTACCAATAGAGGTTTGTGTTGTAGGTGGTTTAACTCCTTTGGTAAAAAATACTCGAAGAGCAACGAATATAGAATAGATGCAAAGAGGTATGGCCCCTACACAAGCGACAGCTTTAGCATGATAAACAATGATCTCATTATGTAATAATAATGATCGGAGATCGTACATCGGTACGGAAAACAATATGAAATAAAGTAATGCGTACATTATGAGAATCAAAACGAAAGCAGCGCCACGATACAGTAGCCATTCTAAAATAGTTTCTCTGCTCATTTTTAGTCCGATGTATTCGCGAGTAAGTTTAAAAATGGTGAAGAATGCTGTTGATTCCACTCGTTGATCCGTTGCTCTTCTGCCAGGGCAATGCGTAATTTTTCTTTTAGGCTGGCAGATAAACCAAGCTGATCATCTAATGCATTTAATCCTATATTTAGAGCTATACCTGCTATGATAACAACAGATGTTGTAACAATTACCGGCAGACTTGCCAAAACAGCAACCCCACCCACAACCCCAACCGCCACACTCGACACAATAATCTTTGCCACGTCCATCGTGACATCAACTAAAAAATCAACCAGATCATAATTCGATTTAAATATCAGCTCTACGGCTCGCCAGGCAAGTGAGCAACAAATACAAAATTTAGTGCCTTTAACAATTGAAGAACCGAGTCCACGTATTCCAATCCCCATTTCCAGTATTTGTGGATTGCGTAAACTATAACGAGTGCCATTGAGAACACGCCGTAATGCAGGGTAGCCTGTTAACTTAATATAATCCGTTCCGCCTATACGGCATTTTAGCGCTCTGATTCCCAGTGACTGGAATCTGATAACGAGTTTTCCAAATTCATTATGGTATGTCATCAATTTACTGGCTGTTCGAAAGCCATCCAGACCGTCTTTGATATTCCCGGGGCCAGCCCGGTAAGAGAACATATAATCAACTTTGCCGAGAAGTTCATCTACTACACTTTGTGCTTCATCCAGTGTCAGCAACATAATGTAGCGACTTTCTGTAATAAATGAACCATTCATTACGGCCATATCACGCATTGCGGGGTTCATGCTGGGATAGGAGCTAAAGGTATGCTCGTCTAACAAATAGTCTTTGGGTTTATGCGGCCTCAGTTCTGACATGACTTATTCCCTTTATCATGGTTTCTTAAGAAATGTGCTGTAAACAAAATATTTTTAGATTCTGTTCTTAAGAATAAAGGGATGCAAATTATTTATAGAATCAATCCGGTTATTAACTATTTATATAGTTAATGCCCATCCTGTAAATTATTGATTAAATATATAAGCAAATAAAAATATGTAACAGGCTATAGAACTAACTTCCCCCACTTAAGCCCACCTTCACTTCCAGATGTAATAAATAATCCATACACCAACGTGCTGGAAGGCGACAGAATTAAAAAAAGCAGAGTGAAGAGTGTGAGCTAATACACTTATTATTGATAGGGTAAATGCCCCGGTAGTACCAGGGCGAAATCCGTTACTTCTTGGCCGCGTAACGCTCGAACCAGCGCAGCATACGCTGCCAGCCATCTTTTGCTGATTCTTCATGGTAGCTTGGACGATAATCTGCATTGAAGGCATGGCCTGCTTCGGGATAGACGATAATTTCCGCGTTAGCATTCGCTGCGCGTAACGCCTGGCGCATGGTTTCTACGGTATCCAGCGGTATTCCCGTATCTTGCCCGCCGTATAGTCCGAGTACTGGTGCATTAAGGTTGATAGCCACATCGACCGGGTGATGAGGAGAATTCAGCGATTTTTCTCCCACCAGTTTACCGTACCAGGCGACCGCCGCTTTCAATTGCGGATTATGCGCGGCGTATAACCATGCGATACGTCCGCCCCAACAAAAACCAGTCACCATCAGGCGGTGCGCATCACCGCCATTTCTCGCTGCCCAGTTGGCAACGTGGTCGAGATCTGCCAGAACTTGCGCATCGGGAACTTTAGAAACCAGCCCGCTAAACAGCGTCTGAATATCAGCAAAATCATTAGGATCGCCCTGGCGGAAGTAGAGTTCCGGCGCGACAGCGAGATAGCCTTCTAACGCCAGGCGACGGCAGACATCGCGAATATGTTCATGTACGCCGAAAATTTCCTGCACCACAATGACGATCGGTAAAGAGCCTTCAACACCTTTCGGCCTGGCGTGGTAAGCGGGCATGTTTTCGCCCTGAGTGGGTATAGAGGTTTCCCCTGCCAAAACTCTGTCGTCCGGGGTATGTAATACAGTGGAAGCAAGAGGGGAGGCCGCGGGTGCGAAATTTCCGCCCGGCGATTGACCTGATTGTCGTTCTTCTTTCATTGTCATTATCCTTTTTTAATAGCGCACAGCGGTAACTATAGCCAACCCCGTGCAAATTGAATGAATTTGGGGGGGGGTCGGTGTCAGTTGTTTCGGTATAAGCGCAATGAATGAATATCTGCATAAATGTGATTTTCATCACTATTTCAGTTGAAAATAATGTAACTTGTTTCATTCAAAGTGAAATGCGTCACGAAATTCTTTGTCGGGGTTCTGTACAGTACCTCTAAGCAATGCAAGCCAACCTATTAAACAGAGGAGTCTGTTATGTCCAAGTCTGATGTTTTTCACCTCGGCCTCACTAAAAGCGACCTGCAGGGGGCAACACTTGCCATCGTCCCGGGCGACCCTGAGCGAGTTGAAAAAATCGCTGTACTGATGGACAAGCCGGTCAAATTGGCTGCCCACCGTGAATTTACTACCTGGCGTGCTGAGTTAGACGGCAAGCCAGTGATCGTCTGCTCAACCGGTATCGGTGGTCCGTCTACTTCTATCGCTGTGGAAGAACTGGCGCAGTTGGGCATTCGTACCTTCTTGCGTATTGGCACGACCGGTGCAATTCAGCCACATATCAATGTTGGTGATGTTCTGGTGACTACGGCTTCTGTGCGCCTTGATGGTGCCAGCCTGCACTTCGCGCCAATGGAATTCCCTGCGGTTGCTGATTTTGCGTGTACCACCGCACTGGTTGAAGCTGCGAAATCTATCGGCGCGACCACGCACATTGGCGTGACGGCGTCTTCCGATACGTTCTACCCGGGCCAGGAGCGTTACGACACCTTCTCAGGCCGCGTAGTGAACCGCTACAAAGGCTCCATGGAAGAGTGGCAGCAGATGGGCGTGATGAACTATGAGATGGAATCCGCCACACTGTTGACCATGTGCGCAAGCCAGGGTCTGCGTGCCGGTATGGTTGCAGGCGTGATTGTGAACCGTACCCAGCAAGAAATTCCTAACGCGGAAACCATGAAGAAAACCGAAAGCCACGCGGTGAAAATCGTGGTCGAAGCGGCTCGTCGCTTAATTTAATCCCCTAAAGCCGGTGCAAGCCGGCTTATTTTTACGCTTTGCGTAACGCCTCGCAGGAAATCCCTTTTCATCTGGACATTTATACAGCAGAATTTTATTTTGCTGATGCCTGGCATGACTTTTTGGGAGTGACTGTGGATATTTCTATTTTATTCGGGACTGGTATTGCGCTGGCTGGGGTTCTGACCGGCTGGTTGCTGGCAAGTTTGCGGGCAGCGCAGCGGCAATCCGCTCTGTATGAAGAACAACGAGAAATCTACGGTGAACTGACTGCCTCCCGGCAGGAGTTGCAGCAAAATCAGCACTGGAAAGAAGAGTGTGAGCAACTCAATCGCGAATTGCGCACGCAGCTAGAAATCAACAGTGCGCAGGAAGCAGACATCCGTGAGCTTTCCACGTTGCTTGAGCAAACCCGTCTTAATGCTGACGATAAACATCGCCAGATGCTTAACAGCGAACAACGCCTCAGCGAACAATTTGAAAACCTTGCCAACCGAATCTTTGAACAAAGCGGCCGAAAAGTTGAAGAACAAAACCGCCAAAGTTTGAATGGCTTGCTGTCGCCATTGCGCGAACAACTGGATGGCTTTCGCCGCCAGGTGCAAGAAAGCTTTGGGCAGGAGGCTCGCGAGCGGCACACGCTGACTCACGAGATCCGCAACCTTCAGCAGCTAAATTCTCAGATGGCGCAAGAGGCGCTTAACCTCACCAAAGCCCTGAAAGGGGATAACAAAACGCAGGGTAACTGGGGCGAGGTCGTATTGACCCGCGTACTGGAAGCATCCGGTTTACGTGAAGGTTATGAATACGAAACTCAGGTGAATATCCAGCTCGAAAATAACAGCCGTATGCAGCCAGATGTCATCGTACGTTTGCCGCAAGGCAAAGATGTGGTGATCGACGCCAAGATGACGCTGGTGGCCTATGAACGTTATTACAATGGCGACGACGAGTTAACGCGAGAAAGTGCGCTCAATGAACATATTGCAGCGATGCGTAATCACATTCGTATGCTGGGCCGCAAAGATTATCAGCAGTTACCGGGTTTGCGTTCGCTGGATTATGTGTTGATGTTTATCCCCGTCGAACCTGCATTTTTACTGGCGATTGACCGCCAGCCTGAACTCATCAGTGAAGCGCTCAAAAATAACATCATGCTGGTTAGCCCAACCACATTGTTGGTGGCATTAAGAACCGTTGCCAATTTGTGGCGTTATGAACATCAAAGCCGGAATGCGCAACAAATTGCCGAACGTGCCAGTCGGTTGTATGACAAAATGCGCCTCTTTGTTGATGATATGTCGGCGATAGGCCAGAGCCTCGATAAAGCGCAGGATAACTATCGACAGGCGATGAAAAAACTCGCTTCGGGACGTGGCAATATTCTCGTGCAGGCCGATGCTTTTCGTGGCCTGGGCGTTGAAGTTAAACGTGAGATTAATCCAGATTTGGTCGAGCAGGCCAGATTTGAAGAAGACGATAATTCAGCTCGCCACGAGCATGAATTAGATGAAGAAAACCTGGCTGACAATAGTTTGGATAACCGACATATCGTGGGTGAACGTTAAACCCGGGTCAAGCGCATGGCTTGAAGCATAGGGCTTTAGGCCTCATTCTGTTACACTTCACAAACATTTTTTGGACAAGCAGGCATTGAGATGGTTGAAGAATCCCAGGAAACAACACACTTTGGTTTTCGCACTGTAGCGAAAGAGCAAAAGGCCGATATGGTCGCTAATGTGTTCCACTCTGTGGCCGCAAAATACGACGTAATGAATGATCTGATGTCATTCGGCATCCATCGCATCTGGAAGCGTTTCACCATTGATTGCAGTGGTGTCCGTCGTGGTCAGCGTGTACTCGATTTAGCGGGAGGCACCGGTGATTTAACCGCTAAATTCTCTCGTCTGGTCGGTGAAACAGGTGAAGTGGTTCTGGCAGATATCAACGACTCAATGCTGAAAATGGGCCGCGAGAAACTTCGCAATATCGGTGTGGTTGGCAATGTGAACTATGTTCAGGCTAACGCCGAAGCTTTGCCATTCCCGGATAACTTCTTTGACTGCATCACTATCTCTTTCGGCCTGCGTAATGTGACAGACAAAGAGAAAGCTCTGCGTTCTATGTATCGCGTATTAAAGCCAGGTGGTCGCCTGCTGGTTCTGGAATTCTCCAAACCGATTATCGAACCCCTGAGTAAAGCCTACGACGCGTACTCATTCCATATTCTGCCGCGTATCGGTGAAATCGTGGCGCAGGATGCAGAAAGCTACCGTTATCTGGCGGAGTCGATTCGCATGCACCCGGATCAAGAAACGCTGAAAGCGATGATGGAAGATGCAGGCTTTGAGAACACCACTTACTTCAATCTGACCGCTGGCGTTGTTGCTTTGCACCGTGGTTATAAATTCTGACAGGGAGTTCGTGATGCCTTTGCTGCTTTCTTCAGTTACGCCGCTAATCACTGCCGGGATTGAAAGTGTTCTCAATACCTTTCTCTGGCGTGACCGGGGATTAAAAGCGGCACGTCAGCGCTTAATGGGTAAGGTGTTGCGTGTCGAGCTAAAAGAGTTCGCTTCGCCCCTCGTTTTAGTCTTCAGCGAGCAGCAAATTGACGTGTTAGGTCAATGGGAAGGTGACGCTGATTGCGTGGTGAAAACCGCGCTTGGCACTCTGCCAAAACTGCGCGACAGGCAACAGCTTACGGCGCTGATTCGTAGCGGTGAGCTGGAAGTGGAAGGCGATCTTCAGGTCGTTCAGAATTGGGTTGCGTTGATGGACCTTGCTGAATTTGATCCGGCAGAATTAATGGCTCCGTATATCGGAGACATTGCTGCAGAAGGCATCGGCAAGGTGATTCGCGGCGGCAGTAAGTTGCTAAAAAAAGGCTTTACCCGCAACCAACAATATCTTTCAGAAGCGATTACTGAAGAGTGGAAGATGGCTCCGGGGTCGCTGGAAGTCGCATGGTTTGCTGAGGAAACGGCAGCAGTCGAACGTCAGGTCGAAGCACTCGTTGCGCGACTGGAAAAACTGGAGAACAAATGACGCCTGGAGAAATTCGCCGCCTCTATTTCATCGTTCGCACTTTCTTGAGTTACGGTCTGGATGAGCTGATCCCACGTATTCGCATAACGCTGCCGTTACGTATCTGGCGACGCATGCTTTTCTGGATGCCAAACCGCCATAAAGACAAACTCCTCGGTGAGCGTTTACGCCTGGCATTACAGGAACTGGGGCCGGTGTGGATTAAGTTTGGGCAGATGCTCTCAACTCGTCGCGATCTGTTTCCACCGCAAATAGCCGACCAGCTTGCCATGCTCCAGGACCGCGTAGCACCGTTTGATGGGGCTTTAGCAAAACAACAAATCGAACAAGCGATGGGCGGCATTCCTGTTGAGTCCTGGTTTGATGATTTTGATATCACACCGTTGGCGTCGGCTTCTATCGCTCAGGTTCATACGGCTCGCCTGAAAGAAAATGGCCGAGAAGTGGTGATCAAAGTGATTCGCCCGGATATCCTGCCGATTATTCGAGCCGATATGAAGCTTATCTATCGCCTCGCGCGTTGGGTGCCGCGGCTCCTGCCTGATGGTCGGCGTTTGCGTCCGCTGGAAGTGGTGCGTGAATACGAAAAAACACTCATTGATGAGCTGAATCTTCTGCGTGAATCTGCGAACGCTATCCAGTTGCGCCGGAATTTTGAAGACAGCCCAATGCTGTATGTGCCGGAAGTGTTCTCTGACTATTGTAGCCAGGACATGATGGTGATGGAGCGCATCTACGGCATTCCCGTTTCTGATATTGCCATGCTTCACAAACAAGGCACTAACATGAAATTGTTGGCAGAACGTGGCGTGCAGGTGTTCTTCACTCAGGTTTTCCGCGACAGCTTCTTCCATGCTGATATGCATCCTGGCAACATCTTTGTTAGCTACGAGCACCCGGAAGATCCGCAATATATCGGTATCGACTGCGGCATTGTTGGCTCGCTCAATAAAGAAGATAAGCGCTATCTGGCAGAGAACTTTATTGCTTTCTTTAACCGTGATTATCGCAAAGTGGCCGAGTTGCATGTGGACTCTGGCTGGGTGCCTCCCGATACCAACGTTGAAGACTTTGAGTTTGCGATTCGTACTGTTTGCGAACCTATCTTCGAGAAACCACTGGCAGAGATTTCTTTTGGCCATGTATTGCTGAACCTGTTTAACACGGCTCGACGCTTTAATATGGAAGTTCAGCCGCAGCTTGTTTTGCTGCAAAAGACGCTTCTTTACGTTGAAGGCCTCGGAAGACAGCTTTATCCAGAACTGGATTTGTGGAAAACGGCCAAGCCTTTCCTGGAAGACTGGATCAAAGATCAGGTTGGAATACCGGCACTTATTCGTACCCTTAAAGAGAAAGCGCCGTTCTGGATTGAAAAAATGCCAGAACTACCGGAACTGATGTACGACAGTTTGCGCCAGGGTAAACAATTACAAAATAGTGTTGATAAAATAACGCGTGATTTACAACGCAATCAGGTTCGGCAGGCGCAATCTCGCTACCTGTTCGGCATCGGTGCGACGCTGATGATAAGCGGCACGTTATTACTCATTAACAAGCCCGAATGGGAATTCATGCCCGCCTGGATAATGGCTGGCGGCATTGTGACCTGGTTGATTGGCTGGCGGCGTTCGGCCTGAGTTGTTTTTAATCGTTTTTAACAGACAACGTGCGGTACAATACAGACCGTTATTCTTTTTATCACTGTGACTTTGAGGCAACATTATGGGTGGTATCAGTATTTGGCAATTGTTGATCATTGCCGTGATCGTCGTTCTGCTTTTCGGCACCAAAAAACTCGGTTCTATCGGCTCTGATTTGGGCGCATCCATCAAAGGCTTTAAAAAAGCCATGGGTGACGATGAAGACAAAGAGAAAGACAAATCCGTTCAGGATGCTGATTTCACAGCGAAAACGCTTGCTGATAAGCAACCTGGCGAAGTGAAGAAAGACGAAGCAAAGAGCAACGATAAAGAGCAGGTGTAAACCGTGTTCGATATTGGTTTCGGTGAACTGCTACTGGTATTCGTAATTGGCCTGATTGTTCTCGGGCCACAACGTTTGCCTGTGGCCGTTAAAACGGTTGTTGGCTGGGTGCGCGCCCTGCGTTCGCTTGCGGCAACCGTACAAAATGAACTGGTTCAGGAACTGAAAATCCAGGAGCTGCAAGACAGCCTGAAGAAGGTTGAAAAAGCGAGCATGGATAACCTGACTCCGGAGTTAAAAGCCTCCATGGATGAGCTGCGTCAGGCGGCTGAGTCTATGAAGCGCTCGTACACGCATGAACCCGAAAAGGCGAGTGACGAGGCTCATACCATCCATAACCCGCTGGTCAAAGATGCCGAGGACAGTCACGACGGTGTGACACCTGCAGCGGCTGCACATCAGACTAGTGCACCTGAAAAAGTGCCTGAAACTGCAACGGAAGAAGCATCTGTCGAGTTAGTTCAGCCTCAGATTAAGCCCGTAGCAGAGCCAGTCAAAACTCCAGTTTCTTCTCAACCTTCGAGTGATAAACCGTAAACATGGCCGTTGAAGATACCCAACCGCTTATCAGCCATCTGATAGAGCTGCGCAAGCGACTGTTAAATAGCATTATCGCTGTGCTGGTGATTTTCCTGGCACTGGTTTACTTTGCCAACGACATTTATCAGATTGTCTCAGCCCCGCTGATTAAGCAGATGCCGATTGGGTCAACGATGATTGCGACCGATGTTGCGTCGCCGTTTTTTGCCCCAATTAAACTGACAATTTATGTCGCCGTGTTCTTATCGGCTCCAGTCATTCTTTATCAAATCTGGGCGTTTATCGCGCCTGCACTCTATAAGCACGAGCGCAAATTGGTGATGCCACTGCTGTTTTCCAGCACGCTGTTATTCTACATCGGCATCGCCTTTGCTTACTTCGTTGTCTTCCCGCTGGCATTTGGTTTCCTGACCAAAACAGCCCCAGTTGGTGTAATCGTATCGACCGACATTACGAAATACCTCGATTTTGTCATGGCTTTATTTATGGCGTTCGGTGTGGCGTTTGAAGTGCCGGTTGCCATTATTTTGCTGTGCTGGATGGGAGTAACTTCACCCGAAGCGCTGAAACAGAAACGCCCGTACATTTTAGTTGGTGCGTTTGTGGTCGGGATGCTGTTAACACCACCGGATGTGTTCTCGCAGACGCTGCTGGCGATTCCGATGTACTGCCTGTTTGAAGTAGGGATTTTCTTCTCTCGTTTCTATGTCGGTAAAGGGCGTAGAAGAGGTGAGGAAGAAGACCCGGAAGAAGCACCAGAAGCAGAAGACGATCACTCTAAGTAAGAGTCATAATATCAGGCCGCCCATCAGGGCGGTCGTCGTTTGGAAGGCACAATTTAGAAGGCACTATGTTTGATATCGGTGTAAATCTTACCAGCTCTCAATTTGCCAAAGAGCATGCGGATGTTGTTGCCCGTGCACAGCTTGCAGGAGTGAGCGGTATGTTGCTGACGGGCACAAACCTTCACGAAAGCCAGCAGGCGCTTTTACTGGCGCAACAGTATCAGGGTTGTTGGTCTACAGCCGGTGTTCACCCGCATGACGCCAGCCAATGGCAGGACGAAACGGCACTCGCCATTCGTGAACTTGCTGGTGCATCGGAAGTCGTGGCTATTGGCGAGTGCGGCCTGGATTTTAACCGTAATTTTTCAACACCTGCTGAACAAGAACGCGCTTTTACCGCACAATTGGCCCTGGCGGCCGACCTGATGATGCCGGTATTTTTACACTGCCGTGAAGCACACGAACGCTTTATTGCATTGCTCGACCCGTGGCTCGATAAATTGCCCGGCGTGGTGCTGCACTGCTTTACAGGCACTGAAAACGAGGCCCGTGAATGTCTGGCTCGTGGGCTTTTCATCGGTGTAACCGGCTGGGTATGCGATGAGCGTCGCGGCCTTGAATTACGTGAGTTATTGCCGGTGATTCCAGCGCATCAGTTATTACTGGAAACTGATGCGCCTTATTTGTTACCGCGGGATCTAAAACCAAAACCTGCTTCCCGGCGGAACGAACCCTGCTACTTGCCTCATATCCTGAACAAGGTGGCCGAATGGCGCGGAGAAGACCCCGCCTGGCTTGCGCAAGTAACAGATGACAATGCCCGTCGTCTTTTTCGGCTGGCTTAAATCAGGAGAAAATCAATGAGCTATGCATTTCCCGGTACGTTTCCTGGTCGCCGTATGCGCCGCGTCCGTCGTCACGATTTCAGCCGCCGCCTGGTCGCCGAGAATCAATTAACGGTTAATGACCTTATCTATCCTGTATTCGTGATGGAAGGTCAGAATCGCCAGGAAGAAGTCACGTCGATGCCGGGTGTTTACCGCATGACTATCGATTTGCTGCTCAAAGAGGCGGAAACCGTTGCGAAGCTGGGTGTGCCGGTATTGTCTCTGTTCCCGGTTATTGAAAGCGCCGGAAAATCACTGCACGCCGAAGAAGCCTATAACCCAAATGGCCTGGTCCAGCGTGCGGTGCGTGCGCTGAAAGACGCTGTGCCGGAATTGGGTTTACTGACTGACGTTGCGCTCGATCCGTATACCACCCACGGCCAGGATGGCGTCATCGACCAGGACGGTTATGTTATCAACGACATTACCCGTGAGATTCTGGTGCGCCAGGCGTTGTCTCATGCAGAAGCCGGAGCCGAAATTATTGCACCAAGCGATATGATGGATGGCCGTATCGGTGCGATTCGCGACCAGCTTGAAAGGGATGGCTTCGTGAATACGCAAATCATGTCTTATGCGGCAAAATACGCTTCCTGTTATTACGGTCCGTTCCGCGATGCAATTGGTTCTTCAGGCAATCTGAAAGGCGGCAATAAAAAGACTTATCAGATGGACCCAGCCAATGGTGATGAAGCATTGCAGGAAGTCGCACAAGATCTGCAAGAAGGCGCGGATATGGTGATGGTGAAACCGGGCATGCCGTACCTGGATGTGGTTCGTCGCGTGAAAGATACTTTCGGTGTGCCGACTTTCGCCTACCAGGTTTCTGGCGAATATGCGATGCATATGGCCGCGATTCAAAATGGCTGGTTGGCAGAAAAACCGGCCATTATGGAATCACTGTTGTGCTTTAAACGTGCTGGCGCTGATGGCGTGTTGACGTACTTCTCGAAGCGTGTCGCGCAGTGGTTGCACGATGAACAAATGCAGCGCTAGATGCTAAAAGTAAGGCCAGCATTTGCTGGCCTTACTTATTTCTTTTTAAAGTCTGTGTTCTTCACACTCTGCATAACCTGTTTATTTAACAGATTAAGCAGCAGCATCGAACGAGCCTCGCCGTCCGGCTCGCCAAAAATCGCCTCCAGACCTTCAAATGCCCCTTCAGTTATCACCACGCTATCGCCAGGGTACGGCGTTTCAGGGTCGGTGACATTTTCAGGCTGGTAATTCACCAGTTGTTCGATGACATCAGCCGGAACGGTCGCAGGCTGGGCACCGAAGCGCACGAAATGGCTGACACCACGGGTTGAATGGATTGTCGTCGTGTGAATAGTTTCAGGGTCAAACTGGACAAACATATAGTTTGGGAACAATGGTTCTTTGACCGCAGTGCGTTTGCCTCGCACGATCTTTTCGAGTGTGATCATCGGGGTGAGGCAATTAACTTCCTGGCGCTGAAGATGTTCTTGCGCCCGCAGTAATTGACCCCGTTTGCAGTAGAGCAGATACCAGGATTCCATAATTTCTCTTTTTCCTAATCAACCGAGGAAGAATAGCAAAAGGCCGTTATGAGGGATAGACAGCATAAGTATAACCAAACACCGATTGGTCATCCGTTACCCATTTACGCGTTATTAACAAAAATACAGCATGCGGTGCATGAAGACCGTATAATGAGCGCAAAATCCTGACTACGATTAATTGCATGAAATACCACGACCTACGCGACTTTCTGGAACTACTCGAACAACGCGGCGAACTCAAGCGTATCGCGATGCCAGTCGATCCATACCTGGAAATGACTGAAATTGCCGATCGTACTTTGCGCGCCAATGGCCCCGCACTGCTGTTTGAAAACCCAAAAGGGTACGATATGCCAGTGCTGTGCAACCTGTTTGGTACGCCGAAGCGTGTCGCGATGGGAATGGGACAGGAGGATGTCTCTGCACTGCGCGAAGTCGGTAAGTTACTGGCCTTCCTGAAAGAGCCTGAGCCGCCAAAAGGCTTCCGCGATTTATTCGATAAACTTCCTCAGTTCAAGCAAGTCCTGAATATGCCGACCAAACGGCTGCGTAATGCCCCTTGTCAGGAGCAAATCTTTGAAGGGGATGAAGTCGATTTATCGCGTATCCCTATCATGCAATGCTGGCCGGAAGATGCCGCACCGCTGATTACCTGGGGTTTAACGGTAACGCGTGGTCCGCATAAAGAGCGCCAGAATCTGGGCATTTATCGCCAGCAACTTATCGGTAAAAACAAACTGATTATGCGTTGGTTGTCACATCGTGGCGGCGCGCTGGATTTCCAGGAATGGTGTGCGGAACATCCCGGTGAACGCTTCCCGGTTTCTGTAGCATTAGGCGCTGATCCGGCAACAATTCTTGGTGCAGTCACCCCTGTACCGGATACGCTTTCTGAATATGCCTTTGCTGGTTTGCTGCGTGGAACCAAAACTGAAGTTGTGAAATGTATTTCGAACGATCTCGAAGTGCCAGCCAGTGCTGAAATTGTGCTGGAAGGGTATATCGAGCCGGGCGAAATGGCGCCAGAAGGGCCATATGGCGACCATACGGGCTACTACAATGAAGTAGATGACTTCCCGGTATTTACCGTGACGCATATTACTCAGCGGCAGAATCCGATTTACCATTCAACTTATACCGGACGCCCGCCGGATGAACCTGCCGTCCTGGGCGTGGCGCTCAATGAAGTGTTTGTGCCGATTTTGCAGAAGCAATTTCCGGAAATTGTCGATTTTTATCTGCCGCCGGAAGGCTGCTCCTATCGCCTCGCGGTTGTGACGATTAAGAAACAATACGCGGGTCATGCTAAACGCGTGATGATGGGCGTCTGGTCTTTCCTGCGGCAGTTTATGTACACCAAGTTTGTCATCGTATGTGATGACGATGTTAACGCGCGTGACTGGAACGATGTGATTTGGGCCATCACCACGCGTATGGATCCGGCACGTGATACCGTTCTGGTAGAGAACACGCCGATCGATTACCTGGATTTTGCCTCGCCGGTTTCCGGTCTTGGCTCAAAAATGGGACTGGATGCCACCAATAAATGGCCGGGGGAAACCCAACGTGAGTGGGGTCGTCCTATTAAGAAAGATGCAGAAGTATGTGCGCGTATAGATGCAATCTGGGACGAGCTGGCTATTTTCGACGACAGTAAAAACGCCTGAGCGGCGGATTTTACCGTTTTGCATTATTGACCCGACAGAGGGGAAGCATGACAACCTTAAGCTGTAAAGTGACCTCGGTAGAAGCGATAACTGACACGGTATATCGCGTTCGATTACTGCCGGAAGCGAAATTCTCCTTTCAGGCCGGGCAGTATTTGATGGTGGTGATGGATGAGCGCGACAAACGTCCGTTCTCCATGGCATCCACGCCGAGCGACCATGAGTTTATCGAGCTGCATATTGGCGCTTCAGAGATCAATTTGTACGCCATGGCCGTGATGGACCGAATTCTCAAAGAGAAAGAAATCGTCGTTGATATCCCGCACGGCGATGCCTGGCTGCGTGATGACGAAGATCGCCCGCTGATTTTGATTGCAGGCGGCACCGGTTTCTCATACGTCCGTTCTATTCTGCTGACGGCGCTGGCGCGTAATCCACAACGTGAAATCGCGATTTACTGGGGTGGCCGTGAAGATAAACATCTTTATGACCTGTCAGAATTAGAAGCGTTGTCAGTGGTTCATCCAAACCTGCGCGTTGAGGCGGTTGTTGAACAGCCGGAAGAGGGTTGGCGTGGACGTACGGGCACGGTTTTAACTGCCGTGATGCAGGATTACGGAACGCTTGCCGGACACGACATCTATATTGCCGGACGTTTTGAAATGGCGAAAATTGCTCGTGACTTGTTCTGCAATGAACGTAGTGCGCAGGTTGATCGTATGTTTGGCGATGCGTTTTCGTTTATTTGATGCAATAAAAAACCCGCCCCTGACGGGCGGGAATAACAACAATTAAAGCAACTAAACTCGTTCAATAACAGTGGCAATACCCTGGCCTAATCCGATGCACATGGTGGCGAGGCCAAACTGTGCATCGCGACGTTCCATCAGGTTTAACAGCGTGGTGCTAATGCGTGTACCGGAGCAACCGAGCGGGTGGCCCAACGCAATTGCACCGCCATTCAGGTTAATCTTCTCGTCGATCTTATCCATCAAGCCCAGATCTTTAATGCACGGCAGGATCTGCGCGGCGAACGCTTCGTTCATCTCAAACAGGTCGATATCGGCGGCAGTCAGGCCCGCTTTTTTCAACGCCAGTTGTGATGCCGGAACCGGACCGTAGCCCATAATAGAGGGATCACAGCCCACAACGGCCATCGAGCGAACGTATGCGCGAATTTTAAGGCCGAGTTCTTTGGCTCGGGTTTCGCTCATCAGCAACATCGCTGATGCGCCATCGGAAAGCGCAGAAGAGCTGCCCGCCGTAACGGTACCGTTGACCGGGTCAAATGCCGGTTTCAGCGCCGCCAGACCTTCAACAGTCGTTTCCGGGCGAATCACTTCATCGTAATCAAAACGCTTAAGCACGCCGTCTGCATCATGGCCGCCGATTGGCAGGATTTCATTTTTGAAATGACCTGCTTCGGTAGCAGCCCATGCGCGCTGGTGTGAACGTGCGGCAAACTGATCCTGCATTTCACGGCTAATACCATGCATACGCGATAGCATCTCGGCGGTTAAACCCATCATGCCTGCGGCTTTGGCGACGTTGCGGCTCAGGCCAGGATGGAAATCAACGCCGTGGTTCATCGGTACGTGACCCATGTGTTCCACGCCACCGATCAGGCAAGCATGTGCATCGCCGGTCTGAATCATGCGAGCAGCATCATGCAGCGCCTGCATGGATGATCCACATAGGCGGTTTACCGTAACAGCCGGAACCGAATGTGGGATCTCCGCCAGCAGCGAGGCGTTACGCGCAATATTGAAACCTTGCTCTAGCGTCTGCTGCACGCAACCCCAGTAAATGTCATCCAGCGCAGCGGCTTCTAATGCCGGGTTGCGCGACAAAATTCCACGTATCAAATGGGCTGATAAATCTTCTGCACGCAAATTGCGAAACGCACCGCCTTTTGAACGGCCCATCGGGGTGCGGATGGCATCAACAATTACAACCTTTTCCATAATCACTCCTCAGGCACTTTTCAGGTCACTGGCTGGGCGCGCTGGCTCAACCGGTGGATAGTACGGCTCGTTACGGGACGCTTTAGTACGCAGACCGTCCGGCACCTGGTAGAGCGGGCCAAGATGTTCGTACTGTTGCGCTATATCGAGATATTTCGCACTGCCAATGGTATCTAACCAGCGGAATGCGCCACCGTGGAATGGAGGGAATCCCAGACCGTAAACCAGTGCCATATCTGCTTCTGCTGGGCTTGCGATGATGCCTTCTTCCAGGCAGCGTACGACTTCATTGACCATTGGGATCATCATGCGAGCGATGATTTCTTCGTCGCTGAAGTCGTGACGCGGCTTGCTGACATCGGCCAGCAGACCGTTAGTCGCTTCATCCTGCTCTTTGCGCGGTTTGCCTTTGCTGTCTTGTTTGTAGCGATAGAAACCCTGCTGGGTTTTTTGACCGTAGCGGCCTGCGTCAAACATGGCATCGACTGCATCGCGATAATCTTTCTGCATACGCTGCGGGAACCCTGCCGCCATCACTGCTTGAGCGTGGTGTGCGGTATCAATCCCGACAACGTCGAGCAGATACGCCGGACCCATCGGCCAGCCGAACTGTTTCTCCATTACTTTGTCGATTTGACGGAAATCGGCACCGTCGCGCATCAACTGGCTAAAGCCTGCAAAGTAAGGGAACAGCACGCGGTTGACGAAGAAACCTGGGCAGTCGTTCACCACGATTGGCGTTTTGCCCATTTTGCTGGCCCACGCCACGACTTTCGCGATAGTTTGCTCAGAAGTTTTCTCGCCGCGAATGACTTCCACTAAAGGCATACGATGCACCGGGTTAAAGAAGTGCATACCGCAGAAGTTTTCCGGACGCTTCAGGCTATTAGCCAGTTCGCCAATCGGAATGGTCGAGGTGTTCGACGCCAGAACGGTATCCGGGCGCACTTTATCTTCCACTTCTGCCAGAACGGCTTTTTTCACTTTCGGGTTTTCAACCACCGCTTCAACCACCACATCGACACGCTCAAAACCAGCGTAATCCAGTGTCGGATGAATGGTGGCAATCACACCCGCCAGTTTCATGCCGTCAATTTTGCCGCGTTCCAGCTGTTTGTTCAGCAGCTTGCTGGCTTCGTTAATGCCCAGCTCCAGCGACTTCTCGTTAATATCCTTCATTAATACCGGTACGCCTTTCCAGGCAGACTGGTAAGCAATGCCGCCGCCCATGATCCCGGCACCAAGAACGGCTGCCTGTTTCGGGGTTTCGGTATTTTTGGTCAGCTTCTTCGCCTGACCTTTTATGTATTGGTCGTTGAGGAAAATCCCGACCAGCGCACGGGCCTCATTAGAACGCGCCAGCGGCACGAAACTTTGAGTCTCCAGTTGTAATGCTTCGTCACGGCCCAAACGTGCCGCGGCTTCGATGGTTTTGACTGCCGTCATCGGAGCAGGGTAGTGCTTACCCGCAATCTGCATCACCATGCTTTTGGCAATCGTGAAGCTCATGGTGGCTTCGATTTTGCTCAGTTTCAGCGGTTGCAGTTTTGGCGCGCGTTTGGCTTTCCAGTCCAGATCGCCATTGATAGCCTGACGTAGTATCGCCAGTGCGCCGTCGCGCAGTTTTTCAGTTTTAACGATGCCGTCGACTAAGCCGAGCTTTTGCGCTTCAACCGCGCCGACATCTTTACCTGCGGTGATAATTTCCAGTGCGCTATCAGCGCCCAGCAAACGAGGTAAACGGACTGATCCACCGAAACCAGGCATGATGCCCAGTTTGGTTTCTGGCAGGCCAATGCGGGTATCTGGTGTGGCCAGACGATAATCTGTTGCCAGCACGCATTCACAGCCGCCGCCAAGCGCATAACCATTTACCGCAGCAATGGTTGGGACCGGCAAATCTTCCAGGCGGTTGAAGACGCTATTGGCAAATTGCAGCCAGTGGGTCAGTTGCTCCGCAGGAACCAGGAACAGCGACAGGAATTCGGTAATATCAGCGCCAACGATAAACGCGGCTTTATTGGAACTGAGCAACAGGCCTTTCAGACCGGGCTGCTGTTCCAGTACATCCAGCGCGTGGCCGAGGCTCGCTACGGTCGCGGTGTCGAGTTTGTTCACTGAGCCGGGCGCATCAAATACCAGTTCTGCGATGCCATCTTCCAGCCAGTCGAGATGTAAGGTTTCACCTTGGTAGAGCATGTCAGTCTCCTGAATCCAGCAATGGGATCTGGTCGTACCAGATGGAGAGGAGTGTGGAATTGATGTTAATGAAATGCAAATAACTCTTTAAATATTTGCAAAGATGATCACAGCCACTGGAAATAAGTTCGCAAACTTTCCGGTGTGCTAAGATGCGTGGCGTTCAGTTTATGAAAAAAACAGAAGGGTAAATCATGGATTCACTGGCCTCACTTTATAAAGATCATGTGGCAACTTTGCAGGAACGTACCCGCAATGTTCTGGCGCGTTTTAATCTCGACGCGCTGTTGATTCACTCGGGCGAGCTAGTCAACGTCTTCCTCGATGATCATCCGTATCCGTTCAAAGTTAACCCACAATTCAAAGCCTGGGTTCCGGTGACACAAGTGCCAAACTGCTGGCTGCTGGTGGATGGCGTGAACAAACCTAAGCTGTGGTTCTACCTGCCGGTTGATTACTGGCACAACGTTGAACCGCTGCCAGAATCCTTCTGGACTGACGAAGTTGAAGTGATTGCTCTGCCAAAAGCAGACGGTATTGGCAGTCAGTTGCCTGCTGCGCGTGGGAATATCGGTTATATCGGGCCGGTGCCAGAACGCGCCATTCAGCTTGAAATTCAGGGTGCTAACATCAACCCGAAAGGCGTGATTGATTATCTGCATTATCATCGCTCTTATAAAACTGACTACGAGCTGGCGTGTATGCGTGAAGCGCAGAAAACCGCAGTGGTTGGTCATCAGGCTGCACATGAAGCCTTCCTTTCCGGGATGAGCGAATTTGATATCAACCAGGCTTATCTGACCGCAACCGGGCATCGCGATACCGATGTGCCTTACGGCAATATTGTGGCGCTCAACGAGCACGCAGCCGTTCTGCATTACACCAAACTCGATAACCGTGCGCCTGCTGAAATGCGCAGTTTCCTGTTGGATGCTGGCGCGGAATATAACGGTTACGCGGCGGATTTGACGCGCACATGGTCAGCAAACAGCGATAACGATTATGCTCAACTGGTGAAAGACGTTAATACCGAACAACTGGCGCTGATTGACACCCTGAAAGCGGGTGTGCGTTACACCGATTACCATATTCAGTTCCATCAACGTATTGCGAAGCTGCTGAACCGCCATAAGCTAGTAACTGGTATTAGCGAAGAAGCGATGGTGGAAACCGGGATTACCGGGCCATTTATGCCGCACGGTCTGGGTCACCCGCTGGGTTTGCAGGTGCATGATGTCGCTGGCTTCATGCAGGATGACACCGGGACGCACATGGCTGCGCCTTCTCAATATCCGTATCTGCGCTGCACGCGTATTCTGGAGCCGCGGATGGTTCTGACTATCGAGCCGGGCATTTACTTCATTGAGTCTTTACTCGCACCGTGGCGCGAAGGCCAGTACAGCAAACACTTCGATTGGCAGCGCATTGAAGCAATGAAACCTTTCGGTGGCGTTCGCATTGAAGACAACGTGATTGTTTACGAAAACAGTGTTGAAAACATGACGCGTGATTTGAAACTGGCGTAATGGATAGCTGGCTGATTCCTGCTGAGTCCGTCACGGTCACTGAGGAAATCAAGAAGAGTCGCTTTATTACGCTGGTCGCGCATACGACTGGCGTAATAGAGGCGAAAGCGTTTCTTGAACACGTGCGTACTGAACACCCGGATGCCCGGCATTATTGCTGGGCTTGGGTCGCTGGTGCGCCTGATGACTCCCAGCAATTAGGCTTTTCTGATGATGGTGAGCCAGCAGGCACTGCCGGTAAGCCAATGCTTGCCCAGCTAATGGGAAGTGGTATCGGCGAAATCACTGCTGTCGTCGTGCGTTACTCTGGCGGTATTAAGCTCGGAACGGGCGGCCTGGTAAAAGCTTATGGCGGTGGCGTGCAGGCGGCGTTAAATCAATTGCCTACTGTGCTCAAAGTTCCGTTAACCGAATATACTTTGCAGTGTGATTATGCCCAGCTTACGGGAATCGAAACATTGCTTAAGCAGTTCGATGGCATTCTGGTGCAAAGTGATTTTCAGGCATCTGTATTATTACGTGTGGCGTTGCCGCACGCAAAACTCGCTGACTTTTCAGTCAGACTTGCTGATTTTAGCCGCGGTGCATTGCATTTATTGCCGGCTGAATAATAATTCCCTCTCGTTATTTTTTGATAGTTAAGGAAGCGGCTGAAATGCATTTTCGCGCCATAACCCGAATCGTTGGTCTGTTAGTCATTTTATTTTCTGTGACCATGATTATTCCCGGGTTGGTAGCTTTAATTTATCGCGATGGTGCTGGCCGAGCTTTCACCCAGACTTTCTTCGCAGCGTTACTCATTGGTTCTTTTTTGTGGTGGCCTAACAGGCGGCAAAAAAGTGAGCTGAAACCGCGAGAAGGATTCCTGATCGTCGTACTCTTCTGGACAGTGCTGGGGAGCGTGGGGGCGTTGCCCTTTATTTTTGCGGAACAGCCTAATCTCACTATTACCGATGCGTTCTTTGAATCGTTCTCGGGCTTAACCACTACCGGGGCGACGACGCTAGTCGGGCTTGATACGCTTCCTCACGCCATTCTGTTTTATCGGCAAATGCTGCAGTGGTTTGGCGGCATGGGGATCATCGTGCTGGCCGTGGCTATTTTGCCGATACTCGGCGTGGGCGGGATGCAGTTATATCGCGCTGAAATGCCGGGGCCGCTTAAAGATAATAAGATGCGCCCGCGTATCGCGGATACTGCAAAAACCCTATGGCTCATCTATGTCTTGTTAACCGTTGCATGCGCTCTGGCACTTTGGTTTGCGGGCATGCCGGCGTTTGATGCCATTGGCCATAGTTTTGCGACTATCGCGATTGGGGGGTTTTCCACTCATGACGCCAGCATTGGTTATTTTGATAGTCCCACCATTAATACCATTATCGCCATCTTCCTGCTGATCTCTGGTTGTAACTACGGTTTGCACTTCTCTTTATTAAGCGGGCGTAATTTAAAAGTTTATTGGCGCGACCCTGAATTCCGTATGTTCATTGGCGTACAACTTACGCTGGTGGCTATTTGTACCCTGGTATTGTGGTTCCATAATACTTACCAGACGGCACTGTTAACGCTGAATCAGGCATTCTTCCAGGTTGTCTCGATGGCCACGACCGCTGGGTTCACCACCGACAGTATCGCGCGTTGGCCCTTGTTCTTACCGGTGTTGTTGCTGTGCTCTGCTTTTATAGGGGGTTGCGCGGGTTCAACGGGCGGCGGCCTGAAGGTCATTCGTATTCTACTGTTATTCAAGCAGGGGAACCGCGAGCTGAAACGCCTCGTGCACCCAAATGCGGTATATAGCATCAAGCTCGGCAACCGCGCGCTGCCCGAACGTATTCTTGAAGCGGTGTGGGGATTCTTCTCCGCTTATGCATTGGTCTTTATCGTGAGTATGCTGGCGATTATTGCGACGGGCGTGGATGACTTCTCAGCTTTTGCTTCCGTGGCGGCAACACTGAATAACCTTGGCCCTGGTTTGGGTGTCGTGGCAGACAACTTTGCCAGCATGAATCCTGTGGCGAAATGGATACTGATCGCTAACATGCTGTTTGGTCGTCTTGAAGTGTTTACTTTACTTGTATTGTTTACGCCAACTTTCTGGCGAGAGTAACCGGAGCCTGTAGTGAGAACTTTAATTCTGTTTTCGACCCGTGATGGTCAAACTCGCGAGATTGCTTCTTATATAGCATCTGAGCTGAAAGAGCTGGGTGTTGAGAGTGATGTGGTTAACTTGCATCGCAGTGGCGAAATTGCCTGGGGCAATTACGAACGTGTAGTGATTGGTGCTTCTATCCGTTACGGGCATTTCCATTCTTCAGTGGCGGCTTTCGTGAAGAAGCATCAGCAAGCGTTGAATAAGATCCCCAGCGCTTTCTTTTCTGTAAACCTGGTGGCGCGTAAACCAGAGAAGCGCTCCCCACAAACTAACTCTTATACGCGCAAGTTCTTGCTGACGTCCCCCTGGCAGCCAAAACACTGCGCGGTGTTTGCGGGTGCGCTGCGTTATCCGCGTTATCGTTGGTACGATCGCGTGATGATTCGCTTAATCATGAAGATGACTGGCGGCGAAACAGATATTAGTAAAGAAGTTGTTTATACCGATTGGCCTCAGGTGGCCCGTTTCGCGCAAGAGATAGCCCATTTAAACAGCAAATAATGTACAAAATGGTCGTTTTGTCGAAAAAAGAGGCGCTCAGTCATTTTTTTGCAATAAACACTTGTCAGCTTCCGGAAAATCCCTATACTGCGCCTCCACTGACACGGCACAACGGCTTACAAACCGGGCCGTCAGCCAGATGAAAAGCGAAAATAAACGCTTGACTCTGAAAGAGGAAAGCGTAATATACGCCACCTCGAGTTAGCAAGCGAAAGCGCCTGACTCACTGCTCTTTAACAATTTATCAGACAATCTGTGTGGGCACTCGCAGGATTGATATCTCAGATACCTTCGGGTATCAAAAAAATATCAAGTCTTGAAGAGTGACCAAGCAGTAATTCATTTAGTTGAATTATTACGAAAGTTAATTTTTGAGCACCGCTTCACGAGTTGAAGCAAATCAAGCTTTTAATTGAAGAGTTTGATCATGGCTCAGATTGAACGCTGGCGGCAGGCCTAACACATGCAAGTCGAGCGGTAGCACAGGGAGCTTGCTCCTGGGTGACGAGCGGCGGACGGGTGAGTAATGTCTGGGAAACTGCCTGATGGAGGGGGATAACTACTGGAAACGGTAGCTAATACCGCATAACGTCTTCGGACCAAAGAGGGGGACCTTCGGGCCTCTTGCCATCAGATGTGCCCAGATGGGATTAGCTAGTAGGTGAGGTAATGGCTCACCTAGGCGACGATCCCTAGCTGGTCTGAGAGGATGACCAGCCACACTGGAACTGAGACACGGTCCAGACTCCTACGGGAGGCAGCAGTGGGGAATATTGCACAATGGGCGCAAGCCTGATGCAGCCATGCCGCGTGTATGAAGAAGGCCTTCGGGTTGTAAAGTACTTTCAGCGAGGAGGAAGGCATTGTGGTTAATAACCACAGTGATTGACGTTACTCGCAGAAGAAGCACCGGCTAACTCCGTGCCAGCAGCCGCGGTAATACGGAGGGTGCAAGCGTTAATCGGAATTACTGGGCGTAAAGCGCACGCAGGCGGTCTGTCAAGTCGGATGTGAAATCCCCGGGCTCAACCTGGGAACTGCATTCGAAACTGGCAGGCTAGAGTCTTGTAGAGGGGGGTAGAATTCCAGGTGTAGCGGTGAAATGCGTAGAGATCTGGAGGAATACCGGTGGCGAAGGCGGCCCCCTGGACAAAGACTGACGCTCAGGTGCGAAAGCGTGGGGAGCAAACAGGATTAGATACCCTGGTAGTCCACGCCGTAAACGATGTCGACTTGGAGGTTGTTCCCTTGAGGAGTGGCTTCCGGAGCTAACGCGTTAAGTCGACCGCCTGGGGAGTACGGCCGCAAGGTTAAAACTCAAATGAATTGACGGGGGCCCGCACAAGCGGTGGAGCATGTGGTTTAATTCGATGCAACGCGAAGAACCTTACCTACTCTTGACATCCAGAGAATTCGCTAGAGATAGCTTAGTGCCTTCGGGAACTCTGAGACAGGTGCTGCATGGCTGTCGTCAGCTCGTGTTGTGAAATGTTGGGTTAAGTCCCGCAACGAGCGCAACCCTTATCCTTTGTTGCCAGCGGTTCGGCCGGGAACTCAAAGGAGACTGCCAGTGATAAACTGGAGGAAGGTGGGGATGACGTCAAGTCATCATGGCCCTTACGAGTAGGGCTACACACGTGCTACAATGGCGCATACAAAGAGAAGCGACCTCGCGAGAGCAAGCGGACCTCATAAAGTGCGTCGTAGTCCGGATCGGAGTCTGCAACTCGACTCCGTGAAGTCGGAATCGCTAGTAATCGTAGATCAGAATGCTACGGTGAATACGTTCCCGGGCCTTGTACACACCGCCCGTCACACCATGGGAGTGGGTTGCAAAAGAAGTAGGTAGCTTAACCTTCGGGAGGGCGCTTACCACTTTGTGATTCATGACTGGGGTGAAGTCGTAACAAGGTAACCGTAGGGGAACCTGCGGTTGGATCACCTCCTTACCTAATAGATACAAACCCGCGTAGTGCTCACACAGATTGTCTGATAGAAGTAAATGAGCAAGCGATCCCTTCAACGGGATATCGTGTCCCCATCGTCTAGAGGCCCAGGACACTGCCCTTTCACGGCTGTAACAGGGGTTCGAATCCCCTTGGGGACGCCATCTTAAGATAATGATGTGAAAGACATTATCACACATATCTCAAAACTGACTTTCGAGTCACGTTTGAGATATTGCTCTTTAAAAATCCGGAACAAGCTGAAAATTGAAACGACACACTGTTTCCTTTCTCCGTAATAAGAAAGGAAAATGCGGTGTGTTCGAGTCTCTCAAATTTTCACAACATCGATTGTGTCTCACGAGACATCTTCGGGTTGTGAGGTTAAGCGACTAAGCGTACACGGTGGATGCCCTGGCAGTCAGAGGCGATGAAGGACGTGCTAATCTGCGATAAGCGTCGGTAAGGTGATATGAACCGTTATAACCGACGATTTCCGAATGGGGAAACCCAGTGCAATTCGTTGCACTATCGTTAAGTGAATACATAGCTTAACGAAGCGAACCGGGGGAACTGAAACATCTAAGTACCCCGAGGAAAAGAAATCAACCGAGATTCCCCCAGTAGCGGCGAGCGAACGGGGAGCAGCCCAGAGTCTGAATCAGTTTGTGTATTAGTGGAAGCGTCTGGAAAGTCGCAGGGTACAGGGTGATACTCCCGTACACAAAAATACACATACTGTGAACTCGAAGAGTAGGGCGGGACACGTGGTATCCTGTCTGAATATGGGGGGACCATCCTCCAAGGCTAAATACTCCTGACTGACCGATAGTGAACCAGTACCGTGAGGGAAAGGCGAAAAGAACCCCGGCGAGGGGAGTGAAACAGAACCTGAAACCGTGTACGTACAAGCAGTGGGAGCCTCTTTTATGGGGTGACTGCGTACCTTTTGTATAATGGGTCAGCGACTTATATTCTGTAGCAAGGTTAACCGTATAGGGGAGCCGCAGGGAAACCGAGTCTTAACTGGGCGTTAAGTTGCAGGGTATAGACCCGAAACCCGGTGATCTAGCCATGGGCAGGTTGAAGGTTGGGTAACACTAACTGGAGGACCGAACCGACTAATGTTGAAAAATTAGCGGATGACTTGTGGCTGGGGGTGAAAGGCCAATCAAACCGGGAGATAGCTGGTTCTCCCCGAAAGCTATTTAGGTAGCGCCTCGTGAACTCATCTTCGGGGGTAGAGCACTGTTTCGGCTAGGGGGCCATCCCGGCTTACCAACCCGATGCAAACTACGAATACCGAAGAATGTTATCACGGGAGACACACGGCGGGTGCTAACGTCCGTCGTGAAGAGGGAAACAACCCAGACCGCCAGCTAAGGTCCCAAAGTCATGGTTAAGTGGGAAACGATGTGGGAAGGCACAGACAGCCAGGATGTTGGCTTAGAAGCAGCCATCATTTAAAGAAAGCGTAATAGCTCACTGGTCGAGTCGGCCTGCGCGGAAGATGTAACGGGGCTAAACCATGCACCGAAGCTGCGGCAGCGACGCTTAGGCGTTGTTGGGTAGGGGAGCGTTCTGTAAGCCGTTGAAGCTGGACTGTGAGGTCTGGTGGAGGTATCAGAAGTGCGAATGCTGACATAAGTAACGATAAAGCGGGTGAAAAACCCGCTCGCCGGAAGACCAAGGGTTCCTGTCCAACGTTAATCGGGGCAGGGTGAGTCGACCCCTAAGGCGAGGCCGAAAGGCGTAGTCGATGGGAAACAGGTTAATATTCCTGTACTCGGTGTTACTGCGAAGGGGGGACGGAGAGGGCTATGTTAGCCGGGCGACGGTTGTCCCGGTTTAAGCATGTAGGCGGAGAGTTTAGGTAAATCCGGACTCTTATCTAACGCTGAGGTGTGATGACGAGGCACTACGGTGCTGAAGTAACAAATGCCGCACTTCCAGGAAAAGCCTCTAAGCATCAGGTAACAACGAATCGTACCCCAAACCGACACAGGTGGTCAGGTAGAGAATACCAAGGCGCTTGAGAGAACTCGGGTGAAGGAACTAGGCAAAATGGTGCCGTAACTTCGGGAGAAGGCACGCTGTCGGTAGGTGAAGTCCCTCGCGGATGGAGCTGAAGGCAGTCGAAGATACCAGCTGGCTGCAACTGTTTATTAAAAACACAGCACTGTGCAAACACGAAAGTGGACGTATACGGTGTGACGCCTGCCCGGTGCCGGAAGGTTAATTGATGGGGTTAAGCGCAAGCTGAAGCTCTTGATCGAAGCCCCGGTAAACGGCGGCCGTAACTATAACGGTCCTAAGGTAGCGAAATTCCTTGTCGGGTAAGTTCCGACCTGCACGAATGGCGTAATGATGGCCAGGCTGTCTCCACCCGAGACTCAGTGAAATTGAAATCGCTGTGAAGATGCAGTGTACCCGCGGCAAGACGGAAAGACCCCGTGAACCTTTACTATAGCTTGACACTGAACATTGAGCCTTGATGTGTAGGATAGGTGGGAGGCTTTGAAGTGTGGACGCCAGTCTGCATGGAGCCAACCTTGAAATACCACCCTTTAATGTTTGATGTTCTAACGTAGACCCGTGATCCGGGTTGCGGACAGTGTCTGGTGGGTAGTTTGACTGGGGCGGTCTCCTCCTAAAGCGTAACGGAGGAGCACGAAGGTTAGCTAATCACGGTCGGACATCGTGAGGTTAGTGCAAAGGCATAAGCTAGCTTGACTGCGAGAGTGACGGCTCGAGCAGGTGCGAAAGCAGGTCTTAGTGATCCGGTGGTTCTGAATGGAAGGGCCATCGCTCAACGGATAAAAGGTACTCCGGGGATAACAGGCTGATACCGCCCAAGAGTTCATATCGACGGCGGTGTTTGGCACCTCGATGTCGGCTCATCACATCCTGGGGCTGAAGTAGGTCCCAAGGGTATGGCTGTTCGCCATTTAAAGTGGTACGCGAGCTGGGTTTAGAACGTCGTGAGACAGTTCGGTCCCTATCTGCCGTGGGCGCTGGAGAATTGAGGGGGGCTGCTCCTAGTACGAGAGGACCGGAGTGGACGCATCACTGGTGTTCGGGTTGTCATGCCAATGGCATTGCCCGGTAGCTAAATGCGGAAAAGATAAGCGCTGAAAGCATCTAAGCGCGAAACTTGCCCCGAGATGAATTCTCCCTGGGAACTTGATTCCCCTGAAGGAACGTTGAAGACTACGACGTTGATAGGCTGGGTGTGTAAGCGTAGCGATACGTTGAGCTAACCAGTACTAATGATCCGTGAGGCTTAACCTTACAACACCGAAGGTGTTTTGGTTGAGAGACTAAGCATTTGATTTTCAGCTTGAACCGAGATTTTAAGTCGATGGTTATGTGGATAACATAACGGTTGATGAAACAGAATATGCCTGGCGGCAACAGCGCGGTGGTCCCACCTGACCCCATGCCGAACTCAGAAGTGAAACGCCGTAGCGCCGATGGTAGTGTGGGGTCTCCCCATGCGAGAGTAGGGAACTGCCAGGCTCCAAATAAGTGGAAAGCCCTGTACTGACGTACAGGGCTTTTTGCTGTCTGCGATTTATGCAATTACTCCTTCCTGCCTCCCTTCACACAAGCCAACCCCTGGCATATAAGGTAAACTAACCGGGTTTAAACTCAGGAAAGATACCGATATGAGCACCTCTCTTAAGCCTTTCAATACATTTGGTATTCAGGCTAACGCTTCACATATTGTCATTGCTGAAACGCTGTTGCAGCTAAAAGATGCCTGGAGCGAGGCGGTTGCAGCACAGATGCCGGTGTTGCTACTGGGAGAAGGGAGTAACGTTCTCTTTCTTGAAGATTATTCTGGCACCGTAATTATCAACCGCATAAAAGGCATACAGGTTACCGAGGAAGATGATGCCTGGTATTTACATGTTGGTGCAGGTGAAAACTGGCATCAGCTGGTTGAATATACCTTGCAGCATGGCATGCCAGGACTCGAAAACCTGGCTTTGATTCCGGGCTGTGCAGGATCTTCGCCTATTCAAAATATTGGTGCGTACGGTGTTGAGCTTAAGAGTGTTTGCGATTACGTAGATTGTGTTGATTTACTCAGTGGTGAAATGCATCGTCTGGATAATTCACAGTGCCAGTTTGGTTATCGCGACAGTATTTTTAAGCACAAGTATCAGAGTCACTATGCAATTATTGCCGTCGGTCTGCGTCTACCGAAAAAATGGCTGCCGGTGTTAACTTATGGTGACCTGACCCGCCTTGATGCCGCGAATGTTACCCCTCAAGAAGTGTTCAATTCCGTTTGCCACATGCGTATGACAAAGCTGCCCGATCCGCGTGTTAATGGTAATGCAGGGAGTTTCTTTAAGAATCCTGTGGTGACGGCCGAACAAGCAGCAACGTTAATGTCTACTTTTTCAGCTATTCCACATTATCCGCAGACCGATGGTTCCGTAAAACTCGCCGCTGGTTGGTTAATCGATCAGTGCCAACTGAAAGGCTACAAGATTGGTGGTGCCGCAGTCCATAAACAGCAAGCTCTGGTATTGATAAACGAAGAAAGCGCATCCAGCCAAAACGTTGTGGATCTCGCGCATTATGTTCGTCAGTGCGTTGGAGAAAAATTTAATGTGTGGCTGGAGCCGGAAGTTCGCTTTATCGGGCTATCTGGTGAGGTTAGCGCTGTGGAGACCATTGCATGAAAGATAACAAAATTCCTCTAACGCTGATTAGCATCCTTTCTGATGGTGAGTTTCATTCTGGCGAACATTTAGGCGAGCAGCTAGGTATGAGCCGAGCTGCTATTAATAAGCATATTCAAACTCTAAGAGACTGGGGCGTGGATGTTTTTACTGTGCCGGGCAAAGGATACAGCCTGCCAGACCCTATCCAGTTACTTAATGAAGAGCTGATAAAGTCGCAAATTGATACGGGATCAATTGCAGTACTCCCAGTGATTGACTCTACTAATCAGTATCTACTTGAAAGGCTAGACAAACTCCAATCTGGTGATGCTTGTATTGCTGAATACCAGCAGGCGGGCCGTGGTCGTCGCGGGCGCCAATGGTTTTCACCTTTCGGGGCCAATCTTTACCTGTCTATGTACTGGCGACTTGAACAAGGGCCAGCAGCTGCGGTGGGCTTAAGTCTCGTTATTGGGATTGTTATGGCCGAAGTTCTGCAAGAGCTAGGTGCAGAAAATGTCAGAGTGAAATGGCCAAATGATCTCTATCTCAACGATCGAAAGTTGGCTGGTATTCTGGTTGAGTTAACCGGTAAAACGGGTGATGCGGCGCAAATTGTTATTGGTGCAGGGATTAACCTTGCAATGCGGAATGTGGCAACGGATGTCATTAATCAAAGCTGGATTAATCTCCAGGAAGCTGGAATTAATATAGATCGTAATGCATTAGCAATTAAAATAATAAAAGAGTTGCGTAAGGCATTACAATTATTTGAAGATGAAGGTTTAGTTCCTTTTCTTCCTCGTTGGGAATCACTCGATAACTTTATTAACCGTCAGGTGAAGTTAATAATAGGTGACAGAGAAATTCACGGTATTTCCAGAGGAATTAACGAACAGGGTGGATTGCTATTAGAGCAGGATGGTGTAATTAAACCTTGGGTCGGTGGTGAAATATCACTGCGCGGCGTTAATTAAAAAAATGGGGGGCGACCCCCATTTTTTATTTTCTCAGTCGAACACACTCGACTTCATGATTCGAGCTTTTCGTCATGATCAAGCTAGCGCGCTCACGCGTAGGCATGATATTTTCTTTTAAATTCCGCCAGTTGATCTCTTTCCAGAGTTGTAATGCGACGTTAACAGCTTCATCTTCTGAAAGCTTGGCGTAGCTGTGGAAATAAGAGTCTGGGTCGGTAAAAGCACCTTCACGGAATTTCAGGAAGCGAGTGATATACCAATCCTGGAGTAGATCTTCAGGTGCATCGACATATATAGAGAAGTCGACAAAGTCTGAAACAAACACATGATGCGGATCGTGTGGGTAATCCATGCCGCTCTGTAAAACATTCAATCCTTCAAGAATTAAAATATCAGGCTGAGCAACTGTTTTATCCCCATCGGGAATGACATCATAAATAAGATGAGAGTAAACTGGGGCGGTCACATTCGGCGCGCCTGATTTAATATCAGAAACGAATTTCACCAAACGATGCATATCATAGGATTGCGGGAATCCCTTTTTCTTCATCAGATTGCGTTCTTTCAACACTTTATTCGGATGCAGAAACCCATCAGTCGTAATTAACTCTACGCGACGATGCTCAGGCCAGCGACTAAGCAAGGCTTGTAACACACGGGCTGTGGTGCTTTTACCTACCGCAACACTCCCCGCGATACTAATAACATACGGAATACGCTGCCCATTCGTACCGAGAAATTGCTCAAGTACTGCCTGGCGGCGTAGGTTCGAACTGATATAGAAATTCAATAGACGCGAAAGTGGCAGATAAATTTCTGCCACTTCCTCTAAAGAGAGGTCCTCATTGATACCTTTCAACCGTGCGATTTCACCTTCAGTCAAGGTCATCGGCACTGAGTCGCGTAAAGCTGCCCATTGGTTGCGGTTGAAGTGCATATAAGGAGTCGTCAACATTTGCTCTTTATTACTCATAAGCATGCTTCTGCCTGTAATTCAGGACAAAAATGAACGTAGTACGCGGACTGAGAAAAGGAGACTCATCTCAGGTAATCAAAGGCGTGCAACGTATATATCTTTTCACAATGGGCAGGAGGGTAACACCAGATGGGGGATAATAATAAGAAAAAAACATAGCGGTGATGCTTTCAGAGGAAAACCTCGCCTGGGTCGGGACCCTTAACTCGCTATTCGGCGAACAGATGTAATCCGGTAACTCTCTCTGGTATCTGTATGCCTTATTAACGATAGAATGCTTCGGCAGACATACTTGCCTGGACATCTACACACAATAACCCATCGATGATGCGCGATTTAGTCCATTGGTTTCCCCTTATATGGACACATCCATAAAGGTAAGAAGTGATCCAAAGCCGCAGAAGTCGCTATAACTACCCTTTCAATGCATATGAAAGGATACTTGCGTAACCGTAGGGCATTAAAAAAGGACATTTTGCACGGTGCAGGTACAACTGTGCGGTAAGTTGAGGGTCACCCTGCTGGATTCTGCGTACAAAAATCACACCGAAACGCTGATTAATCCACCATTTTTACGAGCTATCGCGCAAAATATAAGCGGTAGTGCATTTTCTTTAATTTTTTTGTTGCATCACGGAGCCGGTGTTCCTAGAATGCGCGCTACTTGATGCCGACTTAGCTCAGTAGGTAGAGCAACTGACTTGTAATCAGTAGGTCACCAGTTCGATTCCGGTAGTCGGCACCATCAAGTGCTTGGTGGGGTTCCCGAGCGGCCAAAGGGAGCAGACTGTAAATCTGCCGTCATCGACTTCGAAGGTTCGAATCCTTCCCCCACCACCATTTTCAGGCCGCGCTATGCGTAGCCCGAGGCGACGAGATCCAACTAGTCGACTCGAATACTGAGAAGCTTCTTCTCAGGTCAATACAGAATTCAAGCAGGTAGCCGAGTTCCAGAGTGCGGGCATCGTATAATGGCTATTACCTCAGCCTTCCAAGCTGATGATGTGGGTTCGATTCCCACTGCCCGCTCCAGATGTGCTGATATAGCTCAGTTGGTAGAGCGCACCCTTGGTAAGGGTGAGGTCGGCAGTTCGAATCTGCCTATCAGCACCACCTCCTTTATCCTCCCTGTTTCTCTTCTGTTAATGAATTCAACAAATTCAGGCTTTAGCCTGGTTGATGTGGTGATATCACCGATTTATCCGTGTCTTAGAGGGACAATCGATGTCTAAAGAAAAATTTGAACGTACAAAACCGCACGTCAACGTCGGTACTATCGGCCACGTTGACCATGGTAAAACCACTCTGACTGCAGCAATCACTACCGTTCTGGCTAAAACCTACGGCGGTTCTGCTCGTGCATTCGACCAGATCGATAACGCACCAGAAGAAAAAGCTCGTGGTATCACCATCAACACTTCCCACGTTGAATATGACACCCCGACTCGCCACTACGCGCACGTTGACTGCCCAGGGCACGCCGACTACGTCAAAAACATGATCACCGGTGCTGCTCAGATGGACGGTGCTATCCTGGTTGTTGCTGCGACTGATGGCCCAATGCCACAGACCCGCGAGCACATCCTGCTGGGTCGCCAGGTTGGCGTTCCATTCATGATCGTGTTCATGAACAAATGTGACATGGTTGATGACGAAGAGCTGCTGGAACTGGTAGAAATGGAAGTTCGTGAACTTCTGTCTGCTTATGACTTCCCGGGCGACGATATCCCAGTTGTACGTGGTTCAGCGCTGAAAGCGCTGGAAGGCGAAGCAGAGTGGGAAGCTAAAATCATCGAGCTGGCTGGCCACCTGGATAACTACATCCCAGAACCAGAGCGTGCTATCGACAAGCCATTCCTGCTGCCAATCGAAGACGTATTCTCCATCTCCGGCCGTGGTACTGTTGTTACCGGTCGTGTAGAGCGTGGTATCGTTAAAGTGGGCGAAGAAGTAGAAATCGTTGGTATCAAAGATACCGTGAAATCTACCTGTACTGGCGTTGAAATGTTCCGCAAACTGCTGGACGAAGGCCGTGCTGGCGAGAACGTTGGTGTTCTGCTGCGTGGTATTAAGCGTGAAGATATCGAACGTGGTCAGGTTCTGGCTAAGCCAGGCTCTATCAAGCCGCACACTCAGTTCGAGTCAGAAGTTTATATCCTGTCCAAAGATGAAGGCGGCCGTCATACTCCGTTCTTCAAAGGCTACCGTCCACAGTTCTACTTCCGTACAACTGACGTGACTGGTACCATCGAACTGCCAGAAGGCGTTGAGATGGTCATGCCGGGCGACAACATTCAGATGGTTGTTACCCTGATCCACCCAATCGCAATGGACGACGGCCTGCGTTTCGCAATCCGTGAAGGCGGCCGTACTGTAGGCGCTGGTGTTGTTGCTAAAGTTATCGCTTAATCGCTGATAACATTTGACGCAACGCGCAAGAAAAGGGCATCATTTGATGCCCTTTTTGTACGCTCTCTGCCCAGAACCTGGCTCATCAGTGATTTTTTACTCATAATCATTGCTGAGACAGGCTCTGAAGAAGGCGTTATACCGAATAGTGCCTGAAAAATTGCCATTCGGTTTGGTTTTGCCTCGCATATGCGGGGCAAAAATGTTTGTCTGAATTACTGTGACGGGTTGGTTTATGAGTGCGAATACCGAAGCTCAAGGAAGCGGGCGCGGCCTGGAAGCGATGAAATGGCTGGCAGTTGCTGCTCTGCTGATTGTGGCGATCGTGGGCAACTACATTTATCGTGATGTATCTCTGCCTCTGCGTGCCCTGGCAGTGGTTGTTCTGATTGCTGCAGCGGGTGGTGTCGCGCTGTTAACGACGAAAGGCAAAGCGACTGTTGCTTTCGCCCGCGAAGCGAGAACCGAAGTTCGTAAAGTGATTTGGCCAACTCGCCAGGAAACTTTACACACCACCTTAATCGTGGCAGCAGTTACCGCTGTAATGTCACTGATTTTGTGGGGGCTGGATGGTATTCTTGTCCGCCTGGTTTCTTTTATTACTGGCCTGAGGTTCTGAGATGTCTGAAGCCCCTAAAATGCGCTGGTACGTCGTTCAGGCGTTTTCCGGTTTTGAAGGCCGCGTAGCAACATCGCTGCGTGAGCATATCAAATTGCACAACATGGAAGAGTTGTTTGGTGAAGTCATGGTTCCGACTGAAGAAGTCGTCGAAATTCGTGGTGGCCAACGTCGCAAAAGCGAGCGTAAATTCTTCCCGGGCTATGTTCTGGTCCAGATGGTTATGAACGACGCGAGCTGGCACTTAGTGCGTAGCGTTCCGCGCGTAATGGGATTCATCGGCGGTACTTCTGACCGTCCTGCACCAATCAGCGATAAAGAAGTTGATGCGATTATGAACCGCCTGCAGCAGGTTGGTGATAAACCGCGTCCTAAAACGTTGTTTGAGCCAGGCGAGATGGTACGAGTCAGCGATGGCCCGTTTGCAGACTTTAACGGTGTAGTTGAAGAAGTAGATTACGAAAAGAGCCGCTTGAAGGTTTCTGTATCTATCTTCGGTCGTGCTACGCCGGTTGAGCTTGATTTTGCTCAAGTAGAGAAAGCCTAATAATCAGGTTGTAAAAGCAGCGATTATTCGTTGCACAAGGCGCGAGATTGGACTACAATTTCGCGCCTTTTGTTTTTACGGGTCTCGTACACGTAAAACGATTTATTCACGGGGAGCCTTCATTCTGTAAGGCGCTATAACCCACTAGAGGAAATTAAGATGGCTAAGAAAGTACAAGCCTACGTCAAGCTGCAAGTTGCAGCTGGTATGGCGAACCCAAGTCCACCAGTTGGTCCAGCTCTGGGTCAGCAAGGTGTGAACATCATGGAATTCTGTAAAGCGTTCAACGCAAAAACTGAATCCCTGGAGAAAGGTCTGCCAATTCCGGTTGTTATTACCGTTTATGCTGACCGTTCTTTCACCTTCGTTACTAAAACTCCACCGGCTGCTGTTCTGTTGAAGAAAGCTGCGGGTATCAAGTCTGGTTCCGGTAAGCCGAACAAAGACAAAGTGGGTAAAGTGACCCGTGCTCAGGTGCGTGAAATCGCAGAAACCAAAGCTGCGGACATGACTGGTTCTGACGTTGAAGCGATGACTCGCTCCATCGAAGGTACTGCTCGTTCCATGGGCCTGGTAGTGGAGGATTAAGAAATGGCTAAACTGACCAAGCGCATGCGCGTGATCCGTGACAAAGTTGATGTAACTAAACAGTATGACATCAACGAAGCCGTTGCCCTGCTGAAAGAGCTGGCCACTGCGAAATTTGTAGAAAGCGTTGACGTTGCTGTAAACCTCGGCATCGACGCTCGTAAATCTGACCAGAACGTACGTGGTGCAACTGTACTGCCGCACGGTACTGGCCGTTCAGTTCGCGTAGCCGTATTTGCCCAAGGCCCTAACGCTGAAGCAGCTAAAGCTGCTGGCGCTGAGCTGGTAGGTATGGAAGATCTGGCTGACCAGATCAAAAAAGGCGAAATGAACTTCGACGTTGTTATCGCATCTCCAGATGCAATGCGCGTTGTTGGCCAACTGGGCCAGGTACTGGGTCCACGTGGCCTGATGCCTAACCCGAAAGTTGGTACTGTAACTCCTAACGTTGCTGAAGCGGTTAAGAACGCTAAAGCAGGTCAGGTTCGTTACCGTAACGACAAAAACGGCATCATTCACACCACCATCGGTAAAGTGGATTTTGACACTGACAAACTGAAAGAAAACCTGGAAGCTCTGCTGGTTGCGCTGAAAAAAGCTAAACCAACTCAAGCTAAAGGCGTTTTCATTAAGAAAGTTAGCCTGTCTACCACTATGGGTGCAGGTGTTGCGATCGACCAGTCAGGTCTGAGCGCAGTAGTGAACTAAGATTCACTGCTTTACGCGGGCGAAAGATTAGTCTAAAATCTTACGCCCGTTGCCTTGCAATGCAGGGCACAAAGAATTTTCGGTTGGAGCCTGGCCTTATCCAGGCCTCCGTCCAAGACCGCAGGTGTTTCGCAAGAGACTTAATTGCCTGCGTAGACGGTGACAGAACCTGAAGAATATTTTTGATAGTCTTTGGCTTGTTTCTGCTCACCGTATTTCGACGTTCATTATCGTTTTGGTAATGAATGAAGTGAGTTCCGGGGGCAACCCCGGCTAATATCCAGGAGCAAAGCTAATGGCTTTAAATCTTCAAGACAAACAAGCGATTGTTGCTGAAGTCAGCGAAGTAGCCAAAGGTGCGCTGTCTGCGGTTGTTGCGGATTCCCGTGGCGTTACCGTAGGTAAAATGACTGAACTGCGTAAAGCAGGTCGTGAAGCTGGCGTTTACATGCGTGTTGTTCGTAACACCCTGCTGCGCCGCGTTGTTGAAGGTACTCAGTTTGAGTGCTTGAAAGACACGTTTGTTGGTCCAACCTTGATTGCATATTCTATGGAACACCCGGGCGCTGCTGCTCGTCTGTTCAAAGAATTCGCTAAAGCGAATGCAAAATTCGAGGTTAAAGCTGCAGCCTTTGAAGGTGAGCTGATCCCGGCGGCCCAGATCGATCGCCTGGCAACTCTGCCAACTTACGAAGAAGCAATCGCACGCCTGATGGCAACCATGAAAGAAGCCTCTGCAGGCAAACTGGTTCGCACTCTGGCTGCTGTACGCGATCAGAAAGAAGCTGCTTAATAGCACTTTTCTTTCTCACGCATTTGCTTACGTATAAACTTATTCTGATTTTCAGGAACAATTGTTATGTCTATCACTAAAGATCAAATCATTGAAGCAGTATCCGCTATGTCTGTAATGGACATTGTTGAACTGATTTCTGCAATGGAAGAAAAATTCGGTGTTTCCGCTGCTGCTGCTGTTGCAGGCCCTGCTGCTGCTGCTGAAGCTGTAGAAGAGAAAACTGAGTTCGACGTTATTCTGAAAGCTGCTGGCGCTAACAAAGTTGCCGTCATCAAAGCAGTACGTAGCGCAACTGGTCTGGGCTTGAAAGAAGCTAAAGACCTGGTTGAATCCGCTCCAGCTGCGCTGAAAGAAGGCGTGAGCAAAGATGACGCAGAAGCTCTGAAGAAATCTCTGGAAGAAGCTGGCGCTGAAGTTGAAGTTAAATAAGCCAACCTTTCCGGTTGCAGCCTGAGAAATTAGGCTGATGGCTGGTGACTTTTTAGTCACCAGCCTTTTTGCGCTGTAGGGTACCAGTAGCATTTCACACTGTTTGACTGCTGGTTGCCTTTCAATGCTTGTCTCTATCTACGACTTAATATACTACGACTTTCTATGCCGGGAGTTCCGGGGTAAAGCGTAGCGAAATGGTTTAAGAGTGATAGAAACAGGTATTGCGGAAAGTGTTCCACTTTCCGGTCCACAAAATAGTGTTGCACAAACTGTCCCCTTGTCGGGCAGATGGGTCGACTTGTCAGCGAGCTGAGGAACCCTATGGTTTACTCCTATACCGAGAAAAAACGTATTCGTAAGGATTTTGGAAAGCGTCCACAAGTTTTGGACATTCCTTATCTCCTTTCTATCCAGCTTGACTCGTTCCAGAAGTTCATCGAGCAAGATCCTGAAGGCCAGTACGGTCTGGAAGCGGCTTTCCGTTCCGTGTTCCCTATTGCAAGCTACAGCGGTAACTCTGAGCTGCAATATGTGAGCTATCGTCTGGGTGAGCCGGTATTTGACGTTAAAGAATGTCAGATCCGCGGCGTGACGTATTCCGCTCCCCTGCGCGTAAAACTGCGTCTGGTGATCTACGAGCGTGAAGCGCCGGAAGGCACCGTTAAAGATATTAAAGAACAAGAAGTCTACATGGGTGAAATTCCACTCATGACTGATAACGGCACCTTCGTTATCAACGGTACTGAGCGTGTTATCGTTTCTCAGTTACACCGTAGCCCAGGCGTGTTCTTCGATAGTGACAAAGGTAAAACCCACTCTTCAGGGAAGGTGCTGTATAACGCACGTATCATCCCTTACCGTGGTTCCTGGCTGGATTTCGAATTCGACCCGAAAGATAACTTGTTCGTACGTATTGACCGTCGCCGCAAATTACCAGCGACCATTATTCTGCGTGCGTTACAGTTCACCACTGAGCAGATTCTTGATCTGTTCTTTGAGAAAGTTAATTTCGAAATCCGCGACAACAAGCTGCAGATGGAATTGGTGCCAGAACGCCTTCGTGGTGAGACTGCATCCTTTGACATCGAAGCTGACGGCAAAATCTATGTCGAAAAAGGCCGCCGTATCACTGCGCGCCATATTCGCCAGCTGGAAAAAGACGATATTAAGCTTATCGAAGTTCCGGTTGAATACATTGCTGGTAAAGTCGCGGCTAAAGACTACGTTGATGCATCGACTGGCGAACTGATTTGCCCGGCGAACATGGAACTGTCTTTGGATCTATTGGCTAAGCTGAGCCAGTGTGGTCATAAGCGTATCGAAACGCTGTTTACCAACGACCTGGATCACGGCGCATACATTTCTGAGACCATCCGTGTCGACCCAACCAATGATCGCCTGAGCGCGCTGGTTGAAATCTATCGCATGATGCGTCCTGGCGAGCCACCAACTCGGGAAGCGGCTGAAAATCTGTTCGAGAATCTGTTCTTCTCCGAAGACCGTTATGACTTGTCAGCGGTTGGTCGTATGAAGTTCAACCGTTCCCTGCTGCGTGATGAGATCGAAGGTTCAGGTATCCTGAGCAAAGACGACATCATCCAGGTAATGCGTAAGCTGATCGGCATTCGTAACGGCCAGGGCGAAGTGGATGATATCGACCACCTCGGCAACCGTCGTATCCGTTCCGTAGGCGAAATGGCGGAAAACCAATTCCGCGTTGGCCTGGTACGTGTTGAGCGTGCGGTTAAAGAGCGTCTGTCGCTGGGCGATCTCGATACCCTGATGCCTCAGGATATGATCAACGCCAAGCCTATCTCTGCTGCGGTTAAAGAGTTCTTCGGTTCCAGCCAGCTGTCTCAGTTTATGGACCAGAACAACCCGTTATCTGAGATTACGCACAAACGTCGTATCTCCGCACTCGGCCCGGGTGGTTTGACCCGTGAGCGCGCAGGCTTCGAAGTACGTGACGTACACCCAACCCACTACGGTCGTGTATGTCCAATCGAAACCCCTGAAGGTCCAAACATCGGTCTGATCAACTCCCTGTCTGTGTATGCACAGACTAACGAATACGGTTTCTTAGAAACTCCGTATCGTCGCGTTGTTGAAGGTGTTGTGACTGACGAGATTCATTACCTTTCTGCTATTGAAGAAGGTAACTACGTTATCGCTCAGGCGAACACCAACCTGGACGAAGAAGGCCGTTTCGTCGACGACCTCGTAACTTGCCGTAGCAAAGGCGAATCAAGCTTGTTCAGCAACGACCAGGTTGACTACATGGACGTTTCCACCCAACAGGTGGTTTCCGTCGGTGCGTCCCTGATCCCGTTCCTGGAACACGATGACGCCAACCGTGCATTGATGGGTGCGAACATGCAACGTCAGGCCGTTCCAACTCTGCGCGCTGATAAGCCGCTGGTTGGTACAGGTATGGAACGTGCTGTTGCTGTTGACTCCGGTGTTACTGCGGTTGCTAAACGTGGCGGTACTGTTCAGTACGTTGATGCGTCTCGTATCGTTATCAAAGTTAACGAAGACGAAATGCTGGCTGGTGAAGCTGGTATCGACATCTACAACCTGACCAAATATACCCGTTCTAACCAGAACACCTGTATCAACCAGATGCCTTGTGTATCTCTGGGTGAGCCAGTTGAACGTGGCGACGTGTTGGCAGACGGTCCGTCTACTGACCTCGGTGAACTGGCTCTTGGCCAGAACATGCGCGTAGCGTTCATGCCGTGGAACGGTTACAACTTCGAAGACTCCATCCTCGTATCCGAGCGTGTTGTTCAGGAAGATCGTTTCACAACTATTCACATCCAGGAACTGGCATGTGTGTCTCGTGACACCAAGCTGGGGCCAGAAGAGATCACCGCTGATATCCCTAACGTGGGTGAAGCTGCTCTCTCCAAACTGGATGAATCCGGTATCGTTTATATCGGTGCTGAAGTGACCGGTGGTGACATTCTGGTTGGTAAGGTAACGCCTAAAGGTGAAACCCAGCTGACTCCAGAAGAGAAACTGCTGCGTGCAATCTTCGGTGAGAAAGCGTCTGACGTTAAAGACTCTTCTCTGCGCGTACCAAACGGCGTTTCCGGTACCATTATCGATGTGCAGGTCTTTACCCGCGATGGCGTGGAAAAAGACAAGCGCGCGCTGGAAATCGAAGAGATGCAGCTGAAGCAGGCGAAGAAAGACCTGACTGAAGAACTGCAAATCTTTGAAGCTGGTCTGTTTGCTCGTATCCATGCTGTGCTGGTTGCTGGCGGTGTTGAAGCTGAGAAGCTCGACAAATTGCCACGCGATCGCTGGTTGGAACTGGGTCTGACTGACGAAGAGAAGCAAAACCAGCTGGAACAGCTGGCAGAGCAGTACGACGAGCTGAAGCACGAGTTTGAGAAGAAACTTGAAGCTAAACGCCGCAAAATCACTCAGGGCGATGACCTGGCACCTGGCGTGCTGAAAATCGTTAAAGTGTATCTGGCCGTTAAACGTCAGATCCAACCTGGTGACAAGATGGCTGGTCGTCACGGGAACAAAGGTGTTATCTCCAAGATCAACCCGATCGAAGATATGCCTTACGATGAAAACGGCACACCGGTTGACATCGTACTGAACCCGCTGGGCGTACCATCTCGTATGAACATCGGTCAGATTCTGGAAACCCACTTGGGTATGGCTGCGAAAGGCATCGGCGAGAAAATCAACGCTATGCTGAAGAAGCACGAAGAAGTTTCCAAGCTGCGTGAATTTATCCAGAAAGCATACGATTTGGGTTCAGATGTTCGTCAGAAAGTTGACCTGAACACCTTCACCGACGATGAAGTTCTGCGTCTGGCTGAGAACCTTAAAAAAGGTATGCCGATTGCTACTCCTGTCTTCGACGGTGCAAAAGAGTCGGAAATCAAAGAGCTGCTGAAATTGGGTGACCTGCCGACTTCCGGCCAGATCACACTGTTCGACGGCCGTAGCGGTGAGCAGTTTGAGCGTCCAGTAACCGTAGGTTACATGTACATGCTGAAACTGAACCACTTGGTTGATGACAAAATGCACGCGCGTTCTACCGGTTCTTATAGCCTGGTTACTCAGCAGCCGCTGGGTGGTAAGGCTCAGTTCGGTGGTCAGCGCTTCGGTGAGATGGAAGTGTGGGCACTGGAAGCTTACGGTGCTGCTTATACCCTGCAGGAAATGCTGACTGTTAAGTCTGATGACGTTAATGGCCGTACCAAGATGTATAAAAACATCGTGGATGGTAACCATCAGATGGAACCAGGCATGCCGGAATCCTTCAACGTATTGTTGAAAGAAATCCGTTCGCTGGGTATTAACATCGAGCTGGAAGGCGAGTAATCACTCGTATCTGCTGTACTGGTTACAGGATGTCCGGGTCACACCGGACGTCTCTGAGAAGTCTCACTCCGACGGGAGCTAATCCGTGAAAGACTTACTTAAGTTTCTGAAAGCGCAAACTAAGACCGAAGAGTTTGATGCGATCAAAATTGCTCTGGCATCGCCAGACATGATTCGTTCATGGTCGTTCGGCGAAGTTAAAAAGCCGGAAACCATTAACTACCGTACGTTCAAACCAGAACGTGACGGTCTGTTCTGTGCTCGTATTTTTGGGCCAGTGAAAGACTATGAGTGCCTGTGCGGTAAGTACAAGCGCCTGAAACACCGTGGTGTAATTTGTGAGAAGTGCGGCGTTGAAGTAACCCAAACTAAAGTGCGCCGTGAGCGCATGGGTCACATCGAACTGGCTTCCCCAACTGCACACATTTGGTTCCTGAAGTCTCTGCCGTCTCGTATCGGCTTGCTGCTGGATATGCCACTGCGTGATATCGAACGTGTTCTTTACTTCGAATCTTATGTGGTAATCGAAGGCGGCATGACCAACCTCGAGCGTCGTCAGATCCTGACTGAAGAGCAGTATCTGGATGCGCTGGAAGAGTTCGGTGACGAATTCGATGCGAAGATGGGTGCGGAAGCTATTCAGGCCTTGTTGAAAAACATGGATCTGGAGCAAGAGTGTGAAACTCTGCGCGAAGAGCTGAACGAAACCAACTCCGAAACCAAACGTAAAAAGCTGACCAAGCGTATCAAACTGCTGGAAGCGTTCGTTCAGTCTGGTAACAAACCAGAGTGGATGATCCTGACAGTTCTGCCGGTTCTGCCGCCAGATCTGCGTCCATTAGTTCCGCTGGATGGCGGTCGTTTCGCAACGTCAGATCTGAACGATCTGTACCGTCGCGTTATCAACCGTAACAACCGTTTGAAACGCCTGCTGGATCTGGCTGCTCCTGACATCATCGTACGTAACGAAAAACGTATGTTGCAAGAAGCGGTAGATGCCCTGCTGGATAACGGCCGTCGCGGTCGTGCGATCACGGGTTCTAACAAGCGTCCTCTGAAATCTTTGGCCGATATGATCAAAGGTAAGCAGGGTCGTTTCCGTCAGAACTTGTTGGGTAAACGTGTTGACTACTCCGGTCGTTCTGTAATCACCGTAGGTCCATACCTGCGTCTGCATCAGTGCGGTCTGCCTAAGAAAATGGCACTGGAGCTGTTCAAACCGTTCATCTACGGCAAGCTGGAACTGCGTGGTCTTGCTACCACCATTAAAGCTGCGAAGAAAATGGTTGAGCGCGAAGAAGCTGTCGTTTGGGATATCCTGGACGAAGTTATCCGCGAACACCCGGTACTGCTGAACCGTGCACCAACTCTGCACCGTTTGGGTATCCAGGCATTTGAGCCAGTACTGATCGAAGGTAAAGCTATCCAGCTTCACCCGCTGGTTTGTGCGGCATATAACGCCGACTTCGATGGTGACCAGATGGCAGTACACGTTCCACTGACGCTTGAAGCTCAGTTGGAAGCGCGTGCGCTGATGATGTCTACCAACAACATCCTGTCACCAGCGAACGGCGAGCCAATCATCGTTCCTTCTCAGGACGTTGTATTGGGTCTGTACTACATGACCCGTGACTGTGTTAACGCCAAAGGCGAAGGCATGGTGCTGACTGGCCCTAAAGAAGCTGAGCGTATTTATCGCGCAGGTCTGGCCTCTCTGCATGCGCGTGTTAAAGTGCGTATCACAGAGTATGAAAAAGACGAAAACGAACAATTCGTTGCGAAAACCAGCATTATCGACACCACCGTTGGTCGTGCGATTTTGTGGATGATCGTACCGAAAGGTCTGCCTTACTCCATCATCAACCAGGCGTTGGGTAAGAAAGCCATTTCCAAAATGCTGAACACTTGTTACCGCATTCTGGGTCTGAAACCGACAGTAATCTTTGCTGACCAAACTATGTACACCGGCTTTGCTTATGCAGCGCGTTCAGGTGTTTCTGTTGGTATCGATGACATGGTCATCCCAGCTAAGAAAACTGAAATCATCTCTGAAGCGGAAGCTGAAGTTGCTGAGATTCAGGAACAGTTCCAGTCCGGTCTGGTAACAGCGGGCGAGCGTTATAACAAAGTTATCGATATCTGGGCTGCGGCGAACGATCGTGTATCTAAAGCGATGATGGACAACCTGCAAACTGAATCCGTTATTAACCGTGACGGCGTCGAAGAGCAGCAAGTTTCCTTCAACAGCATTTACATGATGGCCGACTCCGGTGCTCGTGGTTCTGCGGCACAGATTCGTCAGTTGGCTGGTATGCGTGGTCTGATGGCTAAGCCAGATGGCTCCATCATCGAAACGCCAATCACCGCGAACTTCCGTGAAGGTCTGAACGTACTCCAGTACTTCATCTCCACGCACGGTGCTCGTAAAGGTCTGGCGGATACCGCACTGAAAACTGCGAACTCCGGTTATCTGACGCGTCGTCTGGTTGACGTTGCACAGGATCTGGTTGTTACCGAAGACGATTGTGGCACCCTCGAAGGTATCACGATGACTCCGGTTATCGAAGGCGGCGACGTTAAAGAGCCACTGCGTGACCGCGTATTGGGTCGTGTAACGGCGGAAGACGTACTGAAACCTGGTACTGCTGATATTCTGATTACGCGTAACACTCTGCTCCATGAGCAAATGTGTGACCTGTTAGAAGCTAACTCTGTTGATAGCGTGAAAGTACGTTCTGTTGTGGGTTGTGAAACCGACTTCGGCGTATGTGCGCATTGCTATGGTCGTGACCTGGCTCGTGGCCACATCATCAACAAAGGTGAAGCAATCGGGGTTATCGCGGCACAGTCCATCGGTGAACCTGGTACTCAGCTGACGATGCGTACGTTCCACATCGGTGGTGCGGCATCTCGTTCTGCTGCTGAATCCAGCATTCAGGTTAAGAACAAAGGTAGCATCAAGCTCAGCAACGCGAAGTCTGTTGTGAACTCTGCCGGTAAACTGGTAGTGACTTCTCGTAACACTGAACTGAAACTGATTGACGAATTCGGTCGTACTAAAGAGAGCTATAAAGTTCCTTACGGTGCGGTAATGGGCAAAGGTGATGGCGAGCAGATTGCAGCGGGCGAGACCGTAGCAAACTGGGATCCGCACACAATGCCAGTCGTTTCTGAAGTAAGTGGTTTCATCCGCTTTACTGACATGATCGACGGCCAGACCATTACTCGTCAAACTGACGAACTGACAGGTCTGTCATCTCTGGTTGTTCTGGATTCTGCAGAACGTACCGCGGGTGGTAAAGACTTGCGTCCAGCACTGAAAATTGTTGATGCTCAAGGCAACGACGTTCTGATCCCTGGTACAGATATGCCAGCTCAGTACTTCCTGCCAGGTAAAGCGATTGTTCAGCTGGAAGATGGTACTCAGATTCACTCTGGTGACGCCCTGGCGCGTATTCCTCAGGAATCCAGTGGTACCAAAGACATCACCGGTGGTCTGCCACGTGTTGCTGACCTGTTCGAAGCGCGTCGTCCGAAAGAGCCAGCTATCCTTGCTGAAATCAGCGGGATCATCTCCTTCGGTAAAGAAACCAAAGGCAAACGCCGTCTGGTAATCTCTCCACTCGACGGCAGCGATGCTTACGAAGAGATGATTCCTAAGTGGCGTCAGCTGAACGTGTTCGAAGGCGAAGTTGTAGAACGCGGTGACGTTGTTTCCGATGGTCCAGAATCTCCGCATGACATTCTGCGTCTGCGTGGCGTGTATGCTGTGACTCGTTACATCACCAACGAAGTGCAGGACGTTTACCGTCTGCAAGGCGTTAAGATTAACGATAAACACATCGAAGTCATCGTGCGTCAGATGTTGCGTAAAGCAACCATCGTTAACGCTGGTAGCTCTGACTTCCTGGAAGGTGAGCAGGCTGAATACTCTCGCGTCAAGATCGCTAACCGCGAACTGGAAGCGAACGGCAAAATCAACGTGTCCTTCTCACGTGATCTGCTGGGTATCACCAAAGCCTCTCTGGCAACCGAGTCCTTCATCTCCGCGGCATCGTTCCAGGAGACAACTCGTGTGCTTACCGAAGCAGCTGTTGCGGGTAAACGTGACGAACTGCGCGGCCTGAAAGAGAACGTTATCGTGGGTCGTCTGATCCCAGCTGGTACGGGTTATGCGTATCACCAGGATCGTATGCGCCGTCGTGCAGCGGGTGAAGCACCTGTTGTTCCTCAGGTAACTGCAGCAGATGCAACTGCCAGCCTGGCAGAATTGTTGAACGCGGGTAACTTGGGCGGTAACGATAACGATTAATCGTTAGAGACGCCAAAAACAAAAACCGCTCGAAAGAGCGGTTTTTTTATGCCTGAAATCTGAAGCGTTAAAACTGAATGGAACGAAAAATCAGTTAGCTAACGGCAGACGGCGGTACAGTTCAATCATGTCTTCGGCTAAATCCTGGATAACCATCGCATTCATCAGGTGATCCTGGGAGTGTACGGTAATCAGGTTCACTGGCAGTTTGCCGGTGCCTTCATCCAGCCCGATAAGTTGAGTCTGAATTTTGTGTGCATGTTTCACAAACTCACGAGATTCTTCCATCGCTTGTTGAGCCGCTGCAAAATCACCTTTACGCGCCATTTGCAGAGCTGTCAGTGCCTGGCTACGTGCGCTACCTGCATTGACCAACAATTCCATGATAATCGATTCTAAATCTTCCACGTCTTATGACTCCATCATTTTCAAAGCTTTATCCAGTACGACATCACCTTTCATCATGCCGTAATCCATCATATCGATGACCGCAACGGTTTTCCCCATTGGCTCTGCGATCGCCTGTAGTTTGGCGTGCTCATACTTAACTTGTGGACCCAGCAGCACAATATCCGCGGTGTCGATGTTGTCTTTGAACTCGGCAACTGGCACAGCCTTGATAGAGACTTCAATACCTTTCTTCTGAGCGGCGTCCTTCATACGCTGGACCAAAATGCTAGTCGACATACCCGCTGCACAACACAAAACGATATTCTTCATAGATCTGCTCTCAGTGTCCGTTCGATACACTGATAATTATCCGTGACGCCTCGCTACAACAACCGCTTTACGATGATTGTGTGTGAGGTATCACAAAAGAAACTTATCAGGGCTGAAACCGGTTACATTTTTTAGTTGCCATAACCGCTTTGATTGTGTCGCTGCTCACAAAATCCGCATAATCCAGACAAACACGTTTGTGCTCCATTGACACAAAACGGTGAACTACATAGTCTTCAGTTTAGTGGTATATACCACCAACACAAAAACCAGCACAGTGAGTGACAACATGAACAATTTCACTGCATTTATGGAAAGGAAAATATTGCCTCTGGCAATGAAGATTGAAGGGAATGATTATCTTTCGGCCATTAAAGATGGCTTTATTCGGATTATGCCATTTCTGATTATTGGTTCTTTCTTTTTGCTGATAGCCAATTTACCTATTCCGGGATATAGCGAATTTATTATTCGAATTTTCGGTGAGCATTTTATTGGGCAATTGAATTATATTCTTGATGCCACTTATTCTGTAATGGCATTGTTGGTGGTAGTGAGTACCAGTATCAGCCTCGCAAAGCGCTGGCAGTTAAATGAAATATCCTGTGTGTTAATTTCCCTGGTGAGTTTTTTAATTGTCACTCCATTCAGGATCCCCCAAGAAAATGGCAGTGCAATCACTGATGTTATTCCGACGTTTGCGCTTGGTGCGCAGGGACTGTTCCTGTCTTTAATCGTCACGCTGGTGGCCGTTCGACTTTACAGGTTGTTCAACCATCCACGGCTGATGATTTCAATGCCGGATAGCGTTCCGCCAGCGGTAGCCAATAGTTTCAGCTCGCTCATTCCGTCATTTTTGATTGTTGTGATCTTCTGGCTGCTTCGCCTGGTCTTTGAAATAACGCCGTTTGGTACGGCCCAGGAGATGATTTTCAAAGTGCTGCAAGCACCGATGATGCATCTGGGTAACACGCTACCGTCGCAGATGGTAGCGGAGTTCTTCGTCAGCTTCTTCTGGTTCTTCGGTCTGCATGGCGACTCTATCGTGACTGCCATCATGGGGCCAATCTGGCGTTCATTGACTCTTGAAAATATGCAGGCAATGAAACAAGGTTTGCCGCCAGTAAACATCATTACCCAACAGTTCCGCGATGTGTTTTTGATTTGTGGCGGGACAGGTTTTACCCTTGCGATGCTCCTGGTGATGTTGTTCCGCGCGAAGAGCAAACGCATGCGTGAAATCGCTAAGCTTGCATCTCCAGCGGCTATTTTTAATATTAATGAGCCCATTATATTTGGCGTTCCCATTGCACTAAACCCACTTTTGTTTATCCCATTTATTATCGTTCCGGTTGTACTGTGTGTAATTACCTACAGCGCGATGGCTTTTGGCTGGCTGCCATTGACATCGGGTCTGGAAATCCCCTGGACTACACCTATTTTCATCAGTGGTTTTTTAATCTGTGGCTGGAAAGGCATGTTATTCCAGGCCATTAACCTCGCTGTCGCGATGACAATTTATTATCCGTTCGTTATGACGCTGGATAAGCAGTATCTGCGAGAAGAAAACGAGCTGGAAGAAAATATCGTTAATCAGGATGAAATAGTCCTGGAATATAAAGAAGGATTACGTAATGAATAATAAATTAAAGATAGTGACCATCGGTGGTGGCAGTTCATATACGCCAGAGATTATCGAAGGTTTTATCCAACGCTATGCAGAAATGCCGATTAAAGAAATCTGGCTCGTGGACGTAGAAGCCGGACGCGAAAAGCTCGAGATTGTTGGAAACCTGGCAAAACGCATGGTTGAGGCGGCTGGCATTGACTGCCAGGTGCATCTCACGCTCGACAGGCGTGAAGCGCTTAAAGATGCCGACTTCGTCACAACCCAACTACGTGTGGGGCAATTAGACGCGCGTATCAAAGACGAAAGTATTCCTTTGTCACACGAGCTAATTGGACAGGAGACTAACGGAGCGGGTGGGCTGGCAAAAGCCTTGCGCACCATCCCGGTTATACTGGATATCTGTCGTGATATGGAGGAGCTGTGTCCGGACGCGTGGCTGATTAACTTCACCAATCCAAGCGGTATTGTGACCGAAGCGGTTATCAAGCACAGCAAAATCAAATGTGTCGGCTTATGCAATCTTTCACAGTCAATGCAGCGCATGGTGGCCGAAATTCTCGGCGTTGATAAATCTCGCTTCCTGCTGCAACTCGTTGGTTTGAACCATTTCCTGTATGGCACCCATGTCTATATGGACGGCAAAGATGTCATGCCAGACGTGCTGAAAAATCTCAAATATGACAGCGAACACAAACCGAAAAATATCCCGGACATTCCATGGCTTCAGGAGCAAATTCAGCATCTTGGCGTGATCCCTTGTCCTTATCATCAGTATTACTATGCCACCAGTGATGTTCTAGAAAAGCAGCTTCAAGAATTCGAAGAACATGGAACGCGTGGCGAAGTGGTGCAAGCGGTCGAGCATGAGTTATTCGAACTCTATCGAAATCCACATTTGCATGAAAAGCCAAAACAGTTAGAGCAGCGCGGCGGGGCTTATTACTCTGAAGCGGCCTGCGAGCTAATCAGCGCAATCTATAACGACAAAAATCTCCTGATGACGGTCAACGTACGCAACAACGGTGCGATTCGTTCACTGCCGGACAACGTCGCCATTGAAACGACCTGTGTGATTGGACGCTATGGTGCCATTCCTCTTAATAACGATCCGCTGCCAGCTACCGTTTCTGGGTTGGTGTCATTAATGAAGTCGTGGGAAGAAATGGCAGTAGAGGCTGCTGTTACAGGTGATTACGGTGCAGCTTTGCAGGCATTGACGCTGAACCCACTTGTGCCGTCAGGCAAAGTGGCAAAAGTCGTGCTTGATGAATTGCTTGAAGCACACCGTGAATATCTACCGCAATTCTTTAAGGAATAAGGGTTTTTCGGCTGCGCATTCTGAAGAGGTCGCCACGGTTATAGCTCCAGGAATAGTTAAAAACCGTGCCGTCCTCAAGCCAGGTACTTTCTTTAATGTGCAGCATCGGTGAGTTAACAGGGACGTCGAGTAATGCTGCCATGACGTCATCGAACAGACTGGCCCCAACAACAGAATCGGTACCGCCCATTTTTTGTTGGCACTTTTCTTCGATGAAGGCGTAAAGCGAGTGGTTTTGCAAAACGTCGTCGTCAATGACATCGACAATTGCTAATGGAATGTAGCTGTCCTCAACCAATACGGGCACGCCATCAAACAAACGAACGCGACGGATGGCGTGAACGGGTTCGGTAGCGGAAACACTAAATTGGTTTGCGAGGTAATCACCCGCAGCTTGCTGGACATGGTAAATCAGGCGGCTGGTGATGGAGACTTTACCACTCAATTCTTTTGTGACGCCTAGCGCACTGCTTTCCCCGTCAGGGTTGAGTAGATAAACCGGCGGGGCAAAGGTTCGGTTTACATAAGTGCCTTTGCCAACCACTTTTTTAACCAGGCCTTCTTGTTCCATATGGGCAATGGCTTTTTGCACCGTCGCACGCGTGACCTGGTAGGTTTCCGCCAGTTCGCGTTCAGAAGGGATCAGGGAGCCAACCGGGTATTTTTGGTTCTGAATATCGCGTTTAAGGGTATCGCGAATAAGGATGTATACCGGTTTCATGGTTCCCCCGATAGGGTTGTTAATGAATTGGAATAGCGCGGATGTCGGCATGCTAAAGCACTTCTTCGGCGTAGCGCAAGTTTCGTAACAGGTGGAAAATAAAGATGTTAAATCATAATGAAGCGTACTGGCAGCAAAAGGGAGCCAGTTTAACCGTTGAAGCCATCGTGGCTCAGCCGCGTTTATGGCAAGAAGGGTTGGCACAAATCAAAGCGCGTCATGCGGATATTGAAGCATTTTGGGCGAAGTGCGAGCCCCGCACGCGCATTCTCATTACTGGTGCGGGTTCCTCTTTGTTGGCCGCACAAGCGAGCGTGAATTGGTTGCGAAGTGTCGTTCCAAATCACATCGAAGTGGTTCCGGCAACGGATCTGGTACTCATGTCTGGAAGCGTACAAGAAAATACTGTATTGGTTTCCGTGAGTAGTTCGGGTAACACTCCAGAAACAGTAAAGGTTGTGGAGCGAGCACTCACCGCTAACCCGAAATTGCGCCATCTCGTGGTGACGAACAATGCCAGTAGCCGTTTGGCTCAGCTTGCGCAGCAGCATCCCGAAGGGCTTTTTGTCCCGGTACCCGAAGGCACTTCTAACGGCAGTTTTGCTGCAACCTCCGAGTTCACCGTTCCCTTGTGGTACCTGATGCTGCTGGTGGCTCCAGCAGGCTGGCCTGAAGCAGAAAAAGTGCTGCCGGTTTTGCAACGTGGTATGAACCACTTCTTGAATAACTACGCCTCTGAAATCGAACAGTGGGCAGCAGAATCACGTAACAACGTAGTTGCGGTCGGCTCATTATCGCTAAAAGCTATTGCCTGTGAAACCAGCCTCAAACTGCTGGAAATGGGAAACGGGCAGGTGATGACGGCCTGGCATTCAATGCTGGAGTTCCGCCATGGGCCGAAGCTCATCATCAATCGCGATGCCACACTTATTGGCTATCTTGCAGCACGACCGGAAATTCACCGTTATGACATCGACATGATGACTGAGTTGGCTCGTGAACGAAGTGCAGCCGCGCAGGTGATCTCGATAGGCCATGATGCTCTGCCTGCTGGCGTTAAAGCGGGGGATCGCTATTTCCACTTTGCTTCTCCGGAACTGGCGGATTATCACGAATCCTGGACGACTTTACTCTATGTTGCTTTTGCGCAGTTGGCCGGGCTTTACAGCGCTATCGAGCTGGGCGTCACACCAGATACTCCTTCCCGAGACGGTAAAGTTGCGAAGGTCGCGAAAGTCACCGTTTATTAATCGAAAGGCGGGGCGGCAACGAAAAGGTAAAGTTGCCGCCCTTTCAGCATGCAAAGCTACTGCGAGGTTCTTCCCAGAAAACTATCCCAATCTTTCCAGACGGGTTGTAAGCCTGAGCGTGTTAATGCCTCAGCCACTTCCACCGGAGTACGCCCATCATGTGGAGCAAACTGCTCGAGTTCAGGATGATTATCGGCGTAGCCGCCAGGCTGCGTTTTTGAAAACGCACTGACGTTGTTTATGGCGAGTGGAATCATGTTGTCCCGGAACCATGGAGACTCGCGCGTAGAAAGTGAAAGCTCAACGTCAGGGGCGAGCAGACGAAATGCACATATCACCTGCACAAGTTGGCTTTCAGTCATCACAGATGCGGGTTCCACCCCGCCTGCGCACGGGCGTAATCGCGGAAATGAAATCGAATAGCGGCTTTGCCAATAATTTTGCTGTAGCCACAGGAGATGTTCAGCCACCATAAAACAGTCGGTGCGCCAGCTATCTGATAATCCAATTAACGCACCAAGACCGATTTTGTCTATTCCCGCACGACCCAGTCTGTCAGGTGTTTCCAGGCGCCAGAAGAAATCCTGCTTATTACCCCGTAGATGGTGCTGCGCGTATACCGCCTGGTGATAAGTTTCCTGGTAAACCATCACGCCATCCAGACCGAGGGTTTTCAGTTCGGCGTATTCGTGTTCCTCCAGCGGCTGTACTTCCATTTGTAATGAGCTGAATTGGCGGCGAATGGTGGGAAGATGCTGACGGAAATAGTCCATCCCCACTTTGGTCTGATGCTCACCGGTCACCAACAGCAAATGCTCAAAGCCCAGTTTGCGAATCGCCTCGCACTCGCGTTCAATCTCTGGTGCATTGAGTGTTTTACGTTTGAGCTTGTTACTCATGGAAAATCCACAGTAAGTACAATCGTTAGCACAGAGATTTGACAGATAAAGCGGCACATAAAAACTCACCGTGTTACCAAAACGCTGGCGAGTTAAATACTGTGCCTTTTGCGCGAGCGGTTCCAGAAATTGGCTGGTGGCAGGGGAGAGCAAAGCCATGAAATCATCACGTGTGATTTTCTGTGCTGCCAACGCACGTTCTACGTCGGCAGCCGTTTTGCTGTTGATACGAAGCGTAATGTCATCCCAGTCCAGCTGGTGCCAGTAGTCGGTGAAGGTTTGTGCCATCACATACTCTCCTGGCTAAATTGCAGAAACTCCGTCAACGGGCTGGATGCATGTGCCTGCTGGTGGCGTGTTCCTAAACCAGACTGCGCGGCAATTAAGCCTGCCTCAACGGCGAGGCGAAATGCGTGCGCCATTTGTACCGGGTCACGTGCCACGGCAATGGCGGTGTTGACTAATACCGCTGAAGCTCCCATTTCCAGGGCTTCAGCGGCATGGCTTGGTGCGCCAATTCCAGCATCAACGACAACCGGAACTCTTGCCTGTTCGATGATAATTTCCAGCAGCGCTCGCGTTTGTAAGCCTTGATTTGAGCCGATAGGTGCCCCCAGTGGCATCACCGCCGCGCATCCTGCTGCTTCAAGCCGTTTACACAAAACCGGATCGGCTCCGCAATAAGGCAGAACCACGAACCCCATTTTTACGAGTTGTTCCGCAGCTTTCAGCGTTTCGATAGGGTCGGGTAAGAGGTAGCGAGCATCAGGATGAATTTCCAATTTAACCCAATGCGTACCGAGCGCTTCACGTGCCAGTTGAGCGGCAAAAATCGCTTCTTCCGCCGTCTTAGCACCTGAAGTGTTGGGTAACAATTGCACGCCTGCTTCCAGTAAAGGCGCCAGAATCGCATCGTTACGATTACGCAAATCGACCCGTTTCATCGCCATCGTCACTAATTGCGAACCCGAGGCGCGAATGGCGTCGGCCATCACCTGCGGTGAGGCAAATTTTCCGGTGCCGGTGAACAAGTGTGACGAGAAAGTTTTATCAGCAATCTGTAGCATTTAACCTCCGGCTATGGCCTGAAAAAGCACGATTTGGTCGCCATCATTCAACAAATGGTTTTCCCATTGCTCACGTGGAACGATTCTCTGATTGATCGCTAATGCAACGCCTGGTTTCAATAAACTGAGTTGTTCCAGCAGCATCGCCAGCGTCAGGTTGTCCGGGCATTGCATTAGCTCGTCGTTAAAGTGGATTTGCATGTTGCCCTCCACAAACGGGGCAGCCTGCTGCTTTCTGCATGATGAGAGTGCGCCAGCTATGTTGGCGGGCATCAAACAGGCGTAGAGAACCCGCAGCCGGAGCCATACCGCTGAGGAGTTTTATCGCTTCAAGCGCCTGCAATGTGCCCATCACGCCCACCACCGGGCCGATGATGCCTGCCGTGCGGCAGTTGCGTTCCGGTTCGTGTTCATCAGGCCACACGCAGCGGTAACAACCGTTTTCCCATGGCGGCGTCAGCACCATAAGTTGCCCACCAAATCCCACGGCACTTGCGGAGATCAGCGGTTTGTTGTGCGCGACGCAGGCGGCGTTAATCGCATGGCGCGTTGCCATGTTGTCGCTGCAATCCAGTACCAGATCGGCACTTTTTACGGCGTGCGTGAGCGCCTCACCCGCCAGATGCTCGCTAATCGCCTGTAGGTTTATATCCGGGTTAAGCTTCTGGAGATGATGCCGGGCGACCCGCGATTTTGGTTGGTCGATATCTTGTGTGGTGAATAGAATCTGGCGCTGTAAATTGCTGATATGCACCTTGTCATCATCGGCCAGAATCAGGGTGCCAACGCCTGCGGCAGCTAAATACAACGCCGCCGGGGAACCCAGTCCGCCTAATCCGACGATTAAGACTTTGCTGGCGAGCAGCTTTTGCTGCCCTTCAATGGCGATGTCTTCCAATAGCACCTGGCGGCTGTAACGCATAAAGTCGGAATCATTCATCGCCAGCCCCCACTCGTTCCAGCAACTGTGCGGTAGCCGCTCGCCAGTCAGCAGCCTGAGTTATTGCGCTAACCACCGCGACACTGCCCACACCTGTTTTTAGCACGGAGTGAACGCGCTCAATGCTTATCCCGCCAATCGCGACAGTCGGGTAATCGCCCAACGTTTTGATATGTGCAGCTAGCTGCGCCAGCCCTTGTGGGGCGGACGGCATCTGTTTGGTGTTGGTCGGGAAAACATGCCCCAATGCGATGTAAGAAGGGCGCGCCAACAGGGCGCGATCCATTTCCATATTGTCGTGTGTCGAAAGCCCGAGGCGTAAACCCGCGTCGCGAATAGCATCCAGATTAGCCACATCCATATCTTCCTGGCCGAGATGCACGCCGTAAGCGCGATGTTTTATTGCCAGCCGCCAGTAATCGTTAATAAACAGGCGCGCTTTGTATCGCTGGCTTAAATTGATGGCCGCAACAATATCGGCCTCAACGTCATCGTCGTGTTTGTCTTTGATGCGCAATTGAATGGTGCGCACGCCTGCTCCCAACAGTCGTTCAATCCATTTAACGCTATCAACTACCGGATATAAACCCAGCCGCTGCGGCACAGCGGGAAATGCAGGTTTGTTCATCACACTTCCTCCTGACGCAGATAAATTTCGCCACCTTTTGCCCGGAAGGTTTGCGACATATCTTCCAGTCCGACTTCTATGGCTTGTTTAGCAGCGAAATCGCGAACCTCCTGGGAGATTTTCATTGAGCAGAATTTTGGCCCGCACATGGAACAGAAGTGCGCGACTTTGCCGGACTCCTGCGGCAGCGTTTCATCGTGATACGCGCGGGCAGTGAACGGGTCGAGTGCGAGGTTAAACTGATCTTCCCAGCGGAATTCAAAGCGGGCTTTCGACATGGCGTTATCGCGTATCTGCGCACCAGGGTGGCCTTTTGCGAGGTCTGCGGCATGGGCCGCAATTTTGTAGGTAATCAGCCCCTGTTTAACATCTTCTTTGTTCGGCAGGCCGAGATGCTCTTTTGGCGTGACGTAACACAGCATCGCGCAGCCAAACCAGCCAATCATGGCCGCACCAATACCCGAGGTGAAATGGTCGTAACCCGGTGCAATATCGGTGGTCAGCGGGCCGAGCGTGTAGAACGGCGCTTCGTGGCAATGCTCCAGTTCTTCGGTCATGTTGCGGCGAATCATCTGCATTGGCACATGCCCCGGACCTTCAATCATCACCTGCACATCGTACTCCCAGGCGATTTTGGTTAACTCGCCAAGCGTATGCAGCTCAGCGAATTGTGCTTCATCGTTGGCATCCTGAATGGAGCCGGGGCGCAGGCCATCGCCTAAAGAGAGTGAAACGTCGTAAGCCGCGCAGATTTCGCAGATTTCGCGGTAGTGCTCATACAGGAAGTTTTCCTGATGATGCGACAGGCACCATTTCGCCATAATCGATCCACCGCGCGAAACAATCCCGGTGAGGCGTTTAGCGGTCATCGGCACATAACGCAGCAGTACTCCGGCGTGAATCGTGAAATAGTCCACGCCTTGCTCGGCCTGTTCCAACAGCGTGTCGCGGAACATTTCCCAGGTCAGGTCTTCGGCGATGCCATCCACTTTCTCCAGCGCCTGGTAAATTGGCACGGTGCCGATGGGGACCGGGCTGTTACGCAAAATCCATTCACGGGTTTCGTGGATATAGCGGCCCGTAGACAGATCCATCACGGTATCTGCGCCCCAGCGCGTTGACCACACCAGCTTCTCCACTTCTTCTTCGATTGAAGATGTGACCGCCGAGTTGCCAATATTGGCGTTCACTTTCACCAGGAAATTACGCCCGATAATCATCGGCTCGGATTCGGGGTGGTTGATATTGGCGGGGATAATTGCCCGTCCAGCCGCCACTTCGTCGCGCACAAATTCCGGCGTGATATTTTCTGGCAGACGAGCGCCAAAACCCTGGCCTGGATGCTGGTGGCGTAACACTTCATCGCGAATACGCTCGCGGCCCATATTTTCACGAATGGCGATGAACTCCATTTCCGGAGTCACTCTTCCCTGGCGTGCATAGTGCAGTTGCGTGACGGTTTTCCCGGCTTTAGCCCGCTTAGGCGTGAGCTGTGTTTCGAAACGCAATTCATCCAGACCGTCATCGGCCAGGCGCTCTTTGGTGTAGGCAGAGCTGCGGTCGGTCAGGATTTCGCAATCATTACGTTCGGCAATCCAGTTTTCACGTAGTGGCGAAAGGCCGCGCAGGACATCGATGCTGATAGCCGGGTCGCCATACGCGCCAGAAGTGTCATAAACCGGAATGGCATCGTTAGGGGTGAACTGCGGGTTTTCTTTGCTACCGCCAGTGGCAGTCGGGCTAAGTTGGATTTCACGCATCGGCACGCGAATATCATCACGCGAGCCGGTGAGGTAAATGCGCTGAGAGTTAGGGAAAGCAGTGCCTTCGAGGGTATTGATAAAGTGTTGGGCAGCAGCACGCTGTTCGCGACGGTTTGGTTTTTTTTCAGTAGTAGACATAGCTCATTCCAGTAATTATCAGGAAGTGGCTTGTCAGAACAACGGAGGAGTAATGAATGTGGGGCGCCCGCGCACGGGTGAACCCAAAAGCAGAATTACTCTTGTTCCCTTCGCAGGTATTAACCTGATCAGGTTCCGCGGATCCCGAATTAACGGTCTCAGCCGGTGCTTAACTAAGTTAAACACTCGGCACTCCGACAAGAAGAAACCCGTATTGCTACGGGTCAATATGTAAATTACGCGTTAACAGAGCAGAACTCAAGCCGGACGTGCAAGGCTACCGGTCTCGTTCGCACTGTCATTTAGATCGTGGTCGTACGCCAACTGAATCAGTTTATCTTCCAGCGAAAAGCGTGATTCTAATGCTTCACCAATGCCGGAAAGTGCTTTCTGGAACTCAATATAGTTATCATGATCGATTGCGCTTTCGAGATGCGAATCGTAGAAATCCATGATTTGCTGGGTGTTGGCTTCAAGCTGTGGGTAAAGATGAGTGGCGGCTAAAAGTGGGCTGCTACCTTCCATTTCACTGATAATGCGTTCATAAATATTAAAATGGCCGGAAGAAAGATAATCCACGAGGTTATGGCAAAAATTATCCAGAGCCTTTTCATTGAGCGCGGTATGGGATTCCTTGTTAGGCTTGATCCCAACCATATTGTAATAAGCTACCAACAGATGTTTGCGGGCATGAAGCCATTGGTCGATTAACTCATTACTACCACCAACGCGCTCAGTCAGGTTTTCTAACTGGTTAAGCATGATTGACTCCGTGAGTAGAGATGTGACGCAAACGTACCCAAAAGTGTTACGACTATTTGTTTATACCAGCGAACTCGGGGATGTGCACCAGGTTATGGAACGCGTAATTCAAAAGTTAGATCAGGGCTGGTTTATCGTCAGTCATGAACAAAAACTGTGGCTGCCTAAAGGTGAGCTACCTCACGGAGCGGCAGAGGAATTTCAATTAGATGGCGCGGTGGGGATACCCATCGGCGAATGGGAAAATGAGCCTGTCTGGCTGGTGCGAGAAAATCGCAAGGCGGATATGGGGTCTGTGCGCCAGGTGATTGACCAGGATGTGGGGTTGTTCCAACTGGCGGGCCGTGGCGTGCAACTGGCGGAGTTTTACCGTTCGCACAAATTCTGCGGTTATTGCGGCCACGAGATGCACGTTAGTAAGACAGAATGGGCGATGCTGTGCTCCCATTGTCGGGAACGCTACTACCCGCAAATCTCACCGTGCATCATTGTGGCGATTCGCCGCGACGATCATATTCTGCTCGCCCAACACACACGCCATCGCAACGGGATTTACACCGTGCTGGCTGGGTTCGTCGAAGTCGGGGAAACCCTCGAGCAAGCTGTGGCCCGTGAAGTGATGGAAGAAAGCAGCATCCGCGTGAAAAACTTACGTTACGTCACCTCGCAACCCTGGCCGTTCCCGCAATCGTTGATGACTGCGTTTATGGCGGATTATCACAGTGGCGAGATTAAAATTGACCCGAAAGAGTTAATTGACGCGGGCTGGTATCGATATGATCAGCTCCCGCTGTTGCCGCCGCCAGGTACGGTGGCGCGTCGTTTGATTGAAGATACCGTCGCCCTGTGTCGCGCGGACTATGAGTGATAAACTTGAGCGATACAGCCAAAGGAAATTCAAAATGACTGAACTGAAGAACGACCGTTACCTGCGGGCGCTGCAACGCCAACCTGTAGATACCACGCCAGTATGGATGATGAGGCAGGCAGGTCGTTACTTGCCAGAATACAAAGCCACGCGCGCTGTCGCAGGCGATTTTATGTCGCTGTGCAAAAATGCGGAGCTGGCTTGTGAAGTGACATTGCAGCCGCTGCGTCGCTACCCGCTGGATGCGGCGATCCTCTTCTCCGATATTCTCACCGTTCCCGACGCGATGGGGCTAGGTCTCTATTTTGAAGCCGGTGAAGGCCCACGTTTTCGTTCGCCTGTGACCAGCCGTGCCGATGTCGAAAAACTGCCCATTCCTGATCCAGAAGATGAACTGGGTTATGTGATGAACGCGGTGCGTACTATTCGCCGTGAGCTAAAAGGCGAAGTGCCGCTGATTGGTTTCACCGGCAGCCCATGGACGCTGGCGACTTATATGGTTGAAGGCGGCAGCAGCAAAGCGTTTACCGTTATCAAAAAAATGATGTATGCCGATCCGCAAGCGCTGCATCTTCTGCTCGATAAGCTGGCGCAAAGCGTCACGCTGTACCTGAATGCGCAAATCAAAGCCGGTGCGCAATCGGTGATGATTTTCGATACCTGGGGTGGCGTGCTGACCGGGCGTGATTATCAGCAGTTCTCGCTCTATTACATGCACAAAATCATTGATGGCTTGCTGCGTGAAAACGAAGGTCGTCGCGTGCCGGTGACGATGTTCACCAAAGGCGGCGGTCAGTGGCTGGAAGCGATGGCCGAAACGGGTTGTGATGCGCTGGGCTTAGACTGGACGACCGACATCGCTGATGCTCGCCGCCGTGTTGGCCATAAAGTTGCGTTGCAAGGCAATATGGACCCGTCAATGCTGTACGCACAGCCTGCGCGTATTGAAGAAGAAGTCGCAACGATTCTGGCTGGGTTCGGTAAAGGTGAAGGCCACGTCTTTAACCTCGGTCACGGTATTCATCAGGATGTGCCGCCAGAGCACGCGGGTGCATTTGTTGAAGCGGTGCACCGTTTGTCGAAACCGTATCACCTGTAAGAGTCAGGAGAGTGGATGGATCTTGCAATCCTTCGTAAACAACAGATCGAACTGGCAGCCAAGGTGATCCGCGAAGATCGCCTGGAGCAAGATCCTCCCCGGTTAATCGCCGGGGCTGACGTCGGGTTTGAGCAGGGCGGCGACGTCACGCGCGCCGCCATCGTGCTTTTAAAATATCCTTCCCTCGAGCTGGTTGAATATCAGGTGGCGCGAGTCGCCACCTCAATGCCTTATATCCCCGGCTTCCTTTCATTTCGTGAATATCCCGCACTGCTTGCCGCGTGGGAATTGCTGTCGCAAAAACCTGACCTGCTGTTTGTTGACGGCCACGGTATTTCGCATCCCCGGCGTTTGGGTGTGGCGAGCCATTTTGGCCTGCTGGTGGACGTTCCAACCATCGGCGTTGCCAAGAAACGTTTGTGTGGGAAGTTTGAACCGTTATCGGAAGAACTCGGTTCGTGCCATTTGCTGACTGATAAAGGCGAAGCGCTGGCGTGGGTGCTGCGCAGTAAAAAGCGCTGCAATCCGTTGTTTGTCTCAACAGGCCATCGTGTCAGCCTCGATACGGCCTTGTTATGGGTGAATCGTTGTCTGGTGGGATATCGTTTACCGGAGCCGACTCGCTGGGCTGATGCCGTGGCATCAGGTCGCCCCGCTTTCACGCGGTGGCAAGCAATTCAGGGGTGATTAAGGTAAACTGCCGCTAATATTCCGTCTTTGAGACATCGCTATGTTACAAAACCCAATCCATCTGCGCCTGGAGAAACTGGAAAGCTGGCAACATGTCACTTTCATGGCTTCTTTATGCGAACGTATGTATCCGAATTACGCCATGTTCTGCCAGCAGACTGAATTTGGTGATCCTCAGTTATATCGCAAAATTCTTGATTTGATTTGGGAAACCTTGACGGTCAAAGATGCGAAAGTAAACTTTGATAGCCAACTTGAGAAGCTCGAGGAAGGCATCCCGGTTGCTGATGACTATGATATTTACGGTGTCTACCCGGCGATTGATGCATGCGTTGCGTTGAGCGAACTCCTTCATTCACGTCTTTCCGGGGAAACTCTGGAACATGCGATTGAAGTCAGTAAGGCGTCAATTACGACCGTTGCGATGCTGGAAATGACCCAGGCTGGTCGTGAAATGACCGACGAAGAGCTGAGAGAAAACCCTGCCGTTGAAGAAGAATGGGACATTCAATGGGAGATTTTCCGCCTGTTAGCCGACTGCGAAGAACGCGACATTGAGCTGATCAAAGGGCTGCGTGCAGACCTGCGCGAAGCGGGTAGCAGCAATATTGGTATAAATTTGCAGCAGTAAGACAGCAAAACGTGACTTACAGTCCGAATTGTCACCCCTGAAGGCTTCCAATTAGCCCCCCGTCTGGTCTACATTTGTGGGGCGAAAAAAAGTGGCTATCGGTGCGTGTATGCAGGAGAGTGCTTTTTTGGCATTTCCGTCGCACTCGATGCTTAGCAAGCGATAAACACATTGTAAGGATAACTTATGAACAAGACTCAACTGATTGATGTAATTGCTGACAAGGCTGATCTGTCTAAAGTACAGGCTAAAGCTGCTCTGGAATCCACCCTGGCTGCAATTACTGAGTCTCTGAAAGAAGGTGATGCTGTCCAACTGGTTGGTTTCGGTACCTTCAAGGTAAACCACCGTGCTGAGCGCACTGGCCGCAACCCACAGACCGGTAATGAAATCAAAATCGCCGCAGCTAACGTGCCGGCATTTGTTTCAGGCAAAGCACTGAAAGACGCTGTTAAGAGCTAATAGTGTCAGTGAACAGTTTTAGCAGAGGGGCGTTTACGCCCCTTTTGTTTGTCTGGCGTCCTTTGGTCGTACTGACAGGCACAGTGCTGCTAATGGCATGCAGCAGTCAGCCTCCGCTTCCACCATTTACGGCAAGTGGCTATATCGCCGATAAAGGTGTGGTGCGTATCTGGCGTAAAGATAATAGCGACGACCACAGCATTCATATGCTTGCGGTTCTGAGTCCAATACAGAAAGGCGCTACGACCACCAGTGATTACCGCTGGTTGGGTGAAAAGCTAATGTCGATTGAAACGACAATTCAGAGCGAGCCGTCTGAACACATCAAAGTTCGCTTTGATGAAAACGGCGAGTTGAGCTTTATGCAGCGCGAAGTGAACGGCCAAAAGCAACAGCTTTCCAACGACCAAATCGCTTTGTATCAGTATCAAGCGAGCCGGACCAAAGCAACCAGCGAAGCATTACGTATTGGACGTGTAGTTTTGCGGCAAGGGCGCTGGCATGACGATGGAACAGTCACCACCTGCGAAGGTGAGACAATCAAGCCTAAACTCGACAGCGTATCTTTGAGTCATATCGCGAATCGTCAACGTCACTCCTCGATGGAGGTGAGCGTGGCCTGGCTTGAAGCGCCAGAAGGATCACAACTTCTGCTGGTCGCGAATCAGGATTACTGTAGCTGGCAGCCTAAGCCGGCGACATTCTAGATGTAAAAAAACCGCCACGCGGCGGTCTTTAATATCACTTCAAATATTACTTCGCGTTTTCACGTTCAATGGCGCGATAGCCAATATCTGAGCGGCTGAAACTGCCATCCCAGTGGATATCCTTCATCAACTCGTAAGCACGCTGCTGCGCTTGTGCGACGGTATCACCTAATGCGGTCACGCACAGAACGCGGCCACCGTTAGTCACAACCATATCGTCTTCACGCAGTTGGGTTCCGGCATGGAACACTTTGCCGTCTGCGACTTCTTCCAGTGGTAGGCCGTGAATCACGTCCCCATTACGATAATCCGCCGGATAACCGCCAGCCGCCATCACGACACCCAGAGATGGGCGTTCGTCCCACTTCGATGTTGTCACATCCAGCTTGCCATCACACGCGGCAAGGCACAGCTCAACCAGGTCTGATTGAAGGCGCAGCATAATCGGTTGAGTTTCCGGGTCGCCAAAGCGGCAGTTAAACTCGATAACCTTCGGATTGCCTTGCTTGTCGATCATCAGGCCAGCGTACAGGAAACCAGTATAAGTATTCCCTTCCGCCGCCATGCCGCGCACGGTTGGCCAGATAACCAGGTCCATTGCACGCTGGTGGACTTCATCCGTCACAACCGGAGCCGGAGAATACGCGCCCATACCGCCGGTATTGGGACCCGTATCTCCATCACCCACACGCTTGTGATCCTGGCTGGTGGCCATTGGCAGAACGTTTTCGCCATCCACCATCACGATGAAGCTGGCTTCTTCGCCATCCAAAAACTCTTCTACAACGATGCGGTGCCCGGCGTCGCCAAAGGCGTTACCCGCCAGCATATCGTTTACCGCAGCTTCAGCTTCCTCCAGCGTCATCGCTACGATTACGCCTTTACCTGCGGCCAGGCCATCGGCCTTAATGACAATCGGCGCGCCTTTTTCACGGACATAAGCCAAAGCGGGTTCGACTTCAGTGAAGTTTTGGTACTCAGCGGTCGGGATTTTGTGGCGAGCCAGGAAATCCTTGGTGAAAGCTTTTGAACCTTCTAACTGCGCAGCCCCCTGAGTTGGGCCAAAGATCTTCAGGCCCGCCGCACGGAAGGCGTCGACCACGCCAATCACCAGCGGCGCTTCCGGGCCAACAATCGTCAGGTCGATTTTTTCATTCTGTGCAAAGCTCAACAGCGCGGAAATATCCGTTGGGTTAATCGCCACGTTTTGTAAAGCGGGTTCCAGAGCCGTGCCCGCATTGCCGGGGGCGACGAATACCGTGCGAACCAAAGGCGACTGCGATGCTTTCCAGGCCAGCGCGTGTTCACGCCCACCATTACCAATCACTAATACTTTCATTTATGGTCGCTCCGGATTAATGGCGGAAGTGGCGCATGTCGGTAAAGATCATTGCGATCCCGTGTTCGTCAGCGGCAGCGATCACTTCGTCATCGCGAATTGAACCGCCAGGCTGGATAACACAGCTCACGCCGACTGCCGCAGCGGCATCAATACCGTCACGGAACGGGAAGAACGCATCAGATGCCATTGCAGAGCCTTTCACTTCCAGGCCTTCATCGGCGGCTTTGATACCGGCAATTTTGGCGGAGTAAACGCGGCTCATTTGGCCTGCGCCTATACCGATAGTCATATTCTCGCGGGCATAGACAATAGCGTTAGACTTAACAAACTTCGCCACCTTCCAGCAGAACAGCGCATCACGCAGTTCTTGCTCTGTTGGCTGGCGCTTGCTGACAACACGCAGGTCTGCGGCTGTTACCATACCCAAATCGCGATCCTGGACTAACACACCACCGTTGACGCGTTTGAAATCCAGACCCGGAACACGCTGCTGCCACTGGCCGCAAGTCAGAACGCGAACGTTTTGCTTAGCGGCTGTGATCTTCAGTGCTTCTTCGCTTGCTGACGGCGCAATAATCACTTCGACGAATTGGCGAGAGATAATCGCTTGTGCAGTTTCAGCGTCCAGTTCACGGTTGAACGCGATGATGCCGCCGAATGCGGAAGTCGGATCTGTTTTATAGGCACGGTCGTATGCATCTAATAAGGAATCGCTGACTGCCACGCCACAAGGGTTGGCATGCTTCACGATAACGCAGGCAGGTTCGCTGAACTCTTTCACACATTCCAGTGCCGCATCAGTATCAGCAATGTTGTTATAAGAAAGCGCTTTGCCCTGAACTTGTGTCGCGGTGGCAACCGACGCTTCTTTAATTTCTTCTATATAGAAGGCGGCTTGCTGGTGGCTGTTTTCACCGTAGCGCATATCCTGCTTCTTAATGAAGTTCAGGTTCAGCGTGCGAGGGAAGCGACCGGAAGGATCTTTGCTTTCGCCGTGATATGCAGGAACCATGCTACCGAAGTAGTTGGCGATCATACTGTCGTAGGCGGCGGTGTGTTCGAATGCCTTAATCGCCAAATCGAAACGTGTCTCGAGCGTGAGGGAGCCTTCGTTAGTATCCAGCTCGCTAATAATCGCTTCGTAGTCGCTGCTCTTTACGACGATTGCCACATCTTTATGGTTCTTCGCCGCCGAGCGCACCATGGTTGGGCCGCCGATATCAATATTCTCTACCGCATCTTCCAGAGAGCAACCTTCACGGGCAACAGTCTGGGCGAACGGATAGAGGTTGACGACAACCATATCAATTGGGGAGATAGCGTGTTGTTCCATGATCGCATCATCCTGGCCACGACGACCGAGAATGCCACCATGCACCTTTGGATGCAGGGTTTTGACGCGTCCATCCATCATCTCCGGGAAACCGGTGTAGTCAGAGACTTCGGTTACCGGCAGGCCAGCTTTAGCCAGCAGATGAGCGGTTCCGCCAGTGGACAGCAGCTCCACGCCACGTTGGGAGAGCGCCTGGGCGAATTCGACGATACCGGCTTTGTCAGAAACACTGAGCAGAGCGCGGCGTACAGGACGACGTTGTTGCATGGTTTGATCCCTTAGCTTTGGTTCGCATATAGAAGAGCGTTAGCTGAATTTTAGTTATTTTCCCTAAAACTCAGCTAACGCCCCAAAACGGGGCGTCCTTTTATTGCGCGCACATTGTAGCGAAAACGTTTGCGTCACGCTCGCATAATTTAGGACTTCATCACGATTGTGGATAACTTTGTGCACAACTGCGTATAAGGCGGGGTTTTGCTGTGGAATGCAGCAGTCAGTAAAATTACTGCATATTTAGGGTTGCAGCCTCAGAAGAACTCCCTATAATGCGCCTCCATCGACACGGAACATGTGAACAACATCACAGAGTAACGGCGGCGATGAGAGTCAAATATCCTGAAATTAAGGGTTGACTCTGAAAGAGGAAAGCGTAATATACGCCACCTCGAGTTAGCAAGCGAAAGCGCCTAACTCACTGCTCTTTAACAATTTATCAGACAATCTGTGTGGGCACTCGCAGGATTGATATCTCAGATACCTTCGGGTATCAAAAAAATATCAAGTCTTGAAGAGTGACCAAGCAGTAATTCATTTAGTTGAATTATTACGAAAGTTAATTTTTGAGCACCGCTTCACGAGTTGAAGTAAATCAAGCTTTTAATTGAAGAGTTTGATCATGGCTCAGATTGAACGCTGGCGGCAGGCCTAACACATGCAAGTCGAGCGGTAGCACAAGAGAGCTTGCTCTCTGGGTGACGAGCGGCGGACGGGTGAGTAATGTCTGGGAAACTGCCTGATGGAGGGGGATAACTACTGGAAACGGTAGCTAATACCGCATAACGTCTTCGGACCAAAGAGGGGGACCTTCGGGCCTCTTGCCATCAGATGTGCCCAGATGGGATTAGCTAGTAGGTGAGGTAATGGCTCACCTAGGCGACGATCCCTAGCTGGTCTGAGAGGATGACCAGCCACACTGGAACTGAGACACGGTCCAGACTCCTACGGGAGGCAGCAGTGGGGAATATTGCACAATGGGCGCAAGCCTGATGCAGCCATGCCGCGTGTATGAAGAAGGCCTTCGGGTTGTAAAGTACTTTCAGCGAGGAGGAAGGCATTGTGGTTAATAACCGCAGTGATTGACGTTACTCGCAGAAGAAGCACCGGCTAACTCCGTGCCAGCAGCCGCGGTAATACGGAGGGTGCAAGCGTTAATCGGAATTACTGGGCGTAAAGCGCACGCAGGCGGTCTGTCAAGTCGGATGTGAAATCCCCGGGCTCAACCTGGGAACTGCATTCGAAACTGGCAGGCTAGAGTCTTGTAGAGGGGGGTAGAATTCCAGGTGTAGCGGTGAAATGCGTAGAGATCTGGAGGAATACCGGTGGCGAAGGCGGCCCCCTGGACAAAGACTGACGCTCAGGTGCGAAAGCGTGGGGAGCAAACAGGATTAGATACCCTGGTAGTCCACGCCGTAAACGATGTCGACTTGGAGGTTGTTCCCTTGAGGAGTGGCTTCCGGAGCTAACGCGTTAAGTCGACCGCCTGGGGAGTACGGCCGCAAGGTTAAAACTCAAATGAATTGACGGGGGCCCGCACAAGCGGTGGAGCATGTGGTTTAATTCGATGCAACGCGAAGAACCTTACCTACTCTTGACATCCAGAGAATTCGCTAGAGATAGCTTAGTGCCTTCGGGAACTCTGAGACAGGTGCTGCATGGCTGTCGTCAGCTCGTGTTGTGAAATGTTGGGTTAAGTCCCGCAACGAGCGCAACCCTTATCCTTTGTTGCCAGCGGTTCGGCCGGGAACTCAAAGGAGACTGCCAGTGATAAACTGGAGGAAGGTGGGGATGACGTCAAGTCATCATGGCCCTTACGAGTAGGGCTACACACGTGCTACAATGGCGCATACAAAGAGAAGCGACCTCGCGAGAGCAAGCGGACCTCATAAAGTGCGTCGTAGTCCGGATCGGAGTCTGCAACTCGACTCCGTGAAGTCGGAATCGCTAGTAATCGTAGATCAGAATGCTACGGTGAATACGTTCCCGGGCCTTGTACACACCGCCCGTCACACCATGGGAGTGGGTTGCAAAAGAAGTAGGTAGCTTAACCTTCGGGAGGGCGCTTACCACTTTGTGATTCATGACTGGGGTGAAGTCGTAACAAGGTAACCGTAGGGGAACCTGCGGTTGGATCACCTCCTTACCTAATAGATACAAACCCGCGTAGTGCTCACACAGATTGTCTGATAGAAGTAAATGAGCAAGCGATCCCTTCAACGGGATATCGTGTCCCCATCGTCTAGAGGCCCAGGACACTGCCCTTTCACGGCTGTAACAGGGGTTCGAATCCCCTTGGGGACGCCATCTTAAGATAATGATGTGAAAGACATTATCACACATATCTCAAAACTGACTTTCGAGTCACGTTTGAGATATTGCTCTTTAAAAATCCGGAACAAGCTGAAAATTGAAACGACACACTGTTTCCTTTCTCCGTAATAAGAAAGGAAAATGCGGTGTGTTCGAGTCTCTCAAATTTTCACAACATCGATTGTGTCTCACGAGACATCTTCGGGTTGTGAGGTTAAGCGACTAAGCGTACACGGTGGATGCCCTGGCAGTCAGAGGCGATGAAGGACGTGCTAATCTGCGATAAGCGTCGGTAAGGTGATATGAACCGTTATAACCGACGATTTCCGAATGGGGAAACCCAGTGCAATTCGTTGCACTATCGTTAAGTGAATACATAGCTTAACGAAGCGAACCGGGGGAACTGAAACATCTAAGTACCCCGAGGAAAAGAAATCAACCGAGATTCCCCCAGTAGCGGCGAGCGAACGGGGAGCAGCCCAGAGTCTGAATCAGTTTGTGTATTAGTGGAAGCGTCTGGAAAGTCGCAGGGTACAGGGTGATACTCCCGTACACAAAAATACACATACTGTGAACTCGAAGAGTAGGGCGGGACACGTGGTATCCTGTCTGAATATGGGGGGACCATCCTCCAAGGCTAAATACTCCTGACTGACCGATAGTGAACCAGTACCGTGAGGGAAAGGCGAAAAGAACCCCGGCGAGGGGAGTGAAACAGAACCTGAAACCGTGTACGTACAAGCAGTGGGAGCCTCTTTTATGGGGTGACTGCGTACCTTTTGTATAATGGGTCAGCGACTTATATTCTGTAGCAAGGTTAACCGTATAGGGGAGCCGCAGGGAAACCGAGTCTTAACTGGGCGTTAAGTTGCAGGGTATAGACCCGAAACCCGGTGATCTAGCCATGGGCAGGTTGAAGGTTGGGTAACACTAACTGGAGGACCGAACCGACTAATGTTGAAAAATTAGCGGATGACTTGTGGCTGGGGGTGAAAGGCCAATCAAACCGGGAGATAGCTGGTTCTCCCCGAAAGCTATTTAGGTAGCGCCTCGTGAACTCATCTTCGGGGGTAGAGCACTGTTTCGGCTAGGGGGCCATCCCGGCTTACCAACCCGATGCAAACTACGAATACCGAAGAATGTTATCACGGGAGACACACGGCGGGTGCTAACGTCCGTCGTGAAGAGGGAAACAACCCAGACCGCCAGCTAAGGTCCCAAAGTCATGGTTAAGTGGGAAACGATGTGGGAAGGCACAGACAGCCAGGATGTTGGCTTAGAAGCAGCCATCATTTAAAGAAAGCGTAATAGCTCACTGGTCGAGTCGGCCTGCGCGGAAGATGTAACGGGGCTAAACCATGCACCGAAGCTGCGGCAGCGACGCTTAGGCGTTGTTGGGTAGGGGAGCGTTCTGTAAGCCGTTGAAGCTGGACTGTGAGGTCTGGTGGAGGTATCAGAAGTGCGAATGCTGACATAAGTAACGATAAAGCGGGTGAAAAACCCGCTCGCCGGAAGACCAAGGGTTCCTGTCCAACGTTAATCGGGGCAGGGTGAGTCGACCCCTAAGGCGAGGCCGAAAGGCGTAGTCGATGGGAAACAGGTTAATATTCCTGTACTCGGTGTTACTGCGAAGGGGGGACGGAGAGGGCTATGTTAGCCGGGCGACGGTTGTCCCGGTTTAAGCATGTAGGCGGAGAGTTTAGGTAAATCCGGACTCTTATCTAACGCTGAGGTGTGATGACGAGGCACTACGGTGCTGAAGTAACAAATGCCGCACTTCCAGGAAAAGCCTCTAAGCATCAGGTAACAACGAATCGTACCCCAAACCGACACAGGTGGTCAGGTAGAGAATACCAAGGCGCTTGAGAGAACTCGGGTGAAGGAACTAGGCAAAATGGTGCCGTAACTTCGGGAGAAGGCACGCTGTCGGTAGGTGAAGTCCCTCGCGGATGGAGCTGAAGGCAGTCGAAGATACCAGCTGGCTGCAACTGTTTATTAAAAACACAGCACTGTGCAAACACGAAAGTGGACGTATACGGTGTGACGCCTGCCCGGTGCCGGAAGGTTAATTGATGGGGTTAAGCGCAAGCTGAAGCTCTTGATCGAAGCCCCGGTAAACGGCGGCCGTAACTATAACGGTCCTAAGGTAGCGAAATTCCTTGTCGGGTAAGTTCCGACCTGCACGAATGGCGTAATGATGGCCAGGCTGTCTCCACCCGAGACTCAGTGAAATTGAAATCGCTGTGAAGATGCAGTGTACCCGCGGCAAGACGGAAAGACCCCGTGAACCTTTACTATAGCTTGACACTGAACATTGAGCCTTGATGTGTAGGATAGGTGGGAGGCTTTGAAGTGTGGACGCCAGTCTGCATGGAGCCAACCTTGAAATACCACCCTTTAATGTTTGATGTTCTAACGTAGACCCGTGATCCGGGTTGCGGACAGTGTCTGGTGGGTAGTTTGACTGGGGCGGTCTCCTCCTAAAGCGTAACGGAGGAGCACGAAGGTTAGCTAATCACGGTCGGACATCGTGAGGTTAGTGCAAAGGCATAAGCTAGCTTGACTGCGAGAGTGACGGCTCGAGCAGGTGCGAAAGCAGGTCTTAGTGATCCGGTGGTTCTGAATGGAAGGGCCATCGCTCAACGGATAAAAGGTACTCCGGGGATAACAGGCTGATACCGCCCAAGAGTTCATATCGACGGCGGTGTTTGGCACCTCGATGTCGGCTCATCACATCCTGGGGCTGAAGTAGGTCCCAAGGGTATGGCTGTTCGCCATTTAAAGTGGTACGCGAGCTGGGTTTAGAACGTCGTGAGACAGTTCGGTCCCTATCTGCCGTGGGCGCTGGAGAATTGAGGGGGGCTGCTCCTAGTACGAGAGGACCGGAGTGGACGCATCACTGGTGTTCGGGTTGTCATGCCAATGGCATTGCCCGGTAGCTAAATGCGGAAAAGATAAGCGCTGAAAGCATCTAAGCGCGAAACTTGCCCCGAGATGAATTCTCCCTGGGAACTTGATTCCCCTGAAGGAACGTTGAAGACTACGACGTTGATAGGCTGGGTGTGTAAGCGTAGCGATACGTTGAGCTAACCAGTACTAATGATCCGTGAGGCTTAACCTTACAACACCGAAGGTGTTTTGGTTGAGAGACTAAGCATTTGATTTTCAGCTTGAACCGAGATTTTAAGTTGATGGTTGTGTGAATAACACAACGGTTGATGAAACAGAATATGCCTGGCGGCAGTAGCGCGGTGGTCCCACCTGACCCCATGCCGAACTCAGAAGTGAAACGCCGTAGCGCCGATGGTAGTGTGGGGTCTCCCCATGCGAGAGTAGGGAACTGCCAGGCTCCAAATAAGTGGAAAGCCCTGTACTGACGTACAGGGCTTTTTGCTGTCTGCGATTTATGCGATCACCCTTCATAGTCCTATCTCTGCAAGCCAATTTCATCATTATAATCCACTGCAAAACAAGCTATTACCCAGTCTATTCCACTACCCGTAAAATCTGTGCTTAAGTGAAACATTTTCAACTATCTTATGATTACTCGACATTTGACAGGCGGCGAGTTATCTTCAGCTATCTGGATGTCTAAACGTTTATACGTATGCTGTGAGGATAAAAGGTTATGCCAATTCGGGTACTGGATGAGTTACCAGCCGTCAATTTCCTGCGTGATGAGAATGTCTTTGTTATGACGACATCGCGTGCGAGTAATCAGGAGATCCGTCCGCTAAAGGTGCTCATACTTAATCTGATGCCAAAAAAGATTGAGACGGAAAACCAGTTTTTACGTCTGCTTTCTAACTCTCCTCTACAGGTTGACGTCCAGCTGTTGCGCATTGATTCCCGTGAATCCCGTAATACACCGACTGAACATCTCAATAATTTCTACTGTAATTTTGAAGATATACAGGATGAAAATTTTGATGGCTTGATCGTGACCGGTGCGCCATTGGGCCTGGTTGAATTTAATGATGTGGCTTATTGGCCGCAAATTGAACAAGTGATTCACTGGGCAAAAGATCACGTCACCTCAACGCTATTTGTGTGTTGGGCGGTGCAGGCAGCGCTAAATATCCTCTACGGGATTCCGAAGCAAACGCGTAAAGATAAGCTCTCTGGCGTATATGAACACAACCTCACTTATCCACACGCCCTGTTAACACGCGGCTTTGATGACTCCTTCCTGGCGCCACATTCACGTTATGCAGATTTCCCGGCATCTTTGATCCGTGACTATACCGATCTCGAAGTTCTGGCTGAGTCAGAAGAAGGGGATGCTTACCTTTTTGGTAGCAAAGATAAACGCATCGCTTTTGTCACGGGCCATCCGGAATATGATGCGCACACGCTGTCAGGTGAATATTTCCGTGACGTCGAAGCAGGCCTGAATCCTGACGTCCCGTACAACTACTTCCCGAATAACGATCCGCAGAGAAAGCCGCATGCTACATGGCGTAGCCATGGGAATTTGTTGTTCACCAACTGGCTAAATTACTACGTTTACCAGATCACGCCATTCGATCTGCGCCATATGAACCCAACGCTCGATTAAGCGTTTCAGCATCCCATCAGCACTGAGATCAAGGCACCTTCGGGTGCCTTTTTTGTTTTCTAAAAATACATTCCCCAAATGAATAAATTTTAATCTCATATATATCAATACGATAAACTATTTCCATTTCAAAAATGGAAATAGTTTTTGATTTTAAAAAATCATGAAGTAGTCTTAAACCTGTTGAGTGAAAACACCTCACTGGACGTACCAGATAAAATCGGTTTTAGCGACGGGATGAGATGAGGGGATAAATCCAATGACACAACAGACAGTTAGCGAAGAGTTGGCCTTTAGCCAGCCGTTTGGTGAACAAGAGCGGCAGGTTCTGACGCCCGATGCAGTAGAGTTTCTCAGTGAACTCGTCACCCGGTTTACTCCACAACGTAATAAGCTGTTGGCGGCACGCACCGTTCAGCAGGCAGAAATCGACGCCGGTAAGCTTCCAGATTTTATTTTGGAAACAAGTTCCATTCGAGAATCTGAATGGACGATTCGTGGGGTGCCGAACGATTTACTGGATCGACGGGTCGAGATCACAGGGCCGGTCGAACGCAAGATGGTGATTAACGCGTTGAATGCTAACGTCAAAGTGTTTATGGCTGACTTTGAAGATTCGCTCGCACCCAGTTGGAGCAAAGTTATCGATGGGCAAATCAACCTGCACGATGCGATCAACGGCACCATTAGCTGGACCAACGAAGCCGGGAAAATTTACCAGCTGAAGCCTGATCCAGCGGTCCTCGTTTGCCGCGTGCGTGGTCTTCACTTGCCGGAAAAACATGTGATCTGGCGTGATGAGCCGATCCCAGGCAGCCTGTTTGATTTTGCGCTCTACTTCTTCCACAACGTGGATGCTTTGCTGGCAAAAGGAAGTGGCCCGTATTTCTACCTGCCTAAAACCCAATCCTGGCAGGAAGCGGCCTGGTGGAGCGAAGTGTTCAGTTTTACCGAAGATCATTTCTCCCTCCCGCGCGGCACCATCAAAGCGACGCTGTTGATTGAAACGCTGCCAGCGGTATTCCAGATGGATGAGATCCTGCATGCACTACGCGATCACATCGTTGGGCTGAACTGTGGTCGCTGGGACTATATTTTCAGCTACATCAAAACATTAAAAAACCATCCGGATCGTGTTCTGCCGGATCGTCAGTCCGTCACCATGGACAAACCTTTCCTGAACGCTTATTCACGTCTGCTGATCAAAACATGTCATCGCCGTGGTGCTTTTGCCATGGGCGGAATGGCGGCATTCATTCCGAGTAAAGAGAGTGCCCGCAACGAATGGGTGCTCAATAAAGTTAAAACAGACAAGCAAATGGAAGCGACCAACGGCCACGATGGTACCTGGATTGCGCATCCCGGGCTTGCTGACACGGTCGTGGAAGTCTTTGATAAAGCGCTGGGTGACAATAAAAACCAGCTACATATTTTGCGTGAGGAAGATGCACCGATTACGGCGGCACAACTGCTTGAGCCTTGCCCTGGCGAGCGCACCGAAGCAGGCATGCGTGCCAATATCCGCGTTGCTGTGCAATACATCGAAGCATGGATTTCGGGCAATGGTTGCGTGCCGATTTACGGCTTGATGGAAGATGCCGCGACGGCAGAAATTTCCCGTACCTCTATCTGGCAGTGGATTCACCATGAGAAAACGTTGAGTAACGGCGAAACGGTCACTAAGGCGCTGTTCCGCCATATGCTGGCCGAAGAAATGTTCGTTATTCAGGAAGAACTCGGCGACAAGCGTTTCAGCCAGGGACGCTTTGATGAAGCGGCTCGCCTGATGGAGCAAATCACCACTTCCGAGACGTTAATCGACTTCCTGACGCTGCCGGGCTACCGCCTGCTTGCTTAAACCCTACGACATAAAAAAATATGGAGCATCTGCTATGAAAACCTCACGCAACCAACAAATTCAACAATTACAAGAAGACTGGACGCAAGCTCGCTGGGAAGGCATCAAGCGCCCATACAGCGCGGAAGAGGTCGTGAAATTGCGTGGTTCTGTGAACCCGGAATGTACGCTGGCGCAAAATGGCGCGGCCAGAATGTGGCGCTTGCTGCATGGTGAATCGAAAAAGGGCTACATCAACAGCCTTGGCGCGTTAACTGGCGGGCAAGCGTTGCAACAAGCGAAAGCGGGTATTGAAGCCATTTATCTGTCTGGCTGGCAGGTTGCGGCAGATGCCAACCTCGCGTCCAGCATGTACCCGGATCAATCGTTATATCCGGCAAACTCCGTACCGGCGGTGGTCGATCGGATCAACAACACATTCCGTCGCGCCGATCAGATCCAATGGGCATCCAACATTGAGGAAGGTGATCCGCGCTATGTCGATTACTACCTGCCGATCGTAGCCGATGCGGAAGCCGGTTTTGGTGGTGTACTGAACGCGTTTGAGCTGATGAAATCGATGATTCAGGCCGGTGCAGCAGCGGTACACTTTGAAGACCAACTGGCATCCGTGAAGAAATGCGGTCACATGGGTGGCAAGGTGCTGGTGCCGACTCAGGAAGCCATTCAGAAACTTGTCGCTGCCCGCCTGGCAGCAGACGTAATGGGCGTTCCAACACTAGTCATTGCCCGTACCGATGCCGATGCTGCGGATTTAATCACCTCTGATTGTGACGAATACGACCGCGAATTTGTTACGGGCGAGCGCACTCAAGAAGGTTTCTACCGTACTCGTGCTGGCATTGAGCAGGCTATCAGCCGTGGCCTGGCGTACGCGCCATATGCCGATTTGGTGTGGTGCGAGACGTCCAAACCTGACCTTGAACAGGCGCGTCGCTTTGCTGATGCCATCCATGCTCGCTTCCCAGGCAAACTGCTGGCCTACAACTGTTCGCCATCGTTTAACTGGAAGAAAAACCTCGACGATAAAACTATTGCTTCGTTCCAGGAAGAGCTATCAGCAATGGGCTACAAATATCAATTCATTACGCTCGCTGGCATTCACAGCATGTGGTTCAACATGTTCGACCTGGCGCACGCTTACGCGCAGGGCGAAGGTATGCGCCATTACGTTGAAAAAGTGCAGCAGCCAGAATTTGCTGCGGCGCCTGAAGGCTACACCTTCGTTTCCCATCAGCAGGAAGTGGGCACCGGCTATTTTGACCGTGTAACGACGATTATTCAGGGGGGGGCTTCTTCAGTCACTGCATTAACGGGTTCAACGGAAGAAGAGCAGTTCTAAAACAACCCTCATCCCAACCTTCTCCCTGAGGGAGAAGGAGAAAAACACGATCAATCCCCTCTCCCTCAGGGAGAGGGTCAGGGTGAGGGGGAAATTCACGACGGAGAAACCTATGACTCGTAGGCTGGAATTGTTAATCGCCCACACTATCCTGCAAGGTTTTGACGCGCAGTATGGCCGCTTTCTTGAAGTCACCTCCGGAGCGCAGCAGCGCTTCGAACAAGCCGACTGGCACGCGGTACAGCGGGCGATGAAAAGCCGCATCCATCTCTACGATCACCACGTCGGTCTGGTAGTTGAACAATTGCGCTGCATTACCGATGGTCAGCATACGGACGACGAATTTTTATTGCGTGTTAAAGCGCAGTACACCCAGTTATTGCCCGATTACCCTCGCTTTGAAATTGCCGAAAGCTTTTTCAATTCAGTTTATTGTCGGCTCTTCGATCACCGCTCGTTATCTCCCGAGCGGCTTTTTATTTTCAGCTCTCAGGATGAAACGCGCTTTCGCGCTATTCCTCGCCCGCTGTCAAAAACCTTTACCCCAGCTTTAGGCTGGCAGCCGCTTTTACGCTCAGTACTTCGGGATTTGCCTTTGCGCCTGCCGTGGCAAAATTTGGCCCGTGACGCCGGGTATATCATCGCGCATCTGACTGAAACCTTTGGTAATGAGGCTTTGCAGCAGGCATCTATCGAAATTGCCAACGAATTATTTTATCGAAATAAAGCCGCCTGGCTGGTCGGGAAGCTGGTTCTTCCGACGGGCAAGGTGCCCTTTTTGTTGCCGATACATCGCACCGATGACGGACATTTAGTGGTAGATACCTGCTTAACCAGCAGCGCTGAAGCCAGCATCGTTTTTGGTTTTGCCCGCTCTTATTTCATGGTTTACGCCCCGCAACCTGCGGCATTAGTCGAATGGTTGCGTGAACTTTTGCCGGGAAAAACCACAGCCGAGCTGTACATGGCGATTGGTTGTCAAAAACACGGTAAAACAGAAAGTTATCGCGAATATCTGACGTATATCTCAGCCACCGATGAGCAGTTTATTGAAGCGCCGGGTATTCGCGGCATGGTGATGCTGGTATTTACTCTTCCTGGTTTTGACCGGGTTTTTAAAGTGATTAAAGATAAGTTTGCCCCGCAAAAAGAAGTCACTGCCGAGCGCGTTCGCGAATGCTATCAACTGGTGAAGGAACACGATCGTGTCGGTCGTATGGCCGATACTCAGGAGTTTGAAAATTTTGTGCTGTCTAAACATCAGATAAGCCAGCCGCTGCTTGACCTGTTAAAGCTGGAAGTGCCTGAAAAACTGACCGATCTTGGCGACAGTATTGCCATCAGCCATCTGTATATTGAACGCAGAATGGTGCCGTTGAATCTGTGGCTGGAACAGGTGGAAGGCCAGCAATTACGCGATGCCGTTGAAGAATATGGCAACGCTATCCGCCAGCTTGCGGCGGCGAATATTTTCCCCGGCGACATGCTATTTAAAAACTTTGGCGTCACCCGTCACGGGCGTGTGGTGTTCTACGATTACGATGAAATTTGCTATATGACCGAAGTGAATTTCCGCAACGTTCCTCCACCGCGTTATCCGGAGGACGAACTCTCTGCCGAACCGTGGTACAGCGTGGCGCCCGGAGATGTTTTCCCGGAAGAGTTTCGCCACTATTTATGCGCCGACCCGCGTATTCGCCTGATATTCGATGAAATGCACGGCGACTTATTCCGTGCTGATTACTGGCGCGCATTGCAGGAAAGAATCCGCAACGGGCATGTGGAGGATGTTTTTGCCTACCGCAAACGGCAGCGTTTTTGCCAGCGCCATATTACTTGTTTGTAATATATATCAGACTATGATGGCCATTTGTATGAGCTATTTGAAGAAGTTGAATCAATAGATGAGAAATCATTCATTCGGCCGCTGCTGGCAACACTATGTTGTCCGGTACTTAACTGATCAAAACTAATCGGGATGTATAATGTTTCTGGCAGGAGCATTTTTATATGAGGTAATAAATTTATATGTCTTAATTCTGATTTCGGTTGATAATGACCACTATCATTGGACCAGGAAACTAACTCTTTATTATTAAATATCAAACTGCCTGCAAACAAAACATCTTTTCTTTTTGTTAGTGATGTATGACCTTCAATACCTCGTTTATTGTCCGATAAATATCGATTAAGCTGATCGAAAGCCTTCGCGCAATAAATTACCCCTGGTTCGTTTGCCTTGATCACAAAAATGAATCGCCCATTAACGTCAGATAAACTATTTGAACTCATTACTTTTGGTATTAAATAATAATTATCTAATTGATATCGTTGTAACTGGTAGATATTCATTTTATTTGCTGGTTCTTGCAACGACGGTAAAATAACGCTTATTGGTTGAAGCTGTTGCCGTTCGTAAAGCATTTCCTTGATTTTATTAAGCTCAGACTGGGTTAGCATTTTTAAATTCCTTTTAAATGACAGTAGGTTGAAACATTGGTTAAATTATTCACAGCTTAACATTATTAGCGCCCGCCGCCGTAAGCCTGAGTAATCTCTTTCGCCGCTTTGATCACTAACGCACCTAACTCGGTAACGCGGTCATCTGTCACGCGTGAAATTGGGCCGGAAATTGAAATCGCGGCAAACGCTTCATGGTGCTCGTCATAAATACACGACGCCACACAACGCAGCCCCAGCGCATGTTCTTCATCATCAAACGAGTAACCGCGCTTGCGAGTCTGTGCCAAATCTTCTTTCAGATGCAGCGGAGAAGTGAGCGTTGCAGGCGTGTAGCTGTGCAACCCTTTACGATGCAGTAAAGCTGCGACCTGCTCGTCACTCAGATTTGCCAGAAACACCTTCCCGGCACCTGAAGCGTGCATCGGGAGCTTGCCGCCAATCGGCGCTGACATACGCATAAGCTGCGCGCATTGCACCTGGTCAATGATAATCGCCTGGTGATCGCTATGATCAAGCACCGCAAGATTTACCGTTTCGCCGGAATCTTCCATCAGTTTGCGCAGGATCGGGTGAACAATGGCGAGTAGATTACGGCTTTGCAAGAAGCTACTGCCGACGACAAACGCATGTGCGCCAATCGTCCAGTGGCCGAGATCGCCAATCTGGCGAACAAAGCCGAGTTGCTGCATGGTAGTGAGCAGTCGATGTGTGGTGGAGTTCGGTAAACCAGCCTGTTGTGCCAGCTCGGTGAGCGCAACGCTACCATGCGATTCGGCAATCCATTCAAGCAGTTTCAGGCCACGCGTCAGTGACTGAACTTGCCCGGTTGGCTGAGGTGCAGCCACTGTGGCAGCGCGTGGTTTTTTTCCACGTTTAGCGGGAACGGCAGCAACCATAACTGACTCCTGTTTTCGTATCGTGGAAATCATTTTCGTTTTATTTGGCGATAATGCAACCAGCATCAGACTCATCGGAGCAGTCAGGTGAACTAGTAAACGATAAGTTCGTGCACTCCCTGGATAATTTCCTGAATGTAAGTCTGATCTAAGCCGGTACTACCTTCGATAAAAATATCAGCATGTGCTTCGGTTGATAATTTGAATTTCAAATAATATGTTTCAAAAGGTATGATGTTTTTTCCAACAATCAATGTAATCATTCCTTCCATTGGGCTAAAAGTTACTTCATCGGCGGCATTATTTTCTCGTAAATGACAAAGGTTATGTTGAAATTCCTCTAGTTCCCCAAGATAGCAATCCCATGTTGTTGCAAGATGAATTCCTTTTGATTTGAATTCGACATACATATTCAATAATTTATGATAAAAACCAAATTCTGGAGTGTTGGTTATTTTTTCAAAAGGTGTTATTTCCAATTCAATAACACTATTAACTATTTTCAGCATGTTTACCTCAAGATTTATAGGCAAAGTGAGTTATTGTCCATGTTCTTTCGTCGACAATGACTTCTAAAGTGTAGTCTTTGTTTTCAAATATCTTAGCCGTGTCATTATACCTCGATCGGCGAATTTTTATTTCATAGCGTTTCAGGATTCGCCCGGAGTTCCCTTTTATATCAGGCAATCTTTTACCATAACGTATCGCCTTTTCAAGAATATAAACGGGAACATAGCTGCCCGCTTCACTCATATGACGAGCTGGGGTAGGTGTGAACTTTAACATTTTTGCAGATAAGCCAACCTTTAACCGTCCACGAAGCATGCCGATAATTTGTTCGGTAAATATTGATGAGAATTTAACAGCGATCCTACGTTCTGTGAGCGCTTCAAAAGTGTGAAAACCCAGGCGAACGCCTTTATATAACAAAGCTCCTAAGAATAAAATATCGATAGGATCAACGAGTGGCGATTCTAAAGGGAGCTCATGGTAAGTAACAAGTTTCCCTTCTGCATCAAAAATATCATAAAGACCACCTCCGTGCTTACGTGCGTAACCAAGACAAATGCCGCTTTCATCATCAATAATAGGTGCTGAGAATGGAGGCAGTGGAGTATCAGGTTCAGTGCAAAAGTACTCTCCAGGCAATAAGGGCGAAGTGAAGGTATATTCCTTTGCATTAGATAAGGAAGCGAAGAGTTCATCAGGTGAGTAAGTCATCTTTTCTATTCTCATTATAAAAGAAAAGATGTTATTCCCTTCGATTGAGGCGAAGTTGATTTCTCTCATAAAAGAGATGCTGATAGTGTCCGAAATAAAATCGAATTGTTATATAAATAGTTTGTATAGTTCAGTGTAATTGAAAAGGTATATATATCATTCGGAGTCTTTGGAATGGCTCAAACACGACATATTGTATTTCTGTTCACCCTGAAAAACTCTCAAGCAGACCTCGAAGGCACCTGTGGTAGGATGAAATTACATCCCACAACAAAAACGATATGTGGATGAAGCACAATACGCGCGAGGAGTCTGAGTTGAGCAACAAAGTAGAAAAACTGCATCAGCAGTTGCAACAACGCATTTTGGTACTGGATGGTGGCATGGGAACCATGATTCAGAGTTACCGTCTTGATGAGAGCGATTTCCGGGGTGAGCGCTTTGCTGACTGGCCGTGTGACCTGAAAGGGAACAACGACTTGCTGGTGCTGAGCAAACCGGAAACGATTGCCGCTATTCACTACGCCTACTTTGAAGCCGGTGCCGACATCGTCGAAACCAACACCTTCAACTCAACGACCATCGCGATGGCGGATTACCAAATGGAATCCCTGTCGGCAGAAATAAACTACGAAGCGGCGAAGTTGGCCCGCGCCTGCGCCGATGAATGGACTGCACGCACGCCTGAAAAACCGCGCTACGTGGCAGGTGTGTTAGGCCCAACCAACCGCACCGCCTCTATTTCTCCAGACGTTAACGATCCTGCGTTCCGTAACGTGAGCTTTGACCAACTGGTGGACGCGTATCGCGAATCCACCCGTGCGCTGGTGGAAGGTGGCTCTGACCTGATAATGATTGAAACGGTGTTCGATACCCTGAACGCCAAAGCGGCGATTTTTGCCGTGAAAACCGAATTTGAAGCGCTGGGCGTTGATCTCCCGATCATGATTTCCGGCACCATCACCGATGCCTCTGGCCGTACGCTTTCCGGGCAAACGACCGAAGCGTTCTATAACTCATTGCGCCATGCGGACGCGCTGACTTTCGGCCTGAACTGCGCACTGGGGCCAGATGAATTACGTCAGTACGTGGCAGAACTTTCGCGCATTGCCGAATGCTACGTTACCGCGCACCCTAACGCCGGGCTGCCGAATGCTTTCGGTGAATACGATTTGGATGCCAGAGAAATGGCAAAACAGATTGGCGAATGGGCGCAGGCCGGGTTCCTGAATATCATCGGTGGTTGCTGTGGCACCACGCCGGAACATATCGCCGCGATGAGCAAAGCCGTTGAGGGCGTGGCGCCGCGTAAACTGCCTGACCTGCCCGTTGCCTGTCGTTTAGCAGGGCTTGAACCGCTAAATATCACCGCCGAAAGCCTGTTTGTGAACGTCGGTGAGCGTACAAACGTGACGGGTTCTGCCAAATTTAAGCGTCTGATCAAAGAAGATAAATATAACGAAGCACTGGAAGTCGCACTTCAACAGGTTGAAAGCGGCGCGCAAATCATCGACATCAACATGGATGAAGGGATGCTCGACGCCGAAGCGGCGATGATGCGTTTCCTCAACCTGATTGCCGGTGAGCCAGACATCGCCCGTGTGCCAATTATGATTGACTCCTCGAAATGGGACGTCATCGAAAAAGGCCTGAAATGCATTCAGGGCAAAGGCATCGTGAACTCGATCTCCATGAAAGAGGGGATCGAGCCGTTTATCCACCATGCAAAACTGGTGCGCCGCTACGGTGCCGCGATGGTGGTCATGGCGTTTGACGAAGTCGGTCAGGCCGACACCCGCGAGCGCAAAATCGAAATTTGCCGTCGCGCCTACAAAATTCTGACCGAAGAAGTTGGCTTCCCACCAGAAGACATTATTTTTGACCCGAATATTTTTGCCGTCGCGACGGGTATTGAAGAACACAACAACTACGCCCAGGACTTTATCGGTGCCTGTGAAGACATCAAACGCGAACTGCCGCATGCGATGATTTCCGGTGGCGTATCGAACGTGTCGTTCTCTTTCCGTGGTAACGATCCGGTACGTGAAGCGATTCACGCCGTGTTCCTCTATTATGCCATTCGCAATGGTATGGACATGGGGATTGTGAATGCCGGACAACTGGCGATTTACGACGATCTCTCTGAAGAACTGCGTAATGCCGTCGAAGATGTGATTCTGAACCGTCGTGATGACAGCACCGAACGCTTGTTGGATCTGGCTGAAAAATATCGCGGCAGCAAAAGTGACGATAGCGCGAACGCTCAACAAGCCGAATGGCGTAGTTGGGATGTGAAAAAGCGCCTCGAATACTCACTCGTGAAAGGTATCACTGAGTTTATTGAACTCGATACCGAAGAAGCCCGTCAGCAGTCCGAACGCCCGATTCAGGTTATTGAAGGCCCGCTGATGGACGGCATGAACGTCGTTGGCGACTTGTTCGGCGAAGGGAAAATGTTCCTGCCGCAGGTGGTGAAATCTGCCCGCGTGATGAAACAAGCGGTGGCGTACCTTGAGCCGTATATTGAGGCCAGCAAAGAAAAAGGCTCCACCAACGGAAAAATCGTGCTGGCAACGGTGAAAGGCGATGTTCATGACATCGGCAAAAACATCGTCGGCGTAGTGTTGCAATGTAATAACTACGAAATCATCGACCTTGGTGTGATGGTGCCAACCGAGAAGATCCTGAAAACCGCGCGTGAAGTGGGCGCCGATATTATTGGTCTGTCTGGCCTGATTACGCCGTCGCTGGACGAAATGGTTAACGTCGCCAAAGAGATGGAGCGCCAGGGCTTTACGCTGCCGCTGCTGATTGGCGGGGCGACGACTTCTAAAGCGCATACGGCGGTGAAAATCGAGCAGAACTACAGCGGCCCAACGGTTTACGTGCAAAATGCCTCGCGTACCGTCGGTGTGGTTTCAGCGCTACTTTCTCCGACTCAGCACGATGATTTTGTAGAACGCACGCGCAAAGAATACGTCACGGTGCGTACTCAGCATGCGCGTAAAAAACCACGCACGCCGCCAGTGTCACTTGCCGCCGCGCGTGAAAACGATCTGGCCTTTGACTGGACAAGCTACACGCCTCCGGTTCCCCATCGCCCTGGTGTACAGGAAGTGACGGCCAGCATCGAGACGCTGCGTAATTACATCGACTGGACGCCGTTCTTTATGACCTGGTCGCTGGCCGGGAAATATCCGCGCATTCTGGAAGATGAAGTGGTCGGTGAAGAAGCGCAGCGTTTGTTCAAAGACGCGAACGACATGCTCGACAAACTTCATGCAGAAAAATTGCTGACGCCGCGTGGCGTTGTCGGGTTGTTCCCGGCAAACCGTGTGGACGACGACATCGAAATTTACCGCGATGAGTCCCGGACTCGTGTGCAAACGGTGGCTCATCATTTGCGCCAGCAAACTGAGAAAGTCGGTTTCGCCAACTACTGCCTCGCCGATTTCGTCGCGCCAAAACACAGTGGCAAAGCGGATTACATCGGTGCCTTTGCCGTCACCGGAGGTATGGAAGAAGACGCGTTAGCGGAAGGGTATGAAGCACAGCACGATGATTACAACAAAATCATGGTGAAAGCGCTGTCTGACCGCCTGGCGGAAGCCTTTGCCGAGTATCTGCATGAACGCGTGCGTAAAGTTTACTGGGGCTACGCGCCAACGGAAAATCTCAGTAACGAAGAGCTTATCCGCGAAAACTACCAGGGGATTCGCCCGGCGCCAGGTTATCCAGCCTGCCCGGAACATACTGAGAAAGCGACCATCTGGGAGCTGCTGGACGTAGAAAATGTCGTGGGTATGAAACTCACTGAATCCTACGCCATGTGGCCTGGCGCATCCGTTTCCGGCTGGTATTTCAGCCACCCTGACAGCAAATATTACGCCGTGGCGCAGATTCAGCGCGACCAGGTGGAAGACTACGCACGTCGCAAAGGGATGTCAGTCACGGATGTGGAGCGCTGGTTAGCCCCAAACCTGGGCTACGACGCGGATTAGTTCGTTTCGGCCTGGTTTACTTGCCATTTTGAACCTGGGCAGTGCTCGCCCCCGTCACGTACTACGTGTACGCTCCGGGGGCTGTGCGCTGTCCGAGTTCAAACTGGCTGCGACATCGACGGCCGATCAATAAATTCCTTCCTTTTCCCCTTCTTACATCCCGAAACGTTTAATTCTCACCAGGCGTTATATACTGGAAAGAGAAGGAATTTCTCGTCTTATCATTTCCAGGAGAAAGTGTGCTGACATTACTGCATCTACTTTCTGCGGTGGCGCTATTGGTATGGGGTACGCACATTGTGCGTACCGGAATCATGCGCGTTTACGGTGCAAATCTCCGTAGCGTACTCAGCCGCAGTGTTGAAAAAAAACCGTTCGCCTTTTGTGCCGGGATTGGTGTTACCGCGCTGGTGCAAAGCAGCAACGCGACCACCATGTTGGTCACCTCTTTTGTGGCACAGGATCTGGTGGCGCTTACCCCTGCGCTGGTGATTGTGCTGGGGGCCGATGTGGGTACTGCGCTGATGGCGCGAATCCTGACCTTCGATCTTTCCTGGCTTTCACCGCTACTCATCTTCATCGGCGTTATTTTCTTCCTTAGCCGCAAACAAACACGTGCCGGGCAACTTGGCCGTGTAGGCATTGGCCTTGGGCTGATTTTACTGGCGCTGGAGCTGATTGTTGCCGCTGTGACGCCGATAACCCAGGCCTCCGGTGTACAGGTTATTTTCGCCTCGCTGACGGGCGATATCATGCTTGATGCGCTGATTGGCGCAATGTTCGCCATTATCAGTTATTCCAGCCTTGCCGCTGTGCTGCTGACCGCCACGCTGACGTCCGCCGGAATTATCTCGTTTGATGTCGCACTGTGCCTGGTGATTGGTGCCAACCTTGGCTCTGGCCTGTTGGCGATGATCAATAACAGTACCGCCAATGCAGCTGCTCGCCGTGTCGCGCTCGGAAGTTTGTTATTCAAGCTGGTGGGCGGGGTGATAGTCCTGCCGTTTGTTCATATTCTTGCAGACGCGATGCAAAAACTTTCGCAGCCGGAATCTGAATTGGTTATCTATTTCCACGTGTTCTACAACCTGATTCGCTGCCTGGCGATGGTGCCATTTGCGGGTGCGATGGCGCGTTTTTGCCGGAGTGTAATCAGCGAAGTACCAGAAGTTGATGCGCGGATGAAGCCAAAACATCTTGATGTCACGGCTCTGGATACGCCAGCGCTCGGGCTTTCCAACGCCGCACGTGAAACCTTGCGCATGGGTGATGTTCTCGAGCAGATGCTCGAAACCTGGAGCAAAGTCATGCATGGCGAACCGCGTCAGGAGAAAGAATTACGCAAACTCGCTGACGACGTGGACGTGCTGTATACCGCAATCAAACTGTATATGGCGCAGATGCAAAAAGAGGAACTGGCAGAAGTTGAATCTCGTCGCTGGGCTGAAATTATTGAGATGTCGCTGAACCTTGAGCAGGCGGCGGATATTCTGGAACGCATGGGTAGCGAAGTGGCAGATAAATCGCTGGCTGCACGTCGGGCATTTTCGCCAGATGGTCTGAAAGAGCTGGATATTCTGCTCCAGCAATTAACTAGCAACCTGAAACTCAGCCTGTCGGTATTTTTCTCCGCAGACGTGAACAGCGCTCGCCGTTTGCGCCGTAATAAACATCGCTTCCGTATTTTGAATCGCCGCTTCTCGCATGCGCACGTTGATCGCCTGCATCAGCAAAACGTCCAAAGTATCGAAACCAGCTCGCTACACCTCGGTTTGCTCGGTGATATGAAGCGCCTGAACTCACTGTTTTGTGCCGTCGCTTACAGCGTTCTTGAGCAACCTGATGATGACGAAAGAGACGAATACTAATTATCCTGACGTGGCTATCTGTTTATAATCGGGACGGTAATTTTTATAAAAAAGGAATTTAATGATGAAGCTAAAACAGATAGTTGCCAGTGTGCTTTGCGTTGTGGCGCTAGCCGGTTGTACAGCACTCGAACGAACCGAGCCAGTGCGCACGCCGCAGACCATTATCACTCAGCACGTAACGGCGGAGCAGGTTAAAAACGCGATTATCAATGCCGGTCAAGGGCGAGACTGGATCATGTCCGTGGCAGGCCCTGGAGTCATTAATGCGACGCAAAATATCCGCAAGCACAGCGTGACAGTTCGCATTAATTACAGTGAAAGAAACTACTCAATTAACTATGTGAGCAGTGTGAATTTGTTGGCATCCGATGGCGAAATTCACCGTTCTTATAATCACTGGGTGAATAATCTGGATAAAGATATTCAGAAGAAATTAGCGGTGATGGCGGCGTCACCGTCTAAGTAAAACCGCTCTACAGGCAATGAACTTCGCGTTTATTGCCTTTTTTGTCAGGAGTGCGGGGATTTAATCGTCAATTCAATCCCCAGCGCTTTCATCACTGCCAGAGTGCTTTTGAGCGTAGGGTTTCCTTCTTCACTGAATGAGCGATACAACTGCTCGCGAGACAAGCCCGTCTCAGTAGCAACGGATGTCATTCCTTTTGCCCGCGCCACAACGCCCAGAGCCTGGGCTATGAATGCAGCATCGCCTGTTTCTAGTGCGTCGGCCATGAAAAAGGCAATTTCTTCGTCATCTACCAATGCATTTGCGGGATCAAAGATCGTAAATGTTCCACTCATCCTCTTGCTCCTCCCAGGTTTTTATCAGTATTTTTGCCATAGCAATGTCATGCAATTGCGAACGCTTAGTACCGCCGCAAGCAATTAATATAATTTCGTTTTTTTGTTGTCGGTAATAGATCCGATATCCGGGGCCATAATGAATTCTTAATTCACTTATGCCTTCACCAACTGCAGCAACATCTCCGGGCAAACCAGCAGCTAAACGAAAGAGCCGTGAGATGATGGCAGTTCGCGTTCGCTTGTCCCTGATGTTTGAAAACCACTTTCGGAAAGTGGCAGATTGTATGAGTTCTTTCATTTGATTGTAGTTTATAAAATACGTAATGAATAGTGGCCAGGAACCCGAACCTATTCGTTTACGCAGACGGCTTACAACTGAGTCGTTATCAATCTGGAAAGCACGCCGCAACTTACATTTCCGTTATGCGAGACATGCCGGGATAATCAGACAATCTGCGCTCTGCCTGTTCGCATCGCCCCTCAGGTAAGGTATATTCCCGGTTTTACGGAGGAACCATGCTGCCTAACTCATCTATACGTCTGAACAAATACATTAGCGAGAGCGGCATCTGCTCGCGCCGTGACGCCGACCGTTACATCGAACAGGGAAATGTTTTTATTAACGGTAAACGCGCCGCGATTGGCGATCAGGTATTTTCCGGAGATGTGGTGAAGGTTAATGGCCAGCTCATTGAACCCCGTGATGAAGACGATCTGGTGCTGATTGCGCTGAACAAGCCTGTGGGCATCGTGAGTACAACGGAAGACGGTGAGAAAGATAACATTGTCGATTTCGTTAACCACAGCAAACGCGTTTTCCCGATTGGGCGTCTGGATAAAGACTCTCAAGGGCTGATTTTCCTCACCAATCATGGCGATCTGGTGAATAAAATCCTGCGGGCCGGGAACGACCACGAAAAAGAATATGTTGTTACGGTCAACAAACCGGTCACTGACGAGTTCATTCGCGGCATGGGGGCGGGTGTTCCAATGCTGGGAACCGTCACCAAGAAATGCAAAGTGAAGAAAGAAGCTCCATTTGTGTTTCGTATCACGTTGGTGCAGGGGCTTAACCGTCAGATTCGCCGGATGTGCGAACACTTTGGTTATGACGTGACGAAGCTTGAGCGTACCCGCATCATGAATGTCAGCATGAAAGGGCTGCCGTTGGGTGAATGGCGTGATTTAACCGACGATGAATTGATTGAGTTATTTAAGCTGATTGAAAACTCTTCTTCCGAAGCGAAGCCAGCCGCTAAGGCAAAAGCAAAACCGAAGGCGGTTGTTGCTAAAAAACCTGCCGTGAGCGGGTCGAAGAGCAGTGCTAAAACCCCGGCAGAGCTTGCTTCACGTAAACGCTTCGCTCAGCCAGGACGCAAGAAAAAGGGTCGCTAAGTTAGCGTTTCCCACGAGAGTGGCTGTTTGCAGACCAGGAATAGGTTGCAGACGTATCCGGTTTTAACGCTTTCTGTTTTTTAATCTGGCGGACTTTTTTGGCCGCCAATTCACGTTCTGCTATCAGTTGGTCGATATAAGTTTTTTTAACGTGGTTGATTTCTGAGTTTGTCAGGGGGCGACCATGGGCGATGCGTGCGCGGTCTAGCCGCGTTTTCAGTTCGCGCTGCTCGGCTTCGGTCATATCTTGTTGTGTTAGTCTTGATGTGGACATTGTTGCGGCCTCTTAAGAAGTGGCGACCAGTGTAAAGCAAACTGCCCGCAACCTCAGTAAAAATCAGCATCCTCTCAATTATTACTTATCAAATCCTGCCCTAGATTGTTGCTTTGGGCACTTTGCGTATATAAGTAAAAAATCTAGATCCAGATCACACTTTCAACGTATAACAACACTTCGGTATCCTAACCCACGAGGTGTTTTATGACATCTATCGCCCGCGTCGAGTTAATCGCTACCGTTATGCAAACGGTCCTTAATCTGGCTCTGCTCACTCTTGGTCTGATTCTCATCATCTTTCTTGGCAAAGAAACGCTGCACCTGGCTAATGTGCTCTTCGCGCCCAGCGAACAGGCCAGCAAATATCTGTTTATCGAAGGGTTGGTGGTTTACTTCCTGTATTTCGAATTTATCGCGCTGATTGTTAAGTACTTTCAGTCGGGGTATCACTTCCCGTTGCGTTACTTTATCTATATCGGTATTACGGCCATTGTGCGGCTGATCATCATTGATCATAAGCAACCGCTGGATGTGCTGATTTATTCCGGGGCGATTTTGCTGCTGGTGATTACGCTGTGGTTGTGTAATAGCAGCCGCTTAAAACGAGAATAAAAAAGGCGGCCCGCAGGCCGCCGAAGAAAATACAAAGTCAAATGAGGGGTACAGTGGCTTTTAAAACAAGGTAGAGCAATAACTAACAGGAAATCTTAACCTTTCACCCCGCCAGCCGTCAGGCCACTCACCAGCCAGCGTTGCGCCAGTAAGAACACGACAGTAATCGGAATGGCTGAAAGCACAGCGGCTGCGGCAAAGTCGCCCCACAAATAGTTTTGTGGGTTGAGATATTGCTGCATACCGACCGCCAGGGTGTAGCTGTTCACATCGCGCAGCAGCAACGATGCAACCGGGACTTCGGTAATCGCGGCAATGAACGACAGAATAAATACTACCGCCAGAATCGGCACGGAAAGAGGCAGTAACACCAGTCGGAAGGCCTGCCATGGGGTTGCACCGTCAAGCGCTGCCGCTTCTTCCAGCGAGTTATCAATCGTTTCGAAATAGCCTTTAATCGTCCACACATGCAGCGCGATACCGCCAAGATAGGCGAAGATAACCCCACCGTGCGTGTTCAAGCCGATAAACGGAATGTACTGGCCGAGGCGGTCAAACAAGGCGTACAACGCCACCAGTGACAGCACCGCCGGGAACATCTGGAAAATCAGCATTCCTTTCAGCAACGTCGCTTTGCCAGGGAAACGCATACGGGCAAAAGCGTAAGCACAAGTCGTTGAAAGCGTCACGATACCCAGCGCGGTAATCACCGCGATTTTGATCGAGTTCCACAACCACAACAGCACCGGGAACGGCGGTGGCGTTACGCTACCATCGGCATGTTGCACGCTGAAACCCAGGGCTAATTTCCAGTGCTCCCAGGAAATTTGATCCGGGATCAGGCTGCCGGTGGCGAAGTTACCCGGACGCAGTGAAATCGCAATAACCATCAGCAGTGGGAACATAATTGCCGCGATAAATATCAATAACAGTAAGTGCGTAGTAAACAGACGCAGCTTTTGGGATTTGGGTTGTACCATAGCCATAATATTTATTACTCCTTAAACACCGCTCCAGGCTATTTTGCTTGCCATTTTGAACCTGGGCTGTGCTCACAAATGTTCACATTTGAACGCCCATAGGGCGGCCCGCAGGGTGAACGAAGTGAGTCAAATCCTCACGTACTACGTGTACGCTCCGGTTTTTCCGCGCAGTCCGTGTTCAAACTGACTGCGCCAATTGCGCCTGGTCTTTTCAGGCTTAATCAAACTTCATGCGGGTGGCTTTCAGGTTAACAATCGCTAATGCGCCAACCAGGATGAAGATAAGCGTGGCGATAGCCGCAGCTAAACCAAAGTCCTGGCCGCCGCCGCCTTCAAAGGCGATGCGGTAGGTGTAGCTCACCAGCAAGTCCGTGTAGCCCGCAGGCGTTGTGGTGCCGAGCCTGTCCGGACCACCGTTGGTTAACAGTTGAATCAGCACGAAGTTGTTAAAGTTAAAGGCAAAGCTGGCAATCATCAGCGGCGTCAGCGGCTTAATCAGCAGCGGCAGCGTGATTTTAAAGAAGTTCTGGAATGGGCCTGCGCCGTCCATTGCCGAGGCTTCATATAAGTCGTCCGGGATCGCTTTCAACAAGCCCATGCACAGAATCATCATGTATGGATAACCGAGCCAGGTATTCACGATAATAATCATTGAACGCGCGGTGGTCGGGTCGCTAAACCAGGCGGGTTTGATACCAAACAGCGAACTCAACATCATGTTGATTTCACCGAAGCTTTGGTTGAACAAACCTTTGAAAATCAGGATGGAAATAAACGATGGCACCGCGTAGGGCAGAATCAACATCACGCGATAAATCGCTTTACCCTTCAGGGATTCCCACTGTACGACGCAGGCCAGAATCATGCCGACAGCTACGGTCAGAATCACCGTCAGGATGGAGAAGATCACCGTCCAGACGAAAATCGCCATAAATGGTTTCTGGATGCCTTCATCGTGGAACACGCGCAGGAAGTTCTTCCAGCCGATAGTCACGGTGTAGCCTGGGCTTAACTGTTCGTTGCCCCAGTTACCGTCGGCGTTAACTGACTGGTAGAAACCAATTTTATTGTTTGGACGATACTTCACGCCGCTTTGGTTGTTGGTCATCTCACCGTTATCAGCCACGGTATACAGAGGGCGAGTGCCGGAGAACTGGCGCAGGGAACTCATGGTCAGTGTGCTTTCATCAGGCATTTCAGCCGTGATTTGGGTCAGTGCCGCACGGTTTTGCGTAATCACGCGCAGATTGGCTTTTTCACCTTCTGGCAGCGCATTCGCTTCTTTCAATTTCAGGTGCTGTTCGCCACCAAATTTAAAGGCATCGGAGATGAAATTCTTACCTGACTCGCCGTCAGTCAGCGCGAGTTGCCACTCGTCACCCGCCGGGTACAGGCCGAAGTTAAAGGTTTTGCCCGCCTGATACTGGCGGTCCATCAGCACTTCTTGTGCACGTTCCTGCGTCAGTTGGTTGGTGCTGCTGTAGTTGGTGAAAGCAATGGCGATGGTACAGACCAGTGGGAACAGGACGAACAATCCCATGCCGGCAAGACCGGGGTAAACATAACGCCAGGCATAAGCCTTGCGGTTAGCGTAAATATACAGGCCAAGTGAGCTTAAGATCAGCGTCATAATGGCAAACAGGTACTCCCCCTGGGCGTACATTAATACGACAAGATAACCAACCAGCAGTCCCAACAGGCCGATGACTGACCACTTCAGCACATCGCTTTGCCACCAGTGGCTCTTTTTAACTACATCCATGGGGTGTTCCTCAACAGCTTTTCAAAGCGGTGGATGACACTACGTTTATCCACCCTACGGGGTTACGTAGGGCGGATAAGCAGCGCGGCATCCGCCATTTTTTTACTTAGTAATACGTCCCTGAGCGTCTTTCATCGCTTCATCAACAGTCTGGCGACCGCTAACGGCGTTGATAACAGCGGTACGAACGGCATACCAGAACGCAGACATTTGCGGCACGTTAGGCATGATTTCGCCTTTCTGGGCGTTATCCATGGTAGCGGCGATACGTGGATCTTTCGCCAGCTGGTCCTGGTAAGATTTCAGTGCAACGGCACCTAATGGCTTATCTTTGTTCACTTCAGCCAGACCCTGATCGGTCAGCAGGTAGTTTTCCAGGAACTCTTTCGCCAGCTCTTTGTTCGGGCTGGCGGCGTTGATACCGGCACTCAGCACGCCAACAAATGGTTTAGACGCTTTGCCTTTGAACGTTGGCAGCAGCGTCACGCCGTAATTGATTTTGCTCTTATCAATGTTCGACCAGGCCCACGGGCCGTTGATGGTCATCGCCGTTTCGCCTTTATTAAAGGCCGCTTCTGCGATGGAGTAATCGGTATCCGCATTCATTTCTTTGTTTTTGATCATGTCGACCAGGAAGCTCAGGCCCGCTTTCGCACCCGCGCTGTCCACGCCCACATCTTTCACGTCATATTTGCCGTTTTCGAGTTTGAACGCATAACCGCCGTCAGCGGCAATCAGCGGCCAGGTGAAGTACGGTTCTTGCAGGTTGAACATCAACGCACTCTTACCTTTCGCTTTCAGCTGCTTATCCAGCGCCGGGATTTCTTCCCAGGTTTTCGGTGGATTAGGTACGAGGTCTTTGTTGTAAATCAGAGAGAGGGCTTCAACCGCAACTGGGTAAGCGATGATTTTGCCGTTGTAACGAACGGCGTCCCAGGTAAACGGATACAGCTTGTCCTGGAAAGCTTTGTCTGGAGAGATTTCGGCCAGCAGGCCCGATTGTGCGTAACCACCGAAACGGTCGTGCGCCCAGAAGATGATATCCGGGCCATCGCCTGTCGCCGCAACTTGTGGGAATTTCTCTTCCAGTTTGTCCGGGTGTTCGATGGTGACTTTAATACCGGTATCTTTTTCAAACTTCTTACCGACCTCTGCCAGGCCGTTATAGCCTTTGTCACCGTTAATCCAGATGACCAATTTACCTTCTTCTATTTTTGCCAGTGCAGAGGCGGAAAACATCATCGTTGTCAGGGCAGACAGAGCGAGGATGCGGGCGCCAGTTTTAATTTTCATATTTATTCCCATCCTTTGAATGGTGGTTTGCTTTGCGCGTGGATACATCAAGGTCAAGGTAGTGGCGTTACGGTTGCCAGTTTGCGCAGATGGCAAGTGCTTCTCATCCTCCTTAGCCCTACGCCCCCACCCTGGTATCTGTGATCTGCATTCCATAACTGACAGTTATGTGTGTTGGAGCACACAAAACCACCCAGAAATTTGAAACCACGATCACGAAAAACTGTCGCGCCCACTGCAACCGGTTGCAGACCAGCCCCTCTCATCCTCCCGCCTCCTCCCCCATAAAAAACAGCAGGGTGGAGGATTCATGAAATGTATTGATCCGTCATAGTCCGACACATCTTGAATCACCTGCCAATCAGCAGCGTGACGGAATGAAGGGAGAAGTACATGGCAAGCGTACAGCTACGGAACGTAACAAAAGCCTGGGGTGACGTGGTGGTATCGAAAGATATCAACCTGGACATTCAGGAAGGTGAGTTCGTGGTTTTTGTTGGACCGTCAGGCTGCGGTAAATCCACTTTGTTGCGCATGATTGCGGGGCTGGAAACCATCACCAGCGGTGATTTGTTTATCGGCGATACCCGTATGAATGACATTCCGCCCGCTGAACGCGGCGTCGGCATGGTGTTCCAGTCTTATGCTCTTTATCCCCATCTTTCTGTTGCTGAAAACATGTCCTTCGGGCTGAAGCTCGCGGGCGCGAAGAAAAGCGATATCAATCAGCGTGTCACCCAGGTTTCAGAAACTTTGCAACTGGGACATTTATTAGAGCGTCGCCCGAAAGCCCTTTCTGGTGGGCAACGTCAGCGTGTGGCGATTGGTCGTACGCTGGTGGCTGAACCCCGCGTTTTCTTGCTCGACGAACCTCTTTCAAACCTTGATGCGGCACTGCGTGTGCAGATGCGCATTGAGATCTCCCGACTGCATAAGCGCCTTGGCCGCACCATGATTTACGTCACCCACGACCAAGTCGAAGCGATGACGCTTGCCGACAAAATTGTGGTGCTGGACGCCGGGCGTGTCGCGCAGGTTGGCAAGCCGCTTGAGCTGTATCACTACCCGGCTGACCGTTTTGTTGCGGGCTTTATCGGCTCGCCAAAAATGAACTTCCTGCCGGTGAAAGTCACCGCCACGGCTATCGATCAAGTGCAGGTTGAATTACCGAACCGTCAGCAAGTCTGGCTGCCGGTTGAAAGCAAAGAAGTTCAGGTCGGCGCCAATATGTCTCTGGGGATTCGCCCGGAGCATCTGCTGCCAAGCGACATCGCTGACGTGACCCTTGAAGGTGAAGTACAGGTTGTCGAGCAGCTCGGCCATGAAACTCAGATTCATATCCAAATCCCCGCCATCCGTCAGAACCTGGTGTACCGCCAGAATGACGTGGTGTTGGTAAAAGAGGGTGCCACATTCGCTATTGGCTTGCCGCCAGAGCGCTGCCATCTGTTCCGTGAAGATGGCACTGCTTGTCGTCGGCTGCATCAAGAGCCAGGTGTTTAAGCATTCCCATAAAAAAGAAAAGCAATGATCTCAGGAGATAGAACGATGATTACTCTGCGCAAACTCCCACTGGCAGTCGCCGTAGCAGCAGGCGTTATGTCTGTTCAGGCAATGGCAGTGGATTTCCACGGTTATGCCCGTTCTGGTATCGGCTGGACCGGTAGCGGCGGCGCACAACAGTGCTTCCAGGCAACTGGTGCTCAATCTAAATACCGTCTTGGTAACGAATGTGAAACCTATGCGGAATTGAAATTTGGTCAGGAAGTCTGGAAAGAAGGCGATAAGAGCTTCTACTTTGATACCAACGTGGCTTACTCCGTAGCACAGCAGAATGACTGGGAAGCAACCAGCCCGGCATTCCGTGAAGCAAACGTGCAGGGTAAAAACCTGATTGATGCACTGCCAGGCGCAACTATCTGGGCCGGTAAGCGTTTCTATCAACGTCATGACGTACACATGATCGACTTCTACTACTGGGATATTTCTGGTCCGGGTGCAGGTCTGGAAAACGTAGACGTAGGCTTCGGTAAACTTTCCCTGGCTGCAACACGTTCTACTGAAGCGGGTGGTTCTTCTACATTCGGCAGCGACAATATTCGCGATTACACCACAGCGACTGCGAACGACGTCTTCGACGTGCGTTTAGGTCAGATGGAAGTTAACCCAGGCGGTACGCTGGAATTCGGTGTTGATTACGGTCACACCAACGTTAACGACGACTACTATCTGCAGCCAGAAGCCTCTAAAGATGGCTGGATGTTCACCGCAGAACACACCCAGAGCATGCTGAAAGGCTATAACAAGTTCGTTGTACAGTACGCGACTGACTCCATGACCTCGCAGGGTAAAGGCCTGTCTCAGGGTGGCGGTATTGGTCTTGGCAACAACGAAGACGGTAGCCCGTACGCTTATGGCATCAACAACAACGGTCACTTGCTGCGCGTTATCGACCACGGTGCTGTGACGCTGGCTGACAACTGGGACCTGATGTATGTGGGTATGTACCAGGACATCAGCTGGGATAACAACAACGGCACCCAATGGTGGACCGTCGGTATCCGTCCAATGTACAAATGGACGCCAATCATGAGTACCTTGCTGGAAGTCGGTTACGACAACGTGAAGTCCCAGAACACCGGCGACACCAACAACCAGTACAAAATCACCCTGGCACAACAATGGCAGGCAGGCGACAGCATCTGGTCCCGTCCGGCAATTCGTGTCTTCGCAACTTATGCGAAGTGGGATGAGAAATGGGGTTATGACACCACTGGCAGCGCTGCTGGCAACCCAAACTTTGGCAAAGCAACCAGCGACGGCTTTAACGGCATGTCCTTCGGTCGCGGCGACAGCGATGAGTTCTCCTTCGGTGCCCAGATGGAAATCTGGTGGTAATACTGCTTTAACCTGATGTTATGACTCGATGAGGGGCTCGCCACTGGGCTCCTCATCATTATTACCCTTGTATGCCAATACTCGTTTCAGATGAAAAGCGCTATTGCCTGGCTACCTTTTCATCGACTTCCACTCGAGGTTATAACAATGAAAATGAAAAAAAGTCTCGTCGCAATCTGCTTATCAGCGGGATTGTTTGCAAGCCTGCCAGCCGTAAGCCTGGCTGACGTCAACATCGTTCCACAGGATATTTCGGCCGCTCCCGCCGTCCCAGCTTCTGCACTCCAACAGTTGCAATGGACGCCAGTGGATCAGTCGAAAACCCAAACTACCGATCTTTCTATCGCCGGACAGCGTCTGAGTGCTGGCGATATTACTGGCCCCGTTGCGGCTTATAGCGTGCCGGCCAATATTGGTGAGCTGAACATTACGCTGACCAGTGAAGTGAAACAAAATGGGGTATTTGCGCCGAACGTGTTGGTTCTTGACCAGAACTTGACGCCTGCTGCCTATTTCCCGTCGAGCTACTTTACCTACCAGGAGCCTGGCGTGATGTCAGCCGACCGCCTGGAAGGGACGATTAAACTGACGCCTGCGCTGGGTCAGCAAAAAGTATATTTATTAGTTTTCACCACCAACAAAGACACACAGCAAACCACCAAAATGCTCGACCCGGCAAAAGCCTATGCAAAAGGCACGGGTAACGCTGTACCGGATATTCCAGACCCGATTGCCCGCCATACCACTGACGGCCTCTTGAAAGTGAAAGTCAAAACCTCTTCAAGCTCCAGCATTCTGGTTGGACCGTTATTTGGTTCATCCGGCCCAGGCCCGGTCACTGTGGGTAATACCGCAGCGCCAGCCGCAACATACGTTGCCCCGGTAGCCGTTGCCGCGCCAGTGGCGGCACCCGCCGCAGCAGCACCTGCCAAAAAATCTGAGCCAGTGCTAAGTGACACCGAAACGTACTTCAACCAGGCAATCAAAGATGCAGTAGCGAAAGGCGATGTAGACAAAGCCCTGAAACTGCTCGACGAAGCTGAACGCCTGGGATCGACGACTGCCCGTAAAACTTTTATCAGCAGTGTAAAAGGCAAGGGGTGACCGTCTCCCCGCAGTGCTGATGTTTGAGGTTTGGTGCGCCGCCTGGCGCACCTTTTTTCCTTCTTCATCCTTCAAGTTGACTCGGCATTGTTAAACGCTTGTTGTGCTTTTCCTGCCCCGCCATACCTATTCTGCGTTACAATGACTTTCGGTTTTGTTTCGGAGAAATTCACATGTCTGACGCGCTTTCGCCACTGCGCGCCTTACGCTTTGAGGCTACGATCCCCGAGGGGCTGAGTGCATCGCTTCTTGACTGGTTGTTGCTTGAAGATTCAATGACCCAGCGCTTTGAACAATATTGCTCGCGAGTCAGCGTGCGTATTGTGCGTGAAGGTTTTTTCGATTCGCGCGCCGATATCCCCGAAGCTGATTTGCTGCCTGAAGCCAAACGTTACTGGTTGCGTGAAATCATGCTCTGCGGTGACGATGAACCCTGGCTTTTGGGGCGAACCATCGTTCCTGAATCTACCCTCGAGGGGCCAGAGCTTGCATTGCAGCAACTCGGAACCACACCTCTTGGACGTTACCTGTTTAGTGCATCTTCCCTGACACGGGATTTCATTGAGATTGGCCGCAATGAGGAGCTGTGGGGGCGTCGTTCCCGCCTGAGATTAGCCGGAAAACCATTAGTGCTGACCGAGCTGTTTCTCCCCGCATCCCCGCTGTATGTAGAGGAAAAATAATGGAGTGGAGTCTGAAACAAGGCAAATGGCAGGCGTATCAACGCCTGATGCGGCTTGATAAGCCGATTGGCTCGCTTTTATTACTATGGCCCACGTTATGGGCGTTGTGGTTAGCGACACCGGGTGTGCCGCCGCTGACCATTTTATGTGTGTTCATCGCTGGCGTCTGGATGATGCGCGCTGCGGGTTGCGTGGTAAACGACTACGCCGATCGTAAATTTGATGGGCATGTCAAACGCACTGCGCACCGGCCACTGCCGAGTGGGGCAGTCAGCGAGAAAGAAGCACGCATCTTATTTGCTGTGTTGGTTCTGCTGTCGTTTTTACTGGTGCTGACACTCAATACCATGACAATTTTGTTATCGGTAGCGGGGCTGGCATTAGCCTGGGTTTACCCGTTTATGAAACGCTATACCCACCTGCCGCAGGTGGTGTTAGGTGCGGCATTCGGCTGGTCAATCCCAATGGCATTTGCTGCGGTGAGTGAGTCTGTTCCGCTGAGTTGCTGGTTGATGTTTTTGACTAACATCTGCTGGGCCGTGGCTTACGACACCCAATATGCAATGGTCGATCGCGATGACGATTTAAAAATTGGCATTAAATCCACGGCGATACTGTTCGGGCGCTATGACAATTTTATCATCGGTGTTTTGCAGGTTTCGGTGATGGTACTGCTGGCAGTGATTGGCTGGCTGAACGGGTTGGGCGGGGCGTTTTACTGGTCGATTGCTCTGGCGGGCGCGCTATTTATCCATCAGCAACGTCTGACTGCGAACCGCGATCGTGACGCCTGTTTCCGTGCATTCCTGAATAATAACTACGTTGGGCTGGTGTTGTTTATAGGCCTGGTGCTGAGTTACCTGCACTTTTGATATCAAAAACTAAATGGCGGATGGCACTTCGTTTATACGCCCTACAAGTCTAAAAAAACAGGCGGGTTTCCCCGCCTGTTTCGTTTTACTCAGTCGCAGCCTGCGAGGTTGCACTTTCAATCGTCAAACGCACATCCGGCATGATCAGTTCAGCCAGCATCTGGTAGACCTTCATGGTTTCGGTTGGCTCCGCATCCCCGGTATCGCTGATATAGCCTTCATCACGCAGGGTTAATACCAGCGAGGTGAACACGGCTTTATCAAAGAACTCCGGTGCGTTAATACCATGCAAAACAGACAAGCGCTGGGCAACGGTGCGGCTTTCGCGCTCCAGTGTCCCGCGGTTGATGGACGGATTAGCGCTCAACAGCCAGAAAGTAATCGCGTAACGTTGCAGTGTTTCACGAACACCCGCAGCCAGAAGCTGCATAGTGCGTGAACGAGCCGGGTTAATCAGTACTTCATCACCCGCAAGAGTAATCAGTTCCTGACGAACCATCTCATTGAGCAGCGCGTCCATTTCACTGACAAGCTGCGCCTTTTCCCAGCGCAGGAAAAGCTCAGCTTTCAGCATCGGGTAGAGTAATTCGACCTGACGCAGAAGCTCTCCGCGTGAAATGTGGCGATGCTGCGTGATAATCGCGGCCAGCAGAGAAGGCAACACCAGCATATGCAAGATGTTGTTACGGTAATAAGTCATCAGTACCGCCTGCTCACGCGGCAGAATGATGATGTCACCGATAGTATCTTTCTCTACTTCAAACTTGTTCATTTGCAACGCGTGTTCAATCAGTGCTTCTGCTGACTGGTCTGGCGTAGTCGCATCTGGTGAATACGGCACATTACGCAACAGGCTCAAGTAGCAATTGAGCTGCTCGGTCAATTGTTCACGAGTAAGTGAACGCTGACGCGACGCAAGTAATGCGGTACAGCACAGGTTCATGGCATTTGCCGCCCCTGCATTGTTGATACGCACCATCAACTCGGCAGCAATTTCATTGACCGTTGGCGTCAGCCACGCCGGGCGAATCGCTTCGATTGGATCGATTGAATCACGCCACTCAGGAACACGCTGATTGAGGAATGTCATCAACGGCATCGGTTCGCCGAAGTTCACATAGCCCTGGCCGAGGTTACGCAGCTTGCTCAGCCCGCGCACCATCTGCATAAAGCTCTCTTTTTCTTTAGTCGCACCGCGCAGTTCTTTGGCGTAAGTCCCCACTTCCATTACATGCTCGTAGCCAATGTAAATTGGCACCAATGTAATTGGACGAGTACCGCCGCGCAGCATGGCCTGAATGGTCATCGACAGCGTGCCGGTTTTCGGGTCAAGCAAACGCCCGGTACGGGAACGCCCACCTTCCACAAAGTATTCAACGGAATAGCCACGGCTAAACAGCTCGCCAAGATATTCACGGAACACGGTGGAATAGAGTTTGCTGCCTTTAAAGGTACGGCGAATAAAGAACGCGCCCAGGCGACGGAAAATCGGGCCTGCTGGCCAGAAATTCAGGTTGATACCCGCCGCGATGTGCGGAGGAACTAACCCCTGGTGATAAAGCACGTAAGACAGCAGCATGTAGTCCATGTGGCTGCGGTGGCAGGGCACATAGACAATCTCGTGGCCGTCATGAGCCAGTTGGCGCACACGCTCAGCGTTGTGAACGTTAATGCCCTGGTACAAACGGTTCCACGTCAGACCTAACACGCGGTCGGTCAAACGAACGGCTTCATAAGAGAAGTTGGCCGCAATTTCTTCCATCAGCGCGACAGCATTTTGCTGCGCCTTTTCATGGGAGATTTTCTTGCTACGCGCTTCGTCTTCTACCGCGCGGGCGATAGCTTTTGATGCCAGAAGTTTGTTAAACAGATCCTGGCGTACCGGCAGACGCGGCCCGACAGTCGCCAGGCGCTGACGTGCGAAGTGCATACGTGCCACTCGCGCCAGTTTCTGAGCGATTTTTTTATCTGTACCGTGATCGGTTGCCATCTGGCGCAGCGAAACCGGTGCAGAAAAACGCACAAAGCTGTCGCGGCCAAGCCAGGAGACGGCGAAGAATTTCTGAATGCCGTTGAGCATTCTTAATGGCGGATTCACTTCGCCTTTTTCGCGCCCCGGTGAACGGCCAAACATGACCGAAACAGGCACCATCTGCACATCCAGATTTGGATTGCTACGGTGCAAATCGAGGTAATCATGGAACAGCTTGATCGACTCTTCTTTTGGCGTGTAATAAGTGAATACACGCGGCCCGCCATGGATAAAGACATAGCGCGGCAGCACCGCTCCGTCGATTTCTAACGGCTCGAGAGGGTCGGGCAAGTTATGCGCGAGGCATTGAGCGCGCAGGGTTAATAAGTCCGCCTTTGAGTTATAGGGCAGCACGTACATTATTGGACGTGTGGGATCTAAGCCCAGTTCGGCTTGTGGATCTGCCGGAATAGACTTGCTCTTTACCAGAACGCCTAATGGTAAATTAAGTAATTTGTAGTAGATTCTTGGCCAGCCTGACATAAACGATGTAAAGCCTCAGGTTAATGATGCAAATTCGCCGCAAGAATATCAGAATCTGACCCAGATTTCTGTGGCGTTATAATTTTGACAAGCATTGATGCAAATAATTTGAAAAGGTTGCCCAAAATGGCGAGTAGTACCACTGGACTTACCCGTATTATCAAAGCTGCAGGCTATTCATGGAAAGGGCTAAAAGCGGCCTGGATCAACGAAGCTGCTTTCCGCCAGGAGGGCGTTTCGGCTGTCATCGCCATCGCTATTGCCTGCTGGTTAGATGTTGACCCTATTACCCGTATTTTACTGATTGGTTCAGTCGTGCTGGTGATGATTGTCGAAATCCTCAATAGCGCTATTGAGGCCCTCGTTGACCGTGTTGGTACTGACTATCACGAGCTTTCCGGGCGAGCGAAAGATATGGGCTCAGCCGCTGTATTAATCGCCATTATCCTTGCAGTAATTACCTGGGTCACGCTGCTTTGGCAGCATTTGCGATAGTCTTTCCAGAATAGTTAAGTGCCTGGTTTTTTGCTTAATTTGTGGTTCCAAATTCGCCTTTAACTGTATATACTCACAGCATAACTGTATAAACACCCAGGGGGCGGAATGAAAGCGTTAACTACCAGGCAGCAAGAGGTGTTTGATCTTATTCGGGATCATATCAGCCAGACCGGCATGCCACCGACACGTGCCGAGATTGCTCAACGTCTGGGGTTCCGTTCACCGAACGCTGCTGAAGAACATTTAAAAGCTCTCGCCCGTAAAGGCGTGATTGAGATTGTTTCCGGCGCTTCGCGTGGCATTCGCTTGCTGGTGGAAGAGATCACCGGCATCCCGCTGGTTGGGCGCGTCGCTGCGGGTGAACCACTCCTTGCGCAGCAGCATATCGAAGGCCATTACCAGGTAGATCCTTCACTGTTCAAACCGAATGCCGACTTCCTGCTGCGCGTCAGTGGGATGTCTATGAAAGACATCGGTATTATGGACGGTGATTTACTGGCGGTGCATAAAACTCAGGATGTGCGTAACGGCCAGGTTGTGGTGGCGCGCATTGATGATGAAGTGACAGTTAAACGTTTGAAACAGCAGGGGAATACCGTTCACCTGCTGCCAGAAAACAGCGAATTCGAGCCGATAGTGGTTGACCTGCGCGAGCATAACTTCTCGATTGAAGGGCTGGCTGTTGGCGTAATTCGCAACGGTGACTGGCTGTAAAATCTCTTTAGGTGATGCGCATTTAAGTGCGCATCACTGTCTTAATTCTCTTTGATCTCCTTCAGGAGAGGTCATGCAATTATTCTCCACAGCGGATCGTGCGCTCTGGCGCCTCGCTTTACCCATGATTTTCTCCAACATTACCGTCCCGCTGCTTGGCCTTGTCGATACCGCCGTTATTGGTCATCTGGATAGTCCTGTTTATTTGGGCGGCGTTGCCATTGGTGCGACAGCAACCAGCTTCCTGTTTATGTTATTGCTGTTTCTGCGCATGAGTACCACCGGCTTAACCGCCCAGGCCTTTGGTGCAAACAACCCCTCCGCTTTAGCTCGCGCACTGGTTCAGCCTTTATTGCTGGCACTCGGAGCGGGTATTGCCATTGTCTTGCTGCGCGAACCGCTAATCTCACTGGCTCTGCGTATTGTCGGTGGTAATCAGGATGTGCTCTATCAAGCGCGACGTTTTCTTGAGATTCGTTGGCTAAGCGCCCCGGCTTCCCTGGCTAATTTGGTCTTGCTCGGCTGGTTGCTGGGCGTTCAATACGCACGCGCGCCGGTTATCTTGTTAGTGGTCGGTAACGTTCTGAATATTGTGCTCGACGTGTGGCTGGTGATGGGGCTGCATATGAATGTTCAGGGGGCTGCACTCGCTACCGTCACGGCTGAATACGCCACATTTATCATCGGCTTGCTCATGGTGAAAAAGGTCATGGGCCTGCGTGGAATCAGTGGTGAAATACTCAAACAGGCTTGGCGCGGTAATGTTCGGCGCTTGTTGGCGCTTAACCGTGACATCATGCTCCGCTCGCTGTTATTACAGATTTGCTTTGCCTCCGTGACCATCTTTGGCGCGCGTTTGGGCAGTGAAATCGTCGCGGTGAATGCGGTACTAATGACGTTGCTGACCTTCACCGCTTACGCGCTCGATGGTTTTGCCTATGCCGTTGAGGCGCATTCCGGGCAGGCTTATGGGGCCAGAAATCGGGGGCAATTACTCGAAGTCTGGGGGGCTGCATGTCGCCAGGCAGGTTTAGTCGCGCTGGCATTCGCCGCCGTTTATGCCTTGTTGGGTGAGCAAATTGTTTCCCTTTTGACGTCAATTGCTGAGCTGCAACGGCAAGCGGATATCTATTTGTATTGGCAGATAATTTTACCCGTTGTCGGCGTGTGGTGCTATTTGCTTGATGGCATGTTTATTGGTGCAACTCGAGGGACTGAAATGCGCAATAGCATGGCTGTCGCGGCGTTGGGCTTTGGCCTGTCGATGTTTACCGTACCGTATTTAGGCAACCACGGGCTGTGGCTTTCGCTGGCTGTATTCCTTGCGTTACGAGGTTTGTCGCTGGGCTGGATATGGCGTCGCCACTGGCAGAAAAACACCTGGTTTAACAATGTTCAAAATTAAGCCGTTAGGTTAAACATTCTTAGTTTTCCCCATACCGCCATATCCTTGACTACAATTATTTCCACGTCCAGCAGAAACAGGGTGTCAGCCAAACGGAAGCACCCGGACGATGGTAATTTTTTGTTAGTAATTTTTCACCGAACGATGAGGATATTATTATGAATAAAGACGAAATCGGCGGTAACTGGAAACAGTTCAAAGGCACAGTAAAAGAGAAATGGGGCAAACTGACTGACGATGATATGACCGTCATTGAAGGGAAACGCGATCAGCTTGTCGGCAAAATCCAGGAACGTTATGGATATGAAAAGGATAAGGCAGAGGAAGAGGTCGTTGATTGGGAAACTCGCAACAAATACCGTTGGTAATTAGTTTCCCTCAGATGTGTTAACTCTCAGCCCTGCCCAGGTACACGGACGTACCAAATACCCTAACGCGACTTCTTCTTTGACTGAATCGAATGGTCATGCCCACACGCTTCCGGGTGGCTACACGCTTCAACCTCCGCACAAGCACTGCACAATCCATGCGCCTCAATAACATTATGATGCAGAGCAAAGCCTGATTGGGCTGCTAATTGCTGCATAATATCTTCTACGCCTTCCGCACCCTGTTCTTTCACCGCGCCACATCGGTCGCAGATAAACATGGCTGATGAGTGAGTCGGTTGATCAAAAAGATGGCATAAAACATAGCTGTTGGTTGACTCTACACGGTGTACAAAACCTTGTTCGAGAAGAAAATCGAGCGCACGATACACCGTCGGGGGTTTAGCTTGCGGTTCGCTGGCACGCAGTAAATCCAGCAAGTCATAAGCGCTGATTGCACCTGCCTGCTGTGTCAGCAAACGCAGCACTTCAAGGCGTTGTGGCGTCAGGCGCACATTACGCTGCTCGCATAGTTTTTCAGCCTGCGCTAACACGTTTTGTGAAGTCGTGATGTCCATCAGCATTCCCCTGTAGATTAGCCCTACACTTTACCACAATGCGCAAAAAACGCCGAATGGTGCGCCATTCTGGTCACATCCTTTTGAGATGACTATCCCGGAGTTTGTTATGAATAAACCTGATTGCATTCGCCACTGGAAAGAACTGGAAGGTGAAGATGATTCAACCTATCCCGATAGCACTGAATTATTTTCCATTGGCGCGCCGCTGGCTCGCAAACTAGGTTTAACACGCCTGGGGATTCATCACGAACGCCTGCTACCCGGCCGCCGGACTTCTTATCCCCATGCCGAAAGCAGTGAAGAAGAGTTTGCTTATGTCCTGGAAGGGCATCCACAAGTGTGGATTAACGGGCACCTCTATGCGCTGGAACCAGGTGATAGTGTCGGTTTCCCGGCAGGGACAGGCGTTTGCCATACTTTTATTAATAACACCGAACATGAAGTTCGGTTGCTGATTGTCGGCGAAGCCAATAAAGCGGAAAACAGAATTTACTACCCCTTAAACCCCTCTTACGCAGCACAACGTAAAGATCGCTGGATTGACCATCCGCCGCAATTCTTTGGTCAGCATGATGGTCTGCCTTCCCGAAAAACGAACGGTAAACTATAAATAAGTCTGCAAAGGAATTTTGAACCGATAATCCTGATGGATAGAAACAGGATTTCTATGGGCGAAACAGCTCACTTTTTAACTTTTTATTCACAGCAATAGTCTGCCTGCGTTCAGTCATAACTGGCGGGGGCTAGTTATTACAACTGATCAACAGACGAGCGGTGAATGAAAAAAATTAAAAGTTTGGTGGCGCTTAGCGCTGCATCTTTATTTGTGGCAAATCCGGTCTTCGCGGCTGGCACCTGGGCTGAAGCACGTAGTGATGCAATGGGGGGCACAGGTGTTGCCTCCGCAAGTTATGGCAGTGGTGTACTCACCAACCCCGCCTTGCTGGCAAAGGCAAAGGAGGATGACACGGTGACGGTAATTCTGCCGGCGGTCAGCGGGCAAATTACTGATAAAGATAATCTGCAGGATCAGATTGATGAAATTAGCGATAAGGTCGATCAATACAAAAATGTTATCGACGATCTTACCCTGCAGGATATCCTGTTAAACCCAAATGGGTCACTCAATCAGCTTCAGGGGGCGGCGGGCGATCTGGCTGGTGAACTAAACGATCTGAAAGGGAAAACCGCAAACGCTAAAGCGGGGGCGAGCATCGCAGTCAGCATTCCGAATGACGTGCTTTCGGTGGCATTTGTTGCGAAAGCTTATGCGCGTGCGCACGTCAGTTCCTCTATTGATCAACAAGATATTGATTACCTCAACGGCATTGCTAATTCTAATGTTGTTGCAGGTGGGGTGGCGTTGGACGCCGCTATTAACGGCTCCGATGCTATTACCAGCCAGCTGAACTCTACCGCATCAGGTCGCGCTGCTATTGTCTCCGACTATGGTGTAGCGTTGGCGAAGCAGTTTGATCTGGGTGGCGTACCGGTTTCATTTGGCATCACGCCAAAGCTGCAAAAAACCTGGTTATACAACTACACCACGTCGATCTATTCCTATGACAGCAACGACTGGAACAGTAGTCGCTACCGTAATGACGACACGGGTTTCAACGTCGATGCGGGTATGGCAGCCGATTTTGGCGAAAACTGGACGGTAGGTTTGAGCGGTCAGAACCTTGTTTCACGTGACATTGATACCAAAGACATCCTTATCACTAATGGTAGAACCGGTGAGACGGTTAATTACAAAGACACTTACCAAATTCGTCCATTAGTGACCGCAGGTGTCTCCTGGCATAACGACCTCATTACCCTTAGCGCCGATGGCGATCTCACCGAAACCAAAGGCTTCAAAAGCGAAGAAGACTCGCAGTACGTTGGGGTCGGTGCAGAAATTACGCCGCTGTCATGGCTTGCCGTGCGGGCGGGCTATCGCGCAGATGTTAAAGCAAACGATAGCAACGTCTTTACCGGCGGTGTTGGCTTTGCACCCTTTAATCGCGTACATGTTGATTTAATGGGGCTGTACGGCGAGGACCAGACATGGGGTGCAGGCGCACAGCTTAGCGTCACCTTCTGATAAAAATAGCCGTCGGGACGAGCGGGTGTCCCGACGCTGCTTTATGCTATAGTAGCGACCCTTTTTTAACCGTAGCCCGTAAACGCCAGTGCCTATGTCCTCACAAATCAGCCCGACTCCATTCCAGCCACATCGTTTTTCCATTGCACCGATGCTCGACTGGACCGATCGCCACTGCCGTTATTTCTTGCGTCAGCTTTCAAGCCAGACACTGCTGTACACCGAAATGGTGACCACCGGTGCGATTATTCATGGCAAAGGGGATTATCTGGCGTACAGCGAAGACGAACATCCCATCGCGTTGCAGTTAGGCGGTAGCGACCCGGCCGCGCTGGCACAATGCGCGAAACTGGCTGAAGAACGTGGCTACGATGAAATTAACCTGAACGTCGGTTGTCCGTCTGATCGGGTGCAAAACGGTATGTTTGGCGCATGTCTGATGGCGGATGCGCAGCGCGTTGCTGATTGCATCAAAGCGATGCGCGACGTGGTGTCTATCCCTGTCACCGTCAAAACGCGTATCGGCATTGATGACCAGGACAGTTACGAATTCTTGTGCGATTTTATCGGTACGGTTGCCGGGAAGGGCGAATGTGAAATGTTCATCATTCATGCCCGTAAAGCCTGGCTTTCGGGTTTAAGCCCGAAGGAAAACCGTGAAATTCCACCGCTGGATTACCCGCGTGTTTACCAGTTGAAGCGTGATTTTCCGCATTTAACGATGTCGATTAACGGCGGTATCAAATCGCTGGAAGAAGTGAAAGCGCATCTGGAACATATGGATGGCGTGATGATCGGGCGCGAAGCCTATCAAAACCCTGGCCTGCTGACGGCGGTGGATCGTGAGATTTTTGGCATTGATTCGCAGGAAGTCGATACCGTTGCGGCAGTTCGCGCCATGTACCCGTACATCGAGCGTGAACTGGCAAACGGCACTTACTTAGGCCATGTTACTCGCCATATGCTTGGTCTGTTCCAGGGGATCCCCGGTGCGCGTCAGTGGCGTCGTTACCTGAGCGAAAACGCCCATAAAGCGGGTGCCGGAATTGATGTCGTGGAACATGCACTGTCATTGGTTGCTGACAAACGCTAACTTTAGACGGTAATACCTTTGTGAATTGCTCGGGTATTGCGGAGTTGATCACAACCTCGCATCTTTCTGGCTAAGTTTGCGGGTCGCGGGATATCAATTATTTACCAAACCTGACATTATTAACGGGTTGCGAAAACACGAATTCATCGCGCTGTACCCTACATACCGTGCGAACAAAAAAAGAATGGGCTTCCCTCGGGAGGCCCAAATTCTTTTATGGAATCAGTAAACTAGAGCCTTGCGTGCTGCGGCTCTCCAGCGTTGTATGAGCCAGAGCGGCATCGCTCAACGCAAACTTCTGGTTATCAGACACATCGACTTTTATCACGCCGCTGGCAATCAACGAGAACAGTTCGTTGCAGGCTTCCTCAAGCTCTTCACGCGTGGTCACGTAACCATTTAGTGACGGACGAGTAACATACAGCGAGCCTTTCTGGTTCAAAATGCCCAGATTCACACCCGTAACCGGGCCGGAGGAGTTGCCAAAACTCACCATCAAACCCTGGCGCTGAAGACAATCCAGCGATGATTCCCAGGTATCCTTCCCAACCGAGTCATACACCACAGCTACTTTTTTGCCGTTCGTTATCTCTTTTACACGTTCGACAAGATTCTCTTCGCGATAATTAATGGTCTGCCAGGCGCCAGCTTGTTTGGCGCTTTCTGCTTTTTGCGCAGAGCCGACCGTGCCGATTAATTTGGCACCCAACGCTTTCGCCCACTGGCAGGCGATCAGCCCAACGCCACCGGCCGCAGCATGGAATAAGAAAACTTCATTGGCTTTGATATCGTAGGTTTTACGCAGCAGATAATAGACTGTCAGCCCCTTGAGGAACGACGCGGCAGCTTGCTCAAAAGAGATAGCGTCCGGAAGTTTTGCGGCTTTATCGGCAGGCACATTGTGAACGCTGCTGTATGCGCCAAGCCCGGACTGTGCGTACACCACGCGGTCGCCGACTTTAAGATGTGTTACTGCACTGCCAACTTTAGTCACGACCCCCGCAGCTTCTGTACCGAGACCGCTGGGTAGCATCGGCGGCGGGTATAAACCGCTGCGGATGTATGTATCAATGTAGTTGATACCAATCGCTTTATTCTCAACTTGCACTTCGTGTTCTGCGGGGGCCGTTGGGGTGAATTCCGCGACTTTTAGCACTTCAGGCCCGCCGTGTTGACTAAATTCAATGCGTGTTGCCATGAGAACTCCTTCTGTTTCCTCGGAGGGAGATAGAGTAAACTCTCGTCTCTCTTATCTGATTTTGGTAACTCCCTCACTATGGCAGGAAATAAACCCTTCAACAAACCGAAAGAACCCCGCGATCGTCAGATGGAAGGGCTGAAAATGCCGCCACATTCTCTGGAAGCGGAGCAGTCGGTGTTGGGCGGTTTAATGCTGGACAACGAACGCTGGGATAACGTTTCCGAGCGCGTCGTGGCTAACGATTTTTTCAGCCGTCCACACCGCATGATCTTCACCGAGATGCAGCGTTTGCTCGAAATGAGCAAGCCCATCGATCTGATCACGCTTTCTGAATCCCTTGAACTTCAGGGCAATCTGGAAAGCGTTGGCGGTTTCGCCTATCTGGCCGAATTATCAAAAAACACGCCAAGTGCGGCGAACATCAGCGCTTACGCCGATATCGTGCGTGAACGTGCCGTAGTTCGTGAAATGATTTCTGTGGCGAATGAAATCGCCGATGCCGGTTACGACCCGCAAGGGCGCACCAGCGAAGACTTGCTCGACCTCGCCGAATCCCGCGTGTTCCAGATTGCTGAGAGCCGCGCGAATAAAGACGAAGGGCCAAAAAGCATCGACCAGATCCTCGAAGCGACAGTCTCGCGTATCGAAACGCTTTACCAGACACCGCACGATGGCGTAACGGGTGTGGATACGGGCTACCAGGATTTGAACAAGAAAACTGCGGGTCTGCAAAAGTCGGATCTGATCATTGTGGCGGCGCGTCCGTCGATGGGTAAAACCACGTTTGCGATGAACTTGTGCGAAAACGCCGCGATGTTGCAGGAAAAACCGGTGCTGATTTTCAGCCTCGAGATGCCCGGCGAACAAATCATGATGCGTATGCTGGCGTCGCTGTCACGCGTTGACCAGACCAAAATCCGTACCGGTCAGCTCGACGATGAAGACTGGGCGCGAATTTCCAGCACCATGGGCATCTTGCTTGAAAAACGCAACATGTACATTGATGACTCATCCGGCCTGACGCCAACGGAAGTGCGCTCGCGTGCTCGCCGTATCTACCGCGAACATGGCGGCCTGAGCCTGATCATGATCGACTACCTGCAATTGATGCGCGTGCCGTCGCTGTCTGATAACCGTACGCTGGAAATCGCCGAGATTTCGCGTTCCCTGAAAGCGTTGGCAAAAGAGCTACAGGTGCCGGTGGTGGCGCTCTCGCAGCTTAACCGTTCTTTGGAGCAACGTGCTGATAAACGCCCGGTCAACTCCGACTTGCGTGAATCCGGCTCCATCGAGCAGGATGCCGACTTAATCATGTTTATCTATCGTGACGAAGTTTATAACGATAACAGTGACGAGAAAGGCATCGCGCAAATCATCCTCGGTAAACAGCGTAACGGCCCAATCGGCACCGTGCGCCTGACGTTTAACGGGCAGTTCTCGCGCTTCGATAACTATGCTGGTCCTCAATACGACGAAGATTAAATCCTCGTTATCCTTCACGCTGCAAGTGCGTTGGCTGCACTCGCTTACCCTAATCGCTTACTTGTGTAAGCTCATGGGGATTCACGAGTTTGCCGCCTTCTTGCAGCCCGAATGATTTAGAGGATTTGGGCATTCCAATTCCATATACAAAAATTTCGCAAGGAACGAACATGCAAGCGGCAACCGTAAAAATTAACCGCCGCGCTCTGCGACACAACCTGCAACGCCTGCGCGAACTGGCACCAAACAGTCGAATGGTGGCGGTTGTGAAAGCAAACGCATATGGGCATGGTCTTCTGGAGACGGCCCTTACCCTGACTGATGCCGATGCTTTCGGCGTTGCACGTCTTGAAGAAGGTGTTCGATTGCGTGCAGGGGGAATCACTCAGCCCATCCTGCTGCTCGAAGGTTTCTTCAATGCAACCGACCTGCCGACGATTGCCGGGCAAAATTTCCAGACCGCCGTCCACTGTATCGAACAGCTTGAAGCGCTGGAGCAGGCCGAGTTAAGCCATCCGATTGCCGTATGGATGAAGCTGGATACCGGCATGCACCGCTTGGGCATCTTGCCTGAAGAAGCCGAGGCCTTTTATCAGCGCCTTTGCCGCTGTAAAAACGTCAGCCAGCCGGTAAATATCGTTAGTCATTTTGCGCGTGCTGATGAGCCGGAATCTGACGCCACGCTGCGCCAGCTCGATATTTTCAATTCGTTTACCGCAGGCAAACCAGGGGAGCGTTCCATTGGCGCATCTGGCGGCATCCTGTTGTGGCCGGACTCGCATCTGGATTGGGTTCGCCCTGGCATTATCTTGTACGGCGTTTCTCCGCTGGAGCAAAAACCGTGGGGCACGGATTTTGGTTTTCAGCCGGTGATGTCTCTCACTTCCAGCCTGATTGCCGTTCGCGAACACAAAGCGGGTGAAGCGGTAGGTTACGGCGGCACCTGGATTGCGCAGCGCGATACCCGCCTGGGTGTGGTGGCAATTGGCTACGGCGACGGTTATCCACGCGCAGCACCATCCGGTACGCCAGTGCTGGTGAATGGCCGCGAAGTGCCGATTGTCGGGCGTGTTGCCATGGACATGATTTGTGTCGATCTTGGCCCGAACTCAGCAGAAAAAGTGGGCGATAGCGTGGTGATGTGGGGCGATAACCTGCCGGTCGAACGCATTGCAGAAATCACAAAAGTGAGTGCTTACGAACTTATCACGCGCCTGACTTCAAGGGTGGCGATGGAGTATCTGGACTAGTTGTCCTTCCCTGGTTTACATTGGTTGTCCGCGACACTGTAAACCAGGAGAACCTCACCGTGTTTCAAAAAGTTGACGCCTATGCTGGCGACCCAATCCTTTCCCTTATGGAACGTTTCAAAGTTGATCCGCGTAGCGACAAGGTAAACCTCAGCATTGGCCTCTATTACGACGAAAATGGGGTCATCCCGCAGTTACAGGCTGTCGCTCAGGCAGAAGAACGTCTGAATTCTCAACCACATGGCGCGTCGATTTACCTGCCGATGGAAGGCCTGAATACCTACCGCAGCGCGATTGCTCCGTTGCTGTTTGGGGCAGATCACCCGGCTTTGCTCGAAGGGCGTATCGCGACGATTCAAACACTTGGCGGCTCTGGTGCGTTAAAAGTCGGTGCGGACTTCCTGAAAACTTATTTCCCAAATTCCCAGGTCTGGGTCAGTGATCCGACCTGGGAAAACCATGTCGCCATCTTTGGCGGTGCCGGTTTTGCAGTGAACACCTACCCATGGTTCGATTCTGAAACCAATGGCGTGCGCTTCGAGGCATTGCTGGAAACACTGAACATTCTGCCTGCGCAAAGCATTGTGCTGCTGCATCCTTGCTGCCATAACCCGACAGGTTCTGACCTGACTGATGCGCAGTGGGATGTGGTGGTCGAAATCCTCAAAGCTCGCGAACTGATTCCTTTCCTCGACATCGCCTATCAGGGCTTTGGCGCGGGTATGGAACAAGACGCTTACGCCATTCGCGCTATTGCCAGCGCGGGTCTTCCCGCTTTGGTCAGCAACTCATTCTCCAAGATTTTCTCGCTGTATGGCGAGCGTGTCGGCGGACTGTCGGTTGTGTGTGAAAACGCCGAAACCGCGAGCCGTGTATTGGGCCAATTGAAAGCCACCGTGCGCCGTAACTACTCCAGCCCGCCAAACTTTGGCGCGCAGGTTGTGGCTTTGGTGCTCAATGACGAACAACTGAAAGCCAACTGGCTGGCGGAAGTCGAAACCATGCGTCGCCGTATTCTCGATATGCGCCAGGCACTGGTGTCTGTTCTGAAAGCTGAAATGCCAGACCGCAACTTTGACTACCTGCTGCAACAACGCGGGATGTTCAGCTACACCGGTTTGAGCGCGGAACAGGTTGACCGTCTACGTGATGAGTTTGGTGTCTATCTGATTGCCAGCGGACGCATGTGTGTTGCCGGGTTGAACAGCAACAACGTGCAGCGCGTAGCGCAGGCGTTTGCCGCAGTAATGTAAGTACTCACTTACTTCTTTCCCCAAAAGGCGATGTGTGATCATCGCCTTTTTCTATGACAAATCTTGAAAAAAACCTTTCTCTGGCGCTTAGGCCTCGGTATTGTCGATCTGATTTTTGACCACTTGTTCCGATTTATAATCATAAAAATTAACGAGAAAGAGGGAAAATAATGCGTAAGCTAACGATGGCACTGAGTGCCGCGTGTTTGTTACTTGGATTGAATCAGTCTGCTCTCGCAAAAGAATCAGCTCCCGCTCCACTGAATCCTGGCGTCACTGTTGCGCAACTGGCGCAGCAAGTACCTGTGCACTGGGTGTCGGTCGCACAAATCGAAAATAGCCTGTCAGGGCGTGCGCCGATGGCGGTAGGTTTTGATATCGACGACACGGTTCTCTTCTCAAGCCCTGGCTTCTATCGCGGGCAAAAAGAGTATTCACCAGGTAAACCGGATTACCTGAAAAACCCTGCGTTCTGGGAAAAAATGAACAACGGCTGGGATGATTTCAGCATGCCAAAAGAGGTGGCGAAAAACCTGATAGCCATGCACCTGAAACGCGGCGACAGCATTTACTTCGTCACCGGCCGCAGCCCGACTAAAACAGAAACCGTGACTAAAACGCTGCAAAATGATTTCAAGATCCCGCAGGCCAGCGTGAACCCGGTTATTTTCGCGGGCGACCAGCCAGGGCAAAACACCAAAACGCAGTGGCTGAAAGATAAGAAAATCAAAGTGTTCTACGGCGATTCAGACGGTGATATTACTGCCGCGCAGGACGTAGGCGCGCGCGGTATTCGTCTGTTACGTGCTTCTAACTCGAGCTATCAGCCATTGCCAAAAGCAGGGGCATTTGGCGAAGAGGTTATCGTTAACTCCGAATACTAATTTTACCCGTCATACTTCAAGCCGCAGGTGCGTTGGCTACACTCACTCACCCCAGTCACTTACTTTAGTAAGCTCCTGGGGATGAGTTCACTTGCCGCGTTACTCGGCAAAGCCTCGCCTCTGTCGAGGTCAGCGCAAGCGCTGCTCAAAAGGCTAAAGCCTTTTGTCCTTCAGCTCGAATTATTTAGGGTAAAATCGGTTTTAATGACGCTATACCCATCCCGCTGCCGTTTTTTTCATCAAAATCTCCCCGTTGAGTTTTACCTTTTGGCGAGTTGCTCGCACACTTAGAGGTGCTGGTTTCTTAAACTGGCTAGCACATCCTTTTCACGGGAGTCTCTCTAGGGGAATTAAAATGACCAATTCGGAGTTATTGCAGTACTGCATGAACAAGCCCGGAGCCGAACAAGCGGTTCATAGCGACTGGAAAGCCACACAAATCAAAGTGGCAGATGTGATGTACGCGATGGTGCATGACGTGGAAGCGCGCCCGGCAGTGTCGTTAAAGGCAAGCCCGGCACTTGCCGATTTATTACGTGAACAACATAGTGATGTGCATCCTAGCGCGCATTTGAATAAAGCGCACTGGAGCACGCTTTACCTGGATGGCACACTTCCGGACTCGCAGATTTACTACCTGGTGGATGCTTCGTATCAGCAGGCGTTATCGCTGCTGCCTCAGCAAACCAGGCAGCAGCTTTCTGACTGACTATTTCAATTTCAGCAATGGCTTGAGGAAACGAGCGGTATGTGACGCTTCGCACTCTGCGACAGTTTCTGGCGTACCGGAAACGAGGATTTCACCGCCGCCGCTACCGCCTTCTGGGCCAAGGTCCACAATCCAGTCTGCGGTTTTAATCACATCCAGATTATGCTCGATAACCACAATGGTGTTGCCCTGGTCGCGCAACTGGTGCAGAACTTCCAGCAATTGCTGAATATCTGCAAAGTGCAGGCCAGTCGTCGGCTCATCGAGGATATACAGCGTTTGCCCGGTGCCGCGTTTAGAAAGCTCACGCGCCAGTTTTACACGTTGTGCTTCACCGCCCGACAGCGTGGTCGCAGACTGACCCAGGCGAATGTAAGACAAGCCAACGTCGATTAACGTTTGCAGCTTACGCGCCAGCGCAGGTACGGCATCAAAGAATTCACGAGCGTCTTCAATGGTCATATCCAACACTTCGTGGATGCTCTTGCCTTTGTACTTTATTTCCAGCGTTTCGCGGTTGTAACGCTTGCCACGGCACTGATCGCACGGCACGTAAATATCCGGCAGGAAGTGCATCTCAACTTTGATAACGCCATCGCCCTGGCACGCTTCACAACGCCCACCACGCACGTTAAAGCTAAAACGCCCTGGCGTATAACCCCGCGCACGGGACTCCGGCACGCCCGCAAACAGCTCGCGCACTGGCGTAAACACGCCGGTATAAGTCGCCGGGTTTGAACGTGGTGTACGCCCAATCGGGCTTTGGTCGATATCAATAACTTTGTCGAAATGCTCCAGACCATGAACTTCGCGGTACGGCGCAGGTTCTGCAAGCGTTGCACCGTTCAATTGGGTTTGAGCAATCGGGAAAAGCGTATCGTTAATCAGCGTCGATTTACCGGAACCAGAAACCCCGGTCACACAGGTAAACAAGCCGACGGGCAGCGTCAACGTCACATCTTTCAGGTTGTTGCCCTTCGCGCCAACCAGCTTCAACACCTTCTCGGGATCTGCTGGAACGCGGTTTTTCGGCAGCGCAATTTCACGCTTACCGCTGAGGAACTGCCCGGTCAGTGATTCCGGTGCGTCGATAATATCCTGCATCGTGCCTTCAGCAACGACATGGCCGCCGTGAACACCCGCACCTGGGCCGATATCAATAATATGGTCTGCGGCACGGATCGCATCTTCGTCGTGCTCGACCACAATCACGGTATTCCCGAGGTCACGCAGGTGAATCAGCGTTTCCAGCAGGCGCTCGTTATCGCGCTGATGCAGACCAATTGACGGCTCATCGAGCACATACATTACGCCCACAAGACCTGCGCCAATCTGGCTGGCCAGACGAATACGCTGCGCTTCACCGCCGGAAAGTGTCTCTGCGGAACGAGAAAGGGAAAGATAATTCAGGCCGACGTTCACCAGGAATTTCAGGCGATCGCCAATCTCTTTCAAGATTTTTTCAGCGATTTGCGCACGTTGCCCACTGAGCTTCATGTTGTGGAAGAATTCCATCGCATGACCGATGCTCATATCAGAGATCGTTGGCAGCGGCGTGTTTTCAACAAACACATGGCGTGCTTCACGGCGCAGACGCGTACCTTCACAGCTTGCGCATGAACGGTTGCTGATAAATTTCGCCAGTTCTTCCCGCACCGCGGAAGACTCGGTTTCTTTATAGCGACGTTCCATATTATGCAGAACGCCTTCAAACGGATGGCGGCGTACAGACGTATCGCCACGGTCGTTAATATATTTAAATTCAATGCTCTCTTTGCCAGAACCATTGAGCACCACGTTTTTCACGCTGGCGCTCAGCTCATTCCACGGCGTTTCGACATCGAATTTATAATGCTCCGCAAGCGATCGCATCATGGTGAAGTAGTAGAAATTACGGCGATCCCAACCACGAATCGCGCCGCCCGCAAGGGAAAGCTCGCCGTTTTGTACGACACGCTCCGGGTCGAAATATTGCTGCACGCCAAGCCCATCACAGGTTGGGCAGGCACCGGCCGGGTTGTTGAACGAGAACAGACGTGGTTCCAGCTCGCGCATGCTGTAGCCGCAAATCGGGCAGGCGAAGTTTGCCGAGAACAGCAACTCTTCCGCTTTTTCATCGTCCATATCGGCGACAACCGCAGAACCGCCGGATAAATCCAGCGCGGTTTCAAAGGATTCCGCCAGACGCTGCGCGATATCTTCGCGCACTTTGAAACGGTCAACGACCACTTCAATGGTATGTTTTTTCTGTAATTCTAATTTTGGCGGATCCGAGAGATCGCACACTTCGCCGTCGATCCTGGCGCGGATGTAGCCCTGGCTTGCGAGGTTTTCCAGCGTTTTCGTGTGCTCGCCTTTCCTGTCTTTAATGATGGGGGCAAGCAGCATCAGGCGTTTGCCTTCCGGCTGCGCTAAAACGTTATCGACCATCTGGCTGACGGTTTGCGCCGCTAGCGGCACGTTGTGATCCGGGCAGCGCGGCTCACCCACGCGGGCATACAGCAGGCGCAGGTAATCATGAATTTCTGTAATAGTGCCGACGGTTGAACGCGGGTTGTGCGAGGTGGATTTCTGCTCGATAGAAATCGCAGGCGACAAGCCTTCAATGTGGTCGACATCTGGCTTTTCCATCAACGACAGGAACTGACGCGCATAGGCGGAGAGGGACTCAACGTAACGACGTTGCCCCTCGGCGTATAAGGTGTCGAAAGCCAGTGAGGATTTGCCAGAACCCGAAAGCCCAGTCACGACAATCAGCTTGTCGCGCGGAATAACGAGGTTAATATTTTTGAGATTGTGGGTGCGGGCGCCCCGAACTTCGATCTTATCCATTCACCTTTCCCGGTTTAAACGCTTTTTGCCAGGCCGCACAGGAGGCCGCCGACGATCACAAACGGCTAATTATGACACAATAAAACCTGAATGGATATCCAGTGCTTTAATGCAATAATGTATATCCTGCCGACATTCTGGAATGCATCCCGCAGCTATAAAGATTAGGGGTGGCGTGGTAGAATCGAGGGTTTACACTATTAATAAACGTTTCAGGAGACACGATCATGGCCAGCAGAGGCGTAAACAAGGTGATTCTCGTCGGGAATCTGGGTCAAGACCCGGAAGTGCGCTACATGCCAAATGGTGGCGCAGTTGCCAACATTACTCTGGCCACGTCAGAGTCCTGGCGCGATAAGCAAACCGGCGAAACTAAAGAAAAAACTGAATGGCACCGTGTTGTGCTGTTCGGGAAACTGGCAGAAGTTGCAGGCGAATACCTGCGTAAAGGCTCCCAGGTTTATATCGAAGGCGCATTGCAGACGCGTAAATGGACCGACCAGGCTGGCGTTGAAAAATACACTACCGAAATCGTGGTTAACGTGGGTGGCACCATGCAAATGTTGGGCGGCCGTGCAGCGGGCGGTGCTCCTGCCGGTGGTGGCGCTCCAGGCCAGCAGCAAGGTGGTTGGGGTCAGCCTCAGCAACCACAGCAGGGTGGCAACCAGTTCAGCGGCGGCGCGCAATCTCGTCCGCAGCAGAGTGCTCCAGCGCCATCTAACAATGAGCCACCAATGGACTTCGATGACGATATTCCATTCTAAGATCATTCGTTAGAGTGAGTGCATTATAAGGCCCGCGGATATTGATAATATCCGCGGGTTTTTTTATCCGGTCAGATTAAATTAACTATTAACAATCTGAATGTATTGCTCCGCGTCATAAGTATTCCTGCTTGCATTAAAACGTTATCCAGCTAAGTTGTTTATGCAAACACAAACACTTATAACTCCACCGGAGAGCAGCATGACGGATTTCGTAATTCCAGAAATAAAAGCCTCAGAAGATGAAATGATTGCTATACGGCATTACTTACACGCTAACCCGGAATTAAGTCTGGAGGAGTTTAAAACCAGTGATTTAGTAGCAAAGCAACTTGAATCCTGGGGATATAAAGTCACGCGAGGAATTGGCACCACTGGGGTTGTGGGTTCTTTGAAAAAAGGGGATTCGAATAAATCTATTGGCTTGCGGGCTGATATGGACGCACTCCCTATTTTTGAAGAAACGAATTTACCCTGGGCCAGTACCGTGGCCGGGAAAATGCACGCCTGCGGCCACGACGGGCACACCACTATTTTATTGGCGGCGGCAAAATATATTGCCTCTGAATCCTGCGAATTTAACGGCACAGTCCATCTCATTTTCCAGCCAGCCGAAGAAGCCATTGGCGGCGCGGACTTAATGATTAAAGAGGGATTGTTCGAGCGTTTCCCATGCGACCGTGTCTTTGCCCTGCACAATATGCCAGGCTTGCCGACCGGAAAACTAGGTTTCTACTCAGGCAACTTTATGGCCTCGGCAGACACCGTAAAAATCACCATCAAAGGCTACGGCGGCCATGGTGCTTATCCGCAACGTACCGTTGACCCCATTGTGACGGGCGCGGCGCTAATCACCGCATTGCAAACCATTGTTTCCCGCAATGTCACACCTGGCGAAACCGCCATTGTTACCGTTGGAACCTTCCAGTCGGGCATTGCCTCCAACGTAATTCCCGACAGCGCGGTAATGGAATTAACCGTGCGCGCCATGAAACCAGAAATTCGCGACCTGCTGATTAAGAGAATTGAAGAATTAGCTGACTTCACGGCGAAAAGCTTTGGCGCCAGCTGCGACGTGGAAGTTTACGACTCCTATCCCGTCTTGATTAACGATGATGAACAAACGGCCTTTGCCCGTGAGCTGGCTGTCGAGTTTTTCGGTAAAGATGCGGTGCTCGATACGGTGCTTCCTTCCACCGGCAGCGAGGATTTTGCCTTTATGCTGCAAGAAAGACCGGGCAGCTATTTCTTATTAGGCAATGGCGAAAAAGGGGAGAAAGGCGGCTGCATGGTGCATAACCCAGGTTATGACTTTAATGATGACATTATTTCCACCGGTGCCTCATTCTTTTCCCGCTTAGTACAAACTTACTGTCGCTAATATCCTGGAGCTAATATGAAAAAATACATTCTGCCATTAATTGCTCTGCTGGCGACAAGCTCGACATTCGCAAATAATATTAAAGAAATACGCTTCGGAGTGGATCCTACATTTGCTCCCTTTGAGTCAAAAGATGCCGCGGGGAAAGTGGTCGGCTTTGATATTGATTTAGGCAATGCTATTTGCGAGAAGCTACAGGCTAAATGCGTGTGGGTGGAAAATAACTTTGATGCCATTATTCCCGCGCTGCAAGCCAGAAAATTTGATGCCATTCTTTCCGGCATGTACATGACGGAAAAACGCAAAGAACAAATCGCCTTTACCGACAAAATATATAACGGTCCGGTCTTTTTAGTCGCACATAAAAATAATCCCATCAAACCGGAAATTGATCAGCTGAAAGGTAAAACCATCGGCGTTGAGCAAGGCTCTGCCCAGGAAACTTACGCGAATAAAAACTGGCGCAGTGCCGGGGTTAACGTGGTGGCTTATCAGGGGGCTGATTAGTGGTACAGGATTTAGAATCCGGACGCATCGACGCGGCAGTCCTTTCCGGGGTGATGGCGGAATATAGCTTCCTGAACAAACCGCAGGGCAAAGATTTTGCTATGGTCGGCAAAGCATTACAGGACCCGGAATTATTTGGGGCAGGTGCGGCGATTGGCTTGCGTAAAGATGATGCGCAATTACGCGAAGCGCTAAATGGCGCGATAAGCCAAATCATTGCGGACGGAACCTACAAGAAACTGGCGGATAAATACTTCAGTTTTGATATCTATTCCGGGACGTAATTTCAGTACAGCACCAGGTGCAAACTGGCCTGGTGCTTTTCTTCAGTCGCTTCGTTGTGCTCCAAAAAATAGTCTAAAAATCGCGCATCATTAAACAATTCAAAAACAACATCTTAACCTTTAATCTTCATTTGAAGCTCCTTCCAGCTTGTCGGGCTGATCACAAATTAAACAGTGAGCAGTTGTGTTTAACTATTCACTTAACCAATATGCTTTCTCGACGCAGTAGCCGATGAGAGCACGAAAATGACGAAATTATTTGTTGGCGTTGATGTGGGTTCCGCAAGTGTCAGAGCCGGTATTTACACAATGGAAGGCACCCGCCTGGCGTTTTCTGTTCGTCCCATCCAGCAATTTCACTACCAGACTAACCGAGTCGAACAATCCTCCAGTGATATCTGGCAGCAGGTGTGCACCACGGTGCGCGAGGCGATAAGCCTTGCGGGTGCGCAATCACAGCAAGTGGTCTCGATTGGATTTGACGCGACATGTTCACTGGTGGCAGTGGGTGAACGCGGGCAGCCGGTGGCGGTAGGCGAGGAAGGTGATGCTGACCACGACATCGTGATGTGGATGGATCACCGTGCAGGCGAAGAAACCCAACGTATCAACGCCACGAATGATTCCGCGCTGCAATACGTCGGTGGACAGGTCAGCATTGAGATGGAATTGCCTAAAATTCTTTGGCTGAAAAACCATTTTCCTGAGCGTTATGCCGCCATCTGGCGGTTCTTCGACTTAGCCGATTACCTGGTATGGCGTGCCACGGGCGTGGATGCGGCAGGCGTTTGTACGCTGACCTGCAAATGGAACTATCTGGCGCATGAAGAACGCTTTAGCCAGAGTTTGCTTGAGTCCGTCGAATTAGCGGATTTGGTGAATAAAATCCCACCGAGCATTATTCAAGTGGGGCAGCCCGTAGGCACTCTGCGCACTGATGTGGCCGCGCAACTGGGCTTAACGCCTGATGTCGTTGTCGCCAGCGGTTTGATTGACGCCCACGCGGGCGGCCTGGCATTAGTGGCGGCGGCTCCTGAAGCTAATCTCGCGATTATCAGCGGCACCTCTAATTGCCACATGATTGTCAGCAAAGAGGCGAAATCGGTGCCTGGCGTGTGGGGACCTTATTTCGCTGCGATGTACCCAGGCTGGTGGCTCAACGAAGGCGGGCAAAGTGCTGCCGGGGCGCTGGTGGACTGGGCATTGACGCAAAGCGACGCCTGGCCTGCATTAAAAAATGAAGCCGACGCGCTGGGCTGTAGGGTTTACCAAATCCTTAACCAGTGGGTCGCGCAACTCGAAGCCGCAGAAAAATATCCTACCAGCCAACTCCATATTCTGGCGGACCACCACGGCAACCGCTCTCCACGATCCGACGCTAACGCCCGTGGCATGATCGCCGGGCTGACGCTCGAAAAAGGCCCGTCTCAGCTTGCGCGATTGTACCTCGCCACCTTGCAGGCCATTGCTTACGGCACGCGCCACATCATCGACACCATGGAACACAACGGCCAGCGCATTGACTCAATAACGCTATGCGGCGGCGCGAGTAAAAATCCGCTCTGGCTGCGCGAATACGCCAACGTCACCGGGCGCGCCATCCATCTGGTTGAAGAAGAAGATGCCGTTACGCTTGGGGCGGCACTCAATGGCGCTGTTGCCTGCAAGGCATTCAGCAGTTTTTCAACGGCGGCTAGCGCCATGGTCAGGCGCGATAAAACCATTGAGCCCGACGCTGCACACCGTGCATTCCACGACGCGAAATATCAGGTTTACCTGCAAATGTACCAGGACCAGCAGCGCTATCAGGCTGTGATGCAGAAAACCCTCGTGGCCTCTTAATTACATAAAAGGAAAAAGAAAGTGCTTACACAAACTCTGCCTTCTGTGTCGCAAAAAATCACTGCGGGTAACAATGAAATCCTGATGGTGACTAATGCAGATTTACGCGAATCAGCGAACCTCGCCTGCTGGCCGGTACAACAAAAATACGAAGCGAAATTGCACGATGCCCTGAGTTCGCTGGGTTACAGCATGAAGCGCGCTCATCCGATAGATGAAGAGCGTGGCCACGGATTTATCAGCAGCCAGCGCCAGGGTAGCTCGCTGTTCGCTCAAATTGACGAAAACGCGCCGGTGATAGTGCTGCTGACCGCCTGGCAATATTCTCATCACGTTGCACCTTCGTTGGTTCATCACAAAGGGCCGGTTTTGCTGCTGGCAAACTTTGACGGCACGTGGCCGGGTCTGGTGGGCATGCTCTGCCTGGCGGGATCGCTGACCAGCCTCGGGAAATCGTACTCGCGTTTGTGGTCAGAAAATTTCGATGACGACCTGTTCGTCAATGGCCTGCAAACCTGGTTGCGCTATGGTTCTTTGCAGCACTCCACCGGCTATTTGCAAGAGATAGCACCTACCCACCCGGTGATGGCGACGCAAGCCGGGGCAATGGGGCGAAACGCCGGTGAATTTATCCTGAAAAACAAAGAGATCCTCGGCCTGTTCGACACCTTCTGTATGGGGATGATTAACGGCGTATTCCCGCAGCAGGCGATGGTGAATATCGGCATGCCAATCGAATCCCTTTCGCAGTCGGCGCTGCTGGTGGAAATGGCAAAAGTGCCTGACGACCTGCGTGAAACGTGCCTGGCCTGGTATCAGGAACGCGGCATGAAATTCCAGTTTGGTGAAAACAGCCGCGAAGAACTGACCCGCGAACAAGTTAAAGAGCAGTGCGCCATGATGATTGCGATGGCGCGATTTGTGCAGCGTTTTGGTCTTTCTGCGGTGGGTGTGCAATACCAGCAAGGCCTGAAAGATAGCTGCGCGGCTTCTGATTTTGCCGAAGGTGCGATTGGCTCAACCGAGCGTTTCCCTATCCCTGACGAGCAGGGAAATATCATCTGCGAAGGCCAGCCGATCCCATGTATCAATGAAGTCGATATGGGCACCGCCATCCCGCAAACCATGCTGTGGCGCTTGCTGACCTCCTTCTCCTTACCTGCCGAAACTACGCTGCACGACATCCGCTGGGGCAGCGTTTATCAGGATACATTTTACTGGGATCTGGAAATTTCTGGTGCCGTACCGTTTGAACACCTGAAAGGGGGAATTGCCGGGGCGACAGGTTATCGCCAGCCAGCGATGTACTTCCCGTATGGTGGCTCCACCATTAGCGGCCAGGGCAAAGCCGGGCGCTTTATCTGGGCGCGTGCGCACTACGAAGGGACTGACGTCATCATGCATATCGGCACCGGGCACGCGGTGGAATTACCGGCCGACGAGTTCGAACGCCGTCGCCGTGCGACCTGCTACGAATGGCCTTTGCTTAACGCCGTGTTGGATGGTGTCGGGCGCGACGACCTGATGGCAGGCCATCAAAGTAACCACCTGACGGTGGCGTATGTTCCAGAAAATGAACTGCAAACGGTTTTGCAGGCCTTCGTTGCTCAGTCGCTGACCCAGGGTATTCGGGTTCACGTTGCCGGTGACGCAATTCGGTTGTTGTAAGAGGACGAGTGGATGAACGAGCAAAAATACCGTGGTATCTGGCCGGTGATGTTAACGCCATTTACCGAACAAAAAGAGATCGACTGGACATCGCTGGAACGCTTGATCGAGTGGTATCTGTCGGCTGGCGTGCATGGCTTATTCGCCGATTGCCAGTCGAGTGAAATGTTCTTTCTCAGCGACGAAGAATCTCTCGAACTGGTGAAATTCGTTGTGAAGTGCGTGAAAGGTCGCGTGCCGGTGGTGGCTTCCGGCCATACCGCCAACGCCTTCAATCACCAGCGTGAGCAGTTGATTAAGATGTCGGATACCGGCGTGGACGCGGTGATTCTCATCAGTAACCGCCTGGCATTGGCCGGAGAAAGCGACGCACTAGCGCTGGAAAATCTACAGCGCCTGACCTTAGATGTGCCAAAGCATGTCGATCTCGGTATTTACGAATGTCCGTTCCCTTATAAGCGTTTGTTGAGTGAAGAAACCGTGGCGTGGTGTGCGCAAAGCGGTCGCTACACCTTTATCAAAGACACTTGTTGCAGCTTGCCGATGATCAAGCGCCGCCTGGCATTAACCAAAGGTAGCCGCCTGCATCTGGCAAACGCGAATAGTCAGACGCTGCTTTCATCGCTGCAAGAAGGTTGCCAGGCCTACAGCGGCGTGATGGCGAACTTCCATCCTGAGCTGTATGTCTGGTTGTACGAAAACTTCCAGACACAGCCAGAAAAAGCTCAACGACTGGCAGATTACCTTTCCACGGCAGCCCTGGCAGAAAACCTGGATTACCCGGTTTGCGCGAAATCTTTCCAGCAGCAAATTGGTAATTTCTCAACCCACACCTGCCGGGTCCGCAGCAGCCAGGGCTATCGTGAAACCTTCTTCCCGCAGGCTATCGACAGCATGGTGCAGTTGGGGCGCGATATTCAGAAAACGCTGGCGATATAAGGAGATAACCGATGCCGTTCACTCAGCAAAGCCGCCAGTTTTTACTGTCCGAAACGCAAACGGATTTTGCCCAATGCCATGCCTCCACGCTGGTGGCATTGCCGGAGCATAATTCCGTGCTGGTGGCTTTTTTTGCCGGAACAAAAGAAGGCAGTGGCGACACCGCCATCTGGCTGTCGCGCTCTGAAAACAGTGAATGGTTGCCTGCACAGCGCATCATGGCAGAGCCGGGTGTGGCGCACTGGAACCCGGTGCTTCACTACCAGCAAGGCGCGGTATGGCTTTTCTATAAAGTCGGACCGGACGTCCACACCTGGACGACGCGCGTGGCGGTTTCGCACGATGGTGGCCTGAGCTGGAGCGCACCGCGCTCACTGATAAGCGGCGATACACAGCCACGCGGGCCGGTGAAAAATAAAATTCTGGTGATGAGTAACGGCGAGTGGTTAGCGCCAGGTTCAACGGAAAATGACCAGCACTGGGATGCGTTTGTCGATGTTTCTGCGGACTGCGGGCAGTCCTGGTACAAAGTCGATATTCCTTTTGAGCACCAGGCACCGGAGCAAGGCGCGGACGAAAACACCTGGCAGGGGCTTAAAGATAATGCGCTGTGGGAGTGCAATTTAAAGCAAGTGTTTGCCTGGGATGGTGTGATTCAGCCCACGTTGTGGGAATCCCAACCGGGGAATATTCATGCGTTGCTACGCAGCACGCGTGGAAAGATCTATCGTACTGATTCTGTTGATTATGGTCGTAGCTGGTGCGCGGCCTATGCCACAGCGCTTCCTAATAATAACAGTGGAATTGATGTGGTGAGACTCAGTGATGGAACGCTGGTTCTGGCATGTAATCCCATCGAAGGAAACTGGGGTCGCCGTTATCCGATTGCTTTACTGGAATCGCAGGATAATGGCGCAACGTGGTCGCAACCCTGGGCTTTAGAACACAGCAAAGGTGAGTTTTCCTATCCAGCCATTATTGCCGAGGGGGAGGTTTTACATCTGACCTGGACTTTCAACCGAACAAACATCGTTTATCAGACAATTACACACAACAAATAAAAACAGTGGAGACCCTATGAAAAAGAACCTGTTATGTGCCCTATTGATGTTGCTACCGTTTGGTGCCGTTCATGCCGAACAAACCCTGACCTACCCGAAAAAGAACATTGATGTCGTTATCCCTAAAAACCCTGGTGGCGGCACGGATACTTCCGCGCGTACCGTCATTGAATTTGCGCGTGACAGAATGCCGTCCGGCACCATGATGGTTCCGGTTAATAAACCTGCGGGCAACGGAATTACGGGCCTGCTGGAAGTCGCAAAAGCGCGTCCGGACGGCTACAAACTGGTGATGACGACCGTTGAGCTGGCGATGTTCCCGCACCAGGGGAAATCACCGGTAACGTATAAAGATTTCACTCCCATCGTCACTACCATCGCTGACCCGGTTGCGGTGGTGGTAAATGCCAAATCACCGTACAACACGCTGCAAGAATTTATTGATGCCGCGAAAGCGAACCCAGGGAAAATTAAAGTGGGTAACTCCGGCATGGGTGCCATTTACGATCTCGCGACCATCAACATTGAGAAAATTACTGGCACGAAATTCAACCGTATTCCTTATAACGAAGGCACCGGTCCTTCCATCGCCGCATTAGTGGGCGAGCACATAGACGCGGTGTTAACCACTCCGGGTTCAGTTAAATCTCAGGTCGATGCCGGTATTTTAAAAGTACTCGGTGTGATGGATGAAAAACGATTCCCGTTATTCCCGGATGTTCCGACATTTAAAGAAGCGCTGAATCTGGATGTAAACGTAAAAATGCGCGCCTGGGCGGTTCTGGCGACCACCGCAAAAGTGGACGACAACATCAAGAAACAACTGGTTGATACGTTTACCGAAGTGGTGAAAACCCCGGCATACCAGGAAGCGCTGAAGAAACAAGGCATTATGCCGGTCGTGATTACCGGTGACGATGCCTATGAAATGATGAAAGACGACCACGAGTTGTACGGCAAACTGATTGCCGAAACCACGAAGAAATAATCGATAAAAATATCACCCATCTCCTGTCGGTGAATGCCGGCAGGAGGGAGATTCGACAATGCGAACGCAGAATTTTTTTGTTGGGATGTTCTCTCTGGTATTGGGGATAGCGATTATCTTCCTCTCGCGCAATATGCCGATGTTTGATGAAAACGGCATATTAGGTGAGCGTTTCTGGCCCTATACCCTGGCCTGGTTATTTATTGGCTTAGGTGTTATCCAATGGATAAGTATTTATTTGCAACGTGATACTGCAGATGGCGAAAAAGCCGATCTTAGCTCTTATCCGGTGCGTAAAGCCTACGGTGTCACGGTCCTGATGGTGATATACGCGGTGGCCCTTTGTTATGCCGGGTTTATTGCTTCATCGGTAATTTTGATCCCCGCAATTATGTGGGTAATGGGTGAGCGGCGTCCGCTATTTTTAGCCATTACCACCGCGCTGATTGTGCTGTGTATATATGTCTCATTTGAAGTTGTCTTTAATTCACCGCTGCCGGAATCCATATTTTCCGAGTCATTCTAAGAGGCTAAGATGAACGAAATTCTTGATGCCCTGATGATTGTCTTTAGCTTAGAAACGACCGGCATGATTTTGCTTGGCGTTCTGGCGGGGATCATCATTGGTGCGCTACCGGGTTTAACGGTGAATATGGGTATCGCCCTGCTGCTGCCGCTAACGTATTCCTTCCAGGGAATGACCGGCATCCTGATGCTGCTGGGGGTTTATTGCGGTGCGGTTTATGGCGGTTCAATTACGGCGATATTAATCAGCACGCCAGGCACGCCTGCTTCTGCGGCCACGGTGCTTGATGGCTATCCGATGGCAAAACGTGGCGAAGCGGGACGCGCGCTGGGTTTATCCACGCTGGCATCGATGTTCGGTGGCGTGTTCAGTACCATCGCACTGGTTTTAATTGCGCCGCTGCTGGCAAAAGTGGCTACCGGATTTTCTTCCGCGGAATATTTTGCTCTCGCTATTTTTGGCATCAGCATTATTACCAGCGTTTCCTCGCAGTCGGTTATTAAAGGTTTAATCGGCGGCGTGCTGGGCTTATTTATTGCCACCATTGGTCTGGACCCGATGACCAGCGGCATGCGTTTTACCTTTGATTCAATTTACCTGATGGGTGGGATTTCCTTTATTCCAGTTCTCGTTGGCCTGTTCGCTTTCTCGCAGGGCTTATTAAGCCTTGAAGAGGATCATCGCGAAAAGCTGGCGGGAATTGTTCGCCAGACCAAAAGTAAAATTGACCGCATTCTGCCCACCTGGTCTGATATTAAACGCGTGATGCCAACCTATATCCGCTCATCAATCATCGGTACGGGTATCGGTGCAATTCCTGGGACTGGCGGCGATATCGCCTCGTTTATTGCTTATAACGAAGCCAAACGCTGGTCAAAACACCCGGAAGAATTTGGGCACGGTTCACCGGAAGGCGTTTCAGCGCCGGAAGCGGGGGCAAACTCCGTGGCGGGTGGCGCAATGGTGCCGCTGATGACGCTGGGTATTCCGGGCGATGGCGCGACGGCAATTATCATGGGCGCGTTTATGGTGCAAGGGCTGGCGCTCGGGCCGCAGTTATTCACGGATCATCCGGTTGAAGTCAATTCCATTTTCATCGGTTTGTTTGCGGCGAATATCTTTATGGGCATCATGGGCTTTATGGGGATGCGCTTATTTGCCAAAGTGATGAGCGTGCCGCGCCGTGTACTGGTGCCGATTATCTTTGTGTTGTGCTCGGTTGGGGCATATTCCGTTAACCATGATATGACCGATGTGTTTGTCATGATGGGCGCAGGGCTTGCGGCGTATATTCTGATTAAGCTGGATTTTTCGATGTCGCCCATTGTTATCGGTATTATTCTTGGGCCGATGGCAGAGTCGAATTTCCGCCGCACGCTGGTTATCTCCGAAGGCGACCCGATGATATTCCTCACGCGCCCGGTCTGCGCAGTGTTTTTAGGTATCGCAATACTGACGCTGTTGTTACCGATTTTTGGCCCGCGTTTAAAAGCCTTATGGCGTAGACAAACCAGCTAAGGAAGAGTCAGATTGGCAAAGACAATTGAGCAAATCGCCACGGATCTTGGCGTTTCAATCACCACGGTGCGAGCCGTGTTGAATGGCAATGCGCAGAAATATCGCATTAGCGAAAAGACCCAGGAAAGAATCAATAGTTACGTTAAAAAACATAGCTATACCATCAATCTTGCTGCGCGGAGTTTAAAGCTTAATAAGACGGACACCTTTGGCCTGGTGATCCCGCGCCTGTCTAACCCCTTCTTTTCTGCACTGGCCGAATTACTGGAAGCACGCTGTCGTGAGCAGGGTTATCAGTTAATGATTAGCTGCACCAACAACGATACGGCGTATGAAAACTTGTTGGTGAAATCGCTGGAGAATCGCAACGTTGATGGGATTTTTGTCGTCTCGACCAACGCAACAAGCCAGGCGCATTACCTGAAAAACTGCCAGAAACCGCTGGTGTTTCTCGACAGGGATTTTGGCGTTGAAGGCGCGTGTTGCGTGGTGACGGATAACGTGGATAGCGGCTTTCGGCTGACGGACGCGATGCTGAACCACACTCACGCGCCGATTCAGTTCTTCGTTGGCGACCCGAATTCACCGTCAATCGTTGACCGCCTGACCGGTTATCGCGCGGCGATGAAACAGCATGGCATCAAAATTATGCCCGAGCACATCAGCAGCGCCGGGCATAACCAGCTAAGCGACGGTGAAAAAATGATGGCGGATTATATCGATACCCATCACCGCTGGCCGCAGCATTTTATTGCGTCGTCGTTGCCAATTTTACAAGGTGCGCTAGGGGTATTGCGCGAGCGCTACGGCTATATTCCGCACGAGATAAACATTGGCACCTTCGATGACAATATTATGCTCAGTTTCCTTGCGAATAATATTTGGGCAATGCGCCAAAACGAGAAGCATCTTGCGCGAGAAGCCTGCCAGATGATGCTGGAAAAACTCGCCCGGCATGATGAACCACCGGGCAGCAGAGCCAAAGCGGAATTGGTATTCAGGCAAAGCACGGTGAATGCTCGCGACGCAAAACGCTGATCGACAAAAACAAAAAAGGCCTCGTATTTAACAGAGGCCTTTCACATTTCTGGCTGACCAATCAGGTCATTACCATCGGCCATTCAGGTGGCGCATGGCTTGAGATCTCAACCATAATGTCTTTAAACGATGCCCAGATGACCGGGAAATCGGCCCACTCCAGCCCCAATAAGCCGGTCGCAAACCACAACGCAGACGCAATCCCCAGCATGCTGCTGACGATGGCAAAAAACGTGTAATCGGATTTGCGAAACTGGATATTCAACGTGCTGGCTAAAAACATCAGAACCGCACTGACTAAAGGCCAGCGCATTAATAAAACGCTGGTAGTAATTGCCGCCATGAAAATTGTTCCTTAATCACATAACTCATCACGCTAAACGGTTATGCGCGACATAAGGCGCAGCAATGACAACTCGGGACCGTCAGGGGAATAAGTGGGTACAAAAAATGTAAGAAGAATCCTGTCTCACAGGATTTGTGAACTATATCACATTTGTTCTTTTAATCGCCAGTTCTGTGGCGCATTTTCTGACCCATTTCTCGAATGTTCAGGCAACAATACTGCGGCAAATACCGTCAGGCGTGGTGACGATAATCAGTCGGTGTGCGGTCAAACTCACGGCGGAAAACGCGGGAAAATGTTTGCTGAGAAACATAACCGTAGTCCATCGCGATATCAAAAATGGGGCGCTGGGTATTTCGCAGCTCTTTCGCTGCCATCAACAGACGGCGCTGGCGAATGTATTCACCTAACGTCTGGCGCTTAACGGTACGGAACATTCGTTGAAGGTACCATTTTGAATAGCCTGATTTTTTTGCCACAACGTCAATGTTCAGCGGTTGATCAATGTGATCGTCAATCCATTCAGTCAAAGTTTGAATAATGTCCTGATGCGCCATAAGTCATCCTCAAGCCTGTGTGTTCGTTAGCAGGTTTTGTTGGCAGCGAGTATAATTCCTCAAGTTAACTTGAGGTAAAGAGGATTATGGAAAAGAAAACACCGCGCTTTAAACCGTTACTCAGTCCTGGTGAAGTGGCAAAGCGCAGCGGCGTGGCTGTTTCCGCTTTGCACTTCTACGAAAGCAAGGGGCTGATCAAAAGCAGACGAAATAGCGGAAACCAGCGGCGTTATACGCGTGATGTGCTGCGAAACGTCGCCATTATTAAAATCGCCCAGCGAATCGGCATTCCGCTGTCGACTATTGGTGAAGAGTTTGGCGTGCTACCGGACGGCCATAAAATTAATAAAAACGACTGGAAAAAGATGTCGTCGCAATGGCGTGAAGAGCTCGATCGGCGCATCAACATGCTGACTGCGCTGCGTGACGAACTTGATGGCTGCATCGGCTGCGGTTGTTTATCGGGTGCCGACTGCCCGCTGCGAAATCCTGGCGATAAACTTGGTGAAGAGGGGACTGGCGCACGTCTTTTAGAAGATGATTAAGGTGAATCGCAGGCAAAACTAAAGCGCCCAACTTCGGCGCTTTAGTTTATTACCCGGTCTTTGTCTTTCGATCTATCCCGCTTTTCGCAAGGAGGGTTTCCCCCGACATCAGCGTCCCTCAATTACACATTCTCAGGAGGTTCCGGATTGCACTGACAATTTAAGTGTAGCCAGGCATAGTCAGGTTTCAAGGTGAGTTTGCATGTTTTTTGAACAATTCTAATGCGCCACATTGCGCAACGTTTCCTATAGTTAACTCATCTTGCTAAACAGAAGGTTAACTCATGCTTACCGTTCATCATCTCAATAACTCCCGCTCACAGCGCATATTATGGATGCTTGAAGAGCTTCAGGTGCCGTACCAGATCGTTCGCTATCAGCGCGAACCCACGATGCTCGCACCAGAGTCATTAAAAGCCGTGCACCCGCTAGGGAAATCGCCGGTGGTGGAAGATAACGGCAATATCCTCGTGGAATCCGGGGCAATCATCGAATATCTGCAAGAAACCTATGACCCCGAAAGCCGTCTCAAGCCGATTTCCTGCGAGGATAAACTGCGTTATCGATTCTGGCTCCATTATGCCGAAGGATCGCTGATGCCCTTGCTGATGATGAAACTGGTCTTTGGTAGCCTGGGCAAAGCGCCTGTGCCGTGGTTGTTACGTCCGGTCGGCAATGTTTTGGGGCAGGGCGTGCAAAAGGCGTATCTGAACAAACAGATTTTGACGCATGCGCGTTACCTCGAAGATTGTCTGCAAAAAACGCCCTGGTTTGCCGGGCAAGCGATAAGTGCGGCGGATATTCAGATGAGTTTCCCGGTTATCGCTTTGCTGTCTCGCGGTGGCATAAGCGACCTGCCGAATTTGCAGAATTGGTATAACCAGGTGCAAATGCGCCCTGCCTGGCAACGGGCAATTCAGCAAGGCGGGCCATTCGAAATCCCGTAATATCCGTCATTCTTCAATTCGCCTTTTTGTTGGCTGCGCTCACTCGCCCAAATCACTGACTTATGTCAGCTCATTGGGACTCTTTCTCTTGCCGCCGCAATGCGAATCGAATGATTTAGGATATTAGTTTTGGATATTGAAAAATCCTATGAGCCAGGAAAATGCATTACCCGTATCTTGCATCATTGTTGCTAAATTGCGCATCGACGATAACGTTTGCGCATGAGGTGGCGATATTTTGACCGGCTAACGCATTTTTCGGCAAAAAGCGGCAAAGTTCGGTTGAAAATCCATGTAAGAAGGCCGGATAATCGTTTGCCTTAATTTTGACGCACAGTTTGTATGCGTGGAGTTAAACGTTTGCTTTTTTTGTGACGCCCTTTTTTGTCGCAAACGCAGCACAGGGATTTATTCGTCGTTTTTTTTGAATATGAACGTTTAATTAGAAGCGGATTCCGCCACGCATACCGACTTAATCATAAAAATCTCAGGGGATTTTTCACTATGTCTAATCATTCTCCGCGTGCAACCAGCGGCATCGACGCCTGGTTCAAAATATCTGCACGTGGCAGCACCGTTCGCCAGGAAGTTGTTGCGGGTTTAACGACCTTTCTCGCGATGGTGTACTCCGTGATCGTGGTACCGGGCATGCTCGGTAAAGCAGGTTTCCCTCCTGCGGCGGTCTTTGTGGCAACTTGTCTGGTCGCCGGTGTTGGCTCTCTGGTGATGGGCTTGTGGGCGAACCTGCCGCTGGCCATTGGTTGCGCTATTTCACTGACCGCGTTCACCGCATTCAGCCTGGTGCTCGGCCAACACATCAGCGTTCCGGTTGCGTTAGGTGCCGTGTTCCTGATGGGTGTGCTGTTCACCATCATCTCCGCAACCGGTATTCGTAGCTGGATTTTGCGTAACTTGCCGATGGGCGTTGCGCACGGCACCGGTATCGGTATCGGCCTGTTCCTGCTGCTGATTGCGGCAAACGGTGTCGGTTTGGTTATCAAAAACCCACTGGACGGCCTGCCTGTTGCGCTTGGCCATTTCGCCAGCTTCCCGGTGATTATGTCTTTGATTGGCCTGGCGGTAATCATTGGTCTGGAAAAACTGAAAGTCCCTGGCGGCATTTTGCTGACTATCATCGGGATTTCTGTTTTCGGCCTGATTTTCGATCCGACAGTGCATTTTTCCGGCATCTTCGCGATGCCTTCGCTGAAAGACGAAGCGGGTAACTCACTGATTGGCAGCCTGGATATTATGGGCGCGCTGAACCCAGTGGTATTGCCAAGCGTTCTGGCGCTGGTCATGACGGCGGTATTCGATGCAACCGGCACCATTCGCGCCGTTGCGGGCCAGGCAAATCTGCTGGATAAAGACGGTCAAATCATTGATGGCGGCAAAGCGCTGACCACCGACTCCCTCAGCTCCGTGTTCTCGGGCCTGGTGGGTGCGGCGCCTGCGGCGGTTTACATCGAATCTGCGGCAGGTACGGCGGCGGGCGGTAAAACTGGCCTGACGGCAATCACCGTTGGCGTATTGTTCCTGCTGATTCTGTTCCTTTCACCGCTCTCTTATCTGGTTCCTGCTTACGCCACCGCTCCGGCGCTGATGTATGTGGGCTTGCTGATGTTGAGCAACGTAGCAAAAATCGATTTCGCTGATTTCGTTGATGCTATGGCGGGCCTGATCACTGCGGTGTTCATCGTGCTGACCTGTAACATCGTTACCGGCATCATGATTGGTTTCGCCTCTCTGGTGATTGGCCGCATCGTATCGGGTGAATGGCGCAAGCTGAACATCGGAACGGTGGTGATTGCCATCGCATTGGTCGCATTCTACGCAGGCGGCTGGGCTATTTAACTTCATACTTCAAGCTGCAGGGTCGTTGGCTGCACTCGCGAACCCCAGTCACTTACTTTTGTAAGCTCCTGGGGATTCGCTCTTTTGCCGCCTGGCTGCAACTTGAATTATTTTGATTAAAAAGTTTTCAGAATATCCCTCCCAAACACCTCAAATCTTTTCCTGTTTCCTTCCGGTGAACCCCTAAATAATTCGAGTTGCAGAAAGGCGACAAGACCGCAAGTCCCCAGGAGCATAGTGAACTATGTGACTGGGGCGCGCGGATGCAGTCAACGCACCTGCAACTTGAAGTATGACGGGGGTAAAAAGTTGTTTTACTATTGGGTATAACAACATCCTGCAAAAAGGGTTTCACAAAACACCGCGACTAAGGAAAGCATGGAAATCTTCTTTACTATTCTCATCATGACCCTTGTGGTTTCGCTCTCTGGTGTGGCTACACGCATGCTGCCGTTCCAGATCCCACTTCCGTTAATGCAAATTGCGATTGGAGCCTTGCTCGCCTGGCCGCACTTTGGATTACACGTCGATTTCAACCCGGAACTGTTCCTGGTGCTGTTTATTCCGCCGCTGCTATTTGCCGATGGCTGGAAAACGCCGACGCACGAATTTCTCAACCATGGGCGGGAAATTATCGGCCTGGCGTTGGTGCTGGTGCTGGTTACGGTGGTCGGCATTGGCTTCCTGATTTACTTCCTGGTGCCGGGCATTCCGCTCATTCCGGCGTTTGCACTGGCGGCGGTGCTCTCGCCGACCGATGCCGTGGCACTTTCCGGCATTGTCGGAGAAGGGCGCATACCGAAGAAAATCATGGGGATTTTGCAGGGCGAAGCGTTGATGAACGACGCATCCGGCCTGGTATCGCTGAAAATGGCGGTCGCGGTGGCGGTAGGCACGATGGTGTTTACCGTCGGTGGCGCGACCGTAGAGTTCTTAAAAGTGGCGATTGGCGGCCTGCTGGCGGGGATTGCCGTGAGCTGGCTGTATGGTAAATCACTGCGCCTGATGAGCCGCTGGAGCGGCGACGAACCGGCCACCCAAATCCTGCTGCTTCTGCTGTTGCCGTTTGCTTCTTATCTGATTGCCGAACACATCGGCGTTTCCGGTATCCTGGCCGCCGTTGCGGCGGGTATGACTATCACGCGTTCCGGCGTGTTGCGCAGCGCACCACTGGCGATGCGGCTGCGTGCGAACAGCGTCTGGGCAATGCTCGAATTCGTGTTCAACGGCATGGTTTTCCTGATGCTGGGCCTGCAATTTCCGGGCATTCTGAAAACCTCCGTCGCGGCGGCGAATGCCGACCCGAACGTTGAATTATGGATGCTGTTTGTTGATGTCGGGCTTATCTATTTCGCGCTGATTGGGGTACGTTTCTTATGGCTGTGGACCATGAAACGCATCAGCCTGCGCTTTATGAAAAAGCGTCCGCTGGAGTTCGGCAGCTACTCAACTCGCGAGCTTTGCATTGCGTCATTTGCCGGTGTGCGAGGGGCGATTACGCTTGCAGGTGTACTCTCAATTCCGCTGCTATTGGGCGACGGTACGCCTTTCCCGGCGCGTTATGAGCTTATCTTCCTCGCGGCGGGCGTGATTCTGTTCTCGTTATTTGTGGGCGTTATCATGCTGCCGATTTTATTACGTAACGTGGAAGTTCCCGATAAATCAATGGCACGCAAGGAAGAACGTATCGCCCGCGCCGCCACGGCAGAAGTCGCGATTACCGCCATTGAGAAAATGGAAGAGCGTCTGCAAGCCGATGTGAACGAAAACATCGACGATCAACTGCTAAAAGAGGTGAGTTCGCGGGTTATCGGGAATTTGCGTCGCCGGGCAGACGGGCGTAACGATGTGGAAAGCAGCGAGCTGGAAGAAAATCTTGAGCGACGCTTCCGCCTGGCGGCATTACGTTCCGAACGCGCCGAGCTGTACCATTTACGTGCCACGCAGAAAATCAGCAATGAAACGCTGATGAAACTGCTGCACGATCTCGATTTGCTCGAAGCGTTGCTGGTCGAGCAGCAATAAGCGGCGGGTGGCGCTGCGCTTACCCCGCCCTACGGTGTGTGTTTTGTAGGGTGGATAAGCGAAGCGTCATCCACCATTGTCACTCACTACCGGCCAAAACTCCTTACAGCACGCAATCCACGCCTGCGCACTTTGCGACATATAAACCCCTTCGCGCCAAATCATCGCCAGTTGCCAGGTTAAATCGCTATTTAACGGCAGCCACATCAGCGTGTTTTTATCCAGCTTCTGGCAAATCGTTTCCGGCAAAATGGCAATCCCCACGCCTGCCTGCACCATCGCAGCGAGGAAATCCCATTGCCCGCTGCGCACCGCAATGCGCGGCGTAAAGCCGTGCTCGTGGAACAGCTGAATGAGCTGGCGGCTCAGGGCGAAATCTTCGTTATAAATCAGCAATGGATGTGCGGCGAGTTCAATTGGGTCGATACTTTCGCGCTTCATCCACGGGCCGGAACGCGGAACCAGAACGCACAGTGGATTGTGCAGCAGAGGGAGCGAGGAGAACGTGTGCTCGTCATCAACCGGAAGTGCGGTCATGGCTAAATCCAGCTCGCCGTTGAGCACGGCTTGTTGCACCGTTAAGCCGCCAAATTCGGAAATCTTCAGCTCGACACCGGGGTAGCGCTGGCGATAGAGGCTAATCGGCCCGGCCATCAGCATACCCACCATTGGCGGAATACCGAGGCGCAGCACGCCTTTATTCAGATGGTTAATATCGCCAAGTTCGGCTTCTAGCTGACGAAACTCCGCCAAAATCGCCAAACCGCGCTGATATACCACTTCGCCGGTATCCGTCATCAAGAGCTTGCGGCCATCGCGGATCAGCAGCGTACAACCCAGTTCATCTTCGAGATTGCGTAGCATCTTGCTGATGGTTGGCTGAGTCACGAACATCTTCTGGGCAGCGCGGGTAAAACTTTGCTGGCGAACCACTTCAACAAAATAACGCAGCGTCCGGATGTCCATAACTATTCCTGTTGATTATGTATTCTGTAATGTTAATTCATTTTTTGTATTTTTTGCAGAGTAATATGAAAAATAAAAACCTCACTTTTTCTTAATTTAGTACAACGATCGCTATCATCACAAGGATGTTAGTAGTTCTTAATAAAACGTTAATTTTCACGAAGTTGACAACCTGGGCTTTATGGATATTATTCGGTTTTTAATCCGCATGTATTTATTCATTTAGGCATCAAGAAAGTCGGTTTTTATTAAAATGACAGTTCATTTGTTACTGTCGTACTACTTTTGTTTTTGTGAGCATGATGAAAAAAATAATATTTTCAAAAATAATAAACCTGTCACTGGTTATTTTTATTGGCGGTTGCACCGTGGTGCCGGGTACTCATCTGAATGTTTCCAATAAAAATATTGTTAACGATAAGAATAGCCCAGTAGATGTGAATGAACTGGTCGACATTTATCCGATTTCACCAAAGATTATCGCTTCGCTGTTGGTTCCCAGCGTTACGGCGCAAGCCAATCCTTCCCTTGAAGCACTATTACAAGAATACCATTACCGAATTGGCGTGGGCGATATACTGATGGTGACAGTTTGGGATCACCCTGAACTCACAACCCCGGCCGGGCAATATCGTAGTGCGAGCGATACTGGGAATTGGGTGCAAGCTAATGGCACTATATTTTATCCCTATGCGGGAAAGGTTCATGTTGCGGGAAAAACACTAGAGGATGTACGCACAATACTAACGGAAAAACTCGCACCATGGATTGAATCCCCGCAGGTTGATGTAAGCGTGGCAGATTTCCGCTCTCAAAAGGCTTACATCACTGGGGAAGTCGCAAATTCAGGGCAGCAAGCGATAACCAATGTCCCTCTCACGATTGTTGACGCTCTCAATAAAGCCGGAGGATTGACAGAGTTTGCTGACTGGAATCATGCGGTATTAAGTCGGGCAGGCAAAAAAGAAATTATTTCTTTAAAAGCATTACTTAAATCCGGCGACCTGACACAAAATCGGTTACTTCTCGCAGGTGATATTTTTTATGTACCCCGCAATGATGAATTGAAAGTTTTTGTGATGGGTGAAGTCAATAAACAAACCATGCTGAAAATGGATAGCAGTGGTATGACTCTCGCGGAAGCCCTGGGTCGGGCGGAAGGTGTGAATCAAATAACTTCTGATGCGACGGGTATTTTCATCATCCGCGCCCTGCGTGATAAACAATCTGACAATAAAATAGCAAAGATTTATCAACTGAATGCTTCAGACGCTAGCGCTCTGGTTATGGGCGCGGCCTTTCAACTCGAACCTTACGACATTGTCTATGTTACCAGCGCACCCATTGCTCGCTGGAATCGCGTGATCAGCCAGCTAATTCCGACTATCAGCGGAATTAAAGATATTACAGAAACAACGCGTTTCATTCGCGGCTGGAATGAATAAGTGATCACGTCAATTTTGGTTATCTGCATGGGAAACCTTTGCCGTTCGCCCGTCGCCGAGCGGTTACTTTGCAGCTTTCTGCCGCATATCACGGTGCATTCTGTGGGATTAATCGCCTCACCAGGAATGCCAGCAGATAGCACGATGGCGGAACTTGCCAGGGAAAATGGTATTGCGCTTGCTGATCATTGCTCGCAAAAATTTACTCTTGAACAGGGGCTTGAGCATGATCTCATTCTTGTCATGGAAAAAAAACAAGCTCGCATTATTTCTCAACAATATCCGCAACTCAGCGGTAAATGCCATCTATTCACTTACTGGAATGGCCGGGAAGATATTCCTGATCCTTATAAAAAAAGCCAGGAATACTATCGATTTGTTTATCAACGACTGGTTGCTGCTGCAAATACATGGACTCAAGCCTTACAAGATTAAATAGATGGAACGACAACCTATGAAAACAAATGAACATTTTCCCGCGCAGCTGAATGGCACGGAAGAAATAGACCTGGTAGATATTTTATTAACACTTTTCGCGCATAAGTATAAAATAATTATTACGACACTACTCTGCGCGCTCCTTGCTTTTTTATATAGCGTGAATATAGAACCACTCTATACCGCAAGTGTATTAGTCCAACTGGAAAAAAATACGCAAAATAATCTTATTAGTAAATTGATGGACCCATTGATTGATGAATCGACTTCCTCGGCAACCGAAATAGGCATCCTCACCTCTCGCCGGGTACTTAACCAAACCATCGATAAACTTGGGTTGCAGATTGATGTTCGGGAAAAGAAGTTTCCTTTTATTGGTCAATGGCTTTCAGCGTTTACAAAAGAATCCCCGCATGACATTTCAGTATCGAGTTTCAATGTACCCACTGAAAACGAAGACAAACCATGGACTCTCACGGTATTAGGCCCTGACCGCTATCAGATTGATACTGGTGAATCAGGCGTCGTATCAGGAAAGACTCACCAAACTCTGAAGCAAAACGGTTTTACTCTAAATGTTGCCGCATTGAATGCGCCAGAGGGGACTAAGTTTATCCTCACTAAATACTCAAGATATGCTGTGACACAGGCGTTGCTTAAACGCCTTACCGCCGTGGAGCTTAATAAAGACAGTCGATTGCTCAATGTTTCATTCTCTGGGCCAGATAAACAAAAAATCATCGCTATCCTCAATAGTATCAGCCTGAATTTCATGGAGGATAACCGGCAGCGAAAGGCGGAAGAGGCATCCAAAAAACTTGATTTTGTTAACAGCCTTCTCCCCGGTGTGCAGGAAAAACTGAATCAGGCTGACAGGCAGTTGCATAATTTTAAAGAAGAAAATGGTTCTATTGATTTGCCTATGGAAGTGAAGGCGGCACTGGACTCATCCGTCGCTATTCAGTCACAGCAAAATGAGTTGCAACTGGCGAAGGTTGAACTTTCGAAAAAATATACCTCCAACCATCCGGTTTATCGTGCTCTGCTGGAAAAAGAGGCATTACTCAATCAAGACAAAAATGCGCTCTCGCAGGTCATTGCGGCCATGCCAAAAAAACAGCAGGAGATTTTGAGTATTAAAAGGGATATAGAAGCCGGGCAGGAAATTTATATGCAGTTGCTGTCCAAACAGCATGAATTAGGTATAACCCGTGCCAGCACTGTTGCCAGCATCAGAATTATTGATGAAGCCGTTAGCAATCCCATTCCCACGGGTAGCAATAAGGGGCTTAATGTCGTTTTAGGTGCGCTTCTGGGGGGCATACTGTCCTGCGGTTATTGCCTGGCGCTTCATGTGTTCCGTCGCACGCTTGAAGATGTAGACATGATTGAACGCCACGGCGTAGATGTGTTGGCTTCCATTCCTGTTAGCGAATACTCACAACGTAAGCGGCGCCATAAGCTCACTTCTGGAAAGACCAGCCAGGATATCTGGCTTGCGCAGGAACATCCGGAGGATCTGGCTATTGAATCCCTTCGCAGCTTACGAACGTCTATTTTTATTGCACTCAAACAGGCGGGAAAGAACAGTCTTCTTATTTCTGGTGCCACCCCAGGTGCGGGGAAAACATTTATTAGCAGTAACCTGGCGGCGATTATGGCCGACACCGGAAAATCAATTTTATTAATTGATGCCGATTTACGGCTCGGCAAATTGCATGAATTGCTTGGGGTCCGGGAAAAAGAAGGGGTGAGTGACATTTTGCAAGGCTCATTGATGTTCGAGAAGGCAATCCAGCCTACGGCTCGAGCGGGGCTGGACATCCTCTCCCGTGGCAGCGTGTCTGGTCAATCTTCCGAGCTTTTAGGGAGCGACCTTTTTGCTCAACTGCTGCAATGGGCGCAGCTCCAGTATGACTATGTGATAGTTGATACCCCTCCGATTCTGGCAATAACCGATGCTGCGATAGTTGCTGAACACGTTGGTTTTGTATTGCTTGTGCTGCGCTATAAAACGAATAGCGTGAAAGAGTTGAGCAACGTAATCCACCGCTTCAAAAAGTGTGGTATTGAGCTGGACCGGGCAGTATTCAACGGTGTGCAAAACGGTGAGTCTTCAGCTTATAAATACTCCAGGTATTCCACATCACTATAGTAACAATGCTTTTTATTCATTATTTTTGGCGTAACAGCGCCTCTATAATGCACCTCTATCGTGTTACGGAGTAAAAACTGATGGCTGTGGCGTTACGTAGTTTTACGCCTGTTCTTTTTCGCCGCATTCAGGTGCCGGTACAAGTTGCGCTATATGTAGGGTTATTTATTTTCGCCCAGCAGCTGGTTGACTGGTGGCACTTGCCGCTGCCTGCAAACCTGGTCGGAATGCTGCTGTTACTGGCGCTGATTGTTTGCCGCGTGGTGCCACTAAAATGGGTGCGAGCCGGTTCCCGCTGGTTACTGGCAGAGATGCTGCTGTTCTTCGTGCCTGCCGTGGTTGCGGTGGTGAATTACGCCGAATTACTGATGGTCGATGGCTGGCGTATCTTCCTGGTTATCGCCATTAGTACCTTGCTGGTACTGAGCACCACCGCCCTGGTGGTGGAAAAAGTCTACCGTTACGAACTGGCGCGTATTGCCCGCAGGCAGGCAAGTGGTGAGTAATTTTCAGTTAAGCATTCTCTGTCTGGTCGTCACGCTCGGCCTGTATTTTGCCAATAAAAAACTCTATCGCCGCTTTCGCAAATTACCGTTAATGCCGCTGGTGTTAACGCCACTTCTGCTGGTGGTGATACTGATATTTGGCCATATCTCTTATCAAAATTATATGGGCGAAGCGCACTGGCTGCTGTGGTTACTTGGCCCAGCGACCATCGCCTTTGCGGTGCCGGTGTATGACAACCTGAATGTGATTAAACGCCACTGGATGTCACTCTCCGCAGGGGTTATGACGGCGACGGTGGTGGCAGTCACCAGCTCGGTTTGGTTAGCACGTTTGTTTACCTTGTCCGATGAAATTCAGCGCAGCCTGGCGGTGCGTTCTATTACCACGCCATTTGCGCTCGCAGCGGCCAAACCGCTCGGCGGGCAACCTGAGCTGGTGGCGTTATTTGTCGTCGTGACAGGGGTATTTGGCATGGCGGTGGGCGATGTGCTGTTCTTGCGCCTCGCTATCCGTGAAGGAATGGCGAAAGGCGCGGGTTTTGGTGCCGCTTCGCACGGTGCAGGCACTGCACGATCCTACGAGCTTGGCCCGCAGGAAGGTGTGGTCGCCAGTCTGGTGATGATGTTTTCCGGCGTAGTCATGGTGTTGATTGCACCATTGGTGGGTTGGCTCATGTTTTGATTACTTTTTTAACCGCGACACCAGTTCAAACTCCTTAAACTGCACCGGGCGTTGCTGCTGCATCGAAATATTCCCGGCGATTCCGGTCAGAATCGACATCGCTCCGGCGCGGTGATCGGCGGCTCGCTTCAGCGGGTCGTTGCCCGGCTCGCCAAATAAATCAGCCAGCATTGCGTTATCGCCTCCGCCATGGCCGCCTGCACCCATATTGAAATCGGCTTTATATGGTGCGGCAAACATCGGGAACACGGTGATATCGCAGCTTTCCAGGCTACCTTCGTTTTCGCGGTCGCCACCGGCATTCACGTACGACATTTCCACCAGTTTCATTTCAAGCCGCCCACGGCTCCCATTGAACACCACATTCAGCCCTTCCCACGGCAAATACGCATTCAGCGAGTAAGTCATCTGCACCTGGTTTTGGTATTTCACCAGCACCGATAGCGTATCTTCGATAGTGATGCCGTCGCTAAAAACGCTCTGATCGCGGTAATAGTTATCTTCGTGTTCCGCATCCAGATACAGCGCTTTGAGCTGCTCGTTGTCTTCCATATGCAGCGCGAACGGGTCGTCTTTTGCGGCGGCATAACCGTGAGCGCGTGGGTAAAACTGCGAGACCCCTCGCTTTTCGGCATTCTCTTTGCCATAAAAACGCAGCCCACCTTCCGCATACACGCGTTCCGGATAACTGCCCAGCCAGAAGTTCATCAGGTCGAAATGGTGGGTGGATTTATGCACCAGCAGGCCGCCGCTGTTGCGTTTCTCGCGGTGCCAGCGACGGAAATAATCCGCGCCGTGCTCGGTATTGAGCAACCATTCGAAATGCACTGAAAACACCTCGCCAATGGTGTCGTTCATCAGCAATTCACGGATTTTGCTGTGATGTGGCGCGTAACGATAATTAAAGGCGACACGCACCTGACGACCCGTTTCTTCGATGGCATCGAGAATGCGCAGCGCACGCTTTTCATCAATGGTCATCGGTTTTTCGGTAATCACATCGCAACCAGCATGCAGCGCCCGCACAATGTACTCGTCGTGCGTGCGGTCCATGGTGGTGACGATGACAATATCCGGGCGCGTTTCATGAATCATGGTGTCGAAATCTGCCGCTTTCCAGGTTGATGCCGGAGCGGCACCCGCCTGACTCAAAAGCGTATTGGCATAATTCATTCGCGTCTGGTTGGTGTCGCAAAAAGCGACCAGTTGGGCGTTATCTTTCCATTGACCGCTAATCGCTTCGATATATAACCCGGCACGTCCGCCGGTTCCTACCAGGGCATACTTTTTCATCCATTCCTCGCCAGTTATTAAATAAAACATTGTTTCATTTATGAGCTACTGTAGCCCTCTGGAGCGGGATTGAAATGCTGGAAAGGCGAAAATGTGATCCCCGGCTCGAACGAACCGGGGAGAGTTAATGCTAATTAATGCGCACGACCTTGTTCAATGCCGATCCCGGTCTGGGAACGGATGAACTGAGCACGGAATTTCTCACGTTCGAGATTGCCTTCCGGGCTGTTATCCGTCGCAGAGAACACCCAGATACCGACGAACGCCACCAGAATCGAGAACAGCGCCGGGTATTCGTACGGGAAGATTGCCGTTGCGTGGCCCAGCACCTGCACCCAAACCGTTGGGCCGAGGATCATCAGCAGCACCGCCGTAATCAGGCCCAGCCAGCCGCCGATCATCGCGCCACGCGTGGTCAGTTTCGACCAGTACATGGAGAGCAGAATGATCGGGAAGTTACAGCTCGCCGCAATCGAGAACGCCAGGCCGACCATGAAGGCGATGTTCTGTTTCTCGAACAAAATACCCAGCAAGATAGCCACCACGCCCAGCACCAGAACGGTGATTTTGGACACTCTCAGCTCGTCACGTTCAGAAGCCCCTTTGCGGAACACGTTGGCGTAAAGGTCGTGCGAAACCGCAGACGCGCCCGCCAGCGTTAAACCGGCAACCACCGCAAGGATGGTGGCGAAGGCAACCGCCGAGATAAAGCCTAAGAACAAGCTGCCGCCAACCGCATCCGCGAGGTGAACCGCCGCCATGTTGTTGCCGCCAATCAACGCCCCTGCGGCGTCTTTAAAGGCTGGGTTTGCACCGACCAACATGATGGCACCAAAGCCGATGATAAAGGTCAGGATGTAGAAATAACCCATGAAACCGGTAGCGTAGAGCACGCTTTTACGCGCTTCGCGAGCATCGCTGACCGTGAAGAAACGCATTAGAATGTGCGGCAAGCCCGCCGTACCAAACATCAATCCTAACCCCAACGACAGGGCGGATATCGGGTCTTTTACCAATCCGCCAGGGCTCATGATCGCCACCCCTTTCGGATGCACGGCAATCGCTTCGGCGAACAAATTGTTGAAGCTAAAACCGACGTGTTTCATCACCATAAAGGCCATGAAACTTGCGCCGAACAGCAGCAATACGGCTTTGATGATTTGCACCCAGGTGGTGGCTAACATGCCGCCGAACAGGACGTACATCACCATCAACACGCCGACCAGCACTACCGCGACATGGTAGTTCAGGCCAAACAGCAGCTCGATAAGTTTGCCTGCGCCAACCATCTGAGCAATCAGATACAGGGCGACAACCACCAGAGAACCGCAGGCCGAAAGAATACGGATTGGCCCCTGTTTTAAGCGATAAGAGGCGACGTCGGCAAAGGTGTATTTGCCGAGGTTTCGTAAGCGTTCGGCAATCAGGAACAGGATAATTGGCCAGCCGACCAGGAAGCCCAGGGAGTAAATCAGGCCGTCATAGCCGGAGGTAAATACCAGCGCTGAAATGCCGAGGAACGATGCGGCAGACATATAGTCGCCCGCAATCGCCAGGCCATTCTGGAAGCCGGTAATATTGCCGCCCGCAGTGTAATAATCGCTACGGGTACGGGTGCGTTTCGACGCCCAATAAGTGATGCCCAGGGTGAATGCGACAAACACGATAAACATGATAATCGCCTGCCAGTTGGTCGGCTGGCGTTGCACAGCCCCCGTAATGGCATCCGCGGCAAACGCAGAGGCTGGCAGGCTTAACAGCGGTGCGGCAGCAAGGCCGAGAAGACGTTTCATGATACCTTCACCTCGCGAACCACTGCATTATTCAGACGGTCAAATTCACCGTTCGCCCGCCAGACGTAGACGGCCGTCAGGAAGAATGAAATCAGAATCACGCCGACACCAATCGGAATGCCGCGTGTGACGGTGGTGCCTTCGTGCAAAGGTGTACCCAACCAGCCGGGGGCAAAGGCAATCAGCAGGATAAAACTGACATAAATCACCAGCATGATGATGGACAAAATGGTGGCAAACCGTTGCCGTTTAGCGACTAACTCCCTGAAATGCGCACTGTCTTCTATCCGTTGATAAATGGATTCATTCATCACACAGTCTCCACAGGTATGGTTGATTTTTTATAATTCCCTCATACCGGCTGAAACGGCGTAGGGGGGATAAGCGAAGCATCATCCACCTTAAAAACGGTGGCGGATGACGTTGCACTTATCCGCCCTACAACAGAAAGTGAGAGGGCAGAGCATATCAAGAATGATTACGAAGGCATGGTAATAGATTGTTTTTCTTCCAGTAACTTCTCAACAACGCCCGGATCGGCAAGCGTTGAAGTATCACCAAAGTTACTGGTATCCCCGGCGGCAATTTTGCGCAAAATGCGACGCATAATTTTGCCGGAGCGGGTTTTTGGTAGTGAATCTGTCCAGTGCAAAATATCCGGCGTGGCAAGCGGGCCAATCTCTTTACGCACCCAGTTGCGCACTTCGGTATACAGCTCAGGCGTTGGCTCTTCGCCGTGATTGAGCGTCACGTACGCGTAAATCGCCTGGCCTTTAATGTTATGCGGAATGCCGACCACAGCCGCCTCGGCGACTTTCGGGTGCGACACCAGTGCCGACTCGATTTCTGCGGTACCCAGACGGTGGCCGGACACGTTCAGCACGTCATCCACACGCCCGGTAATCCAGTAGTAACCGTCTTCGTCACGGCGTGCGCCGTCACCGCTGAAATACATATTTTTGAAGGTCGAGAAATAGGTCTGCTCGAAACGTTCGTGGTCGCCAAACAGCGTGCGCGCCTGGCCCGGCCATGAATCGGTGATCACCAGATTACCTTCGGTCGCCCCTTGTTGCGGGTTGCCTTCGTTATCCACCAGTGCAGGCTGCACGCCGAAGAACGGACGCGTGGCGGAACCGGCTTTCAGCTCGGTCGCGCCTGGAATGGGGGTGATCATGAAACCACCGGTTTCGGTCTGCCACCAGGTGTCCACCACCGGGCATTTCTCGTTACCGATTTTCTTCCAGTACCATTCCCATGCTTCCGGGTTGATAGGCTCGCCAACCGAACCCAGAATACGCAGCGACGAACGGTCGGTGTTTTCAACGGCTTTATCACCTTCGGCCATCAGCGCACGAATCGCGGTTGGCGCGGTGTAGAGAATATTCACCTTATGCTTATCAACAACTTGCGCCATGCGGTTTGGTGCAGGCCAGTTTGGCACGCCCTCGAACATCAGGGTGATCGCGCCACACGCCAGCGGGCCGTAGAGCAGGTAGCTGTGTCCTGTGACCCAGCCCACATCGGCGGTGCACCAGTACACGTCGCCCGGATGGTAATCGAAGACATATTTAAAGGTGGTTGCGGCATAAACCAGATACCCGCCGGTGGTGTGCAGCACGCCTTTTGGCTTGCCGGTTGAACCGGAGGTGTAAAGGATGAACAGTGGATCTTCGGCGTTCACTTCGACGGGCTGGTGATGAGCGCTGGCTTTCTCAACCAGTTCGTTCCACCACAGGTCACGGCCTTCGTGCCATTCGATATTAGCGCCGGTACGTTTAAGCACGACAACGTGTTCGACAGTTTTAACGCCAGGGTTTTTGAGCGCGTCATCGACGTTTTTCTTCAGCGGAATGGAGCGCCCGGCACGAATGCCTTCGTCGGCGGTAATCACCAGTTTAGAGCTGGAGTCGATGATGCGCCCGGCAACGGCTTCCGGTGAGAAGCCACCGAATATCACAGAATGCACCGCGCCAATGCGTGCGCAGGCCAGCATCGCCACGGCGGCTTCCGGCACCATCGGCATATAAATCGCCACCACATCGCCTTTCTTGATGCCCAGTTCCACCAGAGTATTGGCGAAACGGCACACTTCACGATGCAGTTCACGGTAGGTAATGGTTTTGCTCTGAGTGGCGTCGTCGCCTTCCCAGATGATGGCGGTTTGATCGCCGCGTTCTTTCAGGTGTCGGTCCAGGCAGTTGGCGGCGAGATTCAGCGTGCCGTCTTCATACCACTTGATAGAGACGTTTCCAGGGGCGAAAGAGGTGTTTTTCACCTTCTGGTAAGGCTTGATCCAATCGAGGATCTTCCCTTGTTCGCCCCAAAATGCGTCTGGATCATGTACCGAATGTTGGTACATGGATTGGTATTGCTCCGGGTTTATCAGGCAGTTGTCCGCAATATTTGCGGGAATGGCGTGTTTATGTATTTGGCTCATGCTTTTTTTCTCCTTTTAGGATGTTAATAATATGTCACATAAACGTTAATCGCAGAGTGCCTGGGAAGCTTTGTTTATTATTTGGGCGACAGATCACGCATTAATTAAATGGTTGAAAATTTAATCAATACATCCTGTGAGGCGAGGGGCAAAAGGCAAAAAAAAGAGCTGCCAATTGGCAGCTCTCGGGCGTGTTTCCTGGGGATTATTAACCCGCCGCGCTTTCGCGCAAACTGGCTTTTAACTTGCTGTATTCGTCAATCACATACTGCTCGGCAGCTTTCTGATCGGCGATGGGTTCGACGCGCACGGCGCAGTATTTATACTCCGGCGTTTTGGTAATCGGGCTGAGGTTTTCAGTCACCAGCTCGTTACACGCGCCAATCCACCACTGATACGTCATGTAAACGGCACCCTTATTAGGACGCTCGCTCACATTCGCACGCGTGATAACACGGCCTTTGCGTGAATTGACCCACACCAGCGCTTCATCTTCGATACCCAAACGTGCGGCATCGTCGATGTGGATTTGCGCATAGCCTGGTTCATCCGCCAGAGCTGCCAGTGCCGCACAGTTGCCGGTCATCGAACGGCAAGAGTAGTGGCCAACTTCACGCACCGTGGAAAGCACCATCGGGTACTCTTCGGTGACTTTGTCGATTGGCGGCGCCCAGTCGCAGGTAAAGAACTCGCCCAGACCGTTTGCACGGTCGAACTTACCGTCGTACAAGAACGACGTACCCTGGTCGCTTTCAGCAACATCGCGGCAAGGCCACTGGATATAACCCAGCTCGCCCATTTTCTCGTAAGTGGCACCGTAGAAGTCAGGGCACAGACCACGCAACTCATCCCAAATTTCCTGGGTGTTGTTGTAGTGCATCGGGTAGCCCATACGGGTGGCGATTTCACTGATAATCTGCCAGTCCGTTTTCAGGTCCCACTTCGGTTCTACCGCTTTAAAGAAGCGCTGGAAACCACGGTCAGCGGCGGTATAAACGCCTTCATGTTCGCCCCACGAAGTGGACGGCAAAATCACATCGGCGGCAGCCGCGGTTTTGGTCATGAAGATGTCTTGTACAATCACCAGCTCGAGCTCTTCAAACGCTTTGCGAACCGCTGAAAGCTCCGCATCCGTTTGAAGGGGATCTTCGCCCATGATGTACGCCGCATACACTTCGCCATGCGCCACACGGTGCGGCAGCTCGCTGATGCGGTAGCCAGTGTGAGCAGGCAGCGATGGCACGCCCCACGCTTTCGCAAACTTCTCGCGGCTGAAATCATCTTTAACGTACTGATAGCCAGGATAGGTATCCGGCAGCGCGCCCATATCGCAGGCACCCTGAACGTTGTTTTGACCACGAACCGGGTTAACACCGACGTTCGGTTTACCCAGGTTGCCAGTCATCAGCGCCAGACTTGTCAGCGAGCGAACGGTTTCCACGCCCTGATAGAACTGGGTCACGCCCATGCCCCACAGAATCGTGGCGGTTTTCGCCTTCGCATACATACGTGCTGCACCGCGAATTTCCGCTGCCGTCACGCCGGTAATTTCTTCAACAGATTCAGGCGTGTAGCCCGACACAATTTTGCGATACTCGTCGAAACCTTCGGTACGTTCGGCCACGAATGACTGGTCGTACAGGTTTTCTTCGATAATCACATGCCCAATTGCGTTAAGCAGGGCGATGTTAGAACCATTTCTTAACTGCAAATGCATATCAGCGATGCGCGCGGTTTCAATTTTGCGCGGATCGACAACAATGATTTGCGCCCCTTTTTGCTTCGCGCGAATCACGCGGTTAGCAACGATAGGGTGTGAATCTGCCGGGTTATACCCGAACACAAACACTAAATCGGTATCCTCAATCTCGACGATTGAGTTGCTCATAGCGCCGTTACCGACCGATTGGTGCAGACCTGCAACCGATGGGCCGTGTCAGACGCGTGCGCAGCAATCGACGTTATTGGTACCAATAACGGCGCGCGCAAATTTCTGCATTACATAGTTAGTTTCGTTGCCTGTCCCACGGGAAGAACCGGTGGTCATGATGGCATCGGAGCCGTGTTTCGCTTTGATTTCACTCAGACGGGTGCTGACGTAGTTCAGCGCTTCATCCCAGGAAACGTTTTCGAGTTTGCCGCCTTTCTGGCGACGAATCATCGGAGATTTCAGGCGTGGAGTGAGGATTTTAGTATCGTTAATAAAATCCCAGCCGTAGTAACCCTTCAGGCATAAATCGCCCTGGTTAGTTTTACCCTGAGCCGCTTCCGCCTTGACGACTTTGCCGTTATCGACCACGAGGTTGATTTTGCAACCCGAGGCACAATAGGGGCAAACCGTGACGACTTTTTTCATCAGTGTTGCTCCAGTCAATATTACTTACCTTGCCGCTTTCTATGCATTATCTATGCCACATAGAAAGAGTGGGAATTACAGGCATCTTACGGTGATAAAAGCAGCAAAACCCTGACGAAAAACAGGACATCGTCAAAAGTGACGTGTCGACCCACTCCCGGTTTGTGACACTGGTTGAAAATTCGGCACGGCCTGTTGGGATTTATGCGGTACTCCATCAACAATCACTCACACTTATAATTTCTCAATGCATCCATCGCGGAGTACAACCATGAAACCTGCAATTTTGCTGGTGGATGACGATCTGGCAATCTGTGACGTACTGCGAGACGTGCTGAACGAACACGTTTTTGAGGTGCGGGTTTGCCATACAGGAAACGATGCGCTGACAGCCATCGCGCAGTTTCCAGAAATTGCGCTGGTGCTGCTGGACATGATTTTGCCGGATATTAATGGACTGCTGGTGCTGCAACAGATTCAGCGCCAGCGGCCAGATTTGCCGGTGGTGATGCTCACTGGATTAGGTAGCGAATCTGACGTGGTGGTCGGCCTTGAAATGGGCGCTGATGACTACATCGGCAAACCGTTTAATCCGCGTGTGGTGGTGGCGAGAGTTAAAGCGGTGCTCCGGCGTTCCGGCGCATTAGCGGTAGAAACGACGACAACCAAAACCAGCGGCGTGCATTTCAACGGCTGGCGGCTGGATACCGGGCGTTGCCAGCTATTCAATGGTGCACATGAACAAGTTGATCTCACCCAGGGCGAATACGGGCTGCTGCTGGCCCTGGTGCAAAATGCCCGCAAAGTGTTATCGCGTGAGAGATTACTGGAACTGACCCACAGCGAAAGCCTTGAAGTCTTCGACAGAACGATAGATGTGCTGATTATGCGCCTGCGTAAAAAAATAGAACCGAACCCACATCAGCCCGCATTAATAAGAACCATACGCGGTGTGGGATATGTATTTTCGGCTGATGTTATTCAGGCGGAAAATAATGCGGCGTAATAAATATCAATTCTGCTCGCTAATAAAACTCTGTAATTCCGTTAATGTTTTTGCGCCATCTATCGCATTTGCACATAAAAGATTGGATCGCGCGCAGGCGTGGGCTAATTTCAGGCTGTCAGCCAGCGACCATTTTTCATGGCAGCCATATAATATTCCGGCACAAAATGCGTCACCTGCGCCGACGCTGCCGATAATTTCATTCCGGGCGAGTATAAACGACGGCACCCACATGCCTTCTTTTCCACGTTCAACGCCCCATGCCCCTTCCGGGCAATGAATCACGACTCTTTGCTTCACACCCGATTCCAGCAGCAACGTTGCTGCTTGTGCAATATTTTCGATGTGCGGCGCTCCGTTGGTGTGACGAATTTCCAGCCCGCTAAATTCACCGGCTTCCAGCTCGTTTATCACCAGATAATCGAGCCAACGCAGGGCTGGGAGCACCATCGGGCGGTAGCGCGGATCTCCCTGGCGCGAGACTAAATCCAGCGAGGTTTCATAGCCTTGCTGCGCCATCATCGCCAGTAATCTGGCGCTGCGCGTGCCGTATTCCGCATCCTCCATATCGAGGCTATCGAGCAGTAATAAATAACCCAAATGGAAGATTTTGAACGACGATTCAAGACGGTCAAAAGCGGGTAAATCAAGCAGGCGATTCGCACCTGGCGAGTGGAAAAACGTGCGCTGCCCGTCAGGGTCGGTCATCACTTGCGACATCGACGTTGGCGCAAAGGTGGTGCGGTGCACATGCTGGCGATTCACATGATACTGATCGAGCATGGCCATAATGTAATCGCCGTCGTGGTCGTCACCGACTAAACCCACGGCCTGGAGAGGCAGGCCGACATGCATTTTTGCCAGCGTCAGCAGAACGTTAAGCGGAGCGCCGCCGGTGGAGCGTTCGCTGTGGACAATTTCCGCGAGCCAACCGCGCTGCGGCCACTGCACAATTTGATGCACATGGTCGACTAACATGTTTCCGGCGGCAATAATCCCGCTGCGCTCATTCATAACCTCTCCTTACGCTTTACCCGAACTGCCAAAAATCTGCATCTGTTGTGCGACGACATCCGTAATCGCCTCTTCTATACCCAGCAGCAACTCCGCGAATTCGTCATAAATGGCGTGACGCTGATTCATTCGCTGCTCGACGGCACCGAGTGCTGCCTGCGACATCCCGGTGTAGAAATTAATCTTGTGAATGCCGAGCGTTATCGCCTTCCTGAAATCTTCATCACTGATGCCGGAGCCACCATGCAACACCAGCGGAAGGCCGGTTTGTTGGGCAATTGCGGCAAGTCTGTCGAAATCGAGTTTCGGCTCGCCTTTGTATTTGCCATGCGCATTGCCAATCGCGACGGCCAGCGTGTCGATGCCGGTTCTGTCGACAAAATCACGCGCGATTTTGGGGTCGGTAAACTTGTTGCTGTCGGCTTCGCCATACAGCGCACCGCCTTCGTCACCGCCGACGGCACCCAGCTCCGCTTCAACCGAAACACCCACCGCGTGGCACATTTTCACCACTTCACGCGTCTGGCGAACATTCTCCTCATATTCAAGTGTAGAACCATCGAACATGACTGAGCTAAAACCGAGGCGTAAAGCGCGAACGACCGCCTCAAAATGCAGGCCGTGATCGAGATTGAGCACCACCGGAATATCGTGGCGCACCGCTTCGAACTTGACGGCTTCAACCAGCGAATCTAGCGAGACATACTTAAAATGCACTTCGGCGATATTGATGATAAACGGCGAGTTTTCCTGCTTTGCCGCAGCAAAAAGGGCGCGCAGAAAATGGCTGTCGAGCACGTTAAAAGCCCCTAACGCATAGCCATTTTCCCGCGCGTGTTTCAGCCCATCAGCGAGCGATATCAAAGCCATAATAGTTTCCCCTGGTGTTGGAAAAATTGTTGGAAATTAAAGGGTCTGGCGATATTCGTTGCACAGCAATTGCCGCGCGGGTTCGTCTTCAACAATGGCGTTAAAGCGCTCAAGCGGCTTGAGGAAACGGTTGTCACGGTCATCGTCATTCACCATCGACACTTCCCCAACCAGTACATCGCCATAACCCGACTCGCCCCAGAAACTGTGGTAAATACCCGGCACCAGGCAAATGCTTTCCCCTGGTGAGAGGCGCAACTGGCTGCCCGCCGCGTGCGTCTGGCGACAACCATCAATCACCACGGTGACGTCGCTGTCTTCGGTCTGCTCGAACTGATCGGCATTCCACAATTCGACAATCAAATTGCCGCCGCCGCGATTGATAATGTCCTCGCGTTTGCGCCAGTGAAAATGCATCGGCGTGATTTGCCCGTCGCGAACATGCATGATTTTTTCGGCATAACATTTGGCATACGGTGTGCCATCGGGTGAACCGTTACGCAGCGTGAAAAGCGTCAGGCCCTGAGTGAAAAAATCATTGCCACCGAATGCGGTAACATCCCACCCGAGTTTTAAATCAAACACTTCTTGCCAGATTTGCTTATCAACCTGCTGCCATTTTGCCAGGTCGAATGACGCAAAAGGGGGCAAATGGACATCGTGCTGCATAAAGAAATGGCGCGTTTGAGAGAGGATCTGATTAACTTCGGAGCGTTTCATTTTGTCTCCTTTCAACAACCCTCACCCTGGCCCTCTCCCTGAGGGAGAGGGAACAGGTCGGTCTTCCCCCTCTCCTTTGGGAGAGGGTTGGGGTGAGGGGAAAACTATTTCACCGTCCAGCCCTTATACGTGCCGATATTGTTTTTATCGATCATCGTCACCGGGATCAGCACCGGCTCTTTAGGCGCTGGTTTGCCTTGCAGAATGTCGTAACCAATCTCCACCGCTTTCGCCGCCATCACTTGCGGGTCTTGCGCAGGCGTTGCGACAAACAGCGTATTTCCACCGCGTTTCAGCGCTTCTTCCGCATCCGGGCTTCCATCCACGCCGACGATAAAGAATTCTTTACGTTGGGCTTGTTTCGCCGCCAGATCGGCACCGATCGCGGTCGGATCGTTGATAGCAAACACGCCGTCGATCTTCGGATTGGCCGCCAGTAAAGAGGTCATCACTTCAAGTCCTCCTTCACGACTGCCTTTGGCGTTCTGGTTAGAAGAAAGAATCTTAATGCCCGGGTGTTTTTTAAATTCGGTTTCACAACCTTCAACACGGTTTTGCACCGCAGAAACCGGCGGCCCGTTGATGATCACCACGTTGCCTTTTTCTTTCAGGCGATCCGCAATGTATTTACAGGCCATCTCGCCCGCCTGGGTGTTGTTCGAGGTGATCGTTGCATCGGCACCTTCCGCCGCCACGTCCACCGCAACCACCACGATCCCGGCATCTTTCGCTCGTTTCACCGCCGGACCGATCCCTTTAGAGTCCGCAGCGTTCAGAATTATCATGTCGACTTTGGCAGCGATAAAATTATCAATTTGAGAAACTTGCTGGCCGAGATCGTAGCCGCTGGAAACCAGCGTCACTTTCACGTTGTCTCCCGCCAGTTTTCGGGCTTCAAGTTCCGCACCTTTGGTTATCTGTACGAAGAACGGGTTGGCGAGATCGCCCACCGTCACCCCGATGGATTTCAGTTCTTTTGCCTGAACAAAAGGCACAGCGGCAATCATGAGTGCAGCAGCGAGTAGCTTTAAACGCATGGTGAAATCTCCTGTCTGGTTTTGTCGGATGACGCTCACGCTTATCCGACCTACGACTATTGTTGTGTTGTGTTATGCACTTTGATGATGACGGGTACGGTATTTGTCGATCAGCACCGCAATGATGATCACCGCACCCTTGATCACCAGTTGCCAGAAATACGAAACGCCCATCAGCGTCATGCCATTGTTGAGCGTGGCGATAATCAGCGCCCCGACCAGCGTGCCGGTAATCGTGCCGATACCGCCGACAAAACTGGTGCCGCCAAGAATGACCGCAGCGATAGCATCCAGCTCATAACCGGTACCGAGATTGCCGTTGGCGCTGTACAGCCGCGAGGCGCTCATCACGCCGCCGAGGCCCGAGAGCAGCCCGCTCATGCCATACACGAACAGCAGCACCAGCCAGACTTTGATCCCGGTCAGGCGTGCGGCCTGCATATTGCCGCCAACCGCATAAATATGAACGCCGAGCGTGGTGCGTCGCAGAATGAACCAGCAGACCACAATCACCGCCAGTGCAATGACGACCAGCCACGGAATCGGCCCGAGATACGAGTTACCTATCCATTCAAAATTGATATTGGAATTAATCACCGTGGTGCCGTCGGCCAGCAAATACGCCGCCCCGCGCAGGGCGGTATAGGTGCCGAGCGTGACAATAAACGGCGGTAATCCGGCCCAGGCGACCAACATGCCGTTAAACAGCCCCAGCCCGGTGCCCATCATTAATGCGGCGGGGATCGACAGCGATTCCCAGCCCGGTAGCAGTGAAACCACCATCGCGGTCACTGCCGTGGTTCCCAGAATGGAGCCGACGGAAAGATCTATCCCGCCAGTCAAAATAATGAACGTCATCCCCGCGGCGAGCACGATATTGATCGACGACTGACGGGCGATATTCAGCAGATTAGATTCGGTAAAAAAGTTTGGCGTGATAAAGCCAAAAATGGCGACGATCAGGATCAGAATCGGCAAAATGCCGACGGTTTGCATCAGATCGCCAAACAGCGCTTTTTTCAGCGAGGCGGATTTAGCGACTTGCTGTGGCGTGGTTGGGCTAGCCATGGTGAACCCCCTTTTTATGGGCATCTTCAACGCCCGTTGCCAGCGTCATAATGTTCTCTTGCGTAATATCCGCGGCATGTAACTCCCCGGCGATACTGCCTTCTCGCATCACGTAAACCCGGTCGCTCATGCCGACGACCTCAGGCAATTCGCTTGAGATCATCAGGATCGCCACGCCCTGTTTTGCCATCTGACTCATGATCCGGTAGATCTCGCTTTTTGCGCCGACATCCACGCCGCGCGTTGGCTCATCAAGGATCAATATGCGTGGGCCGATCGCCACCCAGCGCGAGATCAAAAGTTTTTGCTGATTGCCGCCAGATAGCCCGCCAGCCCGCACTTGCGCGTGTGGCACGCGAATATTCAGCAAACTGATGGCATCGTCAGAAATGGTCTGAGCTTTCTTGCGATCCAGCCAGCCGTAATGGGCGTCACGCTCAAGGGTCGCCATGGTGATGTTGTCTTGCGCGGCGAGTTCGAGGAACAAACCCTGCTCTTTGCGGTTCTCGGTCAGGAAACCGATCCCGAGACTAATCGCTTCACGTGGTGAATGGATTTTGACGGGCTTACCGTCGATTTCGATGCTCCCTCCCGTCGATTTGCGCACGCCAAAAATCAGCTGTGCGAGTTCAGAACGCCCGGCTCCGACTAATCCGGCCAGCCCGACAATCTCGCCGGATTTGACCTGTAGGCTGACCGGCTGCACTTTTGCGCCGTCCGTCAGGTGGTGAACGTTCAGGCGCACACTGCCCAGCGGAATATCGCGCTCTTTATTAAACAGGTCACTGAGCGGGCGGCCCACCATCATGCGCACCAGTTCGTTCGCATTGAGGTTTTCACGCGTCAGACTGCCGACGTATTGCCCGTCGCGCAGCACGCTCACGCGGCCGGAAAGCTCGTACACTTCCGCCATGCGATGGCTGATATAGATAATCGCCATGCCTTCGTCGCGCAGCCGCATAATTAGCTCGAACAGGCGATGAGTTTCACGCGAGGAAAGGGCGGCGGTGGGCTCATCCATCACTAAAATGCGGCTGTTGCGGTGCAGCGCACGGGCGATCTCCACCTGCTGCTGTTCGGCTATCGTCAGGCGCGAAACCAAATCGCTGGCCTTAAACTGCGCACCGAGGCGGTCGATGACCGCTTGCGCCTGCATCACCATCTCTTTGCGCTTGACCAGACCACCGCGAGAAAGCTCGCTGCCGAGGAAAATATTCTCAGCCACCGTCAGATTCGGTGCCAGCTGCATCTCCTGATAAATCAGAGTGATGCCTGCGTTGAGCGCATCCTTCGGCCCTTTAATACTGTACGGCTGGCCGTTAATTAAAATCTCGCCGCTGGTGGCGGTATAGGCCCCGGCGAGAATCTTCATCAGCGTGCTTTTCCCGGCCCCGTTTTCCCCCATTAGCGCGTGAATTTCGCCGGGGAACACCGTTAAGTCGACACCTTTCAACGCATAAAACTTGCCAAATGATTTGGCAATGTTGCGCATCTCCAGAATGGGAACGCTACTCATGGCGCGACTCCTGCGGGTGAAGGTTCGATTGCTGCCAGTTGAACACGTCAAAGTAAATGCAAAATGTCAGAAGTCGTTCATATTTGTCATATATCCATCATTCTGTGAATTGCAGGTACATTGATTGCGACTCGGAGAATGACGGGTATATGAGTGAGGAATTTTGTGATAGAGGTTATTTTTCTATACGTTTCGCTATTTTCCAGACCGCGACGATGACAATGAAAATTGAAAGAAACGTTAATTTCCCCCAATGCTCAGGAAAATATCTGTAAAAAGCGCAGGACAAAATAATAATGATGGCTAGCGGGAAATATGAATACAATGTTTCGGTTTTTATCCAGTCAAAAATGAACTGTTTCATGAATTTTTTCATTTTGTAATATCTCTTAATATAGCGATAGCATCTCTTTCATTAAGGGTGGTATTGATAATTCCTATATTTCTTTGCAGTGCAGGCTCAAGGATGAAGTACAGCATTTCCAGATTGTTTCGGTAGAGAATGTGATAAAATACTGGGTTAAGTGTTTTCAATCGTCTCGCTGAAAGAGCTGCTTTTTGTATGTTACTATAGAAATCAAGTAACGTAAGAATAACATTGCTTACTTTACCAATCGCTACTCGAATTTTAGTGGTGAAGTTTATTGACTCTGAAATAGATTTCGCTATTAAATATGATAGCGCTGATTTAGTTGAAAACTTAGTTCTGTTTTTTGCCAAAAAACCTGTTACCTGAATGACAATTCTTTCCCTGGCAGAATCACTGAAGTTATCTAAAACATGTCCAGTATATAACTCAATCATATCAAATATGACATCTTTCCTTGTGAAGACTTCATTGATTGCGGCAATCATCCTTTTGTCTTCTTCTTTTAACTCCTGACATACATCCTGGTAATTATCAAAAAAGCAGGATGTGTACCAGCTCACCCTCTCTGCACCTGAATAGATGCTATTGAGCACTTCATGCCCATTTTTCCGAAACGATGTTAACCCTTCCTCTAGAGATAATGCTATTTTTCTTTCCGACTCCATATTCATTTTTAAATAATTAGAATTATTCATACCTATAGTCCATTAATAGAGTGATAATCTTGAATACGTTAAAAAACACGGTCCATCCACAAGCTATAAGAGCTTGTCCCGGCAGAACAATGCTCCCAGCTAATGGCTTCATAAACAAATGAGACGGTCTCTTCTGCGAGACCTTGACTATCATCGACAACATGCGGCACAGAAAGTCGTAAATCACAAATACGAGCCTCCGTAAGCTTAATGATGTAGTACAACTCATTAAGCCCAAAACGATTTGTCCGATAAAGAGGAAACTCACAATTTAATATTTCATTATCATTAATGGCTTTGCTTAATAATGGGGATGATTTATCAATAGGTTTTCTGATTGTAAGACACTGGTGATTCACATTATCAATACGTGTTAAACGATGGTTTAACTCATACACCATAATTTGATCAAGATGTGAGGTCTGAGCCTTGTTGCCGATTGAATCCAGCGACATACAACCAGAAGATATTAACCCCTGATTTTTTCCATTAAGTGTCAGATAAATTGAGTTTGCCATATTGCACCTTACTTTAGTGTAAATAATTAGTAATTTAATGGATGCTTATTTATTGGATATTGAATTTCGAATAAATAATTCTACCGATTTATTGAAGGAACTATTAAGGCTTCCATGCTTTATTGCTGTTACGCCACTTTGAGTGAGGAATACTAGACACTGGTTGGAGAATATGGCAATTCTGTTTCCATACTTTCGGTTACAGTCCGGAGCCAACATGCCTGCACCCCGCACACCCTTTCTCACCAGCGCCCGTGGACGTTTGCTGTCTTTTAATTTGCTGGTAGTGGCGGTGACTTTGCTGGTGTGCGGCGTGGCGATTTTAGGTTTTGATCACGCCAGCCGTTTGCAGGAGCAAGTCCAGGGGCAAACGCTGAGCGATATGTCCGGCAGCATGGAGTTGGCGCGGGATACCGCCAATGTGGCGACGGCGGCGGTGCGTCTCACGCAGGTGGTGGGTGCGCTGGAATATCAAAGTGAAGCGCAGCGTTTGCAACAAACGCAGCAGGCGCTACAGAACTCGCTCAATCATCTGGCGAATGCCCCGCTGGCCAGTCACGAACCGGAGTTGGTTACACGCATCACGGAGCGCAGCAACGAGCTGGAAAGCAGTGTCACACGGATGCTGGAACTCGGTCATCGCCGCCATCTGGAGCGCAACGCGCTGCTCAGTGCGCTGTATCAAAACCAAAGTTACTTGCATCATATTCAGGATATCAATGCCCGTGACGGGCTGGCGCTGCCGGAGGCGCGCCTGTTAACGGAAATGGACCGCCTGATTCTGATTGCCATTCAAACGCCATCGCCAAAAGCGACCGTGGTGCAGCTTACCGACGTGATGGAGCAACTCCCAAAGCACGCCGCTTCACCGCTTGTTGATGGGATATTGCAGGAGTTCACCGCTCATTTGCAGCAATTGCTGCCACTTGCGGATCGGCTTGAAAACAGCGACCTCGGAATTTCCTGGTATATGTACCACATCAAAGCGCTGGTCGCGTTTTTGAATCAGGACATCAACCTGTACGTGCAAAAGGTGGCGCAGGAGTCGCTCAACCGTACCGAGCAGAGCCACAAAGAGCTGCAATCGATGATTGCGTTTATCGGCCTGTTTGCCCTGCTGGCACTGGTGATTACGGGGTTTGCCGGGTGGTATATTTACCGCAACCTCGGCTCGAACCTGACGGCGATTTCCCATGCGATGACGCGGCTGGCGCGGGGCGAGCGTGATGTTAGCGTGCCTGCGTTGCAGCGGCGTGATGAACTGGGTGAACTGGCGCGGGCATTTAACGTTTTTGCGAGAAACACCGCATCGCTGGAACACACCTCGAAACTGCTGAAAGAAAAAAGCACGCAACTGGAAACCACCTTCCACGCCATGCGCGACGGTTTTGCGCTGTTTGATAACGATGGAATCCTGGTGGTGTGGAACCCGCAGTATCCGCTGCTGCTGGGGCTTGCGCCGGAACATCTCCAGCGTGGGCAGCATTATATGAGCCTGCTAAAACAGGTGACTCCGCTCCAGGAACATATCGTTGAGAACCTTTCGCGCCCGCTTCCTAAACCGCAGGAGCTAAGGCTTGCGGACAATCGCACTATCGAGCTGCGTTTTAGCCCGGTGCCGGGGCGCGGCATGGTCAACGTGGTGCTGGAGCGCAGCGAACGTAAAGCGCTGGAGGAGGCGCTGGTTCACAGCCAGAAGATGAAAGCGGTGGGGCAATTAACGGGTGGCCTGGCGCATGATTTCAACAACTTGCTGGCAGTGATTATCGGCAGTCTGGAACTGACATCTGTGGATTCGCCTGATGCCATACGCATTCAACGCGCCTTAAAAGCCGCCGAACGTGGCGCGCAGCTGACCCAGCGCTTACTGGCGTTTTCCCGCAAACAGTCGCTGCACCCGCATACGATATCGATGAAAAATCTGCTGGAAAACCTCGACCCGCTGATCCGCCATTCGCTGCCTGCCACTCTCACGCTTGAAATTGAAGCCCAGCACCCGGCGTGGCCCGCCTGGATTGACGTTAACCAGCTTGAGAATGCGATTATCAATCTGGTGATGAATGCGCGTGACGCGATGGATGGGCAAAGCGGCAGCATAAAAATTCGTACCTGGAACCAGCGCGTGGTGCGTTCGGGCGGTGGAAAGCAGGATATGGTGGCGCTGGAAGTGATAGACAGCGGGCAGGGGATGTCTGCGGAGATAAAAGCCCAGGTCTTCGAGCCGTTTTTCACCACCAAACCGACGGGGAGCGGCAGCGGTTTGGGGTTGTCGATGGTGTATGGATTTGTGCGCCAGTCCGGTGGACGAGTGGAAATTGAAAGTGCACCAGGGCAGGGAACGTTGGTACGTTTACAATTGCCACGCGCGCCCGCGCAGGCGGTCAGCGAAGTATTACCGGAACCAGCCGGAGCTAATGCTGAAGAGAACCCGTTAGTGTTGGTGCTGGAAGATGAACACGATGTGCGCCAGACGCTCTGCGAGCAATTGCATCAGCTTGGCTATCTGACGCTGGAAACCAGCGACAGCCAGCAGGCCATTCAATTGCTGAAAGATGTGCCGGATATTCAGGTTGTTATCAGTGATTTAATGCTTCCTGGACCGATGAGCGGGGCGGAGGTAATCCTGCACGCTTGCGAGCATTATCCGCATCTGACCTGCTTGTTAATCAGTGGCCAGGATCTGCGCCGCAGCGGGCAGCAACTGCCGCCGGTCGAGCTTTTGCGTAAGCCTTTCAACCAGCAAAAACTGGCGCAGGCTTTGCGCCTTGCTCGGAATCAATAAAATTTTGTGTCAGGTTTGCAAATCAATGAAAAGGTCATCGTCAAACAATTGACTCAAGGCTCAGAAGCAGACATTAATAGAAAGACCCCTTCCAGTATCCCAGGAGGAAGTGGGTGGGTCCAGGACACAACTTAGCCGCCACATGTATTGATATGCACCTCACTGATCATCCTGTAGCAAGGACTTAGCCCCTCTGCAAAGAGGGGCTGACTTTACCCGTCTTTCCCCATTCCCGTCTGCTGAATTAACATCAATGACACGCTATTAAACCAGCGATGCGCGAGACTCTGGCGTTGGCTCTCAACTGAGATTTCGGCGAGATTCTCCCGATTTAGCTGCGTCGTTTTCCCGTCACCTTCAATCGACACGCGATACCACACGCCTTGCGGACGCAGATCTTTTGCCTGAGCCGTCGGGTTAAGCTGCACCGGCCCGCCATGATCTTTAGCCAGCAGCAGCGAGGGCAGGCGCGTCACCACGTTATGATCGATAGAAACCACACGCCCGATAAGCGGATGCCATTCACCGTTCTGATAAATTTTGGCGGGTGAACCCACCCGTAATCGCGCCAGATCTTCCTCGCCCACCAGCGCTTTCACTCGCCAACGATCGGCATTCACCAGGGTCGCGATGTGCGACGTTGGCGAAACCCAGCTTCCAGGCTGCAACGATAAATCACGGTCTTCAATCCTTCCCGCAGACGCCGCCACCAGCCGCAGACGCAGCAATTCGCTGTTGCCCGCACTTTGCTGGAGCGAATACTGGCGTGCCATTTGGTCTGCCAGCACCTGTTTTGCCGGGCCGTCTTTATCCAGACCCAACGCACCCCGCGCGCTGAATTCCCAGGCTCGGCGCATCTCTTCGGCCTTGCGCTGCGACGTTTCCGGCAGCGGGGCTATCAACTCAAACAGCGGTTGCCCGGCTTTCACTTCTTGCCCGTCGGTGACAAAAACCTTCTCAAGTTTTGCGCTGTAAGGCGTATAAATCGGCTGCACAAAACCGGCTTCAATCACGCCCGGCAGGCTCACTTTATTCGACCACGGCACAAAAATGGCCAGCAACACGACGGCGGTAATCAACAGTAATCTGCGGCGATAAAACGGCTGGCTTTCCTGCCGACGCGCCCAAATAGTTTTGATTTCTCTGATCATCGGCTGCACCACAAAAGTCACAATCTCTATTAAAAACAGCACTACGCCCAGCGCCTTAAAGAAGGCGTGATAGACCAACACCGCGATGCCGATAAACAGTAGCAGGCGGTAAATCCAGGTCGCGAAAGCAAATACCGTCAGAAAGCGGGCGAAGGCCGGAGTGACGTTATCGGGCTTTGGGTCGTTGATGCCAAACAAATGCCAGCGCATCGCCCGTTTCGCCCAGTTTCCGGCGCGCTCGTGGAGGCCTGGAAAGTCGAGAATATCGCTCAGAATGTAGTAGCCATCGAAGCGCATAAACGGGCTGGCGTTGACCACCACCGTCATAATCCACGCGGTGGTGGCGAGGAAAAACAGCGCGTTTTTCACGCTGCCTTCGGGGGCGAATGACCACAGCAACGTCGCCCACGCCGCCAGCACCAGCTCAGAAACAATCCCGGCGGCGGCGATTTTTAGCCGGTCGCGCGAACGAATCAGTTTCCAGCTTTCGCCGGTGTCGGTGTAGGCCATCGGCAACATCACCAACAGTGCGACGCCCATATGCCCGACCCGCACGCCATGCTTTGTGGCGGTCAGCGCGTGGCCCATTTCGTGCCAGCATTTGGAAAATACCAGCGCGATGGCAAACGCTACGGCACCGTGCCAGTTCACCGAATTATGCAGCGTGGCGACGACGGTATCCCATTGGCGAGCCGCCAGCACAATACCGGTAATTGCCACAAACAGCGTCAGCCAAAGAAAGGTTTTGCTGAACAGCGGTTGCACCCACGGCAGCGCTTTGCGCAGGGCTTTTTCCGGGTGAACCAGCGGAATGCGGATAAACAAATAGCTGTGCAGCAGCCATTTCCACGCCGAAGATGCCGGGCGAAAACGGGCGGTGCGCAGCAGTTGCTGTTGCTGCAAAAACAGCACAAAGGCTTTGATATCGTCTTCTTCGACATTCAGCGTGGTTTGCTGATTAATCGCCTGCGCGATCTTCCCTGCATCGGCTAATTGCCAGCGCTTAAGAATTTCAATTTCCAGCCAGCCGAGACGGAAAAACAGGTTTCGCACCGGGTCTGATAAATGCCACGCCGGGGAACCGTCGCGGTTGCTGCCCGCGCTGTTGAGGCGCAGTTCATCGCGCAGCGCGGGCCACGGTGGAGCGGTGGCAGCGGCGTTGATCACCAGCCGCTCCCGGCACGTAATGTGGCGATGGGGCGGCGCAGCAGCAAGTAACCGAGCAGCGCCCAGTCGCCCGTCACGCGAGCCGTCCCCTGCAAGCCGATACGCGCCACAGCCGGTTTGCCATCAAGCGTGCCGCGCAGCAGATAACTGGCGATGCCGTTCGGCGCTTCGACGGTTTGATAGCCCGCGTAATCCAGTTTCGCGGTAAACGAGTCCAGCGGCGCGACTTTCAAAAACACTTTCATCGGCGCACCGTGATCAAGGTTGGTGGACTCGCTCACCGGCGCCCAGGCGCGAACGCCTAAATTGTTCGGATCGGCCAGTAAACCAATGCGCTCGCCGGTCTGTACCGGGCGGCCAGCCCAGTCATCCGGGTCGGAATAGACAAACACGCCGTTGCCGGGGGCGCGAATCGTCAGTTTTGCCAGATCGCGTTTTATCGACTCGACTTCGACTTTTTTCTCGCGATATTTGCCTTCTGCCATCGCCAGTTCTGATTTCGCCTGCTGATCTTCAATGGCTTGTTGCGAAGCCTGATGCAGCGTGGTTTCCGCGGTTTCCAGTTCCGCCTGCGCCACTGCAAGACGGTTGTGCAGCGTGGTGTCGTCAAGCGTCGCCAGCACCTGGCCTTTCTTCACATCGCTGTTAGGCAAAACCACCATGCGTTGAATCACGCCGGAATCCGGGGCGGCAATCACTTCACTTTGTAGCGAGATAATTTCAGCGGGAACCAGCGTGTATTCCCGCACTGGAATACACATCACCAGCACAATCGCCAGCAGGATATAAGCCAGACGCCGCCCGGTATTACGCTGCCAGAATTGTCGGAAGCGCGAGGGTTTTGCGGTCAACGCCCACCAGGCGTATCCGTATAAACCGCTCAGTTGCAGTAGCGCAAATTCCGGTGAATCCGGGGCAAGCGAGGTCGGCCAGGCTTCATCGCGCCCTAAAAACCACAGCGCGTGAATTTCGCCGTCGGCACCGGTTAACGGCAGCACCCAAACGTGCGGCGGCAGCCATTCGCTCCACTGGTGGGCGAGGGGTTCACTGAGTTGTGCCGGTGCCAGTGCCAGCACGCGGGCTTCGGGCGGCAGCGCCCGGCAATGGGGGGCGATTTCTTTGGCCACATCCGCCAGCCACAAGGCGTACGGCGTGTTGTTATCGGTATCGCTTAACCCGGAATGGGCAACCAGTTTTGCGCGGTTTGCTGCACTGAGGGACAGCAGCGCCGCCTGGCGATATTCCACCAGTTGGCGTGTTTCATTACATATCGCGAAGCCTAACTCTGTGGAGTGGCTTATCGCTTCTACCCTTGCAGCAAGCTGGTAGAAGGCTGTTGGGGAAGTCACGAATTTGCAGCTCCGCTTTTCAGGCAACGGTTTTCATCCGGCGGGCAAATTGCCACGGCTTGCCCGCTCATCCCTGGCAGCACGTCGTCCGTTTTTTCCGGGAAGCGGGTTTCGATTTCGATGGTCTGGCTGACGGCGTCCACTTTGCCGCTGATGTTGGTCACGGTGAGCGGATATTGTTTGCCCGTTTCGCCGACCGAGGCATTCAGCTGCGAGCCAATTTTCAGCCACGCCACCCAGTTTGATGGCACGTTTAAACGCGCGCGCAATGTGCCGCTGCCGACGAGATCAATCACCGGTGCTCCCGCCCCAATGCCCTGACCTTCTTTGACGTAGATTTTCGCCACCCGTCCGTTAAACGGCGAGATGAATTTGCACTGCGCCAGTTGGGCGTCAAAAATTCCCATCTGGCCTTTGGTACGGTTCACTTCGGAGGCGGCTAAACCCACTTCCAGTGCGGCGGCAGACTGCAAACCTTGCAGTTTTGCTTTGGCTTCGTAACGCAATTGCGCGGCGTGATATTCCGCTTCGGCGGCATTTTTACGCGCCACCAAATCGCTACAGTCCATGGTCGCCAGCACTTTGTTTTGCGTGACCGAATCGCCGAGCTGCACGTTGATTTTCGCCATGCGTCCGGGAACCACGCTGGAAAGTGGGCTTTCGCGGTTGGCGAGTACCAGGAAGCGCACCTGGGTGTTACCGTCCTGGGCAAACGCAGGAACAGCCAGGCAGGAAAGGGCGCAGATTAACCCGGCGATAAATTTTTGTCGGATGGCGCTGCGCTTATCCGACCTACGAAGACCATTCAAGGATGTATTCACCGGACGAAAATGATTCGCATGTTTTGTAGGGTGGATAAGCGTAGCGTCATCCACCATTGTTTTTGTATTCATAAAAGCCTCATGGCGTCGCGGTCAGAACAGGGGGTGCTCCTGCGAGCCTCTGCAAATCACTGGTAATGGATAACGTCGCGGCTTCTGCCAGGGCGGTAATGGAACGTGTGCTGGTTTCGTTTGGCAGATAACTGGTGTACTGGCGCGTCAGCACTTCGGCTCCGGTCGCATCTTTCACGCGCATCGTCCACACGCCTTTGCGCGTGCCGCTGCTGGCTCCGGTGCTAAAGCTCATTTGCAGATTTAGGCTGTTTGGCGACGGTTCCAGCGACAGGTGATTGGCTTCAATCACACGGCCAACCGACTGTTCGACAGCACCACGCGACACGCCGGACGGCACGCGCGTAATCTGAATCGCAATCGGATGTTTTTCCACGCTGATGCCTGCGGTACGCGCAAACACGCTGCTCTCTTGCTGGCGCAAACTGGTGGCGATTTGTCGCGATAAGCTGGCAACGTCGGTTTTTGCGACCTGATCCGGCAGTAAGTCAATCCCCACGGAGTTCAGTACGCGCCCGTAAGCGGCCTGGGCTTCGGCATACGATGAGGCTTCCTGGAAGCGCGACACAATCGAACGCGCCTGAGTACGCAATGTTTCGAGGTCACTGGTCAGCGAGTTGTCAGATCCGGCGCGGGAAATACTCGCCAGGCGTTGGTCCACCTGCGCGGATTGCTCGGCAATCTGGAAGTCATACGAGGCGAGTTTGTAGCGCTCGGTTGCTACACGCACCTGGGTCAGAACCGCCATACTCAGCGCCATACGGCGAGCGTCGTCGGTTTGAGCGCGGGCATCGCTGGCGTTACTGATGGCCGGAATACTCAGCAGTTTAAACAGGTTCATCGAGACACCCACGCCGCCTTCAATCCAGTCATTGTTGTAGAGATAATCGTTAGAGTCGTAATTCAGCCCGGCGAACAAGTTCAGGCTCGGGAACAATGAGGCGATCTGGCGCTTGGTTTCGTAACTGTCGATACGCGTTTTGTAATCTTCTTCGCGCAGCTCAGGGCGTCGTTCGAGCGCCATTTGCTCAAGTTTATCGATATTTGTCGGTGCCGGAGCCAGCGGTGTTGGCGTGTCCTGCAACACCAGCGGCGTGCCTGGCGGCAAGTTGATAAGCGCCGTCAGCTCGCTTTTCGCCAGCTCCATTTGCTGGCGCTTCTGGTTCAGCAAGGTCATGGCATCCAGCAGGGCGCGTTGATATTCCAGCCCTTCGATTGGCGGCAGGATCCCGGCCTGTTCGGCCTCACGCGTTTTATCCAGCGCCTGGGCAATTTGCTCGGCCAGCGGTTGAGTTTCGTCGAGTAAACGCTGCGCACCCAGCGCACGCCAGTAGGCATCACGCACTTCCTGGACGATGTTTTGCAGCACTTTACGGCGGCGTTCTTCGGCAATGTTGACTTCATCGGCCTGCTGTTTGGCGCGGAAGTAGCTCATCCCGAAATCGAGCAAATCCCAGGAGAAGGTGGCGCTGGAAAGATAATGTTCGCGCTCTTCGGACGTGGACGGACGCAAGCTGACCAGCCCGTCATCGATGCCGACGCTGGTGCCGCCGGAGTCGTTATTGCGCCAGCGATAGCCCGCATCTGCCATCAGTTTGGGCAGCATGTCTTGTTGCGAAACATCCAGCAAACTGCGCGACAGCGCGGTTTCCATCATTTTCAGACGGTAGTCGAGGTTGTATTTCAACGCGCGCGCCATGGCGTCGGACAACGTCATGGGGCCGCTGAGTGCTTCCTGCCCACGGTACATTTCTGCCCGGTCACGATTCACTCGCGCGGTTATTTCATCCTGAGAGAGCGGTTCCGGTTTAATGGTGCCACAGCCTGCCAAAATCAGCACCGCAATCAACCCGGCAACAGGTTTGACTAACGGCACGCCACGTTTTTTTTGTTCAGTTATCACGTATGCGTTCATCGTTGTTATTTCCATCTTAAAGCCTTTACCGGCGAGTCATTGTCGGGACCGCAATGTGTTTTCCAGATGCCAAAGTGTGTTTCTCTAAAGCCGCGAGCTGCGCCGTGAGCGGTTGTGCCCCCAGTGCGATAACCGGAGGTTGTTCAATGGTTTGTTCAACGGGTGGTTCAACGGCTTTTTCAGGCTGCCCTACGGCGAATGGGCCAAATGAGTTCCCCAGCGAGTTTTGCCCCAGACCGTTGCTTTCAAGGCCTGGCAGCGTGCGTTGTTCACGCGTGTCGTTGTACCAACGCGAGAACAGCACCGCCTGTTGCATGACCGGCGCATTGGCATGTTCGATGCCATAACCGTAGGCGGCAAACCGGCTGTTAAGGCGAGTTTGCAGACCCACTGAATCGCTTTGTAAATCATAGACCAACGGCAGAATAAACAAGCCCGGCTCGTAGCTTTGGCTATAAGGCGGCAGCAATTCCTCTTCTTCGCGACCGAAAATCTGGTCGCCGTCCCGGTTGTCGGTGTTTGGCATGGCGGTGATGCCATGAATCAAAATGGTCAGACGCGCTTCGCTTGTGTTCCCGTCGCTGTCGGTGATGGTGTAAACGAACACTTCGCTCAACGACGCATTGGCTTCAAGGGCTGCCACACGCGGGTCGCTGCTGTTCACCTGGTAACGCCAGTTGCCCTGGTTGTCGAGCGTCAGCGTGCCGTATTGCCCGGAGGTATTGCCGCCAATGATGCCCGTGCTACCGGTGTTTTCAGAGCTGACGCCGGTGACTGGCCCATTGCTTGCCGCCCCATCCGCCCCGATACGGTCATCGTTAAACAGGTTGCCGCTGGCCGATTCCTGGCCCTGGTCCTGCAAGATTTCGGCGTTGTCATCGGTGGCGGTTGGCGAATCGTTAAACACCGTGATGCGCAACTGGCCGATGGTGGCTCCGTTGACCTGCACGGCGTAATCGTTGTGCGTGCTGACAAACCCAGGCTGCGACACCGCTCCGCGCAGGGTGAAGCGGTAATCAATGCGGCCTTCGCCGTCGGCCGGGCTGTAATACGCCAGCAGCGTGATGGTGCCGGTCACGGTTTCGATAGTGATTGGCGACAGCGGATTGAGCTGCAAAAGCTGCTCGGCGGTGATCACCCGCCCCTGGAAGGTGAGGGTGCGCAGTTTATCCAGCGACAGCACATCCAGCGTGCCGCTGACTTCCTGAGCGCCTGGGTCAAGCGGCGTCAGGCCAGACTCTCTGACCTGAATTTCCACCGACGGCGCAACCAGAATGCGCAATGTGCCGTTGGTTTCGCCCCCTTCATTGCCATCGCTCACGGTGTAGGAAACGGGCGGAACGAAGCCGAATTTGCTGCTCACTGGCGTAAAGGTGTAACTGCCGTCGCGCAGTACCGTCAGGCTACCAACGCCCGCCAGCACAGCGGTTTCGCCCGCGGCGTAACGTTGGCCGCCAAACTGGAAGCTGGACAGATGAATCGGGTCGCCGTCCGGGTCCGAATCGTTGGTTAACACGTTGCCGGAAACCGCGTCCCCTTGCGGAGTAATGACCCCTTCCGGGCTGACGACGGGCGCGCTGTTAATGACATGAACGGTGACGGTGGTGGTTTCAGTGACGCCGCCGCTGGTCACGGTGTAGGTGTAGGTATCGGTGCCGACAAAACCCGCGCGCGGCGTATAGGTTATCTGCCCGTCTGGTTGTAATACGGCGCTGCCGTTTTCACCGTTGGTCACGGCGGTGATGATGGCGTTCGGGTTCTCGAAGTTATCGTTGGCGAGGACATCCGTCGTCACCGCGTTTCCGGCGTGGACGGTGGAGTCGTCGGCATTAATATCGGCCACTGGCGAAATAATGATATTCAGCGTGCCGGTCGAGGTGCCGCCAATCAGCGCATCGTTAACGGTGTAAGTGACGGTGGGCACCACGCCGTTCCAGTCGGCAATAGGGGTTAGCGTGTAACTGCCGTCGCTGCGTAAGGTAAATTCCCCCACGCCCGCGATAATCACCGGATATCCCGCAGGCGCAGTTTGCCCGCCGACGCTAAATTGCGTGACGGTGAGCGGGTCGCCGTCGGGATCGGTGTCGTTATTCAGCACGTTGCCGCTGACGACATTATCTTCCGGCGTAATGTTGAGATCCGGGCGCGTCACGGGCAGGGTGTTTTCCACCGTGACGTTAACCGTCGCCCTTTCGATAATTCCGCCGCTCAGTACGGTGTAGGTATAAGTGTCGGCACCGACATACCCCACGTTCGGCGTGTAGGTGATTTTGCCGTTGACGATGCTCACCGTGCCGTGGCTACCCTGGGTCACGCTCTGAATAATTTTATCGCCGTTGGCGAAAGTGTCGTTGGCGAAGACATCGGTGGTCACGGAAGTGTTGCCGTGTACCGTGACGTTATCGTCAAAGGCATCTTTTACCGACGTGATGATGACCCGTAGTTTGGCTTCGGATTCGCCGCCATTATTGCCATCGCTGACGAAATACGTCACTTCCGGCAAAGTGCCATTCCAGTCGGCGACCGGGGTGAACGTCCAGTTGCCGTCCGCCTGCATGACCAACACGCCCATATTGGGGATGTTGAGCGCGCCGCCCGCCGAGTAAATCGTCGTGCCATCCACGGTAAAGCCGGTGAGGGTCAGTTTGTCGTTATCAGCATCGCTATCGTTGGTCAGCACATTGCCGCTCGCCATGCCATCTTCTGGCGTGGCGTTGCTGTCGTCAGCCGCCTGTGACGCGGTGTTGGTAATGTTGACGGTGACAAAGGTGGTTTCACGCACGCCGCCGCTGGTCACGGTGTAGCCAAAGATATCGGTTCCCACAAAACCCGCGACCGGGGTGTAAACCACTTTCCCGTTCACAATCGTTGTGGTGCCGTGCAGGCCGTTGGTGGTGGCGGTTATCTGATGGTCGCTATTTTCAAAGGTGTCGTTGGCCAGAACGTCAATGACGACGGGCGTTCCGGCGTGTGTGGTGGCGCTGTCGCGGGCGATGTCCTGCACTGGCGTGACGGTCAGCGTCAGAGTGCTGCTGCTGGTGCCGCCGTTTCGCCCGTCGCTAATCTGGTAGGTAATCACCGGCAGCGTGCCATTCCAGTCTTTGACCGGAACAAACGTGTAGGTGCCATCCGCGTTGAGGGTAAATTGCCCTTGCCCGGAGATAAATACCGGGCTGCCGACCACGCGAGAAAGCGAATCGCCAGCCAGGGTGAAGCCTGTGACGGTCAGCGTGTCCTGAACGGCGGGGAGGTTATCGGCGTCGGTATCGTTGGTTAAGACGTTCCCGGCGAGGGTCGTGTCTTCGTCACCTGCATTGACATCAGGCTGCGCCACCGGAGGGGCGTTGGTGACGGTGATGTACACCGTGGCAGTTTCGGTAATGCCACCGCTGGTGACGGTGTAGGTGTAACTGTCGTTGCCGACAAATGCAGGCGCTGGCGTGTAGACAATACTTTTGCCGTCAGGGCTTAATTTAACGGTGCCAAATTTGGCGGTGCCTAAGTCGCTGATTTCCTTGTCCGGGTTGACGAACGTGTCGTTGGCAAACACGTCCGTCGTCGCGCTGGTTCCGGCGTGCATCGTCACGTAGTCATCGGCGATATCCTTCACCGGGTTTACCGCGATGTCGATTTTACCGACCACGATCGCGCCGCCGTTGTCATCCGTCACGGTGTAGCTAATTTGCGGCACGATGCCATTCCAGTCGGCGACCGGCTTGAAGGTATATTTCAGGTCAGACGTCAGGGTGAAGACCCCGACACCTGCAATGTCAGCGCTGACGGGAACACCGTTATCCGGCACCGTGAATGGCGTGGTTATGCCGTCAATCTGGAATGACGTCACTCGCAATACGTCGTTATCCGGATCGGTCACATTCAAAAGGCCGGTAAGCGGTGCGCCGTCTTCGTTCATGACGAGCTGCATATTGCCGCTCAGTGGTGACGTGTTCGTGACCAGAATCGAGACAATTGTGGTTTCAGTTATGCCGCCGCTGGTGACGGTATAGGTGAAGCTATCGCGCCCCGAGTAGCCCGCAGGTGGCGAGTAACGCACCGTGTTATCCGACAGCACTTCCAGCCTGCCGCCTTGCGCACTGATCCCGGAAACCGAGACCTGGCGGTCGGCGTTGGTGAAGGTGTCATTGGCTAATACGTTAATAATGACGGCGTCATCAGAGTGCGTGCTGGCCTGGTCTGCCTGAATATCCACCACGGGCGTCACGGTAATCACCAGCGTGCTGCTGACTTCGCCGCCCTGGTTGCCGTCACTCACGGTGTAGTTTATTGGCGGCACGATGCCATTCCAGTCAGCGAGCGGGGTAAATAAATACAGCCCTTCCTGGGTGATGGTGATTCGGCCCATGCCGGGGATATCAACCGGGGTCAATCCCGCCGCGTAATCGGTGCCGTTAATCGTGAATTTAACAATGCTCAGATTATCGTTGTCGCCATCCGTCGCACCGCCAAGCAGGGTGTCGAGGATCGGGCGGTCTTCCGTGGTGGTGATATACACATTCGGCACCGTCGGCGCGGCGTTGGTCATCGTGACCGTGACCGTCGCGATTTCAGTGACGCCGCCGCTGGTGACGGTGTAGGTGAAGGAATCTTCGCCGACATAACCCGCATCCGGCGTATAAACCAGTTGGTTATTCACAATACTCACCGAACCATGCGCAGGCACACCGGTGCCGGTGATGGTGGCGTCGGCATTACTGAAACGGTCGTTGTTTAGCGCGTTAATGGTGACAGGTGTCCCGGCATGCGTGGATACCGAGTCATTCACGGCGTCTTGAACCTGCGTGACGGTGATTTCCAGGGTGCTTTGGGTCGGCGGGTCGAAGGTATTATCCGACACGCTAAACGTGATAATCGGCACTTTGCCGTTCCAGTCGGCAATCGGCACGAAGGTGTAAGTGCCATTGGCGCGCAGGATAAAGGTGCCTTTATCGGCAATAACGACGCTATCGCCCGCCTGGAATGTTCCTGTGATTCCCGCAATCTGGAAATCGGTCACGTGCAACGGGTCGTTATCGGGGTCAACAATGGTATGCAGCACGTCGCCATTGAGCGCCGTATCTTCCGGCGTTGACGCTAACTGTTTGGTCGGCGTGGGCGGTGTGTTGGTCAGCAGAATAAACACCGTGGCGGTTTCGGTAACGCCGCCGCTGGTGACGGTATAGGTATATTTGTCCTGGCCGACATAGCCCGGCGTCGGGGTGTAAATCAGCGAGTTACCGGGGCCGCGAGTCACGGTGCCGTGCGTACCCTGGCTGAAATCGGTGACGGCCCGATCCGAGTTTATAAAGCTATCGTTTGCCAGCACATCGGTCGTAATGACGGTGCCGGTATGCTCTTTTTCGATGTTATCGATCGCATCGTCTACGGCGGCAATGTGCAGCCCTAACGTCGCGGTTTTGTCACCGTTCATGTTGCCGTCGGTCACGACATAGCTCACCAGAATATCGCCGTGCCAGTCGCCGCCTGGGGTGTAGTTGTACGTCCCATTAGCATTAACGGTCAGGGTTCCGTGGCTGTCTGCCAGCGTCACGGTGGTGCCCGCGGTGTAGGTTTGCCCCTCAACGGTGAAGGTTTTCACCGTGAGGGTATCGACGGCGCCATCCGGGTCGCGGTCATTGGTTAATACGTTGCCCGAGGCCGACGTATCTTCGTTAAGCGTCTGGTTTTCGTTGGCAACAATCGGCGCCTGGTTGGTGACATTAATTGTCACCGTTGCCTGTTCCGTTACGCCGCCGCTGGTGACGGTGTAGGTGTAAGAATCGGTGCCGACAAAGCCCTGGTTTGGCGTATACGTCAGCACGCCGCCGACGTAAGTCAGCGTGCCGTTTGTCGGTTGCGTCACCGTGGTAACGGTTTTATCCGCGTTGGTAAACGAGTCGTTAGCCAGCAGGTCGCTGGCATTTTTAATCAGCGGCACATTGGCGTGAGTGGTGAAGCTGTCGTTGTTCGCGTCAGCCACTGCCGTAATGTTCACACCCAGCGTCGCGGTATTTGACCAGTGCGAAGTCGGGTCGTTATCGCGAGCAAAATCGAAGAAATTCACCCGACCGCTAAAGATCCCGTTGGCGGTGGTGTCGGTGGTGTCGGAGGCGCGCAAATGCAGGCCGCCGCTGACTGAACCGTTGTAATCGGCGGTCGGCACAAAGCGCATCTGCGTGGTGCTGGCGAGCACAAAGGCGCGGTTCTCACCCAGATCGGACGGGATCGCCTGCCAGGTGGTGCCATCAAAATATTGCCATTGGCCTTTGCTGGCATCGGTGTCATTGGCGTAAATCGCGATGTAACTCAGGGCGCCGCTGGCGTTTCCGCCGCCTGCAATCGCGGTCTGGTTATCGGTGGCATCACCATAAACCGACTGGAAAAGTTGCCCGACCGTCTGCGTGCCGTTGGTGTCTTCGGCGATAGTCAGCGTTTTATCACCCAGCGTTGGGCGGTCGTTAATGTTGGTGACGACGGTGCTGAGGGTGATGACGGTTTCACTGTAGATTGAGGTGCCGCCATGCCCGCCCGTGGTGTTGATATCGGTGACGCTGCCGTTGGGAAGAACCGTCGGCGTGGAAGATATATCGCCGTTGGCGTTGGTTTCTACCAGCCGGACACCCAGCGTTGCCGGGTTGCCAAAATAGTTTGGCGCAGGCACAAAGCGTAGTGACGAACTGGCCGTCAGGATTAACGCGTTACTGTCGCTGCGGTTGCCCACGGCAAGCCAGTTCACGCCATCGAGCGAATACTGCCATTCGCCCTGAGCGGCGTTGGTGGTTAATTGCGTGATAGCCACGCCGTAGAAGTTATCCGCCAGGGAGCCGCCCGCGCCGCCATTGGTGCTGTTATCCACGGTGTCGTGCTGGTCGTTGAAGAATCCGCTAAACAGGCTGTTAACGCTTTGACCGCTAACTGAACTCCCGAGCGTGTCCTCTTCGAGCGTCGGGATTGTCACCGTCGGCGTGCCGACGACCACGGGCGCGTCATTCACCGGATTGACCGTGAAGGTAAAGGTGCGCGTTGTGATCAGTGCCGACGAGGTGCCGCCAGGGCCATCTTCGTATTCGACCTGGCCTGGGTCGGAATTAGGATCGGTCATATTGGGTAATGTCCCCGGGCGCGAACCGGAGTTACCGCCATCGTTGACCGCCACCGTCACGCCAAAATTGCCGTTCCAGTCCGACGCCGCGGCACTGCCAGGTACGTCAGGCAGCGAGACTTTTAGCCCCGCGAGGTAAGTATTAATTTGCGCATATGAGCCGGTAAACGTCAGCGTGTCGGTGCCTGCTCCGGTGACGGTGCCGCCGCTGCCGGTTGGCGCGACAAAGGTAAATCCGTTCGGCAGCTTAACCGTCACCGTCATGGTCTGGCTGCCCGCATCCACATCGCTGAGGGTGATCGGTGGCAGCGTGACCGTGGCGTTGTTTTCATCGGTGTTAAGCACCGGGCTGCCGCCCAGATCGATATGCGCCGGGTCGTTGATACTGCTTTGGAAAACGGTGCGATACGTGGTGGCAACGTTTAGCTCAAGCCCGGTTGGGACTTTAGCGTAAGGGCTGGTATCAGTAGTCGGAACGGGTGAAGTCCCATCGCCTGTAGGATTGGCATTATCCCCACCGTTGGCACCGGTCGTCAGTCTGCCGTTTGCATCGCGCATGCGGTCATCAACAATCACTTCGACGCGGAAATACTGGTCAGCATCATCCACCTCGATGCCGCTCATTCTCACCTGCAATTGCGCGAGATAAGCATTGATTTGGTCGATGGTACCGGTGATCACCAGCGGCGCATTCACGCCATTTGCCGGCGGGTTGATGCCATCCGGGCTGGTGGATTGCACCGTCACACCCGAGGTGGTGTTCAGCGAGGAGATATTCACCGCTGAGTTTTGCTGGTCGCGATACTGCCCAACCAGGAATGGGTTGCCGTTTTGATCGGTGATGCGAACGGTCACCTGCACGATATTTTGTTCGCCTGTCGCAATGCCGCCCGCATCCGAAACATCCGGGTCGCTTATCACAAAACCGCCGACGCTGTTGCCACCGGGCGCGTTGTTATCAAGCAGAATCGTGTCTGTTGGCGCGGTCACGGTTGGCGCATCGTTCACCGGCGTAATGGTAATGGCGATTTGCACATCTGCTGGTACTGCGCTGATAGTGTTCCCGACGCTAGACGCCGAGGTATCCAGATGAATATTGAGCGTCACATCGCCTGCCGCCGCCGCGTTTTGATCGTGGTTGGCATCTTTATCGCTGAGGTAAGTCAGGCCACGGGTCGGGTCATTGAGCAACGCCTGAATGGCGCTGGCGGTGCCGGTTAGCACGAGTTGCCCGCTGTTATCGCCCGTAATCGTGACGCCATCGATAATAAAACCGCTGTTGTCATCTGCGCCTGCAATCCCCAGCTGGCCCTGGGCGACGGTCAACGTCACGGTCACGTTTTTGCCGAAAGCCGCTGACTCGTCATCCGCGATGGTGATATCACCCCCGATAATCGTCGGCTGATCTTCAAAGGTGGTTTTGTCGGTGTTACCGACCACCAGGGTGCCAGGGTCATTGGTTTCGGAGGCGTTAATCACCACCTGATTAGCGGAGATGTTGCCGTTACTGGCGGGAACGCCAGCCAGATACCAGTTGTAAGTGGTGCCATCAACCGCGCCGGGCGGGGTGCCGAATGCCGGAGTCGCAGGCTGGTTTACCGGGCCGCCGTTAGCCGCCCCGTCTAAATTACCGTTGGTATCACGCAGGCGGTCATCGGTGATGACTTGCACCTGGTATTGCGCGTTGCGATCATCAGGGAAGGTGACGGTCAATCCCGCCAGCGCCGCGTTAATCTGGGCGACGGTTCCGGTGATCACCAGATAGCCATTGATACCGCCTGTGACGGTCGCTCCGGTGTTTACCGCCGCCGTCAGCACGATGTTGTTGTATTCGGCCTGGCTAAAGGCGCTGCCATTGCTGTGCAGTAAGCGCACGGTGGTTTCGAGGATATTGGTGGCGCTTGAACCGCTTGCGATATCCGGGTCGGCCACGGTAAAACCGTTGACGGCGTGTGAGCTGCCGCCGATATCAATCGGGCCAGAAGGCGCGGTGACGGTGGGTTTATCGTTGGTCGGCGTGACATTAATCGCGAAGTGATTCCCCGATTGCTCTTTGTCGCCATCCGAAAGCGTGAAGTTAAAACCATCGGCATTCAGACCGCTGCCTGCTGCCTCATCGCCGTTGTTCAGGTAGTAAATACGGCCATTGTTGATGTCCGCCTGGGTAAAGGTGGAGCCGTTGCCGAGGAAGCTAAAATTCACGCCGTCGGTGGAGTACGCCAGGCGTCCGTGAGCCGGGACGGTGGAAACCGTATATTGCACCTGCTCGGGCGAGCTGTCCGGGTCGTAGGCCTGAAGCTGGGAGCTGTCGAGCTGGACGTAACCGCCTTCCACCACCGTAGCCGGGTTGTTGGCGGGCTGACCGCCGATGTTATTGGGCGAGTCCGGCGGCACGGTGATATCCGGGCTGTCAGGCGTTGCCGGGATCATCGGGCCATCGTTAACGTTGGTGATGATAATCCCCACCGTCGCGTTGGCCGCAGACGCAGTACCCCAGCGATCCACCGCCGAGACAATAAAGCTGGTGCTGCGGACTTCAGATCCGTTACTGACAAATCGCAGCCCGCTGCTGTTATCGTTTTTCAGCAGGCTGGCATCGAGTTTTAGCGTACCGATATCGGCGCTGGTGATCGTGACCCAACTGGTGCCATTGAAATACTGCAACACGCCACCGGTTGGCAGCGACTGGAAGACAATTTTTAGGGCGTTAGCTCCGACAACTTCGTTATTGAGTGCGTAGTTATTACTGCCATTAATATTGGCGATGTTTTCCCACGGCGAGCCGCTATTGGCGTCATCCGGGTCGTTTAAATTCAGCTGCGAGGTGGTGATATACACCGTTTCGCCTTCTGCCAGAACCGTGTTGGATGAGCCTGTAATCACGGGCGCATCGTTAACCGGAGTGACGAAAATTTTAAGCTCTGGATTCCAGGTCACTGCCACCGGGTTGCCATTGGCGTCGAGCGTGACTTGCCCTGCGGAAACGGAGAAACGCGCATTAAACTCGAAGTTTTCGCCACCGTCATGAACGATGCGCACCAGGCCTGCATCCAGTTCGGCCTGGGTGAAAGAACCAAACGCGTTAACCGCGACCATGCCGCCGTTGCCATCACTTTTCATGATGGTGAGGCCGCTTTGGCCCGCATCGGTCCCGAGATAGGTGTACACAATTTGATCCGGGCTAATCCCTTGCACCACATAACTCATGCCCGGCGTGGCGTCGGAGATGTTTCCGGTGCCAGACAGCACCAGCGAGCCGCCTTCGTTAATCGAACCATGCGGCGGCAGCGTGGGATTGGTGACATCCGTACCGATGTACCCTGAACTGTTGGTGCTGTCGGGAATACTCCACGGCGGGACGTTATCCGGCGTCGGGTTGTTTGCCAGGCGCACCAGGCCAATTGTGAACTGGAAATGGGTTAATTGGCTGCTTGCCGCCTCGCCGTCCCAAATCCCGCCCTGGCGGGTAAATGTGGTGCCGTCCGGGTTCCAGCGCAGCGCGGTGGAGTGGTCAATCACGCGGAAGTTAAACACGTCGATGCCGCCCGGTTGCGCATTCAGATACTGCGTATACGCGACTTTCCCGCCAATCACGTCTTCCATGGTGAAGGTGTCGCCGGTCTTTAACAGCAAGCCGTTGAGCGTCAAATAACCGTGCGTCAGCCCGGCGGTATCCACAATAAAACTGACACGATCGGCCGAGGAGTCGGTATCCAGGCTGGTGAGCATTTCGGGCGTAAGCACCACGTCAGCCGGGCCTGGCACCACATCGGCATGCAGGCTGGAGTCGGTATCAAGGAACGGGTCGTCATCCACCTGTTGAATATCCAGCTTGATGATGGCATCGCTGCTGGCAGACGTAGCCGTACCACCGCCCTCGTCAGTCACGGTCACGCCGAATGAATCCGTACCTACGTTATCCTGGCCGTCATTTTCATAGGTCAAAAAATTGCGTTCGGCATAGCTGAACTGCTGGCCTTGTGTGACCGGTACGCCCTTAAAATAAAGTGTGCCGTGAGCGGGCAGTGCAGTAATGGTTAGCGTGAGAGTGATGTCCTGCGTATCGCCACCACTTTCGGCCACGATGTACTGCCCGACATTCCCCGTGTTGGCTGCGTTTTGCGGCTGGCCTTCATACACAATGCCCCCGCCGCTAATGGTGGGCGGCTGGTTTTCTGGGGCAATCTCAAGCGTGACGCTTACGGTGTCGGATTGGCCGATGGGCGTTGCACCGTCGTTCACTTTGGCGGAAAACCCGTCGGCGGTGTTTTGCGTGTCACCCGTCGCGGTGTGAACATATTTCAGCGCACCGTCGCGCACGTTTTGCTGAGTAAACACCGACCCCACGCCCAGGCGCGTGCCGTTGAGCGTCAGATAACCGTATTGTGGCATTGCCGTCAGGCTGTAGACAATTTGCGATGCGCTTTGCGCGCCAATCTGTAATTCAGGATCGAGTGCGGCGAGCGTAGCTTCAGTAATCACGGTGCCCGAACCGTTTCTTTCCGGCACGATGAGCGTGCTGTCGGCGACCGTGACCGGGTCGTTGGCTGGCGTAATCGAAATGTGCGTGACCAGGCTGTCGTTACCGGAAAGAGTGAGGACAAAAAACTGCACATCGGTTGAGGCCGACTGATGCCCCAGTTCGGTATCACTGGCGGTGAATTTCAGCGAGTTAAGCCAGGCCTGGGCATCCGCCACGCTCCCGACGAATTCCAGGGTTTTCCCGGACGTTGCACCGTTAACCAAATCCCCGGCGGCAGCATTCGTTAAGCTCACGCTAATCGCGACGTTTTCATCGCTGACGTTAAGCGTTAAACCACTGAAACTCCCGGTTTCAGCGCCCGGACGCAGTGTGCTTGGCTCCGAAACCACCATATCCGGCACGCGAGTGGTGATTTCCGGCGCTTGTAAAACCCCGTCATAAGCCAGGGATAACGAGCGCGTTTCAATGACGCCAGTGCTGGACTCAAGCGTCCAGTCTGCGGCTTTTGCCGCGCTGCCGGTTTCGTCATTCGACGCCGCCACATCCGCATGGGTGTAATCCGCCATGCGCGTAATGAGCACGGTATCTTGCGCGGTGACATTGCAGCCATACAGCAAAATATCGCCATCACTCGTGAGCTTTTCGCCCAGTTTTTCTAGCTGCTGCTGATACTGCGCAATCGTTTTATCGTTAAGTTTGTCGCTACCGAGAGTGATTTCATCGCTCGCGCCGTGGCTGATGATATGAATCGCGCTGATATTTTTATCGTTTTTTAGGGCGTCATTAATCTGCTCAAGCCCGGACTGCTTTGAGTCCAGCACCAGCACGCGACTGCCCTCTGGCAACTGGCTGACCAGCGACTGCCAGTTCTGCACGTGGCTGTCGACAACATAAACCTCGTGCGGAGCAGGGGCGTCAGCAGGTGCAGGCGCGGGCGCGGTAATAGACGCCGGAGCAGGGGCGGTTGATTGCGGCACAATCACCGCTTTCGAGGCGTCCGGCGCATTATTGTGATGCTGCGCGTCTGGCGAGTTATCCGCATGGCTTGCGGCCTCAGCGACGGCTGCGCCATCGAACAATTGTCGTGGCTCCAGAGCGAAACGGTGATGGCGAGGGCGGGTGGGGTTGTCTCTTCTTTGTGTCGACATAGCGGTGCATCACTCTGTTAGCGCGTCGGTAGCATTAAGATAATGATACAACGTGTTTACATAATATGAATGTATTAGGCGGGCTTATTACATAATATTTACGAATGTATTGGGGGTGAATTTTCTGAAATATTCACATGCTTTTTATAGGGTTTTAGGCAGGAGGGAGGATGGCGGAATAAAAGAACTAAATTGTTGCCTGGGCTAATAATAAAGCGACGTACAGATTGGGTGGTATTTTAATTTTTTCGTCATGGAATAGTGACTATCTAAGAGTTCAATGCATTATTAAACGTGTATTGGCAAGAACGACCAGAGCCAGATTAGATTAAATAGTAAGCAATACTTTTATATTTCTAATAATAGCTATTATCTGAGAAATAATGAGTTACTAAATAATGTTAGCAGGATGTGAAAATAAATAAAAAGCCACCGGGTTCGGTGGCTTTGGGGGATTAAGTGTGTTGTCTGTTTACGTTGAGTTTACCGTTGCGTTTGCGTCGAGGGCTTGAGAATGACGGTAGCATCATCCATTCGCGCACTGCGTTTTAGCGCATATCCGACAGCAAACACCACCGCAGCACAGCCCAGGAACAGCAGACGGCCCCACATTGGGTTTGGAATCAGCATCATCGCAGACAAGCCCGCAGCCATGTAGATAGTCAGGTCGCCCAGCTTGTTACGTTGCATACGGTCAACGATGTCTTGTGCGTCGTCTTCAACACACTCCGTTTCGACATCTTTAAAGAATGCATCTGTAGCGGCAACATTGCTGTCGGCCTGCGGTTTGTAGAACAGAGCGCTCAGGCAGAAGAAGCCGCCGGTCAGCACCAGGTGTGCAACGATAGGAATGATGGTTTTCAGCTCGCTCACTTCACGGCCAGTCAGTGTTTCAACACCGAACCAGGACATGACGTACTGCGGCGTGAACACATCAACCACCATCCAGGAGACGCCCAGACCGAAGATAACCGTTGCCCACGGCGCCCAGGAAGGCGTTCTGCGAATCAGCATACCGAAGAATAATGGCACCAGAATCGGCGATTGCAGCAGGGTCGCGACTTGCATCATCAGGTCAAAAAGGCTCAGGTGCTTGAGCGAGTTGAAGAACTGCGCCATGAAGATAACCAGCAGGCCGTTCACCAGGCAGGCAATTTGGCCCGCACGCAGTTGCTCTTTGTCGGTCGCTTTGCCTTTGCGCACAATCGTTGCGTAGAAGCTACGTACGAAGATACCGGAGTTACGGTTAAGTGCTGAGTCCATAGAGGACATGGTTGCGGCGAACAGGCCAGCCATCAACAGCCCAACGGTCCCAAGCGGCATCGCTTCGCGGGCAAACACCAGGTAAACCGCATCACGTGCTTTCGCGCCAAGTTCTGGATACTGTGCGCCTGCATTCGGGTAAAGAATCGCCGTCGCCCACGGTGGAATGAACCAAATCACCGCCCCAACCAGCATCATTAGCAGCGCCATTAAAGCGGCCTTGCTGGCGTTTTTGGAGTCTTTAGCATTCAGGAAGCGATAGGATTCCTGCATGTTGTTGATACTTTGCAGCTGTTTCACCACGAAGAACAGGAAAGTGCCAACCATCAGTAATGGGTAATTCATATCCGGGCCAGTAAAGAAGCCGGATGGGAATTCAGTCACGATGTTTGCAGGGCCGCCCACTGCCCACAGGGCAACCACTGCGCAAGCTACGGAAATAACGGCAATAACCAATGTTTGAATAAAGTCAGATGCCACGACGCCCCATGCGCCACTCAGCATGGAAATCGCCAGCACCGCGAGGCCGGTAATCCAGATAGTCGTGATGATATCGGCGTTAAATACGGCGGAGGCAAATACCCCAAGGCCGTTTAACCACACGCCAGCGTTAATCACGCTCAGCGGGATAATCACCCAGGTAAAGAACTGCTCGTTGACCGGGCCAAAACGGCGGCGAACCGCTTCAGTTGGGGTATCCACGCGCATTTGGCGGAAGCGGCGAGCGAAGTATGCCCACGCCAGAAGATAAGCAAACATGTTGCCGATAAACACCGCCAGCACGGCGAAGCCATCGGTAAAGGCTTTACCAGCGGCACCCGTGAAGGTCCAGGCGGAGAACTGCGTCATAAATGCCGTTGCCCCAACCATCCACCACAGCATCTTGCCGCCACCGCGGAAATAGTCGCTGGTGCTATTATTCGCCATTTTTTTAAATAGCAGGCTAATCGCCACCATTAATAAAAAATAACCCGCTATTACAATATAGTCGTAAGACATTTTAGTACCCCATGTCCGTATGAGTAAGTTTCAACTGGAAACATTAAAACACCGCACTCATATAACTTGAAATAGCGTTTCAATGTTTATTTGAAATAGCGGACGAGGATCATGTTTTAGGATTTCTCCGCTACTGGCGCTCAGGCCTTTTTCTTATCGTTTAGCGAACCAATTTCATGAGACAGGCTTATGAATCGCTACTCCACTGCGCTGCTGCTCGGCACCCTGACCATGACCTCAATTGCCCACGCCGATGCGCTGGATGGCCTGTTTGACAACTCGATTGTCGGTTCTATTTCGCAGGCGATAAACGACGCCTATAAGCCAAACGACAGCCGTGAAGATGACGGTGATGATAACCGTTGGGAAGAGCAGGACAGGCAGCGTAGCGAAGATGGGCGTCGGCAGTATGAGGATCGCCGCCGTCAGCTTGAAGACCGACGCCGCCAGCTCGATGACCAGCAGCGTCAGTTAGACGAACAGCGCCGCCAGCTTGAGGAAGATGAGCGGCGCTTAGACGATAACTATCGTTAATTACTCGAACAAATTGTGGTGCAACTTCTGCACCACTTTTTCTGCGTCATCGCCCGGCACCAGGAAGCACAGGTTATAGCTGGATGCGCCGTAGCAAATCATGCGGATATTGAACGGTTCAAGCACGCCAAACACCTCTTTGCCCACGCCGCAGGCTTTCGACAGTTGGTTGCCGATGATAGCAACCAGCGCGAGGTTTTCTTCCACTTCAACGCGGCACAATGAAGAAAGCTCGGTCAGCAAAGACGTCGTCAGGAGGCTGTCTGAGGTGGATGTGGAACCGGTGGTGTCCAGCGTCAACGCGACGCTGACTTCAGATGTCGTCACCAAATCGACAGAGACATTGTGGTGCGCCAGAATGTTGAACACTTCCGCAAGGAAACCGTGGGAGTGGAGCATGCTCATGCTGTGCAGCGTCACCAGCGTTTGCTTGCGGCGAACAGCCAGCGCGCGGAACAGCGGCGGGTTTTCAGTTTGATTACACACCAGTGTGCCACCGGCTTTTGGATCTTTACTGGACCCCACAAACACCGGAATACCGCAACGAACCGCAGGCAATAACGTAGCCGGGTGCAGCACTTTTGCACCGAATGTCGCCATTTCAGCTGCTTCTTCAAACGCAATTTTGTCGATGCGTTTTGCCGCGGGCACCATGCGCGGATCGGTGGTGTAAATGCCCGGCACGTCAGTCCAGATATCGACACGGCTGGCATGTAACGCCTCGCCCAACAATGCCGCGGTATAGTCGCTGCCGCCACGGCCAAGCGTGGTGGTGCGGCCTTTCGCTTCGCTACCGATAAAGCCTTGAGTAATGACCAGAGATTGCGCCAGACGTGGCAGGAGCTGTTGGCTCGCCAGGTCCGCTAAGGTGGTGACATCCGGCTCGGCGCGGCCAAAACGGTCGTTAGTACGCATGATTTTACGGATATCAAACCATTGCGCGTCAACTTTGCGTTCGCGCAGGATCTCGACAAACAGCAGCGTAGACATCAGCTCGCCGTGGCTAACCAGTTCATCTGTCAATGCGGTTGAGGTCGCAAGCGATGCCGCTTCAGCCAGAGTGGTGATGTTCTCGAGCAGACGCTCGACTTCTTCGCGGATGATTTGCGGGTTAGCCAAACGTTCGACAATGTCATATTGAATTTTGCGAATCGCATCGAGCTTAACAAAACGCTCTGTAGCTTCCAGTCCGCCTGCCAGCGCCACCAGCAAATTGGTGATACCCGCCGATGCGGAAAGGACGACAACGCGAACGTTTTCATCAGCCAGCACCACATCGGCGCTGCGGTTCATCGCGTCGTAATCTGCAACGCTTGTGCCGCCAAATTTGGCAATAACGGTTTGTGGGTAGGACATTACGGTACAGCCTCGTGTCAGGGAGCCATCGCTATGGCAAAAAAGTCAATCAACCTTGGCACAAGGGAAGAGCGGGATACGGGGCAGACGTAGAAAAGTAAACTTGAACTACGATACACCCAGAAGCGCCCCACCTTGTCTCCCCAATCTCTTTACGAATTCGGGAATAATTTGGAGCATTCGATTATGAAATGCTCCTGGTGACAGCCCAAGGGATTCAGCCCCCGTGGCCGATAATACATGCTGCCATACATGCACTACCTCGGCGTCGCTCCCCCTCCTGTGTCGTCTGCGGATTGGCTCCTCAAACACGATACCTGGGCGACGCGCCTCTTCTGGCTTACTCACAAGTGAGCAAGTAGCCGTATACAAATAAAATGTTACGCGCCAGATGTCAACGTCTGGAAGCCGGGGATTTATCGGTCTGCACCAATGCAATCAAAGTACAGGGCAGCGTTGGGATGGTTTTCCCGTTTATCGCGATAGTTTTTCCTTCTTCCAGACGGGCAAAAAGTGGCAAGACTCCGCGATTTTTCTCCAGATATTCCAGCCAGCCAAAATTTTCATTCAGACGCGTCGCTTTAATGGTCGCTCCTTTGGCAAGCTGGCTGCTTAAATTGCTCCAGGTGACATCTTCAGGAAAAAGTTTCTCATGACGACGAAAACGCGCGCTTTCGTTACTGCCTCGCCCTTTCAACGCGGAACCGGAACGGATAGCAAAAACCTTATCGTTGCCGAAAATATGACTGAAGTGATACACCGCCAGCGCGTTTTGGTGGCGGTTTGGCGAAAGTGCGAGCACCTGCGCGGTATTGCTTAAATCGAGCACGTTTTCCGCATGCTCCGACCAGGCATTTCCGTAATAAGCGGGCAATCCTTCCATGCGCGCCAGGCGGTAATATTCCCAACTATTATCGGTGAGGATCACCGGAATGTTTTGTTTCACCAGCGCGTGAGCCAGCGTTCGCGCCACCGTATTTGCGCCAATAATCAGCACCCCTTTTGGCTTGCGTTGTTGCACGCCGAGCCACCTTGCCAGCGGGCCACTGGTCAGGCTTTGCAGCACCACGGTGCCAATAATAATGGCGAACACCACGCTGACCAGTTTATCCGCGCCTTCGTAACCGCTTTTTTGCAGCGTCAGGGCGAATAACGAACTCACCGCCGCCGCGACAATACCGCGCGGAGAAATCCAGCTTAACAACAGCTTTTCGCGCAGGGTTAACGACGAACCGAGGGTAGAAATCGCAATACATAACGGGCGGGCGACAAACTGAATCACCAGCAGCAAAGCGACCAGTGGCCAGCCCATCGCCAACACGCCATGAATATCGAGGCGGGCGGCAAGAATAATAAACAACGCCGAGATCAGAATGGCCGACAACTCTTCTTTGAACGCGACGATATCGCTGACATCCACATCGCGCATGTTCGCCAGCCAGATGCCCAGCACCGTCACCGCCAATAATCCTGACTCATCGGCCAGCGAGTTTGAAAGGCCGAACGTCAGCAACACCACTGCGAGTACGGCAAAATTTTGCAGATAAGCCGGAAACCACACGCGTTTTAACGCGGTGCCCAGCAACCAGCCAAACAGCGCGCCGCAGGCTAAACCCACCACCACCGTCTGCGCGAAGATAATCAGCAAATGCAGATTGGAACCTGCTTCCTGGCGCAGCGTGATGAACTCAAACACCAGCAGCGTGAAAATCGCCCCCACAGGGTCGATAACAATCCCTTCCCAGCGCAGCACCCGGTTAATCGCGGCGTTCGGGCGCACCACGCGCATCAGCGGAGCGATAACCGTCGGGCCGGTCACAACCGTCACGGCACCCACCAGCGCTGCCAGCGCCGGTTCTAACCCTAACAGCCACCAACAGGCGAGGCTAATCACGGCAAAAGTCGCCAGCATCCCAACGCTGACCAGGTTGCGCACCACGCCGCCTAAACCGCGAATCTCATCAAAACGCAGCGTGAGCGCACCTTCGAACAAAATAATGGCCACGGCGAGGGAAACCACGGGAAACAGCAGTTCGCCAAAAAGCTGATCGGGGTTAAGCACATGCGTAAACGGGCCGAGAATCAGCCCGAATAACAGTAAAGGGAGGATGGCTGGAAGCTTAATCGCCCACGCCAGCCACTGCGCCGCCAGCGAGCTAATGGTGATAATCACCAATAAAAGAGGTACGGACAGTTCCATAAAATTTTTACCTTACCTGGTTTACAGCGCCATACTGTTTTTCTCAGTGTAGACGGGGTCCAGATGGGCTGAGTCCGCTTCGATAACTTTTTCGCTGGCACATAACCTGAAACGGTATTCCCTGTGCAAAGGCAGAAAAATCATCACAAATCCCGTTTTGTGGATATACAATTGACCGCAGTCACAGTTCTCAAATCAAAAGGGTAACGCTATGAAAAATATCAACCCAACGCAGACCGCTGCATGGCAGGCCTTGCAGGCGCATTTTGACGAAATGAAAGACGTCACAATCGCTGAGCTGTTCGCGCAGGATGCTGATCGTTTTGGCAAGTTCTCCGCGACTTTCGACGACTTAATGCTGGTGGATTACTCCAAAAACCGCATCACTGAAGAAACCCTGACCAGGCTACAAGCGCTGGCAAAAGAGACGGATTTGCAGGGCGCAATCAAGTCCATGTTCTCTGGCGAGAAAATTAACCGCACTGAAGACCGCGCTGTGCTGCACGTTGCACTGCGTAACCGCAGCAACACGCCAATCATCGTTGATGGCAAAGATGTGATGCCAGAAGTGAACGCGGTGCTTGAGAAGATGAAAACCTTCTCTGAAAGCATTATCAGCGGCAACTGGAAAGGCTACACCGGCAAAGCGATTACTGACGTAGTGAACATCGGTATCGGCGGTTCAGACCTCGGCCCATTCATGGTGACCGAAGCGCTGCGTCCATACAAAAACCACCTCAACATGCACTTCGTGTCTAACGTTGACGGGACTCACATTGCCGAAGTGCTGAAGAATGTTGACCCGGAAACCACGCTGTTCCTGGTTGCCTCTAAAACCTTCACCACGCAAGAAACCATGACCAACGCCCACAGCGCGCGCGACTGGTTCCTGGCAACCGCTGGCGATAACAAACACGTGGCGAAACACTTCGCGGCGCTGTCTACCAACGCAAAAGCGGTTGGCGAGTTCGGTATCGACACGGCCAACATGTTTGAATTCTGGGATTGGGTCGGTGGCCGTTACTCCCTGTGGTCCGCGATTGGCCTGTCTATCATCCTGTCAGTCGGCTACGAAAACTTTGTTGAATTGCTGTCCGGTGCACACGCCATGGACAAACACTTCGCGAACACGCCGGCAGAGGAAAACCTGCCTGTGCTGCTGGCGCTGATTGGTATCTGGTACAACAATTTCTTCGGCGCAGAAACCGAAGCAATTCTGCCATACGACCAGTACATGCACCGTTTTGCTGCTTACTTCCAGCAGGGCAACATGGAATCCAACGGCAAATACGTTGACCGTAACGGCAACGCGGTTGATTACCAGACTGGCCCAATCATCTGGGGCGAGCCTGGCACTAACGGCCAGCACGCGTTCTACCAGCTGATTCACCAGGGTACCAAAATGGTTCCTTGTGACTTCATCGCGCCTGCGAGCAGCCACAACCCGCTTTCTGATCACCATCCAAAACTGCTGTCTAACTTCTTCGCTCAGACAGAAGCGCTGGCATTTGGTAAAGCACGCGATGTGGTTGAGCAGGAATATGCTGACCAGGGTAAAGATCCAAAAACTCTGGAACACGTTGTGCCGTTCAAAGTGTTTGAAGGCAACCGCCCAACTAACTCCATCCTGCTGCGTGAAATCACTCCGTTCAGCCTCGGCGCTCTGATTGCGCTGTATGAGCACAAGATCTTCACTCAGGGTGCCATCCTGAACATCTTCACCTTCGATCAGTGGGGCGTGGAATTAGGTAAGCAACTGGCTAACCGTATTCTGCCGGAGCTGGGCGACAATGCAGAAATCAGCACTCACGATTCTTCAACGAATGGTTTAATCAACCGTTATAAATCCTGGCGCGCATAATACCCGTCATACTTCGAGTTGCGGCGGTGTTGGCTGCACTTACTCACCCCAGTCACTTACTTTTGTAAGCTCCTGGGGATTCGTAAGTTTGCCGCCTACCCACAACTCGAATTATTTAGGGTAAGAGTAATAGACATTAAATATAAGCCGATCTTATGGTCGGCTTATTTATTTAAATAAGATAATTCCCCTTGCCCCGTAAATAGCTTAATTCCCCAGCGTGAGGTTAATCCTAAAAACACCTATAACCTGATAATTCTACGGGTTTATTTTCGGATTAATTAGATTGTATTTCCTCTTGATTATATTTTAACTGTCTGTTTTTCATCATCTAAATGAAATGTCAATATTGCCAATATTGTTATATTTCCATTTATCTTAAAGCTCTCTCCTTATTCCCCGTCGCGGTCTGTCGCTATTACTTGTTGTGTATACTCGAAACGCCTGAAATTCCTTTTGGGCAAATCTCCATTCATTCAATGAAGGGAAATTGTTATGAAGAAAGTTCTTTATGGCGCTTTCGCCATATTCACGCTGGCAGCGGCTGGCGCGGCAAATGCTGACCCGGTATCAACGGGTGAAGCAGCTGGCGCACAAGCAACGAATGTGTCCGCAGGGAGTTCTACTGCGACCAGCGCCAGCACTGTCGGGTCGGCAGTGGGTGTAGCACTTGCTGCAACCGGTGGCGGTGATGGTTCCAATACCGGGACCACCACCACCACGACGACCAGCACCCGTTAATTTCGCGGGTGATTTAACTCTAACCACACTTCGGTGTGGTTATTTCGACTCCGGGGAAACCTCGTGCAGCGACTCGTAATTCTTCTTTCTTGCCTGTTACTTCAGGCATGTTCCGACACCACCAAAGGCCTTGGCTCCTCGCTCTGGCACAGCATGGTGGGGGATGACGGCATACAGCTAACTCATGATGAAATTCAAAATATGCGCTACGCCAGCCAGTACATGCGCATCAATAACGGCCCGCAAATTTTTGTGGTGCTGGCCTTTGACGAAAACGGCCAACAAAAATGGGTGACGCAAGACCGGGCGATGATCGTCACCGAACATGGCCGCATCGTGAAAACCACCGGGCTTGGCGACAACCTCCAGCAGGTCACTAACCTGGCAAACGACCCGCTAACCAACCCGAATCAAATTATTGATGGCGCAAGCTGGACGCGGCAAATGGCCTGGACTGAACACCAACAGGTGCGCATGGCGACGGCGCGTTCCACCTTCACCTGGGATGGTACCGACACGCTGGACATAGCGATGAGCACCACGCCGGTTCGCGTGCTCGACGAAGAAATTACCGCCGACGGCAAAACCTGGCATAACCGCTTCTGGATAGACAGCGAAGGTCATATCCGCCAGTCAAAACAATATCTTGGCCCCGATTATTGGCCGGTTAACACCATTTTATTGAAGGCGGCAAAAGAATGAAAATTAAAGCCTCGATGATGTGTAGGTCGGATAAGCGCAGCGTCATCCGACACGTTTTTGCGGCGCTCACCTTATCCACCCTGGTATTCAATGCTTACGCTGCCGGAAACGTGACGATTTACCCACAAAATCAAACCATTAAAAACGTTGAAAGACTGGCTGATTTAGTCACACAGCCTGTGCTGGCAAACGCCTGGTGGCCGGGTGCCGTCATCAGCGAACGCCAGGCATCTGCTGCGGCAGAACAACAGCACCAGAAATTACTGGCTCAGTTAAGCGAATTTGCCGCGCAGGAAGATGGCGACGACGCCGCAGCTATCAACGGCATGCGCCAGCAGATGCAGGCCATACACGTCACCGGACGGCAGTTTGTTGACCTCGATCCGGACTGGGTGCGCGTTCGTCCGCGTGCCAACGTTCCGCTTCAGGGCGAATACAGCCTGTGGACCGGCGCACAGCCGACCACCATCACGCTGATGGGATTAGTCAGCTCGCCGGGCGAGAAGCCGTTTGTGGCCGGGCGCAGTGCCGATGAATATCTGGATGGCATCGACAAACTCAGCGGGGCTGACCGCAGCTATGCGTGGGTGATTTACCCGGACGGCAAAACGCAAAAAGCGCCGGTCGCGTACTGGAATAAACGCCATGTGGAACTCACGCCGGGCAGCATCCTGTTTGTCGGTTTCAGCGACCGACTTTTTAACTCTGATTTCAACAGCCTGAATCAGCAAATCCTCAACTCTCTGACCCATCGGAGACCGGATTGATGAAGAATAAAACGCTCTACAGCTTGCTGGCGCTGGCGGTCTCCGCGGCCTGCCATGCCGAAACTTTTCCGGCACCTGTTGGCCCGTCACAATCGGATTTTGGCGGCGTCGGTTTGCTCCAAACCCCGACGGCGCGCATGGCGCGTGAGGGCGAATTCAGCCTGAACTACCGCGATAATGACCAGTACCGCTTTTACTCGGCTTCGGTGCAGCTTTTCCCGTGGCTTGAAACCACGCTGCGCTACACCGATGTGCGCACCAAACAATACAGCAGCGTCGAGGCTTTCTCGGGTAATCAAACCTACAAAGACAAAGCATTCGACATGAAAGTGCGCCTCTGGGAAGAGGGATATTACCTGCCGCAAGTGGCGGTCGGCGTGCGCGATTTAGGCGGCACCGGGCTGTTCGACAGTGAATATATTGTGGCGAGCAAAGCCTGGGGGCCGTTCGACTTTACCCTCGGAATGGGCTGGGGCTACATGGGCACCAGCGGTAACGTGAAAAACCCATTCTGCGAAGTCAGCGACGGTTATTGCTATCGCGATAACAGCTACAACCAGGCGGGTTCGTTCAACTTTAGCGGCATGTTCCACGGCCCGGCATCACTGTTTGGCGGCATTGAATACCAGACTCCATGGCAGCCGCTGCGCCTGAAAGTGGAATATGAAGGCAATAATTACACCCAGGATTTTGCCGGGAAACTCGAGCAGCGTAGCAACGTTAACGTCGGCGCTATCTACCGTGTCGCCGATTGGGCCGACGTTAACGTCAGCTACGAACGCGGGAATACCTTCATGTTTGGCGTGACGTTGCGGACCAACTTCAACGATTTGCGACCGGGCTATAACGACAATCGTCGCCCGCAATACCAGCCGCAACCGCAAGATGAAATTCTCCAGCCGACGGTGGTCGCCAATCAGCTCACGCTGCTTAAATACAACGCGGGCCTGGCCAACCCGAATATCCAGGTCAAAGGCGATACGCTGTATGTGACGGGCGAGCAGGTGAAATACCGTGATTCCCGCGAAGGCATTGAACGCGCCAACCGCATTATCATGAATGACCTGCCGGAAAATATTCGCACCATCCGCATCACCGAAACGCGCCTGAATATGCCGCAGGTGACGACGGAAACGGATGTCGCCAGCCTGCAAAACCATCTGCAAGGCGAGCCGCTGGGGCATGAAACACAACTGGTGCAAAAACGCGAAGAACCGGTGGTGCCAGCGAAAACCGAGCAAGGGTATTTCATCGACAAATCAAAGGTGAATTTCGCGATAAACCCGGTGCTCAACCAGTCGGTTGGCGGGCCGGAAAGTTTCTATATGTATCAGGTTGGCGTGATGGGAACCGCCGACTGGTGGGTCACGGACCACTTGCTCACCACCGGCAGCCTGTTTGCCAACATCGCCAATAACTACGACAAATTTAACTACACCAATCCGCCGAACGACTCGACACTGCCGCGAGTGCGTACCCACGTTCGCGACTACGTTGAAAATGATGTTTACGTCAATAACCTGCAAGCCAACTACTTCCAGTACCTGGGCAACAGTTGGTACGGGCAGGTTTACGGCGGCTATCTCGAAACCATGTACGGCGGCGTGGGCGCGGAAGTGTTGTACCGCCCGGTCGATAGCAACTGGGCGATTGGTGCCAATGCCAACTACGTCAAACAGCGTGACTGGACCAGCTCGCTGGACATGATGAAGTTCACCGATTACAGCGCACCAACCGGCCATATCACCGGTTACTGGACGCCACCGTTTGCTGACGATGTGCTGGTTAAACTGAGCATCGGCCAGTATCTGGCGAAAGATAAAGGCGGCACGCTGGAAATCTCGAAACGCTTCGACAGCGGCGTGGTGGTCGGCACCTACGCTACGATCACCAACGTCTCGAAAGAAGAGTACGGGGAAGGGGATTTCACCAAAGGTTTCTACGTCAATGTGCCGCTGGATATCTTCTCTTCATCGCCAACCCGCAGCCGCGCGCAGGTCAGCTGGACGCCTTTAACGCGCGACGGTGGGCAGATGCTGGGACGCAAGTTTGAGCTGTATGGCATGACGAGCGACAGAGATATTAATTTCCGCTAGAGCAAAACTTTGCGAGCGGGTATCCGGTTTTTGGTAACGGAAAAAAGAACCGGATACCCGCGTGATATGTTCTTCTGGTAGCTTCGTAGGTCGGATAAGCGAAGCGTCATCCGACAACAAACAAGGATGCTTCAATGTCGAATTACTGCCGTATGCGTGTTGCGGGTGGCACATGGTTCTTCACTGTAAACCTGCATGATCGTCAATCCGATTTGCTCACCAGAAACATCGTTGAGTTAAGGCAATCCATTCGAAAGGTAAAACAACGCCACCCTTTCGAGATAAACGCCTGGATTATCTTGCCGGACCATATGCATTGCGTCTGGACGCTACCTGCAAATGACAGCAACTACTCTCAGCGTTGGCGAGCAATCAAAAAGACCTTCACAAAATCTCTTTCTGGAAACACCACCGTCTGGCAAAAACGTTTTTGGGAACACTGCATCAGGGATGAACGCGATTACCAGGCTCATGTCGATTACGTTTATATCAATCCGGTTAAACATGGATTAGTGAAGATCGTGGGTGAATGGCCGTATTCGTCATTTCATCGGGATGTCAGAAATGGGCTTTATCCGGCAGATTGGGCGGGGAAAGTCGAAGCTTTTCAAGCCGGAGAACGAAAAGCCGGTGGATGACGCCTGCGGCTTATCCCCCCTACAAAACCGCATACAAATCGTAGGTCGTACAGCAGCGTCATCCGACATTAATCAACGCAAATCTCCATCCCGTCAAACCCGGCTTCAAACCCTTGCGGCAACGCATTCTCCATCAGCCAGCAATCAAATTGATGGCTGATGTGGGTGAGGATCACGCGCGGGCAGCCCATATGTTTATTCAACTCGATAACCGTATTGAGATCGCAATGGTTTTTCGGTGTTTCGGTACGCGGTTCATGGCTGCAATCAATCACTATCACCTGCGGCTTGTTGTTCGCCAGAAACTTCAGCGTTTTTTCCGGCAGGCCAGCGGTGTCGCATAGCCACGCCACACGGCTGTGCGGAGTTTCAAACAGATAACCAAAAGTGAGTTTTGAATGGTTGAGCGGCAAGGGGGTGATGCGCAGCGCCTGCAGCGTAAACCCGACGAACGGTTCCAGCGTGTGGCTGAAATCGAGAATTCCAGGGTGTTTAAACAGATCGTCGCAGCCTTGCTCATCCGGTGGGCCGTAAACCGGGATTTTATCGCCCACGCCCCAACGTAGCGGGAACAAGCCTTGAACGTGGTCCATATGGTAATGAGTCAGTAAAAACTGCTGAAATTCCCCAGGCTGCCAGTGGTCCATTAAATCGGGAATGCCCGCATCCAGCAGCGTGACCGCGTCGTTAAACTTCACGACTGCGCTACAAGGCTTGCGACGATAGTGTGGATGATTGCGCGCACGCTCGCAGGCCGCGCAAGAGCAGCCGAAGGCGGGCACCAGTTGCGCACCGCCGGTTCCGCTAAGGGTTAACGTCAGGCTCACTCAAATTCTCCACCAGTTTAGTAAAGCGGAAATGGGTATTTTGATAGCCTTCGCGCTGGTAGAAACGGTGCGCGTCGAGGCGTTTGGCGCTGGTGGAAAGCTCGGTGAGTTCCGCGCCTGCAATCCGCGCCTGTTCTTCTGCCCAGGCTAATAGTTTGCTGCCCACGCCGTGGCCGCGTGCGGCGGGCATCACCACCAGCTCCTGGATTTCACCGACCCAGTTCACATGGTGCAGGTGAAATTGCATATGCAAACTGATCATGCCGACAACAGCGCCGTTCAGTAGCGCAAGTTGGTAGCATAAGTTGTGATCGTCGAGATTAGCGGCAAAACCCACATTAAATGCCTGGCGGTTAAATTCCGCCTGTTTTAGCTCACAAATCAAAGCGTAAACGGCATCGCTATCGGCGAGTGCGGCGCGGCGTAATTCAAGCATGGCGCGTTTCCTTGTGAATTTGGTGGATGACGCTACGCTTATCCACCCTACAAAATCATGCACTTGTAGGTCGGATAAGCGTAGCGTCATCCGACATTAAAGCAGCTCAATAGATCAAATGTATAAACGACGAGACAGATTCATCAAGACTATCGTCGTTATTCAGTATCAAGCACTCGTCCAAATTCGGGGCGTAAAGCGCCGCACGTTGCAGGCGCTGCTCGATTTGCAGCGCGGTTTCGCGCCCGCGAGCTTCAAGGCGCTGGCGCAACACGTCCGTCGAAACATGCAGGCAAATGGGCACTAACGCTTTGCCATAACGCGCCCGCGCCTGGGCCAGATGCTGGCGCGAACCGTTCACCACCACGTCGAACCCGGAATCGAGCCAGATATCCAGTTCAATGCCCACGCCGTAACGTTGGTGATGCGCCTGCCAGCACAGGGCAAACAAGCCCTGGCGCTGGCGCTGAGTAAACTCCTTTTCACTCAAGGCGATATGATTTTCACAGCCAGCGTCGGCGGCGCGGGTGATATATCGGTGCGCCACCAGCAGTTGATTATTCTCCTGCTGGCGCAGCGCGCCGAGCAGGCTGTCTTTCCCGGAGCCTGACGGCCCCATCAACCAGACTATTTTGTTCATCAGAACACCCGTATTCCCTGACGCCAGACGCGGCCGATGTGAATGTGATCGCCATGTTGATGCGCCAGTACCATATCGGCACGTTTGCCTTCCGCAAGCTGGCCACGGTCGTCAAGATTCAGCGCTTTGGCCGGGTTGTGCGTCACCAGCGCCACGGCCTGCGGCAGGGTGAAAGGGTTGGTTTCTTCAAAAGCCACCCGGAACGCGGCATCCATCAAACTCGCCGGGTAATAGTCGGAGGAGAGAATATCCAGCAGGCCAACTTGTGCGAGTTCATGTGCCGCCACGTTGCCGGAATGCGACCCGCCTCGCACGATATTCGGTGCGCCCATTAATACGCTCAAACCATGCTGGCGCGACGCCTGTGCGGCTTCCAGCGTGGTCGGGAATTCGGCGATGACGCTGCCCAGTTCATGAGATTCTGCGACGTGCGCACGGGTGGCGTCGTCGTGACTGGCGAGCGAAATATTGCGTGCGCGGCAAACGGCTGCAATCGCCAGGCGGTTGGGTTGCGACCAGCGTTCAGCCAGCGCCAGCTGTTCCGCTTCATAGCGGTCCATGTCGGCGTCGTTAAGCTGATATTTTCCCTGATAATATTCGCGATACTTCACCAGATTGGAGAACTGACGCTGGCCTGGCGAATGGTCCATCAACGACACCAGCGACACGCCGCCACGGTCGATCAACTGCTGGAACAGCGGCAGCGTGGTGTGGTGCGGTAGTTCGCAGCGCAGATGCAGGCGGTGCTCGGCGCGGTTTACACCACGCGCCTGGCTGTCCATCACCGCGTTAATCATTTTCTCTAAGTTTTCCAGACGGTCGCCGCCGTCGCGCACATCGCCAAGGGCCACCGCGTCCAGCACGGTCGTGATGCCGCTCGCCACCATTAAGGCATCGTGGCTGCTCATCGCCGAATGCGCGGGCCAGTCGACTTTTGGCCGCGGGGTGAAGAATTTGTCGAGGTTGTCGGTATGCAACTCGATAAGCCCTGGCAGCAGCCAGCCGCCTTCGCCATCTTGCGCCTGCGGCAACTGGCTTGGGCTGTCGGCAAAATTACGGATCACACCGTCAGCCACTTCCAGCGAACCGTTAACCACTTCATTTTCCAGCACCAGCTTGACGTTATTAATGATCATTTTTGGCCTCAACGGTTGCCATATTGTGTAAACGATCTGCGACCTGGTTGCGCACGCTTTCGTCGTGGAAAATCCCGACCACTGCCGCGCCGCGCGCTTTGGCTTCCAGAATCAAATCCACCACAGCGGCGCTGTTTTTCGCATCCAGCGAGGCCGTCGGTTCATCAAGCAGCAAAATCGGGTAGTCGACGATAAAGCCACGGGCGATGTTTACGCGCTGCTGTTCACCGCCGGAAAACGTTGATGGAGCCAGGTTCCACAGGCGCTCCGGCACATTCAGACGGGTCAGCAGCATGGATGCTTTGTCTTCACAGACGTCACGCGATACGCCCAAATCCAGCAGCGGCTGCATCACCACCTCTAACGCAGAAATACGCGGGATGACGCGCAAAAACTGGCTCACCCAGCCGATGGTCTGGCGGCGCACTGCCAACACGTCACGCGCCGGAGCCTGCACAATGTCGAGCCATTCGTCGTTATGTTTGACCCAGATATGGCCCTGGTCAGGCAAATAGTTGGCGTACAGCGAGCGCAGCAAAGTGGATTTCCCACTGCCGGAATGGCCGTGCAGCACCACGCATTCGCCGGATTCCACTTCCAGCGAGGCATTCGCCAGCACCGGCAAACGGATGCCGTGTTGATGGTGTAACACAAAGGTTTTGCTGAGGTTTTCAACCCGTAATCTGTACATATTGGTTCCTTAAAACGTATGCCATGACGTCGGATGACGGCTTCGCCTTATCCGACCTACAGGTTCGTCGTTCGTAGGTCGGATAAGACGCGTTAGCGTCGTCATCCGACAAATGTCAGTTCTGCAACACCGATGACACCAACAACTGGGTATACGGGTGGTGCGGATCGTCCAGCACACGGTCGGTCAGGCCGCTTTCCACCACTTTTCCCTGTTTCATCACCAGCAGGCGGTCGGCCAGCAAACGCGCCACGCCCAAATCGTGGGTGACAATCACCACCGCCAGGTTGAGCTCACGCACCAGGCCGCGCAGCAGGTCGAGCAAACGCGCCTGCACCGAAACATCCAGCCCGCCGGTTGGCTCGTCCATAAACACCAGTTTCGGGTGCGTCACCAGGTTGCGGGCGATTTGCAAACGCTGCTGCATCCCGCCGGAGAAGGTGGTCGGCAGGTCGTCGATGCGCGAAGCCGGGATTTCCACCTCTTCTAACCAGCGCTCGGCGGTGGCACGAATGTCACCGTAATGGCGTGCGCCGGTTGCCATTAAACGCTCGCCGATGTTGCCGCCCGCGGAAACATGGCGGCGCAGGCCGTCCATCGCATGCTGGTGAACCACTCCCCACTCGGTGCGCAACAGGCGGCGGCGCTCGCCTTCGCTCATGTCGTACAGTGACGAGTCGAGATACACCACTTCGCCATTCTGTGGGGCGAGGCGTGCGGAAATGGATTTCAGCAGCGTGGTTTTACCGGAGCCAGATTCGCCGACAATCCCCAGCACTTCGCCAGGATAAAGCTCGAATGACACGTCGCTGAAGCCTTTGCCCGGTGCGTACAGATGGGTCAGGTTATTGACCGAAAGTAAGGGTTGAGTCATGAGCTTGCGGCCTCGCTGTTCTGGCGGCAGAAATCGGTATCGGAGCAGACGAACATGCGGTTGCCCGCGTCGTCGAGCACCACTTCGTCAAGGTAGCTGTGGTGCGAGCCGCAAATCGCGCAAGGTTCTTCCCACTGCTGGACGGTAAACGGATGGTCGTCAAAATCGAGGCTTTCGACGCGGGTGAACGGCGGCACCGCGTAGATGCGTTTTTCACGCCCGGCACCGAACAGTTGTAGCGCGGGCATCATGTCCATTTTCGGGTTGTCGAATTTCGGGATTGGCGACGGGTCCATCACGTAGCGTTCGTTCACTTTCACCGGGTAGGCGTAAGTGGTGGCGATATGGCCGAAACGGGCGATGTCTTCGTACAGTTTCACCTGCATCACGCCGTATTCTTCCAGCGCGTGCATAGTGCGGGTTTCGGTTTCACGCGGTTCGATAAAGCGCAGCGGCTCAGGGATCGGCACCTGATAAATCAGGATTTGATCTTCCGTCAGCGGCGTTTCCGGGATGCGGTGGCGCGTCTGAATCAGCGTGGCGTCGGCGGTGGATTCGGTGGTCGCCACGTTGGTGACGCGCTTGAAGAAGTTGCGAATCGACACCGCGTTGGTGGTGTCGTCTGCGCCCTGGTCAATCACCTTCAGCACGTCGTTTTCGCCAATCACGCTGGCGGTGATCTGGATGCCGCCGGTTCCCCAGCCGTAGGGCATCGGCATTTCTCGCCCGCCAAACGGCACCTGATAACCCGGAATCGCGACCGCTTTGAGAATGGCGCGACGCAGGGTGCGTTTGGTTTGTTCATCCAGATAAGCAAAGTTGTAGCCGGAGAGTGCCTTAGTCACGATGACGTTCCTTTTGCAGACGTTTGAGCAGTTCCAGTTCGGCCTGGAAATCGACGTAGTGCGGCAGTTTCAGGTGCGAGACAAACCCGGCGGCTTCGACGTTATCAGCGTGGGCCAGCACAAACTCTTCGTCCTGCGCCGGGCCTGCCACCGTTTCGTCGTAATCCGGCGCTTGCAGCGCGCGGTCAACCAGCGCCATCGCCATCGCTTTGCGTTCGCTCATGCCGAACACCAGCCCGTAGCCGCGGGTGAAGTGCGGGTCTTCATTTTCCGGGGCGACAAAGCCGTTGACCATTTCGCACTCGGTAATCAGCAGTTCGCCGATGTTGACTGCAAAACCCAGCTCTTCCGGCACAATTTCCATATCGACATAGCCACTGCGAATCTCTGCGGCAAACGGGTGATTGCGTCCGTAGCCGCGCTGAGTGGAATAGGCGAGGGCCAGCAAATAACCTTCGTCGCCGCGCACCAGTTGTTGCAGGCGCGAGGAGCGAGAACACGGGTAAACCGGCGGTTGGCGGGTGATGTCGTCAGGTTTCTCGCCGTTATCTTCTTCGGCTTTCGCCAGCCCCTGTTTTGCCAGCAGGCTGAATACGTGCGGCGCGGGTTCGGCGTGGTCATCAGCGGTTTTAAGCTGTGGCGCTTCGCCGTTTGCCAGCAAGGTGAAATCCAGCAGACGGTGGGTGTAATCGTAAGTCGGGCCGAGTAATTGCCCGCCCGGCACGTCTTTATAGACCGCAGAAATTCGGCGCTCGATGCGCATCTCGGCGGTGTTCAGCGGCTCGCTCACCGCCAGGCGTGGCAGCGTGGTGCGGTAAGCGCGCAACAGAAAGATGGCTTCGACCATGTCGCCGCTGGCCTGTTTGATGGCGAGAGCGGCGAGTTCCCGGTCGGCAATGCCGCCTTCGGTCATCACGCGATCCACTGCCAGGCCAAGCTGCTGCTCGATTTGCGCGACGCTTAGTTCGGCCTGGTTTTGATTGCCACGGCGGTTGTGTTCCTGCAATTGATGGGCGGCGGCTATTGCCTTCTCGCCCCCTTTGACGGCGACGTACATCAGCACACCTCCACATGAGTGGTGCGAGGGATTGCCAGCAGGCGGTCGCCGCAGGTGAGAATCAGGTCGATGCCCAGCGGGAACGGGTGCGGGCGTTCGGTGAGTTCGTGGATCACGCAGTCCGGCAGTTGTGGGGCAATCATGCGTTCTTCGCGAATACCCGCGCCGGTTAAGCGCAACATGCGCCCGCCGCTCAGGCTCGGCACCTGCAAAATCAGCGTCGCGCTGGTGTCGGGGGCGACGTCTGTGCCTTGCGCCAGCGCGTTGAGCTGCCCGGCGGTGATTTCTGCGTCGGCAACGGCAAACTGCGCGTGCTCAGGCGTCAAGGAAATTGAAGCATTTGTATGAAATCGGACATTTTGCAGCGTGACGTCATTGCTCAGCGCGTCGCTAATCCACACCGGAGTGTCGTTATCGGCAAGCGTCAGCAGCACGCTGGTGGAGGCGACATTCAGCGGTTTCCAGCCATGTTGCAGGGAATGCAGTGCGACGATTACGCCCGGCTCGCTCATCGCTTTTAGCAGGCGACGGAAACTCTGTTGGGCATCCTGGACGGGCAGGTTGAAAGCGGTCATCAGGGTCATGCGTTATCTCCGCGAACCAGAGTGAAGAAGTCGACTCGGCTGCTGTTAATTTGGGTGCGGCGAGCAGCTAAACGCTGTTCGCGATTTGCGGCCAGAGGCGCAATGACGGTTTCTTGTAAAGTCTGAAATCGAACTTTTTCCTGCATTAGCGCGTCGATCACGGCACAGCGTTCGGCGTGGGCTTTGTCGCGCCCTAATAAGTAGCTGTAGCCGTAAGTCCCGTTGGCGAGCTGCACCACGGCGCGGGTGAGCGTGGCGTCACCGGCAAAAAAGCGTTGCCCGGTTGCGCCCATTCGCGCCTGAATTTGTGCAAGTCCGGTTTCGGCCTTGCGGATAACTTGATATTCAGGGTTGAGATTTTGTTCTGCCCAAATGGCGGCCAACTCTTGCGGCAGGCTGTGGGCGAGCACGGCCATCCACTGCTGGCGCTGTGCGGTGTCAAAATGCGGTGCGTCCATTTAGTGCTCCATGGTGAATTCAATCATGTCGGCGCGCGTCAGGCTGACGGAGTATTCCGCAGGCGAGGCGTCACCTTCATGGTGGTTGAGAGTGCGCACGCACAGCAGCGGAGACATATTCGGGATCTCCAGCAGGCGACTTTCTTTGGCCTGAGCGCGGCGTGCGCTGATGCGTGTTTGGGTGCGGGTGAGGTTGATACCGAGTTGGGTCTGAATCACGTCGTGCAGCGAACCGCTGGTGAACTGTTGCAGCGTGGGCCACCAGGCCAGTTCCGCAAAGTAATGGTCAATCAGGCACACCGCGATGCCGTTAACGCGGCGCAGTGTGCGCAGGTGAATAATGTTCTCGCCTTCGGTGACGCCGAGCGCGTCTGCCACACTATTTGAGGCCGGGCGCAGTACCGCGAGTAAGCGCTCGCTGGTGGGGTGGCTTCCCTGGTCGAGCAGGTTCTGGCTAAAGCGGGCTTGCGAATTTAACGGGTAGTCGAACGGGCGCATCAGCACTAACACACCAATCCCCTGGCGGCGCTGCACCCAGCCTTTCTCAACTAACTGGTCGATGGCGCGGCGCAGCGTGTGGCGATTCACTTCATAACGCGCTGCCAGTTGGCTTTCGGCTGGCAGGTAGTCGCCGCAGCGGTAGTTTTTACGCAGCTCCACTTCGAGCAGGGCGGCGATTTCCTGGTAACGCGTCGGGTAACTGGTCGGATGTCTGGATAAGTGCATTTTCAACAAAGCCTCGTTAAATGAAATGCTTACGTAACCGTTGCGACATGAAATCCAACAGGCTGACGGTGACGATGATGACAATCATCAGCGCGCAGGTTTGCTGGAACTGGAATCCACGAATCGCTTCCCAAAGTGTGACGCCAATCCCGCCTGCGCCCACCATACCAACCACCGTTGCCGAACGGACGTTCGACTCAAAGCGATACAGCGAGTAGGAAATCAGCAGGGGCATCACCTGCGGCAGCACGCCGTAGATAATCTCTTCAAGTTTGTTGGCGCCGGTGGCGCGAATGCCTTCTACCGGGCCGGGTTCGATAGCTTCCACCGCTTCAGAAAGCAGTTTGGACAGCACGCCGGTGGTGTGAATAAACAGCGCTAAAACGCCAGCGAAGGGACCCAGGCCGACGGCGACCACGAACAACATGGCAAACACCATTTCGTTGATGGCGCGGCAGGCGTCCATCAGGCGGCGCATCGGCTGGTAAATCCACCACGGCACCAGGTTGTCGGCGCACATCAGGCCGCAGGGAATGGAAAGCACGATGGACAGCGCTGTGCCCCAGACGGCGATTTGTAGCGTGACGCCCATTTCACCGAGGTATTGTTGCCACTGGCTGAAATCAGGCGGGAAGAAATCGGCGGCGAAGGTCGCCATGTTGCCCGCATCGCGGAACAGAGTCAGCGGAGCCATTTCCGCGCCTTGCCAGGACGCAACGAGGACCGCTAACAAAATCGCCCAGCTCAGTAGCGAGAACCAGCTACGTTTTGGTGCGGCGACCTGAATGGTTTGTTGCATGAGGTGCTCCGTGTTTGGGTTTGGCTTAACACTGTCGGGTGACGCTGCGCTTACCCGACCTACAAGGAAAGGTTTTGTAGGGGGATAAGCGAAGCGTCATCCACCAACAATTTACTGAACCGCTTTATTCACGTTGCTCATCGCAGAAAGCGCGGCGGTCAAACGATCCAGGTCACTAAGCTGGTTTTGCAGGGCAGTGACTTTGGTGGCTTTTTCCGGCTCGGCTAACCCTTTGTTGTCCTTCACACCTTGCATCTGTTTAAACAGGGCGAGCTGGCGAATCGGCACCAGTTGCAGGTCGCTGGATGGGCGGAACGGCGCCCAGGTCAGGCCTTTCAACACCGCGGCTTCTTCTGGCGTTTTGCCGTAAGTCATGAAGAAGTCATAGATTTTGTCTTTGGTGGCTTCAGAAAGATTTTTACGCCACACGATCGGATCGCCTGGGATCAACGGGGATTTCCAGATGACTTTCAGATCTTTGAATTTCTCAGGGGCGGTTTGCTTCAAACGATCGAGGTTTTCAGTGTTGTTGGTCGCCACATCCACCTGTTTGTTCGCCACTGCCAGCGCGTTGGTTTCGTGGTTGGCATTCACTGAGCGTTTGAATTCGTTCGGTGCCGCGTTGTTCTTGGCGAAAACGTAGTATCCAGGGACCAGATAACCCGAGGTTGAGTTAGGGTCGCCGTTGCCAAAAGTCAGTTCTTTGCGTTTCGCTAACATGTCTTGCAGATTATTGATTGGGCTGTCTTTGTTAACGATCAGCACGCTCCAGTAACCCGGCGATCCGTCAGCCGCTACCGTCTGAGCAAACACCTGGCCGTTGGCGCGATCCACCGCTTCCATGGCCGAAAGGTTGCCGTACCAGGCGATATCCACTTTGTTAAAACGCATACCCTGAATGATCCCGGCGTAGTCCGGCGCGAAGAAAGCATTCACTTTCACGCCCAGTTTCTTCTCCATATCCTTCAGGAACGGTTCCCACTGCGGTTTCAGGTTTTGCTGGGATTCGGTGGAGATAATGCCGAAGTTCAGGGACTTTTCTTGCTCATCCGCATGGGCTGCGTTGAACAGGGCGCTAACGCTCAGGAGGCTGGTAAAGGCGAGTGCTTTTACGGCTTTGTAGCTCATGGCTGACTATTCCTTGAAGTAGATAGCAAAGTGGTTAAGCAGCAACCGCATCAACGCGATTTATGCTGCGGTAAAGATTTCCCAGCCGTTCGTTGTCGAACGCCGAGCTGCTTCCGTCGTAAAAAACATGACCCTGGCGCAGGGCGACAATGCGTTCGCAATAGCGCAGGGCGTAATCCACCTGATGCAGCGTCACCACGACGGTGATGCCGTCCAGACGGTTAATGTCGTGCAGCGTTTCCATCACGATGCGTGCGGATTCCGGGTCGAGTGAGGCAATCGGCTCATCGGCCAGAATCACTTTCGCCTGCTGCATCAGCGCCCGGGCAATCGCCACGCGCTGCTGTTGCCCACCGGACAGGGTGGAGACGCGTTGATACGCAAATTGCGCCATGCCGACGCGGGTCAGCGCCTGCAACGCACGTTGCTTTTGTTCGCGGGTAAACCAGTTAAAACAGGTGCGCCAGAACGGCGTGGCACCGAGTGCGCCGATCAGCACGTTTTCGAGTACCGTCAGGCGATTCACCAGGTTGAACTGCTGGAAGATGTAGCCGGTGTGAGCACGACTCTTGCGGATATCGCTTGCCAGGCGGCCCGCTTTTTGGACGGTGCGGCCAAGCAATTCAACGTGGCAATCGGCTGATTTATCAGAAGTAATCAGGCCGCTCAGATGACGTAAGAGAGTGGATTTGCCTGAACCAGACGGCCCCAGCAAAGCGACCATCTCACCTTCATTGACTTCCAAATCAACAGCATTTAATACCTGATGCTGGTTGAAGGTTTTGCTCAGTTTGTTGACGCGAATAATAGTTTGCATCACACGGCTCCTTAAAAAGTTGCCTCATGGTGCCGATGAAATGTGACGATTTTGTTAAGGATAAGTGTACATATGATGAAGAGTGAGTCTCGGCCTGGAAGTCATCAGGCTAATCAACTATTTGTCGTATTGTTTAGCGTTTCGTTTTTGGCTTTGCTTACAGATACCCTCTGGCCTTGGGAATTCAGCAATGAGCAAAAATATTATTTTTTGTGCCGATGGCACATGGAGCGCTCCTGGTGTTGAAGAACAAGCGGATGACGAAGCCGCGGCAAGTAATGTTTATCAGTTATTTGTTGATTTAAAAGGTGCCGTAGACCAGCAAAGTTTGCTGCTGGCAAATGAACAAGAAAAGACGCTTACCGATAACAGCGGCAATGTGCTGCAAGTGGCCAAATATATTCATGGCATGGGCGATCCGCATAACGGCCTGGTAAAACGACTGGGCGGCGCATTTGGTGCGAGCCTGATCATTCCGATCATTCGTGGTTATACGTTTATTAGCCGCCACTGGCAGCCTGGCGATCGGATTTATATTGTCGGATTTAGCCACGGGGCTTATACCGCGCGAATGCTGGCAGAAATGATCGTCGATCGTGGGTTGCTCAATCGTGAAAGGCTGCATTTAAACGTGCGCAATAAAGAAGAAGCCTGGCGTTTTGGTTCGTCCATTTGGGCGCAATATCTGGCTCATGCGCCGGATATGAGCCCGAGTATTTTGGGCAGCCTATTGCGCGAGCTTCCGGGGTTTTTCTGCGACAGCGTCGATCCCACTTGTATTACGCGCCCGGCTTCCATTGAAGCGGTTGCGGTCTGGGAAACCGTCGGGCAGATGGGCATTCCTAAATATTTCAACGACAAGCGTTACGGTATTTTTCGCTTTAACAGTACGGAACTGCATTCGCGGGTCAAATACGGGCTACAGGCAATTGCAATAGATGAACAACGCGTGGATTTAACCCCGGTGCTGTGGGACAACCGCGACCGTATTTTGCAGGTGATGTTTCCGGGTATTCATCATGATGTGGGCGGCTATTACAGCGGCACTGATGAAGATCGCTGTTTGTCTAATGGCGCGTATTTGTGGATGCACGATGCGCTCGATGATTTGGGCATTCATTTGGCGCGGGGCGAAGTGGTGTCTGATGCGCTTGGCCCGATGCACTGTGAATGGTATCCGCCAACGCGCTATTTGCGCATTATGCCGCGCCAGCTTCCTGCCCCCGTCAGCTCGTCAATGATGGTGCATCAGTCGGTTATCGAGCGGCTTAATGGGGGGAAAACGTTGCTGCAACAGTCGGCGATAAGCGGGGAGTGGCAGACCGGGCCTTATGTTCCGCATCCACTGCTGGATTACCTGCATGCGGCAAACGTGATTCCCATTAATTGGGCGATTGCGCGGTAAAAAGATAGAGAATGGGTTGCGTAGGGTGGATAAGCGCTAGCGTCATCCACCCTTTTCGTCAGATTTGTCGGATGACGCTGCTGTACGACCGGTTACATCGGTTTTTCGACATTCACCATCCACGGAATACCGTATTTATCGGTCAACATGCCAAAGCCTTTTGCCCAGAAGGTTTCCCCCCACGGCATGGTGACATCGCCCCCGGCAGAGAGGTTATCAAACCAGCGTTTGCCCTCGTCGACATCTTTGCTGGTAAGACTCAGCGCGTAACCCGTGTGTTTCACTTTATCGGCGCACATATTGCCGTCACTCATCATCACTTCGCCGCCGCTAATTCGTACATTGGCATGCATGATTTTATCGTCAGGCCAGTTAAATCCGCTGCCGCAACCCTCGGCGGTGTCGCTTGCTTCATCCTTCGGCATTTCGCCAAAAGTCATTTTAAACAGTAACTCAGCACCGACGGCTTGCTTGTAGAACTCGATAGCTTCTTCGCAGGTGCCGTCAAAAAAGATGTAGGGGCCAATAGACATGGTCTAATTCCTCATAGAGAGAGATTATTTTATGGACAGAACAAGTTTAGATGCGGGGCGCGGGGCTAGCCAGGCGGGGGGAGGGATCTTATGTCCGGTACGGTGATTATCCGTTCAGGTGAACGGAAAATCACCGTCCTGCCATTGCAGCTTAACTAGTTCTTCTTCACAAACTCAGACTTCAGCTTCATCGGGCCAAAACCATCAATCTTGCAATCAATGTTATGGTCGCCTTCAACCAGACGGATACCTTTGACTTTAGTACCAATCTTCAACATCGAAGAGCTGCCTTTAACCTTCAAATCTTTCACTACGGTGACGTTATCGCCGTCTGCCAGCAGGTTGCCATTGGCATCTTTAACAATCAGTTGGTCGCTGTCTTGCGCCGGTTCGGCATCATTCCATTCATGGGCACATTCCGGGCAAATAAACATACCATTGTCTTCGTAGGTGTACTCGGAACTGCATTTAGGGCAATGAGGAAGAGTCATGTTAGTCGTCTCGAACATTAAAATTTTAAAAATAGCGTGTTACCGCCAAAAGTGGCGCGATTATACATTAAAACCTTACTTTTGTGGGGAGAAATGGCGTGGCACTTATTGCCGTAAGGAAAGCAGCAATAAGAAAGTGCTATTTTAAAACGTTATTTAATTGCCAAATTCGCGACGAAAATACAGAATTGGATTATTGAAATGCGTTATTGTATTTCCTCTCGGCTATTTGTCTGGGCACCTTTCATATGAAAATTAAACCTTAATTATAATATTAACGAATAAATGATTTCCGCACGTAATTATAATTACCGGTACTGCATTCCCACAAAAATATAAAGACTTTTAAAAATCCGCGTAATTTGATTTAAGTAAGGATTTTTTATGCACACACAAGCAATATTTGAGTTAAGTCAGGAAGCAGAACGGTTATTGCAACTCGCCCTGCAAAACCTGAATACTTTAAAAACAACCTCTTTTACGACGCAGCATAACAATAATTATTTCGCTCAACAGTCAACAGGCAAGGTTGCAGCCTCGCAATTTTGCCCACGCAGCATTCAGGCGCAACAGGCGCTACTGCAAAATGAGCTACGGAAAATAACCCAGCATGAAATGGTGCTGGCGATAGTTGGAACGGTAAAAGCGGGAAAATCCACCACCATCAATGCCATTATTGGGACGGAAGTTTTGCCCAATCGCAACCGTCCGATGACGGCGTTACCGACGCTTATTCGCCATACGCCCGGCCAGCGTGAACCGGTGCTGCATTTTCCCTATGTTCAGCCCATTGAAAAGCTGATGGAGGTATTGCAAACCCGTTTGCAACAAGCGGACAGCAAAACGCTGACAAAACATCTGGAAATTGACAAGGATATGGCGGGGTTATTAACCCGAATTGCCGAAGGAAATTCATTTGCTAAGCATTATCTTGGTGCGCAGCCAATATTTCATTGCCTGAAAAGCTTGAATGATCTGGTGCGCTTATCCAAAGCGCTGGATGTGCCTTTTCCATTTAAAGCCTATGCCGCAATTGAACATGTTCCGGTCATTGAAGTGGAATTTGTCCATCTTGCAGGAATGGATGAAACCCATGGCCAGCTGACATTATTAGATACGCCTGGGCCAAATGAAGCCGGGCAGCCACATTTGCAAAAAATGCTTCAGGAACAACTGGCGCAGGCATCGGCAGTGCTGGCGGTGCTGGATTACACCCAATTAAAATCGGTTTCTGATGAAGATGTGCGTAAAGCTATTTTGGGCGCAGGAACTTCCGTCCCGCTTTATGCGCTGGTGAATAAGTTCGACCAGAAAGATCGCAATAGCGACGATGAAGACCAAATTAAGACGCTGATTTCTGGAACCTTAATGAAAGGGGCAATCGATCCCAGCCATGTTTTCCCGGTGTCATCAATGTGGGGATATCTGGCCAATCGCGCTCGCCATGAACTGACATTACACGGCAAATTACCGCCTCCCGATGAGCAACGTTGGGTGCAGGATTTCGCTGACGCCGCTCTTGGCCGTCGCTGGCGCAATGAAGATCTGGCGGATGCTGATGCCTTGCGCCACGCGGCAGAATTACTGTGGGAAGATTCGATGTTTGAAGCGCCGGTCAAAACAGTGCTCCATGCCGCTCATGCTAATGCGTCGATGTACGCGCTGCGTTCTGCCTGCCAGAAATTGCTGAACTACACCCAGCGCGCGGAAGATTACCTGAATTTCCGTTGCCAGGGCCTGCAAATTGCCAGCGAGCAATTGCAGCAAAATATCGCAGCACTGGAAGATGACATGAATCTGGCGGCGTCCAGCCAGCAGACGGCCAATATCGTTGCACGCAATAACGTCAAGCAAGCCATTGATGCAATGGGTGATTTTATTCGTCGCTATGAGCTGCAAATTATCACCCACATTGAAGATTACTTTCGCAATGGCATGGTGCCAGAAAAACTCACGCGCCAGGCGCTCTCGTTTGGCACTCAGCGCGGGCGCGACTTTGACGCCCGCCACGCCACTCTCAGCTTTGACGACGAGCCTTCGGCGCAAATTGCGCTGCACAGAATTCGCGCTTCATGCGAAGTCATTCTGACTGCCGCACAGGAAAAAATGACCGAGGAGTTAACTCATCTTTTCAGTTATCTCGAAGTCGAACTGGCCGATACGCTGCGAAATACCCTAAAACCGATTGAATCTCGCGTTACGCAGGGGCTAACGCAGGCCGGATTTCGCACCAATATTAGCCTGCCGGTGTTTCACGTCGGCTTATTAAACTTCAATGCTAATCAGGCATTTAACGAGCTTATCGAAGAGCAAGATATTCCCGTCGCACGATTACGTCGCCCGGAGGGAATGCGTGGAACAGTGGCCCGTTGGCTCAATAGTGACGACTGGGGCTGGGAAGGCTACACCGTCATGCAAAGTCGCTACGTGATTTCCCTGGCCGATGTGCAACACAGGCTGTGCCAGCACGTGGCGGAGTTCTTGTTGCAGCTTAACCAGAACATGGCGGCACAAATCGAAATGTCTGTAACGGAGGGAATGACCGCCTTCTTCGCTGATTTTTCGCAGGCGCTGGATGCGATACGCCTGAACCTGCAACAAAGCCTGATGGCACGTTCGCAAAATGAAGAGGCGGTGATGATCTTGCGCCAGCAGCTTCAACAGTGTGTCCGAACCACACGCTATATCCACGAGGACACCCGCCTGTTGCGGGATGATATTCAGACGCTTTTTACGGTAGAACAGCAATGAGTGGTTTATTACCCGGAACGCAAACACGCGCTTTGGAATGTGTTGCAGAGAAGTTTGTCGTCGACTTTGCCAGAAACAGTGGTGCCATGCGCGAATCGTGGCGCAGTCAGCACAGCAAAGCCTTTTATCAACGTCTGACGAAGGAATTCATCGGCCAAAGTCAGTTGCAGAAATGGGCGCTGGACGACGTATTACTGGATGCGCCAGAAGTGACGTTGGCGATGCTCGGACAACTTTGCCAGCGGGTTGCCAAAAAGCACCGGGCGATGGTCAAGGTACATGAGAGCATGCGTACGCGTGTCCCCTATGATGTTCCTGAGATTCGCCAGCAGTTCATGCAGTTACAGCAACTGCTGGCGCAGCGTATCGACAAACTGGAAATTCAATTGAACGGCAGCGATATGACCCATCTGGGGCTGGTGCATTGCGAGCAGGTTATTGCCCGCTGGCAGTCCGGGCATTACTCGGCATTTTCTCCGGCTGGTCGCTGTTATATCGCGCTACAAGAGCTGTATTGGGGCGCGTTTGGTGAGGCGCTACGCTTCGGTAATGCGTTGCAAACCACGGAGTTAATTGAGCAAGCACGTGCGCTGGCTATCAGGCAATTAGCGCAAGATGTGAATGCGTCTGTCCGCACCCGCCATTACTACTATGAATGGCTGATGTTCCCAACAACGCCCGAAATGATGCAAAGCAAAGAAGCGTTGGCATGGCTTGGCGATGATTGTGACGGCGAAAAACACCCGGTTAGTTTTGCTACAACGCAGACACATCAGGGCGTTTCACTGGGGATGCCGCGTATTTGTTCGGCAATGCGGCTGGGTAGTGCGATGGTCGATGAAATGTTTAGTTAAGCGTGGCTTAAATAATCATTATTGCGCAGCGTGCCTCAGAGTTAACATAATAGGTTGAACATGATCAAAGGATATGGTCATATTCACCCAATTATAAGTTTCAATTAAATTCTATGTCAGTGTGTGTATTTTCGCACTGGCACTTATATTCATGGATGAAATACGTGCGTAATAAAAAGAATATCACCCTCTACGCTATGGTGTGTTGTATAGCGCTATCTGTTACTCCCTTATTTGCGGCACCACTCAGCCCTGCCGATCGCGATTTAATTCGCCAGGGTCAACAAGATTTATTACAACAAAATCAACAGCAACGAGATGAATTACAGCGCAGCGCTCCTCTTGTGCAACCTGCCCAGCCAAAGCCTGTGGCAAGTTCTGGTCCTTGTTTTACTATTCACACCATCAATATTAATAATGCCACGCTGCTTTCCAGTCAAAAACAAAAAGAATTTAAGCAACCTTATATCGGCCAATGCATTGGCATGGATAAAATCACGCAATTAACGCGAGAAATATCTGATTGGTATATTCAGCAGGGTTATATAACCAGCCGCGCTTTTCTCACCGAACAAGATTTATCTCAGGGGGAATTAAAGATTGCGGTGCTGGAAGGGCGTCTTGAGAAAATACATCTCGAAGGCGCTTCATCAAGACAGTTAACCATGGCGTTTCCGGGCCTGGAAGGTGAAATTCTCAACCTGCGTGACATTGAACAGGGCATGGAGCAAATCAACCGCTTACGCAGTAATCCGGTGCAGATTGAAATTCTGCCCAGTGAAAAACCGGGCTATTCCATCGTCAACCTCACCGCCACGCCGGAGTTTCCGCTCAGTGTTTCACTGGGGTTCGATAACAGCGGCCAGAAAAGTACCGGCACCGGACAACTCAACGGGTCACTGACGGGCAATAACCTGCTGGGGCTGGCGGATAAATGGTTTGTCAGCGGTGCGCGCAGCAGTGACTTTTCTTCCTCTCATGATGCCCAAAGTGTGCAGGCCGGGCTGAGTATCCCTTACGGATACAGCCTGTTTGATTACAGCTACAGCTGGAGCAATTACCTCAGCACCATTGATAACAATGGCTTCGGCTGGGCGTCAACGGGCGACAGCCAGACACACCGTTTTACCGCTTCGCACGTGCTATTTCGCAATGGCGATATTAAAACCGGCGCCTCCATCGGCCTGACCCACCAAATCAGCAATAACTACCTTAACGACGCAAAGCTCGACAGCAGCAGCCGCAAACTTTCCAGTCTGCTGTTTGGCCTGAACCATACGCAAAAAATCTTCGGTGGCGTGGCGACCTTTAACCCGACCTTCAGCCATGGCGTGCCCTGGCTAGGTGCGGAAAACGACAACGGCAAAAACGACAACATGCCGAAAGCCGAGTTCAAAAAATGGAGCGCGAATGGCAGCTTCCAGCTTCCAGTCACCAACGATTTATGGTGGCTGACCAGCGTTTACGGGCAATGGTCGCCAGACCGACTTTACGGCAGCGAACGCCTGACAATCGGCGGCGAAAGCTCGGTGCGCGGTTTTAAAGAGCAGTATTTATCCGGCGATAACGGCGGCTACCTGCGCAACGAACTCAACTACACGCTATTCACTTTGCCGTTTATCGGCCAGGTCAGCAGCGTCGTGGCTCTTGATGGCGGCTGGCTGCAAAAAGACAACAAAGACCCCTGGGCCTCCGGCACGTTGTGGGGCGCAGCGGTAGGGTTATCAAGCGCTAACCGTTATTACTCCAGCCAGTTCACGGTGGGAACACCGTTGCAATATCCGGACTGGCTCGCACCTGACCACGTCAGCATTTATTACCGCATCGCGTTTGTGATTTAAGGGAAAACGATTATGGATAATCATCAAAAACCTGTGTGTTTTGCAAGGCGCACACTGAGTTACCTGATTTGCGCGTTGCTGGCGGGTCAGCCTGTTTTCCCTGCGTTTGCTGCCACGACCCCGGCGAATAACGCGACACAAATGGATAAAGCCGGGAACGGGGTGCCGGTGGTAAACATCGCCACGCCCAACGGGGCGGGGATTTCCCATAACCAGTACCAGGATTACAACGTGGGCCCTGAGGGCTTAATCCTCAATAACGCCACCGGGCAGTTGAATCAGACACAGCTCGGCGGGCTTATCCAGAACAACCCCAATCTGAAAGCAGGTCAGGAAGCGCGCGGCATCATCAACGAAGTGACGGGTGCTAACCGCTCGCAGCTCCAGGGTTACACCGAAGTGGCGGGCAAAGCGGCGAACGTGATGGTCGCCAACCCGTACGGCATCACCTGCAATGGGTGCGGGTTTATCAATACCCCAAACGCGACGCTGACCACCGGCAAACCGGTGTTCGATGCCAGCGGCAATCTGCAATCGCTTGATGTGACGAAGGGTTCTATCACCGTTGAAGGGCAAGGGCTGAACGCCAGCCAGTCAGATGCGTTGTCGATAATTTCCCGTGCCACCGAAATTAACGCCGACATTCATGCCAAAGATTTGACGGTGATTGCCGGGGCAAATCGTGTGACTGCTGATGGGCGCGCGACGGCGATTGCCGGGGACGGTGCGGCTCCGGTCGTTGCGGTGGACACCGGCGCGCTTGGCGGCATGTACGCCAACCGTATTCGCCTGGTTTCCAGCGACAAAGGTGTGGGGGTAAACCTTGGCAACCTGACTGCACGCCAGGGGGATATCACCCTGGATGTTAACGGCAAACTGACGGTCAAAAACAGTCTCGCCAGCGGCAGCCTGACGGCAAAAGGTGAAAGTGTTGCGTTAAATGGTGAGCATAAAGCCAGCGGTAATATCAATGTTAGCGGGCAGGAAATTGCGCTTAACAGCGGCACCTTTGTCAGCGACAACAACATTGTCCTGAACAGTGATGGCAAACTGAGTTTATCCAGCGCGACGTTGACCGCCGGAAACAACCTCAGTCTCAACGCCCATGATTTCACTCAGGATGGTAGCAGCCGCGCTGACGCGGCGCGTGATATCACGGCTGAAGTCGCCGGGTCGACGGATAACCAGGGTCTGCTGGTTGCCGGGAACAATGCCGCCTTAAACAGCGGCGCGTTGACCAACCGCGGCACGATTACCGCCAATGGTACTGCACAACTTAACGCCAGCACGCTGAATAACACCGGCACCGTGCAAAGCCAGAATAACATGGCGTTAAACGCCAATTCCCTGACCAACGGCGGCCAGATGCTGAGCGGCGGCGAGCTGGATCTCACCACCCAAACTCTCGAACAAAATGGCACGCTGAGCGCCAAAGGCCGCGCCAGTATCAACGCGGCTAACTCACTGAATAACAGTGCCAGCGGGCAAATCCTGAGCGATGACGCACTCACGGTTATCGCGGGGAATATTCAACAAAATGGCACGCTGTCGGGCAAAAATGCGCTGACGGTGAAGGCTAACTCCCTGACCACTGCAAGCGGCTCGTTGAGCACCAGCCAGGGCAATATCGCCCTGAATGCGGATGATGCCAGTGTGGATGGTGAAATCATCGCCCACGGCGATCTTACGGTGCAGGCACAGCGGCTCACCAGCCAACAAAACGCGCAGTTGCAAAGTGACGGACAGCTGACGCTCAACGCCTCAGACGCCACGCTTAACGGCACACAAGCTGCTCGTGGCAAACTCGCTATCCGCGCAGATAACCTGGCACATGGCGGTAAAACGAATGCCGCTGCCATCAACATTAATGCGGGCAACGTCAACAACAGCGGCTCCCTGGTGGCGCCGGAACTTAGCCTCAATAGCCAGACGATCGTCAATACCGGTCTGCTCCAGGGCGACAGAGCATTAAACCTGTCTGCGGAACGCCTCGATAACCAGTTCGGCGGCAGCGTCTACAGCATGCAGGATTTTGTGCTAACGGTGCCGACACTGACCAATGCCGGGCTTATCACCAGCGACGCCGGGTTGACGCTCAATGGCAATCAGCTCACCAACAGCGGCGAAATTAACGCGGTGGCGCTGGCCCTCAATAATACGCAAATCGACAACCAGGCAAACGGCCTGCTGCTGGGCGCCGGACATCTTGATATTCACAGCGATCGTGTTGCCAACGCCGGAAGCATGGCGGGTGCTTCACTCGCCATCCAGAGCAAAATGTTGAGCAATTCCGGGCTGTTGCAGGGCAATTCCTCCCTGATCATTCAGGCGGATGATCTCTATACGAGCAACGCCAGCCGGGTATTGAGCGGGGGAAATCTGATGCTCAATGCCGGGCAACTCAACACCTTCGGCATCATTCAGGGGCAAAACGCCAGCGTCACCGCGACTGACTGGCAGAACAGCGGATCGCTGCTGGGCATTGGTGGCCTGAATGTGAATGTTGCGCAGACGCTGACAAACCAGGGTGATGTACTCAGCCAGGGGAACACCACGCTTCGCGCACAAACGCTCGATAACCGTGGCTCGCTGCTCAGTGCGGGCGATATGACGCTCGCCGGAAATCAGTTCACCAACAGCGGCGCGGTTCAGGGAAATACCCTGGCACTGAACCAGGCGCAGGTGGAGAACCAGGCGGTGATCATCGGCCTGACTGCGCTGAACCTCGATGTGCAGACGCTGCTTAACGGCGGGCAGCTATTGAGTGGCGGGGTGCTGAACATTCGCGGCGGCGACATCACTAACAGCGGCACCTGGCAGGGGCAACAGATCGGGCTTAATGCCCAGCAACTCAGTAACAGCGGGGCGATTCAAAGTGCTGATGCGTTGACGTTGCAACTTTCCGGCAATCTGGCATCAACTGCCAACAGCAAAATCACCGCCAATGGCAGCGCGGCCATTCAGGCGCTGGATTTGACCAATAACGGCCAGTGGATTGCTAAAAACCTGTCAATAAACGCCCGTTCGCTGAATAACAACGGCGACATCAGCGGGGTGGACGGGCTGAACGTGGCGCTAACTGGCGCGTTCAGCCAGCAACAGGGCAAAACGCTGCTGACCGGCGGGGCGTTAAATCTCAGTGCCGCCTCCGTGGAAAATGCCGGGCAGATTCAGGGCGCGGATCTCCAGCTCAACAGCGCAATGGTTAACAACAGCGGGCGCATTCAGGCGAATGATAGCCTTGCGCTCAGCGGCAATCTGACCAACAACGCAGCGGGGATTATCCTCAGCCAGAACACACTGAATATCACGTCGCCTGCGCTTGTGAACGACGGGCTGATTCAGGGGGGAAGCACCACACGCATTGATGCCGCAACCTCGGCACGCAACGGCGGCAAACTGCTTTCCGGCGGCGAGTTCACGCTGAACTCCGCAGATTTTACTAATAACAACTGGCTCCAGGCGTCAACACTGCTACTTAACGCCAGCACGCTGACCAACAGCGGATCATTACTGGCTGATTCCGCGACGTTAACCGGTAACTCCTTCAGCAACACCGGCACCGCGCAGGGCGGCAATCTGGGCGTGAATTATCAGCAGATCACGAATAGCGGCACGCTGTTTGGCACCACCTCGCTGACCGTTAATGCCGGCCAGGTCAACCATATGGCCGCGGGGAAACTGTTCAGCGGCGGTAATTTAGTGCTGAACAGCACCGGTTTTGATGCCCTCGGCCAGGTGGTGGCTCTGGGCAATCTGACACTCAAACTCACCAACGCATTTACCGGTAAAAACGTGATTGCTGCGGGCAACATCCTCGATATCACCAGTAACGGCGGCATCACTAACCAGAACGTGATGCAGGGCCAGGCGGTGAATCTGACGGCGGGTGAGGCGCTGACCAATAACGGGCAAATCACCACCGGCAGCGGCAGCAGCACACTTTCCGGCAGCCAGATTGCGATGAACACCGCAGGCACATTGCAGGCAGGCGGCGACGTGGCGCTAAACAGCCGTGGCAATATCACGGTGGACGGTTTTGTTGGCACCGCCAGTTCGCTGACTCTCAATGCAGCAGGCAGTATTTTGAATACCGCGCTGCTGTATGCGGGCAACAATATGTATTTGCTGGCAAACAGTATCAAAAATACCCGTGGCGATATTCTGGCAGGTAATAGCCTGTGGATGCAGCGCGATATGGCGGGCAATGCGAATGCCGAGGTGGTGAATACCTCTGGGAATATCGAGACGGTCAATGGCGATATTACGATTAAGACCGGGCATTTATTGAATGAGCGGGAAGGGTTGGTGGTAACAAGTGAGCAGCATAATTATTTTAATGATTATAGCTGGCTGACGGAGACCACAGCTGATGTTCCTTTCAGTGAACTGAAATATGGCGAATATCAGTTTTACACTTATTCAGTTACTTGGTTGGAGGGGCATGGAAAAGGTAATGACACGCTTCACCATGATGTTTACTACTACGGAATGGCAACTCCTGACCACCAATTTCTGGATATTCCTGTTGCATCGAACACTATTAGCGTAAGTAGTGATGGCTCAGCAGGGAGAATCAGTTCAGGGCGTGATTTAACAATTTCCGCGAGGAGTCTAGATAATAGCGCCAGTCATATCCTTGCAAGCCGTGATCTATTTTTGCAAGGGGACACTCTAAGTAATCAGTCATGGGTTTCGGGAACGGAGACAGAATACCGCACTTACCAATATTTAGGAGTTCCTGCCAGTCATTTAACACAAGATGATTTTGAGTATCTTTCCCCTGAAGTTATGGAAACCAGGGTTTTCAATAAAGAAACTCTTGATGAGATTTACGCTCGTTTGGGGCGAGCTGTAAATGAAAGAAAACGCTACATCCGCTATGAATTCACTGGTGATCAGCATACGGAATTTAGTGATGATTCAGCCGCATACCGCGCCGTAATCCAGGCTGGCGGCAACGTCACAGCCAACTTCACCAGCGACATCAGCAACACCACCACTACGGCGCATACGGGCGGTATCAGCAACACCATCACTGTTCCGACGCTAAACACCCTCAGCCAGCAGACAATCGATGGCGGTATCACCCAGCAAGACCTTGCCAGCGCTGACATTGCAGAAATCAACTCGCCGCAATGGCGCGACAATCTGGCTGATGCGGTGGCACAAATCAGCGGTGGCAGCAGCCTGAACGGACAGACAGGAAGCAGCGTTGATACCAGCCTGTACCCGTTGCCATCCGGCAATAACGGCTACTTTGTCACCTCAACCGACCCGAACAGCCCATATCTGATCACCACTAACCCGAAACTAGATGGCCTCGGCGAGCTGGATCAAAGCCTGTTTGGCGACCTGTATGCGCTGATGGGAACACAACCCGGTGTTGCGCCGCGTGAAACTAACGCCAACTACACCGATCAGAATAAATTCCTCGGTTCGTCTTACTTCCTCGAACGGCTGAACCTGCACCCGGAATACGACTACCGTTTCCTCGGTGATGCAGCCTTCGACACGCGCTACGTCAGCAACTTTATGCTTAACCAGACCGGCAGCCGCTACATCAATGGCCTGGGATCTGACCTGGAACAGATGCAGTACCTGATGGATAACGCAGCCACCGCGCAACAGTCGCTGGGGTTAGCCTTTGGGGTGGCTCTGACGGCAAACCAGATTGCCGCGCTCGACACCAGCATTCTGTGGTGGGAAGCCACTCAGGTGAATGGCCAGACGGTCATGGTGCCGAAAGTTTACCTGTCGCCAAAAGACGTCACGGTAAACAGTGGTAGCGTGATTTCCGGTAACAATGTCCAGCTTGCGGGCGGCAACATCACCAATAGTGGCAGCACTATCACCGCCCAAAACGGCCTGAGCCTCGACAGCCAGAACAGTATCAACAACCTGAACGCTGGATTGATGCAGGCGGGCGGTGCGCTGCAACTGGGGGCGCTGGGCGATATCAACAACATCGGTTCCACTATTTCCGGCAAAACCGTCCAGCTCGAAAGCCTAGGCGGCAGCATTAATAACGTCACGCAGACCGAGCAGTGGCAGGCGGGCGGTACGGGAAAACGCGGTGAATCAGTGAGTTTCAGCGAGACCGTCAGCGGCCCGGTGGCGGGTATCACCGCGCAGGACGGCATGAGCCTGAGTGCTGGGAAAGACATCAACATTACCGGTGCCAATGTCACCGCTGGTGGCGATTTACTGATGCTGGCCGACGGCAACATCAACGTCACCGCCAACCAGATGACGGACAGCGAAAGTCAGTCCGGCTTCTGGCGCAAAGACGCGACCAGCAGCGAATCCGTCACGCAGCAAGGCAGCACCATTTCTGCTGGCGGCAATCTGGGCGTGCAGGCGGGTAATGACATTACCATCGAGGCCAGTTCAGCCAGTGCGGGCGACAACGCCACGTTGATTGCAGGGAACGATCTGAACCTGAATGCCGGGCAGACCAGCGAGTCGAGCAGCAAAGGTAACAGCGAAACCCACAGCACAGACAATGCGCGCACCACGATAACGGCAGGTGGGGACCTGGCGCTGGCGGCGGGCCAGGACATCAACAGCCAGGCGGCAGGGCTTGCCGCAGAAGGCGATGTGGCGATGCAGGCCGGGCGCGACGTCAACCTGATGGCGGAAGAAACCACCGCAGGCGACAGTTATCACGCGAAGAAAAAGGTCGAAATCAACGAATCGGTACGCCAGGACAGCACAGAAATCGCCAGCGGCGGCAACACCACTATCGTTGCCGGGCGTGACGTCAACAGCCAGGCCGCACAGGTCATCGCCAGCGGTGATATCGGCATCGGCGCAGGTCGCGATATTCATCTCGAAACCGCCACTGAAAGCGATTACCACTTTGAAGAAGAGACCAAAACCAAAAAAGGGTTCCTGAACAAAACCACCACGCACACCATTGAGGAAGATTACGCCACCTACGAAAAAGGCAGTGCACTGAGCGGAAATAACGTCTCGCTCTCAGCGGGTAACGACCTGAACGTGAAAGGCTCTGGTGTCGTGGGTGATGGCTCGGTGACTCTCCAGGCAGGAAATGATGTCAACATCCTGGCAGCCACAGATGAACAGTCGACATACCGTTTCAAGGAGAAGAAAACCAGTGGTCTGATGGGGACGGGCGGGTTGGGTGTCACTATTGGCAGCAAATCCTCCCTGCATGAGTTGAACGAGGACGGAACAACCCAGAGCCAGAGTGTCAGCACTATTGGCTCCACAGGCGGTAACGTCAGCATCATTGCTGGCAACACAGCACATATCGGTGGTGCGGATGTGGTGGCCGGTAAAAATCTTAATGTGGCTGCAGGCGAGATTATTGTCGATCCGGGCAATGACCAGCAGCGCCGCAAAGAACGTTATGAACAAAAACAGAGTGGGGTGACGGTGTCGGTTTCGTCGGCTGTGACCGGTGCCGCGATGGCTGCTAACGATACCTTCAAACGTGGTGAGGAGGTCAGCGATGATCGCCTTAAAGCGTTGTATGCAGTTAAAACAGCAGAAAATGCGTGGGCTGCAGGCTCTGGTGCTTCCTCAATAGCAGGGGGGGCTGCGCAGGGCGATATGAACGTAGTGAAAGTGGAAGTCAGCGTCGGCTCAAGCAAAAGTCAGTTCGAGTCTGAATCGACACAAAATCAGGTGCGGGGCAGTACGCTTACGGCGGGTGGCGATGTCACCATGGTGGCGACCGGCGGGAAAGGCACCAGCGGCGACCTGCACATCAGCGGCAGTGGGGTAACGGGTCATAACGTCACGCTGGTTGCGCAGAATGACCTGATCCTGGACGCTGCGACCAACAACAGCGAGCAGACCAGCAAAAATAACAGCAGTGGCTGGAATGCCGGGGTACATGTCTCGCTGGGACAGGAAACCGGGATAGGTGTGTCAGCCAGTGGTTTTCAGTCGAAAGGTACCGCAGACGGTAAAACCACCGAATATGTCAACAGCCGGGTGAATGCCAGCAATGAGCTGAGCATGAGCAGCGGGCGGGACACGATAATCTCCGGTGCGCAGGCTCTGGGCGACAAAATCACTGCCGATGTGGGGCGTGATTTAACCATCAGCAGTCTGCAGGATACGGACGAGTACCACAGTAAGCAGAAAGATGTGAGTGGCGGAGCCAGTTTCACCTTTGGTTCGATGACCGGCTCGGCCAGCCTGAATATCAACCAGAGCAAAACTGACAGTGAATACGCCAGCGTCGGCGAGCAAAGCGGGTTATTTGCCGGGGACAAAGGGTTCGATATTACCGTCGGTAAACACACGCAGCTGGATGGCGGGGTGATTGCCAGCACGGCGGAAGCCAGCAAAAACAGCCTCGACACCGGGACGCTGGGCTGGAGCAGCCTCGACAACCACGCTGAATACAGTGCCAGCAGCAAGGGCATCAGCGCGGGCGGAGCGACAGGTCAGGACAGCCATGGCGGGCAGATGTTCAGCGGGGGGGGCGTGCCACTGATTGGCATCGAAGCCAGCGATGATGCCTCGGGCACCACTCAGTCAGCCATTGCAGCAGGCAACATCACCCTTCGTGACAAGGAAAACCAGCAGCAGGATGTGGCGGACCTGAGCCGTGATACGGACAACGCCAATGGTCACATCGATAAAATCTTCGATAAGGAAAAAATCGAGGAGCAGCAGGAGCTGGCAGCGGTGTTCGGGCAGATGGCGAACCAGTATGCCGGTGACCTGGGTGCAGAGATGGGCTGGGCGGCTGATGGTCCGGAGAAAGCGGCCATTCATGGAGTGATAGGTGCGATACAGGCGAGCTTCGGCGGTGGCAATGCGCTGGCAGGTGGCCTGGCGGGAATGGGCAGCGAGGCTCTGGGGCAATTTGTTGATGACTACCTGAGCAGCAATACTCAACTGGGTGTGAATGAAAAAGCGGCGATAACCCAGTGGGCAGCGGCGCTGGGTGGCGCAGCAGTTGGTGGTGTGACGGGGGGCAGTAACGGTGCGCAGTCGGGTGCGGCTGCGTCGCTTGATGCAGAACGCTATAACCGCCAGTTACACCCAGATGAGGTGGCACGTATCCAGGCGCTGGCCGGTGGGGACAAAGACAAGGAAACCCGGCTGAAAGCGGCGGCCTGTGCGCTGGTCCAGTGCTCGGCAGAGTTCAAAGAAGGTACGGAGGCTTACAGCAAAGCGCTGGCCCTAGAGCAACTGGGTAACAGCGAGGCGTATACCAGTGAGCGGGCATTGCTGGTTTCCCAGGGCAGTAACCAGACGATTTATGCGATGGGCAGTTATGGCACAGGCAGTCTGCCGATGTTCGGGTATTCGGCCAGTGACCAGGTTGCAGATACGCTGTCCCGCTATGGTGTGGGTACGCGTATTGGCGGTCTGGTGCAGACAGCAGGTGGGGAATTGCAGGCGCTGGGCGGTGGGGCGCTGTGTGTTTCCGGTATCGGTTGTGCGGCAGGGACGTATCTGGCAGCCAGCGGGATAGATATGGCCTGGGCTGGTTCAAATGCCTTTGTGACGGGTATCGGTCAGCAGACCAGCGGAGCATGGCTGCTGGAAGAGGCGGGTGTACCACCGGCTTACTCAGAAGGGATCTATGGTCTGTCACAACTGAGTGCGGCGGGAGCCGGAGTCTGGAATGCGGGGAGAGCGGGGGCGGCTGAGGCGAGTAGTGTTTCAAAAGAGATCGCACCTCAAGCTTATAATGTCGATCCTAATAAATTTGATTACTTCTTTGGTAAAGTTACTGAGGGCAACCCTCATAACATTGAAAGGTCGGCTCAAAACTTGAAAGATCTTAATACGTTAGGGATTAATAACGAGCAATCGTTAGTAGATGTATTTAATAAAGCAGCTAGTGATGGTGTTATCGTCTCTCAGAAATCTAATAATTTTGGAACTACAATAACCAAAAATATTACTGTTTCAGATAAGGGAGCTATTAATGTTAGTTTCTTTTATCCTGGAGGTGACTTAAATGTAACGCCAAAAATCACGACATTGATTCCAAAAATAGCGAGTAAAAACAAATGATAAAAATTATCCCTATAACTAAGCATGATTTTTATCATAGCCAAATGCCTATCGCGTTCCATGATGAAGAATGTGCGAGGCATTACTATCATCTCTCTTACAAAAATAGAGTTATATTAAAACTTTCAGTGCAAAGTGAGATACAACCCGTTGCTATAATAGTAAATGATATAATTGCTATTGGTTGCGATCAATTGGTTGCATTTTTTAGTATAAAAAACAATGAGTTGATGAGAACTTTATTATCTTCATCTTTTTTCTACAACTTTGAAGTAACAGACGCATATATTTTTATCGTATGTGAGATTGAGGTTATTGTTCTGTCGTTAAATAACCTACATGAGAGGTATCACTTTGAATTTATTGATTATATAGATCATGTGAAATTAAATGGAAATAAGTTGTCCATCTATTTTATGAATGGTTCAAGTGAAGATGTTTCTATATAAGTGGTTTCACAGCCCGGCCCTTGAGCCGGGATCTTTTCACCTGTCATTCAGCAGGCCGGATCACTAGTTGCCCCGCTCCACGGTCACGATAACCGGTGTATCCGTCCCAAACCCCGCCTCTTTTAGCCAGTCGCCCTTCAGGTGCAGGCTGGGATGGCGGTTGTAATAGGTGGTCATATGGGTTCTGCGGTCTTCGTGGCGAAACAGCATCATGTTCTTTAACAACATTATAGAAAACGACTAGTTAATCGAGAAACCAATCTGATTACCCACGCGGCTCTCGGTGCGGTGGTCGCTCAGATGCTAGACAATAGCGCATTGTCAGGCGCATCGGGTGCCACCATCGGCGAGTTCATCGCGCAAGAAATATATCCCGGCGTTATCAACCAGAGCAAAACTGACAGTGAATACGCCAGCGTCGGCGAGCAAAGCGGGTTATTTGCCGGGGACAAAGGGTTCGATATTACCGTCGGTAAACACACGCAGCTGGATGGCGGGGTGATTGCCAGCACGGCGGAAGCCAGCAAAAACAGCCTCGACACTGGGACGCTGGGCTGGAGCAGCCTCGACAACCACGCTGAATACAGTGCCAGCAGCAAGGGCATCAGCGCGGGCGGAGCGACAGGTCAGGACAGCCATGGCGGGCAGATGTTCAGCGGGGGTGGCGTGCCACTGATTGGCATCGAAGCCAGCGATGATGCCTCGGGCACCACCCAGTCAGCCATTGCAGCAGGCAACATCACCCTTCGTGACAAGGAAAACCAGCAGCAGGATGTGGCGGACCTGAGCCGCGATACGGACAACGCCAATGGTCACATCGATAAAATCTTCGATAAGGAAAAAATCGAGGAGCAGCAGGAGCTGGCAGCGGTGTTCGGGCAGATGGCGAACAAGTATGCCGGAGACCTGGGTGCAGAGATGGGCTGGGCGGCTGATGGTCCGGAGAAAGCGGCCATTCATGGAGTGATAGGTGCGATACAGGCGAGCTTCGGCGGCGGCAATGCGCTGGCAGGTGGCCTGGCGGGAATGGGCAGCGAGGCCCTGGGGCAATTTGTTGATGACTACCTGAGCAGCAATACTCAACTGGGTGTGAATGAAAAAGCGGCGATAACCCAGTGGGCAGCGGCGCTGGGTGGCGCAGCGGTTGGCGGTGTGGCAGGGGGCAGTAACGGTGCGCAGTCGGGTGCGGCGACGGCACTGGATTCGGTGCGTTATAACTACCTGGACCATAAAGAAGCCGAGCGTAAAAAGCAGGTAGAACATCAGTTAGCAAACGGTGAGCTGAACCCGGAAGAACGACAGGTACTCCAGCAGGAACTGGCGGATATTAATGCCACGGACAAAGCGCGTGATGCGTTAATCGGTGATATCTGTACGCAGGGGAATAAGAGCAGTGCGGCCTGTACGCAACTGGTGATAAAGGCGCAGACGGCGCTGGACAGTTACGGTGGTGCAGCGACATATAACCTGTCGTACAAAGATATTTTCCCGAAAGATTACGCGAATGCCGCTGCTATTATGGAAGGGCTGGATGCGGGGAATATCACGCGTGATGCGGCGATTAAGGGGATAGTGGAGAGCCCCGGTAACACAAAATCATGGGCAGAAGTTGAAAAAGCCTATGACGATGCGATGCAGTTGCACGGTATCGTGAGTATCATTGCGGGCTACAAAGTGGCGGGTGATGAGGCGGCTCAGGGTGGTAAGGGCAGCGTTAAGCCTGATGCGGCAAAAGGGGCTGGTAAGACTGAAGCAGCAGGTAATACAGCTCACAACGCGGCAAGCTATGCTGGTCTGAAGCTGGATTTAAAAACGACTGAGGCAGCAAATGGACTTGTGGACAGCTTGCGAAATACCGGGCAACTTCCTGAAAGTTATGTCAATAAAGCTCAAGCTATCGAGAATGGTTGGAAGCCGGGCAAAGCGCTGAATAATACATCGCCAGGGAAGCAGATAGGAGGTGATATATTTGCAAACTCAAATAATTTATTACCATCCTCATCAGGAAGAGTATGGCGTGAAGCAGACGTTGGATTAGATAATACTATGTCAAGAAGCAATCAGGCAGGAACAAGATTGCTGTATTCAGATGACGGTCTGCTCTATATCACTACAGATCACTATGAGACAGCCACCTCTATAGGTAAGTGGAAATGAGTAAAAACGATATAATTATAGATGGCCTGCATATATACACAGAATCTGATGTGCATCGTGTTCTGGCCGAGTTGCTGGATTTTGGGCCTTATTATGGGCGGAACCTAGATGCTTTATGGGATCGCCTTAGTACAGATATTGAAAGACCAATCAAAATAACTTGGCTGAATTCAGGTTTATCAAAAGAACGTCTCGGAGAGAGTTTTGAGAAAATAATCCAAATTTTCGAGCGTACAAAACAGCAAGATATTAAATTTTCTTGGGATGATAAATTTGATTATGTGCTGAAATAATCAAGAATCCCGGCCATCGAGCCGGGATCTTTTTATCTGTCACTCAGCGGCTACTCCAGCAGGAGCTGGCGGATATCAATGCCACGGATAAAGCACGTGATGCGTTAATCGGTGATATCTGTACGCAGGGTAATAAAAGCAGTGCAGCCTGTACGCAACTGGTGATAAAGGCGCAGACGGCGCTGGACAGTTATCCGAATGTGAAGCATGAAGACCTGACGGAAGTGGGAAAGCAGAAATTCGTGGGGTTGAGTATACTGGCTGCGGGCCTGCAGGAAGCGAGTATTATTGCCATCGCTTTATGTGCCCTTATACTGCAAATGGTTTTTATAGCTTTCGTATATTTTTATACAGGTGTATTAGATATTGATTTAAATAATATATTGGTATTCGTAAGAGCGGGAGCTGGGGGAGGATGTATCGCTGGTTTTGGTGTTTGGCTGATATATCGCTTTAATTTATATCGTCACAGGTAAGCTCAAATCCCGGCTAAGTCGCCGGGTGCTTTTTGACAGACCATTCCAGCGCTAGCCGATTCACAGTCCCTCTGACTCAATATTGATAGGGACTGTAGTTATTTTTTTTATTCACCTAATGTTATTTTCAATAAGGGATGTAAATGTATAGCTTTACTAAAGGATTATATTTATTAGGTATTGTGCTTCCACTAAGTGGTTGTGTTATTAGTTTGTCTTCTATGGAGGATTATTCTGGTACTGATGCAGCTAAAATACGAGTTGCTAACACCTCCGATCCTCTCTCAATGAAATTTTATAAGAAGGTTGGAAGGTGTCTTCAGGAGATAGATTCAAGATCACTTGCCCCTGGTGTGAACATTTTAGGTTTTAAATCAACTAAATTTAAAAAAATAAATGATATTGAGCCTCTCCCTGAAGGTTCTCCATTACGAGGTGTGGATTATATGGAATATAATATACAACCAGGGCAATATCTTAAAGTTGGTTACAGGACAACAAGCCAGACTATGTATACTCAAACGCTTCATACTTCTTATCGTTCTTTTATACCAAAAGCTGGCCACTCTTATGAGGCTTATACCGTTGCGGGGGGTATTATATTAATCCAATAATGATTACTGATATTACTAATCACAAAAATGATGCAGCGCCGGAATGGGATATAAAAGAGTGTGATTACAATATAAGTCTGTTGGGCCAAAAGGTTTACAAACCATGATTTTTTCTTGAAATAATCCCCATTAGAGAATAATCCCATACCCTCGCAAATATGAATAATATTTGCGAGGGAAGTAACACCTCTATCTTACTGTTTATCATACCTAAAAATTAAGAAGTACCATCATCTACCTGAAAAGTACCAATTGTTAAAATTCATTCTGTGTGGCGCCTCTCTTGCTGCTTTTTACGGCTCGCCGCAGAATCTAATTTAACGCGTGTCGTGCAGAACAAGACTTATTACAAAAGGGGATATGATGAAGAAGATCTTTTTATGCTGTGCAGCCGGAATGTCTACCAGCATGTTAGTGGAAAAAATGAAGCAGTCCGCTACTCAACGCGATATTACCGTTGAAATTACGGCGGTGCCGGTTTCTGATTTTGACCAAATCATCACCGAAGCAGATGTCATTTTGCTGGGTCCGCAGGTGAAATTTCAACTGAAGAGTTTATCCACCGCTGCCGCTTCGCACGGCGTCCCTGTTGCAGCCATTGATATGATGCAGTATGGCTCTATGCAAGGTGACAAAGTGCTGGATCACGCCCTGTCTTTACTGAATAACCCACAATAAGGGCAGGCTATGAATTACGAATTTCCTGATAATTTCTGGTGGGGAACCGCTACCAGTGCAACACAATCCGAAGGGCATAAATCCGGTGATGGTAAAGGGGAGAATATCTGGGATTATGCCTCGCACCATTTTAATCAGCGATTTCATAATGGCGTAACTGCCGATGACACCTCGACCTTTTACCAGAATTATCAGGAAGATATTCAGCTTGCCAAAAATATCGGTCTGAACTCGTTTCGCACCTCTATTTCCTGGTCACGATTAATCCCTGATGGTGATGGGGAAATTAACCCGCAGGCAGTCGATTTTTACAATTCAGTCATTAACGAACTGCATGACCAGGGGATTGAGCCGTTTATCAACCTGTATCATTTTGATATGCCGATGGCGCTTCAGGAAAAAGGTGGATTTGAAAACCGCGAAGTCGTGGAGGCGTTCGCCCGATATGCAGAAATATGCTTCGACCTATTTGGCGATCGCGTCCGTTATTGGTTCACGTTTAATGAGCCGCTTATCCCGGCAGAAGCAGGATATTTGCATCCGCGTCATTATCCGTATGTGACCAATTTCCGTCGCGCAGCTCAGGTGCTCCATCATATTGTACTGGCGCACTGCAAAGCCGTTGCGGCCTGGCGACGTATGAATTTGCCGGGAAAAATCGGCATTATCATGGATGTTATTCCGGTCTATCCGCGCAGTGATTCACCGGAGGATTTACACGCCGCTGAAATGGCAGACTTGTTTTATACCCGCAGTATTAACGAACCTATTTTGCTGGGGCGATATCCCGACGAACTGATAGCGCTGCTGAAAGAACACGATCAGCTACCGCAGAGTTTACCGGGTGACTGCGAGCTTATTGCCAGCACCAAAATTGATTTACTGGGAATAAATTACTACCGCCCTCGCCGCGTCAAAGCACGTGAAACGCTACTCGAAGAACCGCATGGTTTTGTGCCGGAACGTTTTTTTGAAGAATACATCATGCCGGGTCGCAGGATGAATACATCTCGTGGCATTGAGATTTATCCCGCTGCGCTTTATGACATTGCGATGGTGGTGAAGGAGCGTTACGGCAATTTACCTTGGTTTGTTTCTGAAAACGGAATCGGTATTTCTGATGAAGAACAGTTCATGGTTAACGGCCAGGTTCAGGATGATTATCGGATTGAATTCCTTCAGGAACATCTGAGCTATTTACATAAAGCGATGGCGGATGGCAGCAACTGCCTGGGCTATCAAATGTGGACGTTTATCGACTGCTGGTCATGGCAAAATGCCTATAAAAACCGCTACGGTTTTTACCGCCTGGATTTAGAAACTCAGCACCGCTCATTGAAAAAGTCAGGGCTTTGGTTCCGTTCGGTAATTGAAAATAATGGCTTCGAGAGGGCATAAGATGTCTTACTTTGAAAGACTGGCTGAAAAGATGCTCCCGGTGGCGAATGCCATCGGAAATCAGCGTCATATGCAGGCAATCCGCAACGGGCTGATTTCTATTTTGCCGCTGACAATTGTGGGTTCATTTTTCGTTATTTTGCTCAATATTCCGATCAAAGGGTATATGGACTTTATCGCGCCATGGCGCGATATGCTGGATGTTCCCTTTCGCTTCACCGTCGGGCTGATGTCGCTGTACGCCGCCTTTACCATCGGCTCGTTCCTCGGGAAAAGTTATAAGCTCAATGATATAACCAGCGGGCTATTAGCGATGCTGGCGACCCTGCTCATGATTGTGCCCGTCAACATTAAACAAGGGGTTACTGTTGCCGGAGATGTGGTGTCGGGGCGTTATATTCCAATCACATCGCTAAGTTCCCAGGGGTTATTTGGCGCAATTATTTCATCGTTAATCGCCATCGAGATTTATCGCTTTATAAAAGTCAGAAATATAGAAATTAAAATGCCGGAAGGCGTGCCGCCGGTTGTAGCCAGCTCGTTCTCAGCGTTGTTCCCGACGCTCGCCGTGGTGTTGGTTTTCTGGATCCCGCGTCACTTCTTTAATATCGATATTAACGCCATCATCAGCTTCATTATTATGCCGCTCAAAGGGTTTATGACCGGCACGAATCTGTTTGGCGGTATTGTGACTCAATTCTTTATTGACCTGTTCTGGGTGTTTGGTATCCACGGTCACGCAGTGATGGGGCCGCTGATTCGTCCGCTTTGGGATCAGGCGATTGTGCAGAATATGGAGATGTTCCAGGCCGGAACCAGTGCTTATGAGCTGCCGAATATCTTCACCGAGCAATTCTTCCAGTGGTATGCGCAGATGGGCGGGACTGGGTCCACACTGGCGTTAGTGGTGCTGTTTATTCGTTCTAAAGCGATATATCTGAAACAGCTGGGGAAACTATCGTTTATTCCAGGGTTATTTAATATCAATGAGCCAATGATATTTGGTGCACCGATAGTGATGAACCCGATTCTGGCGGTGCCGTTTATTCTGGCACCGATGGTGAATACCGTGGTGGTGTATCTGTTTACCATCACCGGGCTTATTCCGCGCATGATGGTTAAACCGCCGTTTACCATTCCAGCCCCGCTCGGTGCGCTGATTACCACCAACTGGAACCTGATTGCCTGCGGGCTGGTGTTTATCTGCTTCTTTATTTCTCTGGCGATTTATTACCCGTTCTTTAAGGTATACGAGAAAAAGATGCTGGAAACTCAGCAGCAGCAGCAACAAGAAGAAGAGAAAGCGAAGCAACTGGCTGATGCATAAGGTTAATTAACTTCTTCTCTGACTTCTTGCAGCAGCCAGTCGTGAAAGGCTTTCACTTCTGGCCGCTGCAACACCGCTGCGGAACACACCACAAAATATGACCAGTCGATTGGCCAACGGTGCTCCGGAAACAGTTGCACCAGGCGACCTATATCCAAATCTTGCTGCACCAGCGCCTTGCGAACCAGCGCCACTCCGCGTCCGTTTAACACCGCCTGAATGACCGTGGCAGTGGAGTTAATGTGCTGGCGAGTCTGGAACAGGGTGTCCAGCCCGATGTGCATCAGCACGTTTTCCCAGCTCGGGAAGTTAGCGCCAGGATGCGGCGTATCATCCTGAATCAGCTTTTGATGCGCAAGCCAGGCCGTACTCGCGCTGCCTTCGGCGGGCAGCAACGCCGGGCTGCAAATCATCACCACTTCTTCGTCCATCATCCAGTCAGCGACTAATCCTTTCCAGTTGCCGGGTCCACACCGAATCCCCACATCCGCCTCGCCATGTGTGAGATCGATAAGCCGGTCGGCGACATCCAGGCGCACATCTATCGCTTCATAACGTTCCGAAAAACGATTCAGACGTGGCATGAGCCAGTTCATCACCAGCACTTGCGAAGCCGTAATCACCAGCATCGATCGGGCTTTGCGCCCACGTAGTTTTTTAAGCCCGCTTTCCAGTTTATCCAGCCCAAGGGAAATATCGTCGAGCGCTTCCTGTGCTTCATGAATAAGCGTCAAACGTTCGTTGCCCGAGCGACTGCGGTTAAGCAACGGGTGTCCAACCCAATCTTCGAGTGCGCGCACCAGTTGGCCCACTGCTGCGGGCGTCACGCCCAGTTCATTTGCTGCACCAGTAAAACTCCCATGGCGCGCGGTGGCTTCAAAAGCTTGCAGCCACTTGAGTCGATTCAGAGTACGCATTCCGATCTCTTTGCATTTTGTGAGATAGATTTTCTATCTCACAAGTGTAGTTCTTATGGTTCGTGAGAGTCGAGAGTAACTGGCATTCTTTGCTCATCGACAGAGAAACAGCGTCTTCTCTGTATTAACTGACAAAGAAATTATTGTGGAGAAAATCATGAGCAACGTATTTGCAGGTAAAAAACTTTTGGTTGTTGGTGGCACAAGCGGCATGGGCCTGGAAACGGCGCGTCTGGTTCTGGAGCAGGGCGGCAGCGTGGTGTTAGTGGGCAATCGCCAGGAAAAAGCGGATGAGGCGCGTGCAGCACTCGCCCCGTTAGGTGAAGTTGCGACCATTACCGCAAATCTGATGACAACAGAAGGTATGAAACACGTGATGGCGGCGGTGAATGCTGAACATAAAGATATCGACCTGCTGGTGAATGCCGCCGGTGTGTTCTTCCCGAAAGCCTTCACCGAGCATGAAGAAGCCGATTACGACATGTATATGAACATTAACCGCGCGACGTTCTTCATCACCCGGGATGTGGTGAAAAACATGGTGGCCGCAGGGATTAAAGGCTCCATCGTGAACATCGGTTCGATGTGGGCGCAGCAGGCGATTGGTGCGACACCGTCTTCTGCCTACTCCATGGCAAAAGCAGGCTTGCATGCGCTGACCAAAAACATGGCGATTGAGTTGGGCGGCAATGGCATTCGTGTGAATGCGGTATCGCCAGCGGTTGTACAAACGCCTATTTATGAAGGCTTTATTCCGAAAGGAGAAGTCCACGGCGTCATGGACAGCTTTAACAGTTTCCACCCAATTGGCCGAGTTGGCACCCCGCGCGATGTGGCTGAAACCGTAGGATTTTTGCTTTCTGATAAAGCGGGCTGGGTGACAGGCGCGTTGTGGGATGTAGATGGTGGTGTGATGGCGGGACGTAATTAAGATTGAGTTATACCCGTCATACTTCAAGTTGCATGTGCGTTGGTTTTCCTCGCTCACCCCAGTCACTTACTCAAGTAAGCTCCTGGGGACTCCCTGCGTCGCCGCCTTCCTGTAACTCGAATTATTTAGGGTATATAACCCTCTCTCGCGGGAGAGGGTTGTTTTCCAAAACAATATTCAAATATCAATTAAGATCCCACCCTAATAATTGAAATCCCCATCCTACGCATGTAGTCCAAATAGATTATTTAAATATGATCGAAATCAATTTTTGCCATTTTCCTTGCAAGGTGTAAATATTTAAGAACACCTCTGGCAGTTATGCTAAAATTCATTCCGCTCCAGAATCTCCGCTAAAAATAATAATATAACAACCACATCTGTTTTTCCGGCTTTCCTATTATTCCTTTTCATACCAGGATGTTTTAACGCAATGAACGCGATAATCGTTGACGATCACCCATTGGCGCGGATAGCCATTCGCAATTTGCTGGACACCAATGGCATCACTGTCACCACCGAGCTGGACAGCGGTGAGCAGGTGGTGCAAACCGTAGAAAGAATCAAACCTGAGCTGCTGATTATTGACGTCGATATCCCTGGCCTTAGCGGTATCGAAGTGCTGGAGCAATTACGAAAGCGGCACTATATCGGCATTATTATTATCATCTCTGCCAAAAATGAACTGTTCTACGGTAAACGTAGCGCCGAATTTGGTGCCAATGGATTTGTGAGCAAAAAAGAGGGGATGAACAATATCCTCGCGGCTATTGAGGCTGCAAAAAATGGCTACAGCTATTTTCCTTTCTCTCTCGAACGCTTTAGCGGTTCGACCCTCACCGAGCAGGATAAACTGGATACCTTATCTACCCAGGAGATGAAGGTATTACGCTATATCCTCAATGGCATTGATTACACCACCATTGCCAGCAAAATGAATATCAGTAATAAAACCGTGAGCACCTATAAAAGCCGCTTAATGGAAAAGTTAGATTGTTCTTCATTAATGGAACTTTACGACTACGCGCAAAGAAATAAAATAGGGTGATACGATGCGATCTGGTTTATCTATTTATCTGGTAGCACTGTTTTGCTTAAGTATATTTTCGGTTCCGGCGGCGACGCATTCCATTGAGCTGAAAAGTAATTATCATCCGGCGCAACTGGATGTCCGTTTAAACGCTGAAGAAACGCGTTGGCTGGCGCATAAAAACACCTTAACTGTCGGCACCTGGCTGCCGGAAGTCTCGCCTATTGATTACGAAAGCGGTGGCGAACTTTACCAGGGCGTGAATGCGGATTACCTCGCGTTGCTGCAAAAAAATATCAACACTAAAATCGCTATCAAACAATATGATAACGAACAAGAAGCGTTGGCTGCGCTATCGCGAAATGAAGTCGACACTTTGCTGACTCAACTCTCCGACCGTGAAGAGGTTGGCAGCCATTTGCTGCGCACTTCCGCGCTGATAAAGACCTGGCCGACGCTGGTCACGTCGCTCAAAAACACGCTGCTGCCGCTCAAGAGTCACAAAGAAGTGACGCTGGCTTGTGTGCGCGGTTGTTCGTTTCTCGATGTGATTAAAGTGGCTTTCCCGAACGCAAAAATTACCTTTTACGACAGTGATTATCAGGCGCTGTCATCGGTCATGTCCGGGGTTAACCAATATTTTATTGGCAACAATGTCACCACCGGAAATTGCATCTCGAAATATTTCTCACAATCGCTGGTTATTACTCACTACTTTAATAAGCAGGAGCAATATAACTATTTTGTCACCAGCCAAAATCAACCGCTGTTGCGAAATATCCTTGAGCGTTTCATTATTTCTATCAGTAACGAAACGCATATGCGGGTGATGCAGAACTGGTTGAATCGCGGCAATCTCTCCTATCTTAATTCGCCGATCCCTTTTAGCCGTGAAGAGGAGGAGTGGCTTAAAAAGCACCCTAAAGTCCGGGTGTTGATTAACCCAAACTACCCGCCGTTTACGCTGGTCGATAGCGACGGTGAATTGCGCGGCATTATGGCGGATTTACTCAATATTATTCAGTTGCAAACCGGCCTTGAGTTTCAACCGATCATCGTCAATTCCAACCGCGAAATGACGGAGAAAATGAAACCGGGTCAATGGGATATGATTCCCGCTGCCACGCTCAGCAGTGAGCCGCAGCGCTTTATCTCGTTTAGCGACCCGCTGATGAATGTCTCGTTTGTGCTGGTGACTGCACACCGCGAAAACGCCAGTCTGCTGCTTTCAAAACCGCAGCGTATTGCCGTGGCCGCAGGGCAAATTTTGACGCGTGACTTAAGGAAACGGTTCCCGCAGGCGACCTGGGTTGAAACGGACAATGTCAGCGTGGCGATGGGAATGGTGGAGGAGGGCGAGGTTGACGCCGCGATCACTACCGAGCTTTCAGCACGTTACATGATTGACCATTACTACCCGCAGAACATGCACTACATGCGGTTGCCGGGCATGCCGAGTGCGTCGCTGAGTTTTGCGATGGCGCGTGACGAACCAGAACTCAAGTCTATTTTGGGTAAGGCGCTACAGGCGATTCCTCCGCGCGACATTCTACAAATGACGGAGAAGTGGTCGAAAATATCCAGCGTGCAAATCGATACCTGGAGCCTGTACAGCAAGCAGTTCTATCAACTGGTGATTTTCGCGTTGGTGTTGATTGCCATCAGCCTCGCCTGGGGGCTGTCGCTGTCGCGAGAAGTGCGTAAAAGAAAACAATCCCAGCGTGAACTTGAAGAACAGCTTTATCTCAAAGAGGCACTTTCTCACGAGTTAGAAGCGGAAAAAGATAAAGCCATTCAGGCGACTAAAGCGAAAAGCCGCTTCCTGGCGAGCATGAGCCATGAACTGCGCACGCCGGTGAGTTCAATAGTCGGTTTTTTAGAGTTGCTATCCGGGTCAGATCTCAGTGCCAGCCAGCGTAAGGAGGCGATAGCGTTGGCGGGAGCGACGGCGCAATCATTGCTGGGGCTGATTGGTAAGATTCTGGATGTCGACAAGATTGAGTCTGGTAAATATCAAATTGCTCCGCAATGGACGGATTTATCGCAACTGATCGACTTGCAGTGCCATTCGTTCGATGCGCTTGCCCGGCAAAAAGGGATTGCGCTGCGTTGCATCAGCCACCTGGCTGCCGACCAGCGGGTGTTGGTTGACCCACAGGCATTGCGGCAAATACTCACGAACCTGGTGGGAAATGCGCTGAAGTTTACCGAAAAAGGGCATATCCAGGTTTCGGCCCGCCTGATTCCTGAAGATGAAAAACACGGTACGCTGGTTGTCACGGTGAGTGATACCGGCTGCGGCATTAGCCCGGAAGAACAGGAGATGCTGTTCCACCGTTATGCGCAGGCCCGCCAGGGGCGCGAACAAACCGGCTCGGGCTTAGGGCTGGTTATCTGCAAAGAGCTGGTGACGCTGATGGGCGGCACCCTTGAGTTGAGTAGCCGCCAGTCGCAGGGCACCACTTTTACGATAACGATGGCTGTTGAAACCGGGCGCCAAACGCTGACGCCGACGCGTGATAATCCCGCAGCGCTATCGCCCCTGCCGCGTTTGTCGATTCTGATTGCGGACGATAATCCGACTAACCGTCTGTTGCTCAAGCGCCAGTTGAACGCCATTGGCTACAACGTGGATGAAGCCTGTGACGGTGAAGAAGCGGAGGCGAAAATCCTCAACAAGCCGTATGACTTGTTGATAACGGACGTCAATATGCCGAAGAAAGATGGCCTGGAATTGACGGCATCTTTGCGCCGCCAGAATCAGCGCCTGCAAATTTGGGGGCTGACCGCCAGCGCGCTTTCGCAATCGCGCGAGCAATGCCTGCAAAGCGGGATGGATGAGTGCCTGTTTAAACCGGTGTCGGTTCAAACGCTGACGCATGAGTTGAGCAAACTCGATACTGGCCGTTCGTCGCCTGGCGTCACCCGTCATTTAAAACTCAGTATTCTGACCGAGAATACGGGTGGTGACAGGAAGTTAATGAATGAAATTCTGGAAACTTTCCGCGAAGCCTCTGCCAATGATTTGCAGGCGGTCGTGCGCTCCATCGAACAGGATGAGCCGCAGAAATTTTTGCATGCGTTACACCGTTTGCATGGCTCGGCGCAAATACTGGAAATCACTGCTCTTCAGGCGCTGTGCGAGCCTTTTGAAGCACGCCGACATGATTCACTCCCTCTTGAGGAGCGCCAGCAAACGTTAGAGAAAATCCGTGAAGTGATGCGGGAAATTGAATTGGAGATTGAGAGCTTGATGAGCCATTAAAAATAGGTGGATGACGCTTGCGCTTATCTGCCCTACGAAACCGGAATCGAAATCGTAGATCGGATAAGCGCAGCGTCATCCGACATCCAGCACGATAATTTTAGTTGCTGGCAGCAAACATTTCGCTATCCACCACGATGCCGTCTTCCGCGCTTTTCAGCACCAGATTCGCTTCATAGTATTTGCCATCAGCCAGCATTTTTTGCGCTGTAGCCACCGCTTTGCGGGTCCGGTTCAGCGGCATTAAATACTGGTCTTCCATCACGCCAATCCCTGCCAGACGCAGTGTATCAATCGCGCCTTTCTGGTCGCCTTTAGCCAGTTTTGAGTTGGCAGATTTGATGGCGCTCTCTTTTTCTGGCGTCGCGATATAGTCTTCAGACAGCGCAACGGTGGCGTTAATCATCACGTACTGGTCGTCAATCATCTTCGCTTTAGCGTCGGTTTTAACGAATTTCTTCCAGTCGGTACTGTCGTCTTTCAGAAGCGTTGCGGCGTCATCTGTCAGCTTTTTGGCACTGGCTGGAACGCCATGGAACAGCGCGAGACGGGCAAGCTGAATATCACGCATCGCATTTGCACCCTGAACGGCAATCTGCATCACATCAGTGGCTTCTTTTTGTATCTGAGCGGTTGCCGCAGTTTGCACCGCAGTATTTGCAGTTGCCGCCATAACCGGTGCGGAACACATCATCGTTGCCATCATGCCTGCCAGAATTAATTTTTTCATTTTCTTCTCCTTAATAAACCAGGTGGTTATCACCGAACGCCATCAGAATAAAAAATAACTGTCACGATGAAAATCAGAGCGCCGGGTGAATAATGCAGGTGCAGTCTTACAAATGTCGGAAAGCGAATACAGATGTCAGGCTCAGCGTATAATAATGACCCGCCACTCTTATTTACTCTGCCTGGTGGCAAGCACTACCATTTCAATCATTAATTATACGGCGGAGTTGTTATGTTTATATTTAACCAATATATAATGAAAGCGTTGAGTGAAGTTTCTCGCCTTCATTATAAAAAGCATGCTTTGGTCATGGCGATATTACTGCTTATTTGTGGTGCCTGCTGCTTACTTTTTCCCTTTATGGCTGGCATGTATCTCGCTTATATAACCGGCATGATGTTTATGATTTTCGGGTTTTATACTCTTTATTGCCTGCTGGTGTTCCGCACCCAGCACTGGAAATCGAAATTGATTAGCGCTGTCTTCGCGATAGCCTGGCTATTGCTGGGCTACAGCTTCATCGCTAACCCGCTGGTAGGAATGAACTCTTTGTCGATTGTCTTCTGCTGCTTGTTCATTATCGGCGGGGCTTCACGCATCGTATCCGGCTTTACTATGCGTGGCCGGGCAGGTGCCATCTGGAACGTGCTCATCGGTGTTTTCGACCTGTTGATTGCCGCCATCTGGCTTGGCCTCAACACTGAACAATCTTATTTATTCACCACCGCCTTTATTGGTCTGGAGATGATCTTCAGCGCTGGAGGTTTTATTTCTCTGCGTAAGAAACTCTCTCTTGCCCAGCCAAAAACATTGGCGATGAAAGATTCACAATAATCACTGGAATTATTTAATTTATATTAAGGAATAACTATGACTATGCTCAATCAGCCCGTAGAAAATGATAATGACGATGTTTATGCTTCCTTGGAATTATCCACTTCATTGCCAAAAACCGCATTTCCGGTGCAGGAAAGTAACCCGCGTAATGTATTTCACGCTATCCACGATGAATTGATGCTCGATGGTAACTCCCGTCAAAACCTGGCGACGTTTTGCCAGACCTGGGTGGATGACGAAATTCGTCAGTTGATGGATTTGTCCATCGACAAAAATATGATTGATAAAGACGAGTATCCGCAAACCGCTGAAATTGAACAGCGCTGCGTGAACATGCTGGCCGACTTGTGGCACTCACCCGCGGCTACCGACACCCTGGGTTGCTCCACAATTGGTTCTTCCGAAGCGGCGATGCTAGGCGGCCTGGCGCTGAAATGGCGTTGGCGTAAACGTCGTGAACAGGAAGGTAAATCAACCGACAAGCCAAATATGGTGTGTGGCCCGGTGCAGATTTGCTGGCACAAATTCGCCCGCTACTTTGACGTTGAGCTGCGCGAAGTGCCGCTGGATGGCGATCGCCTGATGATGACCGCGCAAGAAGCGCTGAAATACATCGATGAAAACACCATCGGCGTGGTGCCGACTCTGGGGATTACCTTCACTTGCCAGTACGAGCCGGTGAAAGAGATTCATGATGCGTTGGATGATTTGTTTGAGCGCACAGGGCTGGATATTCCAATGCACGTTGATGCGGCGAGCGGCGGTTTCCTTGCTCCATTCTGCGCACCTGAAATCGACTGGGATTTCCGTCTGCCACGCGTGAAATCTATCAACGCATCCGGCCACAAATTCGGCCTGGCCCCGCTGGGTGCAGGTTGGGTGGTATGGCGTGAAAAACAGGATCTGCCAGAGGAGCTCATCTTTAACGTGAATTACCTCGGCGGCAATATGCCGACCTTTGCGCTGAACTTCTCGCGTCCGGGTGGGCAAATTGTCGCGCAGTATTACAACTTTCTGCGTCTTGGTTGTGAAGGCTACCGCAAAATTCATATGGCTTGTTACAACACCGCGCAGTACCTGGCCCGAGAAATTGCCGCCATTGGTCCGTTTGAAATCATTTTTGATGGCAGCCACAAAAAGGGTATTCCGGCACTGACCTGGGCGCTGAAACCGGAACATCGCAATTGCGGTTATACCCTTTATGATCTTGCCGATCGCTTGCGCAGCCGTGGCTGGCAGGTGCCTGCTTATTCAATGCCGACCCATCGCGAAGACTTAGTAGTGCAGCGCATCCTGGTTCGCCACGGCATGAGCACTGACCTGGCTGAATTGCTGATTGCTGACCTGAAACGCACCCTCGACGCGCTGGAAAAAAATCCCGTCACCCATTCGTTGACCGCTGAAGAAGCGGGTGGTTTTAACCACGCATGATTCATGTCGGATGACGCTAACGCTTATCCGACCCACACAAATCATCATCCGTGGGCCACGCTGCCTGCGGATGCGGAGAGATTTATGTCCACCACAACGACCAATCCCCCAGCCCGGCAACTCACTTTGCTCGGCTTTTTTGCTATTACCGCTTCGATGGTGATGGCGGTTTATGAATATCCGACTTTTGCGACCTCAGGCTTTAGCCTGATTTTCTTCCTGCTGATGGGCGGCCTGTTTTGGTTTATTCCCGTTGGCCTGTGTGCGGCTGAAATGGCAACGGTTGAAGGCTGGGAAGAGGGCGGTTTGTTCGCCTGGGTTTCCAATACGCTAGGGGAACGCTGGGGTTTTGCGGCTATTTCCTTTAGCTATTTGCAAATCGCTATCGGCTTTATTCCGATGCTTTATTTTGTGCTCGGCGCGCTTTCCTACATTCTCAACTGGCCTGCGCTGAATACCGACCCGCTGGTCAGAACCGTGGCGGCAGTGCTGATTTTGTGGGGGCTGGCGCTCACCCAATTTAAAGGCACGCGTTACACCGCCCGCATCGCAAAACTCGGTTTCTTCTTCGGGATTTTATTCCCGGCTGTCGTACTGGTCGCGCTGGCTGTGGCCTGGTTGTATAACGGCCAGCCGCTGGCGATTGAGATGTCGGCGCACACCTTCTTCCCTGATTTTTCCCAGATTGGCACGTTAGTGGTGCTTGTAGCGTTCGTGCTCAGTTACATGGGCGTTGAAGCCTCGGCGACTCACGTCAATGAAATGACCAATCCGGCGCGCGATTACCCACTGGCGATGATCTTGCTGGTGATTGCCGCCATCGTGCTCAGTTCCGTGGGCGGGCTTTCCGTTGCGGCAGTGATCCCAGAACACGAAATCAATCTTTCTGCCGGTGTGATGCAAGCATTCAGCACGCTGATTGGTTATTACGGTCCAGGGTTTGAATGGGCGATTCGTGTGGTTGCCGCACTGTTAATGCTGGGCGTGCTGGCGGAAATCGCTTCGTGGATTGTCGGCCCATCGCGCGGCATGTTGGTGACGGCGCAAAAAGGGCTGCTGCCTGCGCGTTTTGCCAAAGTGAATAAAAATGGCGTGCCGGTCGCGCTGGTTATTTCCCAGTTAATCATTACGACTATTGCGTTGATTGTTCTCACTAATACTGGAGGGGGGAGCAATATGTCGTTCCTGATTGCCTTGTCACTCACCGTGGTGATTTATCTGTGCAGTTACCTGATGTTGTTCCTGGGATACATTCAACTGGTGCGTAAACAACGTGATAAAAAACGCGCTTTCCAGATCCCTGGTGGCCAAAAAGTCAAACTGGTGGTGGCGTGTTCCGGCCTGGTGGTTTCGGTGTTGGCGTTTGTCGTTTCGTTTATTCCACCGAGTTCTTTGCCGGGTGCACATGCTCACGATGTTTACGGCGGCTTGCTGGTTGTCTGCTTTGTGCTGGTGTTTATCCTGCCGTTTAATGTTTATCTGTTCCGCGATAAAGCCAATAAAAAACAAGCGCCTGAGATGGTCCACGTGAAAGTCGATAACGCACCTGATGGGCACTTTGCGGTGCATCCGAAAGCGCGTCCTTCGCACCTTCCAAAACCTTAAAACGGCTGTCGTGCCATCCACCGCGCAAAGTGTGGATGGCACTCTCGCTATTTTTCTTTATTGAAGGATAATGGTCGATTCTGAAACGACAGTTTAATTTTGGTTAAGGGAAGAGGCGTGAGCAATAACGTTTCACGGTTTACTAATAAGAAAATCGCATGGATGGGGGCCGCTTTTTGTTGCCTGTTATGGGGTAGCGCTTACCCGGCAATTAAAAACGGCTATGAAATATTTCAGATAGCGACGGATGACCTGGCGGGGAAAATTGTCTTTGCCGGTTATCGGTTTGTGATAGCAGGCCTGCTGTTGCTGGCGTTTGCGTCTCTGCAAGGCAAGTCTGTTGCGCGTTTATCACGCCAGCAGTTTTCGCAACTCGCGCTATTAGGCGTGACGCAAACCGCGATTCAATACATCTTCTTTTATATTGGCCTTGCCTATACCACCGGGGTGAAAGGTTCAATCATGAACGCCACCGGCACCTTCTTTAGCGTGTTACTCGCGCACTTTATTTATCAGAACGACAAGCTCAGCATCAATAAAGTGGTGGGCTGCGTGCTCGGTTTTGCCGGTGTGATGGTGGTGAACTTCAACAGTCAGCTGATGGATTTTAGCTTTAGCCTGATGGGCGATGGTTTCGTGGTGCTGGCGGCGTTTATTCTTTCTGCCGCGTCGCTGTATGGTAAACGGATTTCGCAGACCATGGACGCCACCATTATGACCGGCTGGCAACTGGCGATAGGCGGCCTGGTGCTGACCATTGGCGGGTATGCCAGCGGTGGCACACTGACGTTCCACGGCTGGGAATCGGTGGCAATTCTTGGCTATTTAGCGCTGTTATCTTCCGTGGCGTTCGCGCTGTGGAGCCTGCTTTTGAAACACAATCGCGTGGGCATGATTGCGCCATTTAACTTCCTGATCCCGGTGTCGGGCGCGGTATTGTCGGCTATTTTCTTGCAAGAAAGCATTCTTGAATGGCGCTATGCGCTGGCGTTAGTGCTGGTGTGCTTCGGCATCTGGCGCGTGAACGTGGTTAAGTCGCGCTTAAATTAGACCAGGCAAAATCCTCAAATGCAGGCCATTATTTACGCATCTTTTATCGATAAAGGGCCTGCAAATGACACGACTTACCGCGAAAGATTTCCCTCCTGAATTACTCGAATACTTCGATTTTTACGTTCATGGCAAAATCAGCAAACGTGAGTTTCTCGATATCGCGGGCAAGTTTGTCGTCGGCGGGCTTTCGGCGGTGGCGCTTGGCACCTTATTAACGCCGAATTACGCTTTCGCCACGCAGGTGGAATTTACCGACCCGGATATTGTGGCGGAATACATTGAATACCCCAGCCCGCAGGGACATGGGCAGGTGCGGGCTTATCTGGTGCGCCCGGCAAAAGCGGCGGGCAAAGTGCCTGGCGTGGTGGTGGTGCATGAAAACCGTGGCCTGAATCCATACATTGAAGATGTGGCGCGACGCGTTGCCAAAGCCGGATTTATTGCGCTGGCACCGGACGGTTTAAGCTCGGTGGGCGGTTATCCGGGTAATGACGAAAAAGGTCGCGAGCTGCAATCGCAGGTCGATCCCACCAAATTGATGAATGATTTCTTCGCCGCTATCGAATTTTTGATGCACCACGACGCGGTGACAGGCAAGGTCGGCATCACCGGTTTTTGTTACGGTGGCGGCGTGGCGAATGCCGCGGCGGTCGCTTACCCGGAACTCGCCGCTGCCGTGCCGTTCTATGGCCGTCAGCCGAAAATCGAAGATGTGCCACGCATCAAAGCGCCATTATTGCTGCATTTTGGTGAGCTGGATTCGCGCATCAACGAGGGCTGGCCCGCGTATGAAGCGGCGCTCAAAGCGAACGATAAAGTCTACGAAGGTTATATCTATCCCGGCGTGAATCACGGTTTTCATAACGATTCGACACCGCGTTATGACAAAGCCGCAGCGGAACTGTCGTGGAAGCGCACGATTGATTGGTTTAATAAATATCTGGCTTAGCTTTGAATGAGAATTCTGGCCCCCAGCGCCACGCCATTTTTACCGGTGCGTTTAATCAGATACATCGATTCGTCGGCACGTATCACCGCATCGCTGAAATTGTCGCTGGCCCAGGATTCATTGACGCCAATTGAAGCGCCGACTTTTGCCGCCCCGTTACCCAGCTCAAACGGAGTAATCGCGGCATCCAGGCAGCGCAGGGCGATCCGCATAATTTCCTGATTATCCAGCGTCCACGGCAACAGCAGGATAAATTCATCGCCTCCGATGCGGCCAATGGTCACTTCTGCCGGGCAGGCATCACGCAGACGCTGGCTGAGTTGCAGTAATACCTCGTCGCCGCTGCGATGCCCCAACGTATCATTCACGTTTTTGAAATCATCAAGATCGATAAACGCCACGGATAGCGAGCCGAGATTTTTGAGCAAATCGAACTGCGCATGCAGCGCATAGCGGTTGGCAAGCCCGGTAAGCGGATCGTGATTAGCCAGCGTGGCAAGCTGCTGTTCATACTGCTTTTCTTTGGTCATATCGATGTGGGTGCCGGTCACTTTCAGCGGTTTCCCATCATCACTCCACTCCGTCACACGACCCCGATCAAGCACCCAGGAAATAGTGCCATTTTTGGCCTGCATCCGGTGCAGCGCTTCGTAGAATGGCGTCTTGCCTTCGAGATGGTTATAAAACGCAGACAGCACCATTTCTTTATCTTCAGGATGAAGATGCTCCCGCCACACGTCAAAATGAGCGCTAAGTTCTTTGGGCTGATAACCCAGCATGGAACCCCATCGGCGGTTAAAAATAATTAACTTTCCGCTCGCGATATCGAGCTGCCATAAGCACAAACCCGTCCCGTCCAGAGCCGCACTCAGCTTGTTACGCGAGTCGTGCGCAATTCTCTTAAGACGGGCGTTGTGCCTTTTGAGGTTCTGGATCTGCTGCCTGAGGATTTCTTCTGACATTGACCGTAGTTATGTTCAAATAATATCCATTCTTAACAGCTATTAATGTGTTGTAAATATGGCTGAGAAAAAATCGTTCTAATTTAAGTTAAGTTGCGATTCAGAGACGCGCTTTTTGCGTTGCACGTAAAGATACGCATACATGATGACCGCGACGACCACGGCCAGCGCACCTTTCCAGCTATCGCTCGTCGCATCGCGGAACGTTTCTTGCAGGAAAAATAGCAGCGACATCAATGCCAGCGACGCGCCTGCAAGCTGTAACAGGCTGGTCGGGGCATTGAGCACCACAATGGATACCAGAAGAATAGCCACCGGCATCGCGGCAAAAATGACAGCGACGGTGCTGAGACTGATGAACTGCCCGCCATAAATCACCAGCGTAAGGGGTAGGCAGAAACAGAACAAAAACACGCAAAACCGGAAAAGCCGATGCCCTGTTGGGAATAACACTTTCGCTTGATGCATGGGAAGCCTCCTTCTGGCGTTAACTCAATGATCGATATACAGATAATGCATCCAGCTTGTCATGCGCAGCAGGATTTTGCGGATAATAGAAACGTGTTTGAAATAGTCTGAATAAATCGCCACCTGGCCCATCGTCCCGGCGGGTAAGTTCTTCATATCAGCCATATTATTCAGCTCGATTTCTGCATAAATACCGTCGAGTTTCGGGTCGAGACTTAAGCCTTGTAGATGGCCTTGCGCCTGGTAGCTACTGCTGGCGACTACCGGCAGAATTTGCTTCACTTTCCCTTTCACCACGCTGCCTGGCAGGCCGTTAAACACCACTTCCGCTTCATCACCAGCGGTTAAACGCAGGGCTGAGTTTTGGCGGAAGACGGCATACACGCTGTTTTTCTGCTCCGGAACGAACACCATCACCGGGCGCAGCGGGAGCGGGCGCACGAACATACCAGGCTTCAGAAGAAGCTGTGTAGCGTAGCCATCGCTCGGCGCGTAAACGACGGTTCTTGCCAGGAAATATTCCGCTTCTTTGAGTTTAGATTTAATCCGGTAGACTGCCGCGTTTTCGCCGTTGATCATGGCATTTAACTGGGCCGCGGTTTCATCTCGTTTTGAGAGAACCGAGCGCCACTGGGCCTGTGCTGCGAGGTAATTTTGTTGCGCGCGAACCACTTCCTGGTCGGTAAACGGGCTTTTCATTTTGTCTTTGCTACCGTTCTGGTAGCGATTGGCATCTTTCAATGCTAAATCGCGAACGGCTTTTGCCTGGGCGATATCCGCATTTTCGGAAGCCAGGCGCGCTTTAAGCATTTCCACGTTTTGCTGGGCGGTTTCTACCTCACCTTTTAGCGCTTCGACTTTTGCCTCGTAGGCCGTCGGGTCGATACGGAACAGGAAATCGCCTTTTTTCAATTTCTGATTTGCGTGTGGGGTGACTTCAACCACCACGCCTTCCACTTCAGGAATGATCGGCAGCGTCACCGTCACCATCTGCGCTCGCTCAGAATACGGATGGTTATAATTCATTAATAACAGTAGCGAACCAATCAGAACAATACCGCCCAAGACTGCGGTAGGAACCGTCCATTTATTTAACGGGATTTTGAAAAATTTAAATATACCGAAACAGATCGCGGTATAAGTCAGAATAAGTAATAAGTCCACAATAAATCCTGATCGGTTATTCGGCCGTTGATGGCTTTGTTTGCGTTTTTTGATGCTGGGCTTCGAGTTGCGCTATTCTTTCTCGCAAGGCATCCATTTCGTTATTTTTAACCGTGAATCCCCAGCCCCGGTCTTCGCGATATAACATTGCCCAGATCCACAAAAATGGCCACAAAACATGGAGAGTGAATAAACTTACCCAGCCCGCAGCATGAATAGCATCCTGATGAGGATGATTCCGATGCACGGCTATTTCATAGGGAATATCGTGTACCACAATCACGCCATAAAATAGCGTCAACCCAACAAAGATAAGTGCCACTAAGGCAACATAATCGAGAAACATACCTGGAGTCCCATGAAGAAATTTCAGCAGACACTAATGAGAAGGCGTGAATGGCACCACTTTTATTTTGTTTAAAAATAAATAATGAGTCATTTTTCAATTGCACAAAGCGCCAATATTGTGCAATAGGAAGAACGGAAAATTACACTTCTTTTCATCGCTGAAACAGTTGTGAGAAAATTGCTACAACTTGTTTAGATTTTATTATGGACAGTTGAATCTATGAGTGAAACACCGCATGGTATGGCTCCCTGCCAGATCGTTGGCATGGTATATACTTCAAGGAAAGATTAGGCATCTTAGGATTAAAAATGATTATACCCCCTCCCACGCGGCCAGAAGCTGCCATTCAGAATCTCATTACAGCCCTGGAACCCTATGGAACCCCCATGGAGGTTATTCCGCGTAAAAGGATAAACTGGGAATATAAAGAGATCCCTCAGTTCTATGTCTTTAAAAGTGGTGAGCTTTCTGTTCTGCGAGCCACAGACGGTCTGGTCATCACCACGGTGTATGATCAGAATTTGTTTGGCATTGCAGAGAGCATCCAGCCACTGCGCAGCCATATTCTGCGTGCAGAAACTGAATGTACCATGCTGCGTCTTGATGCCAGCCTCGGGCATGAACTCATCACCGAGAAAGGGTTATGGAAAGATATTGCTATCATTCTGGCTTATTACACCACTCATCTTTTCTATCGTGATTCAGTCGTTGTGCAGCAGCGGACCTATTCGATAATTCGCGGTCATCTTCTTGAAATGAACCGCCTTTCAACAGAATTACGTTCAAGAGTTTCTATTCTTGACTATATTCAGGAACGAACGCATTTATCCCGTAGCAGTATTTTGAATGTGATGTTTGCCTTAAAGAGCGGTGGTTACATTGAAATCAAACGGGGTGGCTATTTGATCGAGGTGATTAATTTACCCGAGAGGTTCTGAGATTATTTCACTGTAAATATTCAAACGGAAGAGACTTACGCTTTCCGCTACCTGCCAACACATCGCTATTAAAATTAATTCCACAGGTAATAGCTATCCTGCTAATCAAAATTATGAAGTCAGGATGGCTTTGCTTCATTTGAAAGCCGCATGTCGATCTTCTTATAATAATCAGATAATTTTGCTTGCCTTTTTTAATGTAAAATTAAATAAAAATGAAATTCCTTCCGTCGTGATCTCTGCATACCATCCGTCGCTGAAATAGTCATGCTACTGAGTAATCTCTCCGGGACCACTTCAAGGATTAATATGAAAAAGACTCTTATTGCGTTAATCGTCATCAATGCCTGCGCAGTAACCAATGCTAATGCCGCAGCGGATGCTAATACCTGGTACAGTGGTGCGAAATTAGGTTGGTCACATTACTCAGATATCAGTGGCAATAATAATTTTAATGGCAACCAGAATAACTCTACCGAATTTGATACTGACAGTGACAATGTGGGTGGCGGCGTATTCTGGGGCTATCAAATTCTTCCCTGGTTGGCGGTAGAAAGCGGATACGATTATCTCGGTAATATGCAGGTTCAGGGAAATAACGGCGCAGAGAATGGCAAAATGAAGGCTCAGGGTCTGCAATTTTCGATGAAAGCCAGCTACTCATTCAACGAAAATTGGGATATCTACGGTCGCGCGGGTGCCATGGGGTATCGTGCGGAAACTGACCAGGCTGAACACAGTAATTTTGAAACCGGTGTTCGTCCATTGGCCGCCATTGGTACGGAATACGAATTTAATGATAACTGGGCTGGCCGCCTGGAATATCAGTGGGTGAGCAACGTCGGAAATTCAAACCAGATTGGCATGTCCGCTGATATCAATACCGTCACCGCAGGCGTGGTCTATCGCTTTGGGCAAAATTCCGCAGCACCGGTTGCTGAATCAGCGCCAGTGGTAGAAGGCCCGCCAGAACCACAGCGCTTTAACCTCAAATCTGACGTGATGTTTGAATTCAACTCTGCGGTGCTTTCTGCACAGGGGGAATCGGCGGTACGTGATCTCTACAATCGCCCTGAAATTCAGGTCGCTAAAGAAAAAACCACGATGGTGATTGGCTTTAGCGATCGCCTCGGATCGGCTGAATACAACCTCAACCTTTCGACAAAACGCGCCCAGGCCGTGGCCGATGAACTGGTGCGTTTAGGGATGCCCGCTCAAAACGTGCAGGCCGAAGGCCGCGGTTTAAGTGAACCAGTGACCGGAACAACGTGTGATGCGCTGCAAGAACGCAGCGAACTGATTAATTGCCTGGCACCTGACCGCCGCGTGGTGGTCGAAATCGCCGGTGTCGGCGAATAACCTTAATAATCCCAGTAGTCATAAAAAAGCAGTGATGTTCGTTTTGCCCGATGCATTTGTGCCAGTCGGGCTTTTTTTTGTCTGCTAACCCCACGAGTAAAAATAAGGAACGCGATGAAATTATTAAAAATGGTTTTTCTGATTGGTGCGGTATGCGCCGCAAATTCGGCTCATGCCGTGTCGATTCATGGTGAGGCGGGTTCCAAATGGACCAATTTCGGCGTGAGCTTTGGCGCGAACGAACCGGGTTTTACGTTCAGCGGAAATTGGGCGCACAACGATAACGACGGCGACGTCGCCAGCCTGGGAATGGGATGGAATATTCCGTTGGGTTCGGTACTCGTGACGCTGGGCGGCAAGACGCTTTATCTCAACCCGGATGATAACGATGAAGGTTATGCCGTGGCAGTCGGCGGCGGCGCGCAACTTCCCCTTGGCGATCACTTTTCTTTATATGGCGATGCCTATTTCTCGCCTGACTCGCTTTCAAGCGGCGTGAAACAATATGGTGAAGCGAACGCGGGTGTGCGCTGGAAAGTGAACCCAACCTTCTCTGTTGATGCCGGATACCGCTATTTGGGAATGGAAGGGAAAGATGGGCATAGTGATAATATCTTAGCGGACGGCGCTTATGCCGGGGTTAATTTCAATTTCTGATCTATTTATTTTTATACATTTATATAATTGCTGGTTAATAAGTATCTGGTTAAAATTATTATGTTGATGCACTGAGTCTCATTGCTATTATCAACCTCGAGCAATCGATCCTTTAATATTGTTAGCGCATATATTTATGCCAATGCAGTATACCCGCCTGTCCGGCGGGTTTTTTTTATACCCTTCATACTTCAAACTGCCTCTTTGTTGGCTGCGTTCATTCACCCGAATCACTTAGTTTACTAAGCTCATCGGGATTCTTTCTCTTGCCGCCGCGATGCAACTTGAATTATTTTTGGTATAAAGCGGGGAGTTTATTTTTAAACGAAAAGCGAATTGAATGCCAGCCTCGCTAGCCTTATTCTTCATTTATCCCATACGGATGTGGGATATGTAAGCAATCATCAAATAGTCAGTCGCAAATAGTAAGCAGCAAACGCCACACTATGGCAACATAGTGTGGCGTCCTGTGTTTAAAATTTAAGGATATGGAATGAATAAAATATTTAAGCTTGTCGTGATGGCAACTGTGCTGTCATTTTGCGGTGTGGCTTTGGCTTCTCATTCTACTGACACGCTACCGCAAGATTCGCTGGTTAAACAATTACAGCTGACACCTGAACAAATTCAGCAAGTAAAATCACTGCGTAAGAACACGGAACAAGAAATTGGCAAAATCAACACCGATGCTTTAAAGCAAGATGCGATCATTGATATGTTCAGTTCCGGAATGTGGAGTGATGCTGAGGCTAAGAAGCAGCTCGATGCCGTTGGTGATATTCAGAATCAGGTGCGGTTCCAGAGAGCAAAATATCTTTTTCAGGTCAGTCAGATACTGAACCGAGAGCAAAAGCAACATTTGCAGCAAATATTGATTGAGAAACAGCTCTATTAAATGAACTCTCTTTGTCGGTCGGATAAGCGGTAGCGTCATCCGACAAAACAGGAAGAAGGGTGGATGACGCTTGCGCGTATCCACCCTACAAAACTCCTTTTTATTTTCATCATGACGCGGTATCCGATACCGGTTTTAATATCTTACTAATCTGAATCAGTCCGCTCTTATTCTCGTCGTGTAGATAGATATCATTGAGTTCATTAATTTCTTCCAGTTTGGTTAACGCCTGGAACACATTATCAATACCATAACGATTATCAAAAACATCCACGCTTCTGAGATCATCAACCCGCGCTGATTTAATGCCTGCGGTCAGGTTGGCAATGGTGTTTTTATTCAGAGTGTGCAGGTTTTTTAACTCTTCCGGATTCTTGCTTTCACTTGGGGCTGATGTAACCGGCTGGAAATTAATCGTATTCAATGCTTCTACGGTTTTATCTGCTGGTTCAGCACATCCGACAATAACAAAGGCGAGTAGTAATACGCAGTTCTTTAACACAGTAGTTCCTTGCAGTTTGCTGACTTAATAATTCAGACGGCAAGTTACCTGCAACGGTCAGGCTGAAACTATAAAAAGTTTGTTTAATTTTAAATTTTATATATCCGTAATATTGCAAGTTGCAGTATCACGGACATATATGTGGAGGAATTACTTCTCTAATTTATCCTGAGTGCGTAACTCAAAGTCTGATGCATCATGGCGCTCATGCAATTGCTGTGACGGTTCGCCAAAGGTGCGGTTCACAATACGCCCACGCTTCACCGCCGGGCGGCTTGCCACTTCATCGGCCCAGCGGACAAAGTTTTTGTACGAGGCAACATCGAGGAATTCCGCCGCGTCGTACAGCCCACCTTTTGCAAGAGATCCGTACCACGGCCAAATCGCGATATCTGCAATGGTGTATTCATCGCCGGCAATAAAACGATGCGTAGCCAGTTGCCTGTCGAGCACGTCCAACTGGCGCTTGGCTTCCATGGCGAAGCGGTTAATTGCGTACTCAATTTTCATCGGTGCGTAATTGTAGAAATGGCCAAAACCACCGCCCAGATACGGCGCGGAGCCTTGCAGCCAGAAGAGCCAATTCAGCGTTTCAGTCCGCGCCGCAATCTCTTTTGGCAAGAAGTGACCAAACTTCTCTGCCAGGTAAAACAGGATGGCACCGGACTCAAACACGCGAATCGGTGGTGTCGCCGAATGGTCCATCAATGCCGGGATTTTCGAGTTCGGGTTCACGTCCACAAAGCCACTTGAGAACTGATCTCCTTCACCGATGCGAATCAAATGCGCGTCGTACTCAGCCTCACTCACGCCCAGCGCCAGCAACTCCTCAAGCAGAATAGTGACCTTCTGCCCGTTCGGTGTGCCGAGGGAATAAAGCTGCAACGGGTGCTTGCCAATCGGCAGCGTGCGCTCGTGGGTCGGGCCTGCAATGGGGCGGTTGATATTAGAGAAGGTGCCGCCTTCGCCTTTTATCCACGTCCAGACTTTTGGTGGCTGATAGTTGTTATCTGACATGTTGTGTTTGCCTTTAAGTTGCCAGGGAGTGACTGGAAAGTGTAACCCCACTTTGTTTTGTTCGGTAATCGCCCGCTATTTTTTTTAACTTCCGGGCGTGTGATCTGGGGTAACAATTAATTAACTATAAATTTGCAATATGAACCAAATGATACAACATTAACCGACTTATCCCGACAGACCAGGAGCCATCATGCAGCGTTCAATTGCAACCGTATCTATCTCTGGCACGTTGCCTGAAAAACTGGCCGCAATTTCGGCTGCTGGTTTTGACGGTGTCGAAATCTTTGAAAACGACCTGCTTTATTACCCAGGCTCCCCGGCCGACGTGCGCAAAATGGCGGCGGATTTGGGACTGACCATCACGCTCTTCCAGCCGTTTCGCGATTTTGAAGGAGCATCGCGCCCGCAGTTTGCCAACAATCTGGAACGGGCGCGCCGCAAATTCGCTCTGATGCATGAGCTGGGCTGCGACACCATGCTGCTGTGCAGCAATGTGGCACCCGATTGCTCCGCCAACATTGATTTGCAGGTCAGCGATCTCGCCCATCTTGCTGAACTTGCACACCTTAATGAAATCACCGTCGGTTATGAAGCGTTAGCGTGGGGCACGCACGTGAATCGTTATCGCCAGGCGTGGGAGCGGGTAAAACAGGTTAACAGCCCGGCGTTGGGGCTGGTGCTCGACAGCTTCCACGTGCTTTCGCTCGGCGATCAATTGATTAATCTCGACGATATTCCTGTCGAGAAGATCACCTTCCTGCAACTGGCCGATGCGCCGCTGATGAAAATGGATGTGCTGGAGTGGAGCCGCCATTTCCGTTGCTTCCCAGGGCAGGGTGAATTGCCGGTGGTGGAGTTCACTCGTTTGCTGACTGAGAAAGGTTTCCGCGGGCCATGGTCGCTGGAGATTTTCAACGACAGTTTCCGCGCCACGCCGAACGCGCCAACGGCCAAAGATGGTTATCGCTCGCTGTTATGGCTGGAGGAGCAAACCTGGCAGACCAACCCGCAAATTGACGCGCCACTTTTTCACAGTGCACCGCAGGCGAGCTATCAGGGCATTGAGTTTTTAGAGTTTGCCACCGATGATAAAGATGCCGTGGCAATGGGCGAAGCCTTGCAACCGCTGGGTTTCGACCATGCCGGAGAGCACCGTTCCAAAGACGTTTCGCTGTGGCGCAACGGCGGCGTGAATATCATTATCAACCACCAGTCGCACAGTTGGGCGGATGAATTTCATCGCCGCCACGGTGTTTCGCTGTGCGCGATGGCGTGGCGGGTGCAGGGCGCTGCAAACGTTTTGCAGCGCGCGCAAGATTACGGCTACCCCGTCTGGCATGAAAAACACGGCCCGGATGAGCGTGCACTGGCAGCGGTTTGTGCGCCAGATGGCAGCTTGATTTACTTGATTGAAGCGCCTGAGCAGGGCGAAAGCGACATTTATCAAACCGATTTCACGCTCTCAGAAACTGCCGCCAAAGGCATGCTGCGCGGCATTGATCACCTGGCGCTTGGCCTGGTGGAAGGCAGTCGCGATAACTGGATTATGTTCTTCCGGGCGGTATTTGGGTTCGAGCTGGATACCGAACTGAGCGTGCCGGACCCGTATGGTCTGGTCAGGAGCCAGGTGATGCACAGCCCGTGTCATTCGATTCGCCTGCCGCTGAATATGTCGCACAGTCTCGATACGCAAATTGCCCGGTCGGTGGCGAGTTATCAGGGAACCGGCCTGCAACATGCGGCATTTGCCTGTGATGATTTACCTTCGACGGTAGAAAGCCTGCAATCTAAAGGACTGAAGTTACTTCCTATTCCGGCGAATTATTACGGCGATTTATTGGCGCGCTACGGAGTCAATAACGCGTTATTACAAGGGCTTGAGCGTCTGGATATTCTATATGAGCGGGATGCGCAGCAGCATGAGTTTTTGCATGCCTACACACCGGCATTCCGTCCTGACCGTTTCTTCTTTGAACTGGTCGAACGGCGGGGTGATTATCAACAGTACGGTGCGACTAATGCGGCGGTTCGTCTGGCTGCAATGCAGATGCGGTAACTCGATTTAAAACAATAAATGAACCTTAAGGTTCAAAAAGGCACCTGTAACCTACGACATAAGAAGGAATTACTGATGGCAAGTTATGAACAGGGCGATATCGCCGCCCCGAAAACTGCTGTTGAAAAACGTTCGCGCACTCGAATGGTCATCCTGACGCTGCTGGCTATCGGGACCATGATTAACTACCTCGACCGGACGGTATTAGGTATTGCTGCGCCGCAACTGAGTGCCGATCTTGGAATCGGTGCCGCCACTATGGGCATCGTATTCTCGGCATTTGCGTGGACGTACGCCGCAATGCAAATTCCCGGCGGCATCTTCCTGGACCGCTTCGGCAATAAAATTACCTACGCGCTGGCGCTGTTTTTCTGGTCGGCATTTACCTTATTCCACGGCTTGACGATGGGCCTGAAAACCTTGCTGCTGTGCCGCCTGGGATTGGGCATTAGTGAAGCGCCGTGTTTCCCGGTCAATAGCCGTGTCGTGGGAAAATGGTTCCCGCAACATGAACGCGCTCGCGCCACGGCCGTGTACACGGTCGGAGAATACGTCGGTCTTGCCGCGTTTGCGCCGCTGTTGTTCTTTATTATGGAAACCTTCGGCTGGCGCGCGCTGTTTATCTCCGTGGGCGTGGTAGGCATTTTATTTGTGCTGGTGTGGTGGCGTTATTACCACGAGCCGCATGAGTCTAAAACGGCTAACCAGCTCGAGCTTGAATACATCGGCCACGACCAGCAATCGGCCGAACCTGAACCGAAAATGAACTTTAGCTGGGCGAACGTCGGCAAGCTGGTGAAATGCCGTCAAATTCTCGGCGCGGGTATCGGGCAGTTTGCCGGAAACACGACGCTGGTGTTCTTCCTCACCTGGTTCCCGACGTATCTCGCGACGGAACGCCATATGCCGTGGCTGAAAGTGGGCTTCTTCGCGATCCTGCCGTTCCTCGCGGCGGCCGTGGGCGTGATGTTTGGCGGTTGGGTTTCAGACCAAATCCTGAAACGCACCGGGTCGGTGAATATTGCCCGTAAGCTGCCGATTATTTCTGGCCTGCTGATGGCGAGCCTGATTATCTCAGCGAACTGGATGCCAACCGACGCGCTGGTAATTACGGTGATGTCCGTCGCTTTCTTCGGGCAGGGTATGGTCGGACTTGGCTGGACGCTGATTTCCGATATGGCGCCGAAGAACCTGGCAGGACTGACCGGTGGCTTATTCAACTTCTGCTCCAACCTGGCTTCCATTATCACGCCGCTGATCGTCGGTTTTATCGTCGCGGCAACCGGCAACTTCTTCTACGCGCTGGTGTACATCGGCAGTGCTGCGCTGCTGGGCGTCTTCGCTTACGTCTTTATTCTTGGCGATATCAAACGTATTGAGATGGAAGATTAATCATGGAAATCAGTGGCAATACCCGTTTAATCGCGCACCTGGGCTATCCCACCACCACGTTTAAAGCGCCGATGATTTACAACCCGTGGTTTGAAAGCCAGGGCATTGATATCAAGGTGGTGCCGATGGGGGTCAGGGCTGAGGATTACGCGCAACTGATTCCTTCTTTATTTCGCATGACCAACATCATTGGCGCGCTGGTGACGATGCCGCACAAAGTCTCGACCTGCGACTTAGTGCAAAGCCTCAGCCCGGCGGCGCAAATTGCCGGAGCCTGTAACGCCATTCGCCTGGAACCGGACGGTCATCTTCGCGGTGATATGTTCGATGGCGACGGCTTTGTGCGTGGCATGTTGCGCAAAGGGATTCAGGCGCAAGGAGCGCGTGCGTTGGTGGTCGGTAGCGGCGGGGTGGGGTCGGCGATTGCGGCCTCACTGGCGGCGGCAGGCGTTGAATCTCTGGCGCTTTATGACAGCCGCCCGTCAAGCAGCGAAGAGTTGGCCATTCGCCTGCGTAGGCACTACCCGGCGCTGACGGTGCAAACCGGTTTGCGCAACCCGCAGGGGTTTTCGATAGTGGTGAACGCAACGCCGCTGGGCATGGATGCAGGGGATGAATTGCCCGTGGATATTCACGCGCTCACGCCCGGAAGTTTCGTTGGCGAGGTGGTGATGAAGAGCGAAATCACGCCATTTCTGCGCGCTGCAATGAAAAGAGACTGCCAGATACAACCTGGAACAGATATGTTATTTGAGATGATTCCTGCATATATGGAGTTTTTTGGCCTGCCGGAAGTGACGCCAGAAGCCCTGCGGAAAGTCGCAAAAATAGATTATTAACAACGCATTAGAACATAGCGAGGCGGGTGTAACTTCGTATGATTTACACCCGCTAAGCGAAGCGCTAAATGAGACGTAATTTAACTACAGAGCTGTGGACGGCTAAAATAATCCTTGTCATTCATCGCCTAAGCATGAGTTAATACGCCCCATCGGTTTGACGTACAGACCTTTAAAGCAACCTAGTAAAGCAGTCCTTCAAGAGTCATCCCTGGATACCCTTTGTCGTGTGCTCCTCTACCGCTTCATAAAATCTGTAAAGCATACCAAATCGCCGTAAGGCACACTCAATTCAAAAGGTAATACACATGTCTAACAAAATGACTGGTCTGGTAAAATGGTTCAACGCTGATAAAGGTTTCGGCTTCATCACTCCAGACGACGGTTCTAAAGACCTGTTCGTTCACTTCTCTGCAATCCAGAACGACGGTTACAAATCTCTTGATGAAGGCCAGAAAGTTTCCTTCACCATCGAGAACGGCGCTAAAGGCCCAGCAGCTGGTAACGTAACTAGCCTGTAAGGTTAGCGTTAACTAAGCTCTAAAGAATTTAAAAACCCGCTTCGGCGGGTTTTTTCGTTTCTGTCCGATACGGTTCCCCGCCGGATCACTTGTTGAAAATTCATTCATTCCACTCTATAGTCTGCGTACGGAAAAACACCGTACACAATTTCCGATGCACAACGCGAGCAGTTATGGAGCGCACTATGCCAGCATTAAAAAAACAGCGCATCGATCTCAGATTAACTGACGACGACAAGCGCTTAATCGAAGAAGCTGCGGCAATGTCCAACCAGACTATCACTCAGTTTATGGTAGCCAGCGCTTCTGAACGTGCCGCGCAAGTCATTGAGCAACATCGTCGCCTGGTTCTGAATGAAGAATCGTGGGATTTGGTGATGGAGGCTCTCAGCAATCCGCCCGCACCGAACGCCAGGCTTAAAAGTGCCGCTAAACGCTTACAAAATATGGAGTAACGCGTGGCTGACCTGATGATTGAGATTTTTTCGCAGGATGCAGAATACGATTTTTCAGGTTTCGACTGCGGTGAAGAACCGTTGAATACTTTTCTAACCGATCATCTTGCACGTCAGCATAGTGGCCGGATCTTACGCGGCTATTTGCTTGTTGCTAAAGAGCAGAAATCGAAAGTGTTAGGCTACTATACGTTGTCGGGCAGCTGCTTTGAAAAGGCGACACTTCCGTCGAATACGCAGAAGCGGAAAGTCCCTTATGCCAATGTTCCCAGCGTCACTTTAGGGCGTCTGGCGGTTCATAAAGACCTTCATGGGCAAGAGTGGGGTACAACGCTTGTCGCGCACGCGATGAAAATCACCTGGCTTGCATCGCAGGCGGTGGGGATTCATGGAATGTTTGTGGATGCCGTCAATGCGGGGGCGATGCAGTTCTATCTCAAACTCGGCTTTACTGCATTGGTCGGCGACAATGCGAACTCACTGTTCTACCCCACTAAGTCCATCGAACAGCTGTTTGCAGAACAACAACACTTCATTTTAAGGTGGATGGCGCTCACGCTTATCCACCCCTTATTTTACTGTTTTGGCGATTCCGGAACACACGATTTCGGGTCAAACACCGTTCTCCAGTCCTGCTTCATATCCACCACCGTCCAGCCTTTTTCCTTCGCCATACTTAGTCCTTCGACCAGTTTACCGCTGGCAGGTGGATGGCTATCGTAAGCATATTCACGCTCGGCATCGGTATGGTGAACCAGCAAACCGAAGGTTTTATAGTCCGGGTTGGCTGCGGTGTACTGCATCATCGCTAAATCGCCGTCGCTGTTACCAAACGCCGCAACCGGGCGCTGGCCCATAAACAGATGGATCGCGACGGGCTTGGCGGTTGCATCGTCGTTAAACGCGCCTTTCATGGTTTTACGCAACTGCGTGCCGTTGTCGGTCAGGGAAAACTCGCTAAGTGAGAACGAGCCGATCACCTGCTCGGGTGGAATGCCGTACATTTTCTCCGCTATCACGCGCATAAAATCAATGCCGCCGCCGGACACAATCCACGTTTTGAAGCCGTTTTCACGCAGGTAATCGAGCAACTGGCGCATCGGCTGGTAGCCCATTTGATCGTACCGGCAGCCAAAGCGATTATCCCGGTGGCTACCGACCCAATTGGCGACGCGCTGGTCGAATTCGTCGGTGGTGATGTTGCTGTGCGTCAGCTCTAAAAGCTGCATCAGCCCTTTTTCACCCGCGGCAGCAACGGTTTTTAAATCGTTATTCAGCACCGCGCTCACAATGGGATCGTTTTTCCATTCCGGGTGCTCTGGCGCGAGGCGTTTTACTTCATCAATAGCGAACTGGAGCTGGAATGTCAGCGGTGCTTCGGGCCACAACGTGCCGTCGTTATCAAACACCACATAGCGCTTCTGGGGCGGAATATAGGTTGAGCGGTCTTGATTGGTCGCATTTTGCACCCATTGTTCAATGGATTGTTTCGCCGCCGTATCCTTCCACGCAGACAGCGGGTCGGCGGCGTGAGCCGCACCCATTGCACCCAGAATTAGCGTTGTGAGTAACAGTTTATGTTTCATCGTTCACCCCTTTTGGTGGGAGTTAGTTTGGGCAATGGGACAGGGTTCCAGAAGCGCTGCCAGACACGGTGCAGATACCTCAAACTGCGCCGCAGCGGGCGGCGCGTAAACCAGAGAAGCAGCGCCATTAGTACGACGGTGATGATCATCGTCGCGATGCGCCATTTTCCATCATCGGTGGCGCCGCGCAGTGCCGATTCACTTCCTGCGGCGCGCGCTTCGGCAACTTGCAGGGTGGAGCCGGGTAATTGCGCCACTTGCCATTGCTGATTTGCCGTGTCCCACCAGCGTAATTTCAGCGGCGGAATGGTGATGGCGCCCGCTTGTGAAGGTAAATAACGCAGGGTTTCTTCACGCTGTGCGCCTTCGATTTCACCCCGTCCCGTTTTCAGCATGGTGTTCACGGGCGTCAGGCGCTGGGTTTCGGTGCCAGGAATGGCGTACAGCAATTGCGGGATTTGTGTGGCAACAATCCCGTTGGCCTTAACCGTGACGGTGCGCTCGATCACGTCACCAGCGTGGAGTTTGTCGTCTTTGCTTGCGTGATACTGGGTGATTTTCTGGGTGAGCGTTAAGTTGCTGGCGGGCAGGAAGCGATCCGGCTGCTCCACACCTTTCGGCCAGACCACCTCTTTTTTCAGCTCGGGTAATTGCACCGTGACGGGCGGTTGGTTGGGTGAAGTGAGGGTGATTTCCACCGCAGGCATCAGCAGCACGCCCTGATCCCACGCGGTGATTTGTCGTTCAAGGCGCACGCCGCTCCAGCTAATACCATTTTTCTGGCGACTCAGCAGTTGGTTTGGCAGCGGCGTGGTGAGTAACGAGCCGTTCTCAATTTTAAAATCAGGCCATTGCGGCGGCGGATTAAACCAGCTATCCGTCCAGAAGGTGATAGCCACCCGCACGGGCTGACCGGGCGCGACATGCTCTGGCGCTTCAAGCTCCCGCGTAATGTCCATCGCCGCTCGGGCTGGCAGAACGGCCAGCAAAAGCACCATCAGCAAGGTTCTCATGGAGCCTCCTCCGTGTTGGCGCGGTAGAGATTTTCCAGCAGGCCGGAAGGGGAAACCTCCAGGTTTTCAAACCACTGATTGACCTGCGGGCTGCTGCTGGCAACGGGTTGGATATCCTTCTGATTGACGCCCTGATCTTTCCTTAAATCGTGTTTAATTTCGTCCGGTTTATAGTCCTGTTCTTTGCCCTGAGCCGCCTGGCGATCGCGTTCTTTCTGGCGCAATTCCATAATGATTTTGGCGATGGCAGCGCGGTTTTGTTGCGCCGTTTTCCAGTCCGGGCGCAGGCTTAAGGCGCGGTCATAGCTGTTAATGGCCTGCTGCCACTGCTTTTGCTGGGCGTAGCTGTTGCCCGTCCATAATAGCGATTCAGCGGTTTGCGGTGCCTGGCGAAATGCGGAGGTGGCCGCGACAAAATCTTCGGCGCGGTAGTAGGCGATGCCTTGCCACAGCGGGTCCTGAAAACGCTCTGCGGCTTTTTTATATTCGCCTTTATTGAAGGCGAGTTGCCCCTGCATATCCGGGCTAATCCACGCATCCTGCCATGCGGCCTGGCTTTGGGGCAGATACAGCAGCGGCACCAGCACAATCAGCCAGCAAATCAGCTGTCGCCGCCCGAGAAGCAGTAGCAAAAGCATTGGGATCACCAGCAGATAGCCGCTGTTTTTCCAGTGCAAATCGCCGCGAGCGTTATTTTGCGCGCTCACCGATTGTTGGATGTGGCTGGCGAGTACCGATAAATCGCTGTCGTCGCTGGTGACGAGCGTGACCGGAATGCCGCCATCGCGAATTTGGCTAAAGCGTTCGACGTTCAGACGCGTATCAATCCCACGCTGGGCGTAGCTTTCGGGTAATTCACCCCCGCGTGCGGTCCCCGGAACCCAGATTTGAATGGGCGCTTTTTGTTGGGCAAGCCACGTTGCGTCTTGCGCCGAAACGGTGTCGGCAATCAGTAAAATATTGCGCGGCATATTCGGCGTTTCTGGCATGTTTTTCATCGCCAGGGCGATAGCCTGTTTTAGCCCCGAGCCTTCACCTTCTGGCAATAAATTTGGGCTTTGGGCATGCAAGAACAGCGCGTAAAACGTCGGGTCGGAAGTGAGTGGTGTGGTCAGATATGCATGAGCGTTGTAAACCACCAGGCCGAAATGCGTGCCTGTTGAACGGTTCATCAGGTCCATGATTTTGCTCTGCATACGCTGGTGGCGGCTCGGAGCTAAATCCTGCGCGTACATCGCCGGATCTTGCTGTAACACCACCATCATGTTGCTTTGCTGCGTCAGTGCGGCCGGGAGTTCACGCTGCCAGGTCGGGCCTGCCAGAGCGATGACACCGAGTGCGCACAACCACGGTAAAATCTGGGTCAGGCGTTTTTGTCGCCCAATAATCAGCGCTTTGGCAAACGGCTTATCCATAATCTGGTGCCAGGCGCTACGTTGGCTGCTGGCAACAAACCACAGCAGCGCGCAAATCAGCAGACCGAGCAGCCGCCATGGGTAAACAAAATGGAAGTCACTCATGCTGTTTTCTCCCGCACGAATCGCGTGACCGCGAGCAAAATCAGCAAAGCCAGCGCCAGTAGCAGCGGCCACTGGAACAGCGGGATGTGCCACGACCAGCCGATGGATTTCACCTGCACGGGGGTGATGGCGTCGATTTCCTGCCATACGCTGTCGAGAGCCGCACCGGAACCGGCGGCAGTCCAGGATTTTCCGCCGGTAATGCGCGCGATATCCTGCATCAGCGGCAAATCTACTTTGTCATCGCCAGTGCTGTTCAGATCGCCAAAGGCGATGGTATGTACCTGAACGTGATGCGTTGCCGCCAGTTGTGCGGCGAGCGGTGGCGCTAATTGCGATGCGGTGTCGTTGCCGTCGGTGAGTAAAATCGCCAGTTTGCTGGCGTCTTTGTTAGCGGTGGTATCGAGCAGTTTCACACCGATTCCCAGCGCGTCGCCAATCGCGGTTTGTTGACCAATCATGCCGGGCGCGAGTTGGTTAATGCGCGTTTGCAGCGCCTGTTTGTCTTCGCTAACCGGGGCGAATGGCCACGCCTGGCTGGCAAAAATCACCAGCCCGATGCGGTCGGTTTTACGCGCCGCCACGAATTTTCGCACCGATTCCTGAACGGCCTGTAAGCGCGTGATCCCACCCTGAACGTCGTTTTTGCCCATCGAACCGGAGACATCCAGAATCAGCACCACATCGCGCATCGGTTTTTGAATATGCTGCGGCGGAGTCAGGTATTCCGGGCGCGAGAGGGCGGCAACCAGCAGAATCCACGTCAGCCAAAAAATCAGGCTTGAGAGTTTGCTGGTGCGCACCGGCTGGCTGTTGAGTTTCAGCTCATCAATTAATTCCGGCAAGAACGGTACGCGAACATGTTCTTTCACTTCGCGATCCTGCGGTAAAAAATAGCGACCAAGCAGCGGCAGGAAAATCAGTAACCACGCCCACGGCCAGGCGAAATCGAGGCGGCTCAGAAACTCAGACATAAGGCAGTTTCTCCAGCCAGTGTTTCAGTTGTGTTTGCAGACGTGCGTTTTGATTCGCCTCGAGCTGGTTATCCGGCTGGCAATATTTGGCGCTCAATTGCTGGCGCAAATCGGCGTCGATTTCAACATGCTGCAAGAGTTGTTCTGGCGAAAGCGTGTGGCTAATTTGGCTGCGCGGCTGGTGCATCAGCAGAATGCGTTTTATCAGTTCCAGCCAGCTATCGGCGCTGTGCGGCTGCTGCAATGCCGCCAGCGCTTCACGACGCCACACGTTGCGCCGCCATCTCGCCAGGTGGAATAACCCGAAGATAATCAGCGCGATAAGTAACACGCCGCCGAGCACAAACCAGCCGGGCGGCAAGGGAAACCAGGAGATACTTCGTGGAAGCGCCGGGTTTAACAGCTCCGGCACGCTAAATCCTTTCTCGAGCATTCAGACTCCCTTTTGTAGCTGCTTGAGAAGATCGTCTGTGACGACTATCTGATTCACGCGGACGCCAAGCCGTGTCAGTCGGTTTTGCAGGCCGGAAAGCCGCGCAGTCACGCTCTGTTGAATCTCATCTTTTAGCCGTGGCGAAAGCGAAAACGCGGCTTCATGACCCTGATAGCTGGCGGCCAGGTTTCCTTGCGTCGGGAGGGTGAGATGCAGGTTGTCGAGCGTGACAAATGCGCTAATCTCGCAGCGCCGCCGCAGGGCAGCCAGCAAGGCTTCACCGGACGCATCGAGATCGTGGAAATCACTGATGACGGCCACCCAGGAACCGGCGGGGATCAGATGCATGGCGTGTTGCAGCACGCTGCCGAGCGTCACGGTTGCGGGTGTTTCATCAGGGTAGCGTTCGGGTAATTGTTGGTTGTATTGCAGCAGGTCATCGAGCACTGCGGGCAGATTGGTGCGTGGGGCGCGGCATTTTTGCAGGCTGTAATTTGCATCGCTGAACACCGCGCTGCCGATGCGGTCGCCATCGTGCCAGCTTCGCCATGCGAGCAGGCCCGCAATTTTGGCGGCTGCGACAGATTTGGTTTGCCCGCGGGTGGCAAAAAACATATCCAGCCGCTGATCGACGATCAAGAACACCGGGCGCTCGCGCTCTTCGTTATACATGCGGATCCACGGCGATCGCAGGCGGGCGGTGGCTTGCCAGTCGATCAACCGCACGTCATCACCTGGTTGGTAGCGACGGAGACTATCAAAATTAAGCCCGCGCCCCTGCTGGCGTGAAACACGCTCACCCGCCAGCGCTCCCGGTGGGATCTGCCCAGGCGGGTTCGACAGCAAACGTGCTTCGCCTGCCAGCGCCATCAGGGTTTGGCGATCCACCTGTAACGCGCTATTCATTACGCCACCACTGCGTCGAGCAACATCCGGATTACGTCGTCCGGAGAGGTATTATCGGCGTTGGCCTGGTAACTGAGCATCAGGCGATGGCGTAACACTGCCGGGGCGACGAGCTTGATATCTTCTGGCAATACCGCGTCGCGGCCTTCGAGCCAGGCCAGTGCGCGGCCACAACGATCGAGTGCTAAGGTGCCGCGCGGGCTGACGCCAAACGTGATGTAACTGGCGAGCGTGTCGCTGATACCCTGCGGATGGCGGGTCATATCCACCAGATTGACGATGTAGTTTTCAATAGTTGGCGCGACGTAAACCGCCGAGATTTCCTGCCAGCAGGTGGCAATATCTTGCTGCGATAACATCAGCGTTTCAGCCGGTTTTTCCGTTTGTCCATCGCCGCTTGCCAGATATTTTTGCTGCTGCTCCGAACGCACCAGTTGCATCACTTTTTGCTCGTTTTCTTTGGACGGATAATCCACCAGAACTTTCATCAAAAAGCGGTCAAGCTGCGCTTCGGGCAACGGCCAGGTGCCTTCTTGATCCACCGGGTTTTGCGTCGCCAGCACCATGAAAATGCCCGGTAGCGGCCAGGTTTTCCCGGCCACCGTGACGTGGCGTTCTTCCATGGCTTCGAGCAATGCCGATTGCACACGTGCCGAGGCGCGGTTTATCTCATCGGCAAGAATAATATTGCCGAACACCGGGCCTGGGCGGAAACGGAACTGGTCTTCTTCACGCGTGGCATTTTGCTGGTAAATCTCGCTGCCGGTAATGTCTGACGGCAGAAGATCTGGCGTGAACTGTATGCGGCGGAATTCACCTTCCACATGGCGGGCGAGTTCACGCACCGCACGGGTTTTTGCCAGACCCGGCAAGCCTTCGAGCAGTACGTGTCCGTCGCAAAGCAGCGCGACAATTAACATGCGTACCAGCGATTCCTGACCCAAAACCTGTTGATTCATACGCTGCTCAAGTTCGAGCAGTTTCTCTCTGTTTGTCATTTGCGCAATCCTGCAAAGTCACGTTTCAAAAGCGTGGCGAGTCCGACAAGAATCGGCTCGGCGTAATTGAAGAAAGCTTTGATGCCTGGGCAAAGATAATTAAGGCCTTGCTCGCCGTCTGGCGTGCGGACAAGGCGGTTTTTCGGGCATTCGCCCCAGCATAATTTCAGATACGGGCACTGTTTACAGTATTCCGGCAGCGTGTCTTTTTTCCCCATGCCAAAGGCTTTCTGGCGTTCGGAAAATGCCAGGTGCGCGAGTTTGGTGTCTTCGATATTGCCAATCTGATATTCGGGGTAAACGTAGTGGTCGCAGGAATAGATATCGCCATTTTTTTCGATGGCCAGACCTTTGCCGCAAAACTCGGAGGCGGTACAAATTTGCGCGGGCATACCCATGGTTTGGGCGACGGCGGTTTCAAACAGGTTAACTTGCACGCGGCCTAAATCGTTATTCACCCACTCTTCAAACACCGTTTTCAGGAAGGTGCCCCAGTCATCAGGATCCACTGACCAGTCGGTGACGATGGAGTCCAGGTCGCCCGGTTTTGCGCGGCGCGTTCCGGTAATGGGGATGGTTTCATCGCGCCAGAATTGCGGGGCGGTGACTTTGAAATCAACCGCTTCTACGCACGGGTTAAATTGCACGTAGGTCGCGCCCAGTTCTTTGGTGACGAAACGGTAAACTTCCAGCGGGAATCGAGCGTTGGTGCGGTTGACGGTGACGAGCGCGTTGAAAGGGACTTTGTATTTTTTGAGCGCTTCGACGCCTTTCATCACTAAGTCGAAAGTCGGTTTGCCGCTGCGCGTGACGCGGTAGCGGTCGTGTAATTCTCGTGGGCCGTCAATCGACAAGCCAACCAGAAAACGGTGTTCTTTGAGGAATTCAGCCCATTTGTCGTTAATCAGCACGCCATTGGTTTGTAAGTCGTTTTCGATGCGCTGGCCGGGCTTTTGGTACTGTTTCTGGAATTTGACGACTTTTTCGAAAAACTCCAGCCCCATCAATGTGGGTTCGCCACCTTGCCAGGAGAAAACCACTTGCTCGCCATCTTGCCCGTCGATGTACTGACGAATGAAGTTTTCCAGCACTTCGTCGCTCATGCCGGTGTGGCGGTCTTGATGCAGCAGATCTTCTTTACTCAGGTAAAAACAGTAGGTGCAATCGAGATTACAGGTGGAGCCGGTAGGCTTCGCCATAACGTGAAAACGGCGCTTGTATTCAGGGCCTTTGCCATCATATTTCTCTGCTGACGGTAATGCTTTAACCGGCAATGTTGTGCTGTACTTCATAGCGAACCCCTGAGAGCACGACGAATTAACCGGGTGGTTGCCCACCCGGTTACAGGTCATTATTTATTGATATTGGAGCCTTGTTCGATCATTGCTGCTGCATCGGAAACCGTGAATGAACCTGGTTTCTGACGTGGCGGGAACTCTTTGAAGGTTGCCAGCATTTCTTGAACGTATTTCTGCGCGCCGCCCATCAGGAACAGACGGTCGTAGAACCAGCTCTGGTAACCCATACCGTCGGAACCTTTCTCCAGCGGATCCACTTCCAGGTCGAAGATCATCGGTGCACGCAGTTTGGTGAACGGATAACGCCACAGATCAAGGCCGGTGTGTTCCTGGATCATGAAGTGCGCTTTCCAGCGACCGTAACGCATCGCCAGCAGGTCGCCGTCATCGCTCCAGTAGAAGAACTCTTTACGCGGGTCTTCACCTTTGCCCTGGATGAAATCGAGCTGGTTGTAACCGTCAAGATGCACTTTGTAGGTGATGGACGGGGTTTTGTAGCCCTTCAGCAACTGCTCTTTGATATCCGGAATACCTGCGGCGGCAACCAGAGTAGGGAACCAGTCATTACTGCCGAAGATGTCGTTAATCAGCGTGCCCGGTTTGATATGGCCCGGCCATTTGATCATCGCTGGTACGCGGAAACCGCCTTCCCAGCCGGTGTTTTTCTCACCGCGGAATGGAGTGATACCCGCATCAGGCCAGGTTGCTGTCATCGGGCCGTTATCGGTGGTGTAAAGAACGATGGTGTTGTCTTCAATACCGAGGTCTTTAATCTTTTGCAGCACCTCGCCGACCATTTTGTCGTGCTCAACCATGCCGTCTGCATAATCCCCAAGCCCCGTCACGCCTTTGCTGGCATCTTTGAGGTGAGTTTTGTTGTGCATACGCGTGGTGTTAAACCAGGTAAAGAATGGCTTCCCGGCTTTGGTCTGTCGTTCCATGAAGTCGTTGTTGGCGGCGAGGGTTTCTTCGTCAACCGTACCCATACGTTTAATGGTCAGTGGGCCGGTATCTTCAATTTTGCCGTCGGCGGTGCTCTTAATCACGCCGCGTGGGCCAAATTGTTTACGGAATTCAGGATCTTTCGGGTAATCCGGGTTTTCAGGTTCTTCTTCGGCATTCAGGTGGTACAGGTTGCCGAGGAATTCATCGAAACCGTGCGCGGTTGGCAGGAATTCGTCGCGGTCGCCGAGGTGGTTTTTACCAAACTGCCCGGTCGCGTAACCCAACTGTTTGAGGATGTTGGCGATGGTTGGGTCTTCTTTTTGCAGGCCTTGCGGAGCACCAGGCATCCCCACTTTACTCATCCCGGTACGGAATGGCATTTGCCCGGTAATGAACGAAGAACGCCCTGCGGTCGAGCTTTGTTCAGCGTAATAGGATGTGAACTTCGCGCCTTCACTGGCGATGCTGTCAATGTTCGGCGTTTTGTAACCCATCATTCCCTGGTTATAGGTACTGAGGTTCCAGTAACCAATATCATCACCGAAAATAACGACGATGTTAGGTTTTGAGGCGTCTTGTTTCGGTGCATTTTCGGGCGAGGCTGTTGCAGGAGCGGCATGAACAGCGGACACGGCGCCAGACATTAATGTCAGCATGCTGGCTATCATTGTCCTTTTGAAAGGGACGTTGTTAAGCATCTTTGGGACTCCGTTCATTTAAGGGACTCAGTGAGTATAGTAAAGACCTGAAATTTGCTATTACGTTTTGAATTCTCATGAAAATTAGCTAAATAAATGAGATGAGATTGTTCTTGAGTGTATAAATAGCGGGTTGTTATATAACTCTTTGAATAAAAAGAAATAGCGGCATATACAGTAACATTTTCACTAAAGAGGATTTTAAGTAACTCATTTAAAAATAAACGGAAAGAATCAAAATCTGGCGCGAGTACAAGATAATAGACAGGAATAACCGAGCAAAATAATTGTTTTGCCCGGCTATTTTATTGGTGAAAGGGGATGGGGAGAGCAAATATAAATGTAATTACATTCTGGAATTATTTAAATTATCTTAATTAAATATTTTAGTAATTTACCCGATTTCTACCTTGTTCCTTGGCTTTATAAAGCTGCTGATCGGCCTTTTCAACCAGTGCTTCGAGCGTCATTCCTTCTTGCCATTGTGCTATGCCCTGGCTGATGGTGAGCACCGAGGAGATACGCGAGCCTTTGTGGGGAATATGCGCATGGGCAATATTTTGCTGAATCCGGTGGCTGATGGCTTTTACCTGCGAGATGTCATCGCAGACGGTCAGCACCACGAACTCCTCACCGCCAAATCGAAACGCGCTGTCGCTGTCTTTACGCAAAGATTTTTCAATGCATTGTGAGACTTTAATCAGGCACTTGTCTCCGGCAACGTGACCATACATATCGTTGTATTGTTTGAAGAAATCGATATCCATCACAATCATGAACAGCTTCTTTTTGTTGCCAGCAAGCGCGCTGACACACTCTTCAAAGAAACTCGTCATGCTGAGTCGGTTAAACAATCCGGTCAACGCATCGTAATGCGCCTGCTGCACCAGCTTCTTAATCAGAATATTTTTCTCGTATTCGCTGCGCTGAACGCGCTGGTACCACTCGAGCAAAATGTAGCGGGCAGAATAAATCACCATCAGCATGATCACGGCCCCGACAACCTGCGCGACGCTGAATTTATCCTGTAAAAAGAATTCGACATACAGCAAGCAGATAACCAGTGGCGCGGAGAATATCAGCAGTAAACGCCCTGAAATGTAGAAGGTAATGGTCGCCGGTAATAATACCGTGACAGTCAACATCAGCGTGATGAGGGGGTTTTGATAATAAAGCGTGAAGTTCAAAAATAACACTGACCACAATAGCCCAAATGCCAGCACCACGAAGGGCAGCAGTTTGTGGTAGAAACCGTCGTTAATGTTCTTCTTTAATTTTACCGTAATCAGCAGATTGATTAATGAAAGGGTAATGATGCATCCGCACAGTATTTGCAGCATCAGCGGCAGGTCTTCAACGTCGCTCCGGTGCGTGCCACGTAATAATAACCAGGCGCAGAAGATAATATTCAAAGACAAAAACCACATATAGCCTTTGGTGCTGGTAATGACGCTTTCGCCCGTGCTGTGATTAATGTCCACTCATCCCGCTCCTTTTATAAATTTAACAAATGATAACCTGCGTGCCCTTGAGATGCCACCGGGTGAAATGCGCGTCAGGCAACTCCTTAACATCTCTCAAGTTATCTTGAATATGCCTCACGCTGGTCTATGCTCAACGTAGTATAGAGACGGGTGCGATTGATCTCGTGTGATTGAATAATAAAACAAAATTCTTTCTTTTCCGGGTGATAAATATGATTAGGGCGCTGCTAATTTTTTTGGCATGGACCACTCTGTATGCCTCTGGTGCGTTGCACGCGGCGGAACCACGGCAACTTCCTTCTGAACAGGATAAAGCACGCACGGTTTATATTTTTCACCATCCGATTGTTATGTTGCAGGCCAAATTCGGCCTGACGACACCGGAAGAACGTGTGCTGCGCATCCGCCAGATGCTTCGTTCGCTCAGTGAAGACGATATCCGCCATCCTGTGCAAATTATCCCGGTTCAGCGCTACAACCAGCAAGGACGGCTCTTCACCATTAACGGTAAAGTCGTGATGCTACTGGCGGAAGGCGATCTGGATGAGGGCGATGATTTAACTCTCGACCAGGCCGCACAGCGGGTATTAACGCGCATGGATGAACAGCGCACTTCGTTAAAGGATCAGTATTCTTCGTCTTATCTCGCCATCGCGACGGTAAAAACGCTGGTCGGAACGGCCGCTTTAGGGTTGCTGTTCTATGGCGCGTTCCGATCCTGGCGCAGAGTGAAGCGTTACTTTGAGGCTAGAGTCAGCCAGAAAAAGGGGCTTATTCCGGCGAAATGGCGTGAGTTGGTTGGTGCAATCGAAGGCTATCTCTACGGTTTACTGATGATTTTGCTGGGGATCGCCGCGTTTTATGTCTGGCTGAGTTGGATCTTCCGGCTTTTTCCGTGGACGCGAGTCTGGGGAGAATCATTAGGTGACTGGTCGATTAATGTATTTCAGAAAATCGCGTTATCTATAGTTTCCGCGTTCCCCGGTTTGCTGATTGTTTTGATTATCTTTTTAATCACCGCCTTCATTCTGAAGTTGCTGAAAATCCTGCTGACACGTGTTGAGGGCGGCAAGATGATGGTGCCGGGCCTGCATCCTGAAACGGTCGGTGCCACGCGCAAACTCATTTCCGTCATGGTCTGGCTGTTTGCTCTCTCGGCGGCTTATCCGTTCCTGCCCGGTGCGAATTCGCTGGCCTTTAAGGGGATCAGCGTGTTCTTTGGTTTGATGTTAACGCTTGGCTCTGCGGGGGTGATGAACCACGCCATGAGCGGCCTGGTGCTAACTTATTCCCGCGCGCTGCGCAAAGGCGACGTGATTCGAATCGGCGATAACGAAGGGTTGGTGAATGAAGTTGGTATGCTGGCGACCAAAATTCTGACCCGTGAAAACTACATTGTTACGGTGCCAAATGCGGTGGTGGTCAGCGGCAAAATCACCAATCTCAGTGCGCAAAATCCGGGTGGTGGCGTCAATCTGACCACCAGCGTCACCATCGGCTATGACACGCCGTGGCGGCAGGTTCACGCGATGCTGGAACTGGCCGCTAAACGTACCAACGGCATTGAAAAAAATACGCCGCCGCTGGTGCGCCAGCTTAATTTGATGGACTGGTATATCGCCTATGAATTGCAGGTCAAACTGCGCCCGGGTGAATCGTTGGCAGGGGTGAAAAGTGAATTGCATAGCCATATTCAGGATGTGTTTAACGAATTTAACGTGCAGATTATGTCGCCGAATTTCGTCAACCAGCCGGAAAATGCCGTGATGGTGACGCCGGAAAATTGGTTTGCCCCCCCGGCCATACAGCCTGAAAAGCCGTCATGAATAATTTCACGCGCACCTTTGCAGCACTTCTTTGCGTCGGACTGTGGATACCCGCAGATGCGCGTGCCAGCGGCTTTATCGACGACTCCGACGGCATGCTGGACATGAGCCAGTATCTGAGTGAAAACCGCTACGGCTTTTTGCCAATTCCGGTGGTGATCACCGAACCGGCGATAGGCTACGGCGGCGGCTTGTTTGGTCTTTTCTTGCATGACACGGCTGATAGCGAAGCGTCAAAATCCCGCACTGACGGGCGAAAAATACCGCCAGCGATGTCGGCATTTGGCGGCGGGGCGACGCAAAACGGTACCTGGTTTGTCGGCGGCGGTCATCGCCACACGTGGAACAATGACGGCATTCGCTATCTGGTGGCGCTCGGTTATGCCGACATTAATCTGGATATCTATTCCGGCGATATTGCAGGCTTTGACCGGGGAAAGGGCGTTAGCACTCAAACGAAAGGCTACGGCGGAATACAAAAACTGCTGTTTCGTGTGGCCGATTCGCCATTTTTTGTCGGTGCGTCGCAGTTTTATGCGAACATGGAAATCTCTGCCGATAACACCTTTATTAACCGTGGGTTACAACGTGTCCTGGGTGAGGAAAGCTCTACCTCTGGTGTCGGGTTACTGGCAGAATATGACACCACGGACAACTTTTTCTACCCGCGTAATGGGGTGTCCGTCACTGGGGAATACCAGTTTTATACCAACTTCCTCGGTGGCGATTATCGCTACGACACGCTGACGCTCGACGGGAAATATTTCCAACCGTTGAGCACGGATTTCACCCTGGCGCTGGCGGCAAATTATCAATCGCTGTCACGTCACGATAAACATTTACCGCCAATGGCGCGGCCCTACATTAATTTGCGAGGGATCTCGCGCTATCGTTATCAGGGGGATTACGTCAGCACCGTGCAAGCGCAGCTCGAATGGCAGATGACACCGCGCTGGGTATTGCAGGGGTTTGTCGGCGCGGGGAGTGCCAGCAAAGAGGCGGATGAACTTTATGAGCAAACCGAAGTGGCCTATGGCGGCGGGTTCCGTTACCTGATTGCTCGCCAGTTTGGTTTACATACCGGAATTGATGTTGCGTTTAGCGACAATGAACAAGCGGTCTATTTCAACGTAGGGGCGGGGCTGTAAAAGGAATTTGCCGCCTGACTGACAACGCAGACATTAAAAGAGAACGTAATGAAAACAAGGCTAAGGGGCGTGCAACAGTGTCAATTGATTGCACTGCCGTTACTGTTTTTATCCGGAGCGGCTTTTGGCGCGGCAACGGATACAGCGACAGAGAGCAGCACGTTTCCTATCTGGGGAGATGAAGCACGCGCGCGGGGATACTCCATCCCGCTGCCGTTTGGCGTGAATCTCAGCTACATGAATATGCGCCAGAATGTTGATGTCGATAGCATTACTTTCTCCGGGCTGAAACTGGGGGCGCACCCGATTCCCAGCGATATGTTTAATATTGACGTCGGCCACACACGCGAGCGCAGCAAATCGGAAAACTTGCGCCTCGATATGTGGGTTTTCCCGTTTTTGAATATCTATGGGATTGTGGGCTACACCAAAGGCTCGTCGGTTTCGAACGTTTCGGTTGATGCTGATCCGTCGCTGTATACCGGTATTGACCGGATTATTGCCTCGTCGGTACACCGCCTTAACCAAAGCGGTGATTTGCAGGATATTGATTTCACACTCGATTTCGAAGGCCGAACCTACGGCACCGGTTTTACGCTGGCGGGCGGCTATAAAAACTGGTTTACCCTGGTGGACACCAACTACACGCGCACGGATTTCGACATTCTCGACGGCAAAATCTCGGCAGTAACGATATCGCCACGCGTGGGTTATCGTTTTGATATGCCATCGATTTCCGGCCCGTCGCATTTAAGCGTGTGGGTGGGTGCGATGTATCAGGACGTTCAGCAGGAGTTCAAAGGTAGCCTCGCTGATCTGAAGATGCCTCCCCAACTTCAGCCGCTGATTAGTGCGGTGAATAAGGATAACGAAGGGCGCTTTGACGTTAAGCAGCACCTTACCTCACCGTGGAACACGCTTATCGGTGCGCAATACGAACTCACACAAAACTTTAATGTGCTGACTGAGATTGGTTTTAACGAGCGTAATAGCTTCTTTATCGCAGGCGAATACCGATTCTAATGAACAACAGTGGCGCGCTATTTTTGAGTTTATTAAGCCTCATGATGATACCGGCCACCACGGACGCAATGACGCGCGAAGAGATCGACGGTTTTCTGGGAAAGCTCGGTGCCGATAACCAGTATGATGCCAGCAAAGGTATTAACTGGAGCGTGCTGCCAGGGCCATTTTATACCCCGGAGCTGAAACTCGGTTTAGGAACGGCGATCGCCGGGATTTATCGTACTGATCCGAACGATCATGTGACCCAGAACTCTTCGGTATCGTTTACCGGGTTCGTCAGCAGCAGCGGCGCGTTGGGAATGGGTATGAAGAACTACACCTTCTTTAGCGGCGATGAATGGCGACTTTTTGTTGATGCTTCTCTGGCAAAAATCCCAACCGGGTTTTGGGGGATTGGCTACAACGCCGCGCAAGGTAACGAACAAAAATATACTCAGCAGTCATTTAGCCTCCATCCGCAGATTATGCGTCAGGTGGTTGATAATCTTTATGCAGGCTTAGGCTGGGATTATTCAACTTACGACGCTGAAGATATTGATGATCAACATCCTGACGATAACTTTTCCCGCTACGATGCGGGCGGTAACTCGAACAGTTCCGGTGTCACCGCTGCCATTAACTACGATTCGCGGGATGTGATCACCCGCCCCCTGCACGGGCAATTTTTCAGTGCGGAATACAGCCTGTTTGATCCCGCGGTTGGCTCAGATACCCACTTCACCGTGTTGCAGCTGCAATATAATTATTACTATCCGCTCAACGATCAGGACGTTCTGGCGTTTGATCTTTGGGGACGTTTTGCACGGGGTGATGTGCCCTGGGATCGTTTGTCCGAGGCTGGGGATGACAACCGAATGCGCGGTTATTATCAGGGGCGTTATCGCGATAAAGATGTGGTGAGCACGCAACTGGAATACCGTAAAAAGCTTAACTGGCGACACGGCTACGTTTTATGGATTGGCGCAGGGGCGCTGGGCGACAGCCCACAACATTTGTCAGATAACCCGCTGCTACCGACCGTGGGCGCAGGCTATCGTTTCGAGGTGAAGCCAGACATGAACATCCGCCTCGACTTAGGATTTGGAAAAGAAAGCGCTGGGTTTTACTTTCAAGTGGCGGAGGCATTTTAATGCGGGTTTGGTTTTTGGCAGCGCTATTGGGCGTGGCATTTCAAAGTATTGGCGCACCGCCAAATTCTACGGATATTTTGCCTTTCGAACAGGCGAGACGCGTGTGGCCGGTGGCGCAAGATCTTACCGCACCTGAGTCGCTGCGCCCTTGTTGCGCGTTTGGCTACGATTTACAAGTCCGTGCGGTGGGCGTGCCGATTCCGGTCTATCAGATTGGTAATATTCTGACGCTCTCGACGCTCGGCCAGCATCGTTATAATGACAGCGCGCTGGGGGCGGTTAAAAATATCGTTGGCCTGAGCGAAGAGAAAAGCGGCCTGATTTACACCCACCGTGGGGGTTTTATTGATATCGCCCACGTCCGTGATACTGCCGATAACACCTTCTACCTTTTTACGCAGATTTATTCCCGACTCGGCCAGGACTGGCGCCTGTTTTATAGCGAAGAACTGGGCGTGCGGCGTATCCAGCTTCATGCCTTCACGCCGCCAGCCTCTATGGTTGAACGCTACACGATTGCGGCCTGGCTTGCGGGGCATCTCGCATTTCAACTGGCGCAATGGCATGAAATTGCCCAGTGGTATGGGTTCCAGTCGGTCCCCGGCTTTTCTGAGGAAATTTCCGCTTTCTCGCCAGAAGATTTGTACTCGAATTTGTTGGGAGCCAGGCTTGCGATAAACGTGATTCTGCATGGACATGGCCGCTCGGTTGAGGCCTACAATGCCGCGATGGATAAAGCGTTGCACAAAGCGCTGGTGCAACTTGGCGCGGTGCGGAAAACTGAAACGGAGCGACAATTTCGCGAAGTGGACGGCGACTGGTGGAACAGCAAACGCCGGGTGCCGGATAAATTTCTGGTGCTCAATCGTAACTACGATTTAAGCGAAAACCGCTTCCCGACGCCCGTGCCATTTGAAAGGGCAAAACCTTACCGTCTGCTGATGCCGGCAACCGTCGCGGGTGTAACAATAAGCCAGCTTGGCGAGTTGCAAATCCATACCGGCAGTGACATGCGCGGCCTTAAAGTACCAGAAAGTTTTTACCTTCCGGCACAGTTCCCGGCGCTGGCAGAACAAGCCAAATACGCCGACCAGATACAGCTCCAACAAATGAAGAAGTGAGTCTATTTGTGCAAAATAAGAAATGACTGCTGGGTAGGGATACTGTCTACCGGGCATCTGTAGGGTAATATATTCGTTGGACTCAATGTGAGGTATTAATTGTGAAAAATAAAAACACGTTTTTTAATATTTGTGCGTTAGCCGTGGCGGCGACTCTATTAACAGCTTGCGCGGGTTCATCAAAACAAGAAAGCACCGGTGGTTACATTGACGACAGCGTGATCACTACAAAAGTGAAATCTGCGTTACTTGCTGAAAAATCTATTAAATCCACAGCTATTGGCGTTGAAACCTTCAAAGGCCGCGTACAGCTCAGCGGTTTCGTCTCTTCTGCGGCAGAAGCCAATAAAACCGTTTCAGTCACCAAATCGGTTAAAGGCGTGAAGGCCGTTGAGAACGATCTGATCGTGAAGTAATAACAAAATTTAACTTCAAATAAGCAGGAAAAGGGCGTTGTCATTTTCCTGCTTATACTCATTTCAAAAAATGAGTTGTGATCGTATTTAAAAATCAGCGTCATAAGTAATCGTTATTGGACTGGCATTCGGTTGTTCGATTTGATGTTACAAGTATGTAACTAACAACCAGGAAGCCGAGCATGTTCACCATCAAAACCGACGATCTTTCGCACCCGGCGGTGCAGGCATTAGTGGCCTATCATATTTCCGGCATGCTGGAGCAATCTCCGCCAGAAAGCAGCCATGCTTTAGATGTGCAAAAACTCCGTGACCCGACCGTAACATTTTGGTCGGCGTGGGAAGGGGAGCAATTAGCCGGAATTGGTGCGCTGAAAATGCTCGATGATGAGCACTGCGAGCTGAAATCCATGCGCACCGCGACGGAGTTTTTACGCCGTGGCGTGGCGAATCAGTTCTTGCTGCATATCCTGAGCGTGGCGCGTGAACGGGGTTTTCAGCACATCAGCCTTGAAACAGGTACTCAGCCAGGGTTTGCGGCCTGCCATCATCTGTATCTCAAGCATGGCTTTGTGGATTGCGAACCGTTCGCGGATTATCAACTCGACCCGAACAGCCGCTTTATGACGCTGGTTTTGTGAGGGGAGTTAGAAACTCAAATCTCAGAAAGCAAAAAACCCGCCATAGGCGGGTTCTTCTAAATGTGGTGCCCGGACTCGGAATCGAACCAAGGACACGGGGATTTTCAATCCCCTGCTCTACCGACTGAGCTATCCGGGCAACGGGGCGCATTAAACCGTAAAGGCCGTTGGGCGTCAACGGCTTTGTCATAAAAAACGGGTTAAATGCGTTTAACTGCCTGCTTTTCATTCATATTGGCGAGAAAATCACTCATCAGGTTAATGCGCCACCTTGTCGGCATTGCGCAAAGCGCAGAATGTCTTCGGCCAGATGACGGGCAGTATCGATGTCCGCCTGACTGCGTTTGACCAACAAACGGCTCAGGCAGCCTTCCAGCACCAGTTCCATTTGGTGAGCCACCATCGTTGGGTCGTCCACTTCCAGTTGCGTCAGCATCTCATGGGTGAATTCCCACGCGGCCTTTTTCTGCTGATCGGCCAACTGGTGAATCGGGTGCGACGCGTCCGGGTAAAACGTGCAGGCAGCGATAAACAGGCAGCCCGGATAACGATGGTTGTTGACGCATTCGGTCAGAGCTTCGTAGCGTTTCAATAGCTTCTGCTCAAGCGATAGCTCTTCGTTAAGCACGAGCTGGCGACGCCAGATATCCACCTGCTGGCTCAAATAACGCAGGGCGTCGTACAGCAGCGCTTCGCCATTAGGCCAGAAGTTTCGAATCTCATTGACTGGATAGTCAGCCTCGGTTGCGACCATCTCAAGGGTGGTGCTGGCAATGCCTTCACGTTCAAGGACGTGTAGGGCGTGCTCAAGTACGTCTTCGCGTTGCACGGTTTTCTCCTCCGTCGTTCAACGGTTTGTCCCACATTAGTGTTGTTTACTGCGCGTGTTTCTGCAAATGCGTACGGAAATCGTTGGCATCCATAAAACCGGTAACGCGTGCATCGGGCTGTTCTTGCCCTGTTGTATCAAAGAACAGGATGGTTGGCAGCCCTAAAACCTGTAAATGCTTTAACAGGGCATTGTCTTGCGCATTGTTAGCGGTGACATCTGCCTGAAGTAAAACGGTATTGGCCAGTTGCTGCTGAACTTGCGGATTGCTAAAGGTGTATTTCTCGAACTCTTTACAAGCCACGCACCAGTCGGCGTACAAATCGAGCATCACCGGCTTACCTTTTGCCTCAGCAAGCGCTTTATCCAACTGCTCAACGTTGGCAATTTTAGTGAAATTAAGATGCGCCTGGCTGGTGGCGACGGGGGCACCAAACGCCCAGTCTTGCAGCGGTTTTGCCGACACTAACGCGGCACCCAGCAGGATTATCTGCACCACGCGCATCCAGGATTTGGTCGCCTGCAAGCTGGTGATAAACGCCCAGCCGAAGAACGCCACGCCAAGCAAGCCCCACAACCGAATGCCCCACGGTTCTCCCAGTATGCGTTCCAGCAGGAAAACCGGCAGGGCGAGGATCACAAAACCGAACGCGATTTTGACAGTTTCCATCCACGGGCCACTTTTTGGCAGCAGACGGTTGCCGAAAACGGTGATCAGCATCAGCGGTAAGCCCATGCCTAAAGCGTACAGGTACAGTGTGCCACCGCCGAGCCACATGTTTCCGCTCTGGGCGATATACAGCAGGATTGCACTCAGCGGTGCGGTGGTGCAGGGCGAGCAAATCAACCCGGCCAGCGCCCCCATGGCAAACACGCCACCGGCTGACCCCCCTTGCTGGCGGTTACTCATCAACGTAAGACGTGTTTGCAGCGATGACGGCAGTTGGAGAGTAAACAGGCCAAACATGGACGCGGCGAGCAGCACAAACAGCGCTGATAAACCGATCAGCACGTAAGGGTGTTGCAGCGCGGCCTGGAATTGCAGGCCAGCGGCAGCGACGACAAGGCCGAGCGCGGTATAAGTCAGCGCCATGCCTTGCACATAGATGAAGGTCAGCAGCAGAGCGCGAGCGGTGGATAAACGCTGTTTGCCCCCCAGCACGATGCCGGAAATCAGCGGGTACATCGGCAGCACGCAGGGCGTGAAGGCGATGCCGATACCGATTAAGAAGGCCCAGAGTGCGGAGAACGGCAGTTGGGTGGGGGCGGTGTTGCTTGAGTCCCTCACCCCGTCCCTCTCCCCTGGGGAGAGGGAGGAAGGCGAGTCAGCCGATGCCACCACTTCACTGAGCGGCACAATGCGCGTCTCTGGCGGGTAGCAGAATCCGGCTTCGGCGCAGCCCTGATACGTCACGCTGACCGTCGCCCCTTTGGCCGCCGATTTTACCGTCACTGGCAAATTCAGCCGTTGGGTGTAAATCTCGGTTTTGCCGTAGAACTCGTCTTCATGCCAGGTGCCTTTCGGCAGGTCCAGCGGCGCGAGTTCGGCCTGGGCGGGGTTGAGTTTGATTTGCTGGCGATAAAGGTAGTAGCCCGGTTTTATCTGCCAGTTCAGGTTGAGCTGGTTTTCAGACTGCTGAAAATCAAAGGCAAAAGCCTGGTCGACGGGAACAAACTGAGATTTGCTCTGGTTGTCGAACAGACCAGCGAATGCGTGTGAACTGAAGAGCGCAAAGATTAGCGCAAAGATGCGTAGAGCCATGAGAGGTAGTCACTATCTCCGTGGGTGACTGGCAAAACCAGTAATTCAGGGGTTTGGTATGGGTGATGCGATTTCAGGCAAGCCAGCAGGGCTTCCTGATGCTCAATGTCACTTTTGAGCAGCATTTGCACCTCATACTCCTGTTCCATTTTCCCTTCCCAGTAATACAACGAGGTGGCACCGGGTAATAAGGTGACGCAAGCCGCCAGTTTTTCAGCCAGCACCAGCGCGGCAAGTTCCTGCGCGGTGGCTTCGTCCGGGGCAGTACAAAGGATGACAACAGCCTGGGTAGTCGGCATAGCTAACCTCGTATCTGGTGGGTCAGCGGTGACTATAGCATGGGGGAGCGAGGGGAGGTGTTAAACGGGCCGCAGGGCGACCCGTGTTTTAAAAGATTTACAGAATCAGCCCACCGACGATGAAGCCGAGGATGACGCACAGCGAAATCGCAATCACGCCAGGAATTAAGAATGCGTGGTTAAACACGTACTTACCAATGCGGGTGGAACCGGTGTCGTCCATTTCTACTGCCGCCAACAAAGTTGGGTAAGTTGGCAGTACGAACAGCGCAGAAACGGCAGCGAAAGAGGCGATCGCCGTCAATGGGCTAACACCGAGCATCAGAGCCGCTGGCATCAACGCTTTGGTGGTCGCCGCCTGGGAGTAAAGCAGAGTGGCAGCGAAGAACAGTACCACCGCTAACAGCCATGGATAGCCTTGCAGCAAGTCGCCTGCAACAGCCTGAATATCCTGAATATGGTTTTTGACGAAGGTATCGCCCAGCCACGCCACACCCAGCACACAAATACAGGCGCTCATGCCTGATTTGAAGGTGCTGGCATTGAGAATTTCACCGGTGTCGATTTTGCAGGTGATGCAAATCAGGGTGGCGATGGTCAGCATGAACACCACAATCGCTTCGTTACGCGGCAGAATTGGGTTTTGAATCAGGCCCACGGTGTCGCTGATGGCGGTGGCATAGAACATCACCGCGACGATACCGATCAGGAACAGTAAAACGGAGCGTTTGGCGTGTGGTTTCAGCTCAAAGACGCTGCTGCCACGCAGTTTCACTTCACCTTTAGCGAGGCGTTCCTGATAAACAGGATCGTCTTTCAGCTCGCAGCCGAGGAAGTTACAGACGATAGCCGTCAGCATAACGGCAACCAGTGTGACGGGAATGCAGATAGACAGCAGGGTCAAATAGCTGACGCCTAACGGCTCCAGAATCCCGGCGAAGAACACCACTGCCGCAGAAATCGGTGATGCAGTAATCGCGATTTGCGAGGCGACAACGGCAATAGACAGTGGACGAGATGGGCGAATGCCTTGCTCTTTTGCCACTTCGGTAATAACCGGCAGCGTGGAAAACGCCGTGTGGCCTGTTCCGGCAAGAATCGTCATAAACCAGGTCACTAACGGTGCCAGGAAGGTGATGTATTTGGGATGACGACGCAGTAGTTTTTCGGCGAGGCTGACGAGGTAGTCCATTCCCCCCGCCACCTGCATGGCAGCAATGGCGGCAATAACGGCCATGATGATTTCGATGACATCGAAGGGGATAGCCCCGGGTTTAATCTGGAAAAATAGCGTTAAAACCAGCACACCAAAACCGCCAGCAAAGCCAATGCCTATGCCGCCGAGTCTGGCTCCCAGGTATATCGCTAGCAGCACGATAACAAGTTCAGCTCCAAACATGATTTCCTTCCTTGTGTTTGATTATTTGATAATTATTTGTTGTGTTTTTGTGATTGGTGCAAATGAAAAAGGCACGTCCAATGGACGTGCCTTTTGTCGACTACCGAAGAAGATTATTGTTCATTTTCATCGGTATAACGTTTTGCTTTATAGACCGGGTGCATCAGGTTGTTGATGGAGAAAATGTCGTCCAGCTCGGCTTCGGTGAGCAGGCCGCGTTCCAGCACAACTTCACGCACGCTCTTACCGGTTTCAGCACAAATCTTGCCGACGATATCACCGTTGTGGTGACCAATGAACGGGTTCAGATAGGTGACGATACCAATCGAGTTGTAGACATAGCTTTCACACACTTCTTTATTCGCGGTGATGCCGTTGATGCATTTTTCCAGCAGGTTGTAGCACGCGTTGGTCAGGATGTGGATGGACTCAAACATCGCCTGCCCAATTACAGGTTCCATTACGTTCAGCTGCAACTGGCCCGCTTCGGAAGCCATGGTAACGGTGATGTCATTACCAATCACTTTGAAGCAAACCTGGTTAACCACTTCTGGAATTACCGGGTTTACTTTGGCTGGCATAATAGAAGAACCGGCTTGCAGTTCTGGCAGGTTGATTTCGTTCAGGCCGGATCGTGGGCCGGAAGAAAGCAGGCGAAGGTCATTACAAATCTTCGACATTTTCACTGCCAGGCGTTTGAGCGAGCTGTGAACCATGACGTATGCGCCACAGTCGGAGGTCGCTTCAATCAGGTCTTCGGCGGGTACGCATGGCAGGTTGCTGACTTCAGCCAGCTTCTGCACGGCCAGTTGCTGATAACCTTCTGGCGTGTTCAGGCGAGTACCGATTGCGGTCGCACCGAGGTTCACTTCCAGCAGCAGTTCTGCGGTACGCAGCAGGTTGCGGGTTTCTTCATTCAACAAGACGTTGAAAGCATGGAATTCCTGGCCCAGCGTCATTGGCACGGCGTCTTGCAACTGAGTACGGCCCATTTTCAGAACGTTTTCAAACTCAACTGCTTTGCGTTGGAAGCCGTCGCCTAACTGATTAATGGCATCAATCAGTTTCACAATAGAAGCGTACACCGCGATACGGAAACCGGTTGGGTAGGCATCGTTGGTGGACTGGCATTTGTTGACGTGGTCGTTCGGGTTCAGGTACTGGTACTCACCTTTCTGGTGGCCCATCAGCTCAAGCCCAATGTTGGCGAGCACTTCGTTGGTATTCATGTTGACGGAAGTACCGGCACCGCCCTGGTAAACGTCCACCGGGAATTGGTCCATGCACTTGCCGTTATTCAGCACTTCATCGCAGGCCTGGATAATGGTGTTTGCAATGCTTTTCGGAATGGTTTGCAACTCCTTGTTCGCCATTGCCGCTGCTTTCTTAACCATAACCATGCCGCGTACAAATTCAGGGATGTCACTGATTTTGCTGTTGCTTATGTAGAAGTTTTCAATCGCTCTCAGAGTATGAACACCATAATAGGCATCCGCTGGCACTTCCCTGGTACCCAACAAATCTTCTTCGATACGAATGTTATTTAACATGTGAACCTTCTTAATTAAAGCTGCCATTGATTGATCATTGCACACACAGGATCTCTGGCTGTGCGATGAATAGACCGACGATTATGTCCATATTCGGTCTGCGTGCCGTGATGATATGCTGATGATAGCGAAAAGCAGTAATCTGGATCACTTATTAAAGGTCATCTTACATAACAATTATTAATATGTGATGCCGATCAATTGTTGAAAATTTCCAAAAAAATAATGCGGCACGAAGATTGATTTTTGGCTAAGGCGTCGCCATCTCTTTGGCTAAGCATAATCGCTAACCTATTTTCGCAAATGCCTGAAGGCGCTTGCCCAACTACAGGAGTGTACGGTGCGCTGGATACCGTTAATTGCCGTTTTTCTCTATGTGTACATAGAGATTTCGTTGTTTATTCAAGTCGCTCATGTGATGGGTGTCTTCCTGACACTGGTGCTGGTGATATTCACCTCAGTTATTGGTATGTCTCTGGTTCGCAACCAGGGCTTTAAAAACTTCATGCTGATGCAGCAAAAAATGGCGGCAGGTGAAAGCCCGGCCGCTGAAATGATTAAAAGCGTTTCGCTGATCATTTCTGGCCTGCTGTTGCTGTTACCTGGCTTCTTCACCGACTTCCTCGGTTTGTTGCTGCTACTGCCGCCAGTGCAAAAGCATCTGACGCTGAAATTGATGCCGCATTTGCGTTTCTCACGCACTCCGGGCGGCGGTTTTAGCGCCGGTACTGGCGGTGGTTCAACGTTCGACGGTGAGTATCAACGTAAAGATGATGCGCCGAAGCAGCTCGACGATCGCGATAACGACGATCGTCATAATCGTTAAAAATCGAAAATTTTTTTGTTTTCCCCCTTGAAGGGGGGAAGGCTCATCCCCATCTCTCAGGTCACCAGCCGATAACCCATTTTGGGCCGGCGTTACCTAAACAATTGATACTGACTTTCTCAAAGGAGAGCTATCACATGAGCATTCGTCCATTACATGACCGCGTTATCGTCAAGCGTAAAGAAGTTGAATCCAAATCTGCGGGCGGCATTGTTCTGACTGGCAGCGCAGCAGGCAAATCAACTCGTGGCGAAATCATCGCTGTCGGTAAAGGCCGCATCCTGGAAAACGGTAACGTGCAACCGCTGGACGTTAAAGTCGGCGATATCGTGATTTTCAACGATGGTTACGGTGTTAAGTCTGAGAAGATCGACAATGAAGAAGTGTTGATCATGGCAGAAAGCGACATCCTGGCAATTGTTGAAGCGTAATACGCGCACTAACTGAACGAACATAAACGAATTTAAGGAAAGTTAAGAATGGCAGCTAAAGACGTAAAATTCGGTAATGACGCTCGTGTGAAAATGCTGCGTGGCGTTAACGTACTGGCAGATGCAGTGAAAGTTACCCTCGGTCCTAAAGGCCGTAACGTTGTTCTGGATAAATCTTTCGGTGCACCGACTATCACTAAAGATGGTGTTTCTGTAGCGCGTGAAATCGAACTGGAAGACAAGTTCGAGAACATGGGTGCGCAGATGGTTAAAGAAGTGGCCTCTAAAGCGAACGACGCTGCGGGCGACGGTACTACCACTGCAACCGTGCTGGCTCAGTCCATCATCACTGAAGGCCTGAAAGCTGTTGCTGCAGGCATGAACCCAATGGACCTGAAACGCGGTATCGATAAAGCTGTTATCGCCGCTGTTGAAGAGCTGAAAGCCCTGTCTGTTCCTTGCTCTGACTCTAAAGCAATCGCTCAGGTTGGTACTATCTCTGCTAACTCCGACGAAACCGTTGGCCAACTTATCGCTGAAGCGATGGAAAAAGTGGGCAAAGAAGGCGTTATCACCGTTGAAGAAGGCACTGGCCTGCAAGACGAGCTGGACGTTGTAGAAGGTATGCAGTTTGACCGTGGCTACCTGTCTCCGTACTTCATCAACAAACCAGAAACCGGTTCTATCGAACTGGACAGCCCGTTCATCCTGCTGGCTGACAAAAAAATCTCCAACATCCGTGAAATGCTGCCAGTTCTGGAAGCCGTTGCGAAAGCAGGCAAACCACTGCTGATCATCGCGGAAGATGTTGAAGGCGAAGCGCTGGCAACTCTGGTTGTGAACACCATGCGCGGTATCGTGAAAGTCGCTGCTGTTAAAGCACCAGGCTTTGGCGACCGTCGTAAAGCTATGCTGCAAGACATCGCTATCCTGACTGGCGGTACTGTTATCTCTGAAGAGATCGGTATGGAGCTGGAAAAAGCGACCCTGGAAGATCTGGGTACTGCTAAACGTATCGTGATCAACAAAGACACCACCACCATCATCGATGGTAATGGTGAAGAACCTACGATTGCTGGTCGTGTGACTCAGATTCGTCAGCAAATCGAAGAAGCAACTTCTGATTACGACCGTGAGAAACTGCAAGAGCGCGTAGCTAAACTGGCTGGCGGCGTTGCAGTAATCAAAGTCGGTGCAGCTACCGAAGTTGAAATGAAAGAGAAGAAAGCACGCGTTGAAGATGCCCTGCACGCTACCCGTGCTGCGGTTGAAGAAGGTGTGGTTGCCGGTGGTGGTGTTGCGCTGATTCGCGTGGCTTCTAAACTGTCTGAACTGCGTGGCCAGAACGAAGACCAGAACGTGGGTATCAAAGTTGCGCTGCGCGCAATGGAAGCTCCACTGCGTCAAATCGTTCTGAACTGCGGCGAAGAACCATCTGTTGTTGCTAACACCGTGAAAGCGGGCGACGGTAACTACGGTTACAACGCAGCAACCGAAGAATACGGCAACATGATCGACATGGGTATCCTGGATCCAACCAAAGTGACTCGTTCTGCTCTGCAGTACGCAGCATCCGTGGCTGGCCTGATGATCACCACCGAGTGCATGATTACCGATATGCCAAAATCTGACGGTCCTGACTTAGGCGGCGCAGGTATGGGCGGTATGGGTGGCATGGGCGGCATGATGTAATTGCCCTGACACTTATGTGCTAGTCACATCGTGTTAAGAAAACCCTCAGGCAGAAATGTCTGAGGGTTTTTTCTTTTTGGTCGCAGTCTGGTATAAGATCTCACCGGGCGAAGACGGCCCGCTACTTTTCAAGACAGCATTGATAACGGGGAACAACATGCGCATTAAAGTTTCAGCAGGAATGGCTGTAGCAGCGCTGCTGCTGGCAGGCTGTAGCACCAGCAATGATCTTTCTGCTGGTGGGCAGGGCGTCCGTTTTGTTGAGGATAAGCCAGGCACTGAATGCCAGCTATTAGGAAATGCAACCGGTGAGCAAAGTAACTGGTTTTCCGGGCAGCAGGGCAGTGAAGGCGGTTCTATGCGTGGTGCGGCAAATGCTCTGCGTAATAACGCAGCGGCAATGGGCGGTAACGTGCTGTACGGCGTGAGCAGCCCGAGTCAAAACTTGCTGTCGAGCTTCGCTCCGACTGCCAGCACCATGACTGGCCAGGTATATAAGTGCCCGAACTGATCTAAGTTTAATTTTGTAGGTCGTGTGGCGTTGCGCTTGCCCGACCTACAAAACTCATTTCTGAATCAACTCTGCCGTAACTGCAAATCTATCGGCGTTTTACTCGGTTCGCCGCCAATCTCTCGGGCAAGTTTAGGCACCATATAGCCGGATACCATCGTCAGCAATTCACGCATAATCTTGCGTGCTTCATCGTCACTCACCATGAAATGCGCCGCGCCCTGCACTTTATCCAACACATGCAGGTAATACGGCATTACCCCTGCATCGAATAACGCGTTACTCAGCCGCGCGAGAGTTTGTGCATTGTCATTCACATCGCGCAGCAAAACGCTTTGGTTGAGTAACGTCACGCCAGCCTGGCGCAAATTCGCCATCGCTGCTCTGAACTTGTCACCAATCTCTTGCGCGTGATTAATATGATTAACCAGAATCACCTGCAAACGTGAACGCGCAATGCGAGCCACCAGTGTTTCGGTGATACGAGCCGGGATGACTATAGGCAAACGGCTGTGAATACGTAGCCGCTTAATATGCCCGATGGCTTCCAGTTCGCTAATCAACCAGTCCAGTTCATTATCTTTCGCCATCAGCGGATCACCGCCGGAGAAAATAATTTCGTCCAGTTCCGGATGTTCACTGATGTACGAGATAGCGGCCTGCCAGTTGCGCTTGTTTCCCTGGTTATCGGAATACGGGAAATGGCGACGGAAGCAATAGCGGCAGTTAACCGCGCATCCGCCTTTGACCAGCAATAACGCGCGGTTGCGGTATTTGTGCAGCAGACCCGGCACCACGCTGTGCTGCTCTTCGAGAGGATCGGTACTAAAACCGGGCGCGGCAATAAACTCTTCTTTTGAGGTTAGGACCTGGCGTAAGAGTGGGTCGTTCGGATTGCCTTTTTCCATGCGCGCAACGAAAGCTCGCGGTACGCGCAAAGCAAAAAGTCGACGCGCATCACGTCCCGCCAACAGCTCTTCGTCAGCGTTTAGCTCTAAAATATGCAGCAGTTCATCAGGATCGGTTATAACATCGGCAAGTTGCGTCAACCAATCTTCTCTGCGGGGGGGATTTAGGGTTACAATGTGTGCCATTTTTTGGCTAAGCTACCAATTAACAATTTCAGAGGGCCTTATGGCGACTTATTCTAGCAACGATTTCCGTGCCGGTCTTAAAATCATGTTCGAAGGCGAACCTTACGCGGTTGAATCCAGTGAGTTCGTGAAACCAGGTAAAGGCCAGGCCTTTGCTCGCGTTAAAATGCGCCGCCTGCTGACAGGCACCCGCGTAGAGAAAACCTTCAAATCTACCGACTCCGCTGAAGGCGCAGACGTTATCGATATGAACCTGACTTACCTGTACAACGACGGTGAGTTCTACCACTTCATGAATAACGAAACCTTCGAGCAGCTGGCAGCTGACGAGAAAGCCATTGGCGACAACGCTAAATGGATGCTGGATCAGGCCGAGTGTATCGTGACCCTGTGGAACGGCCGTCCAATCGCTGTTCAGCCACCAAACTTCGTAGAGCTGGAAATCGTGGAAACCGATCCAGGTCTGAAAGGTGATACTGCTGGTACTGGCGGTAAGCCTGCAACACTGTCTACTGGTGCTGTGGTTAAAGTACCTTTGTTCGTTCAGACTGGCGAAATCATCAAAGTTGATACCCGCTCTGGCGAATACGTTTCTCGCGTTAAGTAATACGTGAAGGTTGGCGGTGGCGCGCTTTGCGCATCACCGCCGCTTGCAAAAGGCAGGGAAGATGAGCCGTTTGATTAAACATTTACTTTTCATCACGTTGTTAACCACTGTTCTCACTGGCTGTAACGCTACCCGTGGCTTTGGCGAAGACCTGCAACACCTCGGCGGTGCCATCGAACGCGCTGCAAACAAGTAATTACCAACACTCCTAAAAATCTGCTTTTTCCTTCAGCCTGCCAATTTTTGTCTATGCTTTAACTGCTATACACAAACAATATGGTCAAAAAAGGAAACGGTCATGATTAAGAAAACTATTGCAGCGTTCTTTTCTCTCATAGTGCTTTCGTCGTTACTTACTGCGTGTAATACCACCAAAGGTATGGGTGAAGATATTCAGGATGGTGGTCAGGCGATTTCCGGTGCCGCAACAAAAGCGCAGAATTAATGTATTAGCGGACGGTACGGTATCTTCGCCGTACCGTTGTTTATTTCATGATGACTGATACTGTTCGATAAATAATGAAAAGCGATTGCTAATACCGAGTTTCATACGAATATTACGCTTATAGGTATATACCGTCTTCGTGCTAATCCCCATCATGCTGGCAATAAAATCATTATTGGCTCTGTCGGTCCATAACTTTAATATGCGTTCCTCACGTAAGGTGAGTAATGGCGATGTGAATTGCCTGTCAGAATTAAAGGGTGGGCGAGCGCTCAGTTGTTTGTGAATGGTTGCGTACAGCTCAGGCAGTGGCACGGTTTTGTTATATATCGAACGTGAGCCTTGCGCCAGGCAATACTCTTCAATCATTTCATGACGCATGCTGTTAAGTAGCATCAAACGAATCGATGTGCCGCAGGCGGAATAAATCGACGAGAGTTGTTGGATATTATGTAGCGAGCTGGCAAAACTTGTAAAATCGGCAATAACCAGATTAGGTCGCCACTGTATTATTTTTTCACGTGCTAAAAGTAAGTTATCAGTTTCAGAAATAGTAAATGCAGTATTTTGACTGAGCCAGTTCTTAAAACCCTGCCGGGTATAATGGCAGCGGTCAATTAACAATATCTTATGCATACTTACCGTTCGCGTAACTCACTGATACAGCCTTTTCTGAATTCTGAAGAGTGCACATAATATGAAAAAATACTAAAAGTGAATTGTGGATATACGGGTCGTTTTGCAGCCAATTCCTGGCTTAACAACTCACCATCTGATTGCTAGAATAGCGCCTTCACCCGCCTTATGGGACGACCCATAAGCGCGTCTTTATTCCGGGGACGGCCCCATTGACTGGAGCTGTATATGGCCTGGTTTGTTCTTGTTATCGCCGGTTTGCTAGAAGTCGTTTGGGCCGTTGGCCTGAAATATACCCACGGTTTTACCCGCTTGTGGCCAAGTGTCATCACGGTTGTGGCGATGATTGTCAGTGTCGCGCTGTTGTCATGGTCGATGAAAACGCTGCCGACGGGCACGGCTTACGCCGTCTGGACCGGGATTGGCGCCGTTGGTGCTGCAACCACCGGCATTATACTGTTAGGTGAATCAGCAAGCCTGGCCCGCATCGCGAGCCTGGCGTTGATTGTCATCGGTATTATTGGCCTGAAACTTAGCACCCACTAACTGGCAGGCTGTTTAATCCACATAAGTTTATCGACTGAGAAGCCCTGCTGCGTGGCGATGTTCAGCATTTGCTGTTTCACTTCATTGCTGATGGTCGGCGTGCGGGACAAGATCCACAGATAATCTTTATCCGGCCCGCACACCAGTGCGTGCCGGTAATCTTTATCAATGGCTATCACGTTATATCCGCCATAAAACGGCCCAAAGAATGAAACCTTCAGGGCAGCCCGGTTTGGGTCGCCGGTGAAATAGGCCTTGCCAATACTTTGCTGCCACATTTGCCTGTCAGGGTTAAAACCTCGGTTGATGACCTGAATGCCCCCGTCATCCATGGTGCTGTAAGTTGCCGTGACTTGCTCCAGCCCGCGCTCAAAACTGTGGTCCATACGGGCTATTTCATACCATTTTCCCAGATACCGTTTAGCCTCAAAATGATTAACTACCGTGGTGCCAGGTGGAGGAGTGGGGGAACTACAGGACACAACGAGAAACGCAACTGCAAGGGCGGAGATAATCGGCCAGATGCGCATAGCAAATTCCTTCTCGGTTTTTTGCTAAGTGTAGATTGCGGCTTTAAAAAAGGTGGCTGAGGGAAGAAATAAAAAGGCGGGTAATCGATAACGTCACCCGCCACAAAATAGGCTACTGCAATGCGTTCAAAATCGTATAGGCCGCTTTTACGCGCTCAGGATTGGGATAGCTTTTATTCGCCAGCATCACGATGCCAAGTTGCTGCTCAGGAATAAACGCCACGTAGTTGCCAAAGCCACCCGTTGAACCCGTTTTATGCACCCACGATGCTTTTACTGCGGCCACTGGTGGGTTTATCGCTGTGACGGGGGTCAGGGCAAGAGCGACCTTATTATCGCTCCCGTCAATCACCGTATTGGCTTGCAATGGCCAATTCAGCATCTCCCAGCCTAAGCCTTGATACATGCTGCCAGCGCGCCAGTAGCGCGATTGTGCAAGCTCGATTCCCTGGCGTAAGGTCTTATCGGCCACGAGTTCAGGAGAGATGTTGTATTGCACCCAGCTCGCCATATCTTCAATGCTTGATTTCACCCCATAGGCTTCGGCATCCAGCATTCCGGGCGATACGCGCACGGGCTTGCCGTTGCGATAACCATGGGCGTACTGTTTTTCCTCTGACGCAGGGACTTTTATCCAGGTATGAGCCAGTTTCAGCGGCTGGAACAGACGCTCCGTCATCGCCTCTTCAAACGTTTTCCCCGACGGTTTAACCGCCAGCGCGCCGAACAGGCCAATACTTGCGTTGGAGTACAGGCGCTTTTCCCCAGGCGCTGCCTGCGGCTGCCAGGTCTGGTAGAAATTCAGCAGCGCCGCCTGGTGGGTGACTTCATCCGGGACTTGCAGCGGCAGGCCACCCGCCGTATAGGTCGCCAGATGCAGAAGAGTGATATCTTTCCATTGGCTACCCGAGAGCGCAGGCCAGTATTTCGTTGCCGGATCGCTTAATTTGATTTCACCGCGCGCAATAGCGTCGCCACCCAGAACGCCGGTGAAGGTTTTACTCACGGAGCCCAGTTCAAACAGCGTCTGTTTTGTCACCGGGATGTTTTGCTCGATATCCGCTTTACCATAAGTGAAATAGTACGGTTTGCCCTGATAAATCACCGCCACGGCCATGCCGGGAATCTCCTGCGCCTTGAGTAGGGGGGAAATCGTCTGCGCAACGGTTTTACCGATTTGTTGTTCGGTGAGAGCTTTCGGGGCAGCAAAAGTGGCACATGAAACGCTGAGTACCAGCGCACTGCAAAGGGTTCTTTTGATCATTGGCGATCCTCCATGAAAGTGACACTTTAGCCGTGAGTGCTACAAATAAAAAGGCCTGCGCAATTAATGGCAGGCCTTGTTTAAATCATCGGAGTGATTAAAGCGTGATGACGCCAATCAGTGTCACGACGCTCAGAATCGCAGCCAGACCATAGAACACCCATTTGCCAGATGGCACGTGAATCTTCAGGTCATGCATCGCGTGGTGAATACGGTGCAGCCCGCACCACAGCGGCAGCACAATCATCAGGAAGATGAACAGGCGGCCAATCAAGCTCTGCGAAAATGCCAGCACACGGTCATAGCCCAATGCGTCGCCTGGGAAAAGACCCAGCGGCAGCATAATGCCAACCAGCAGCACGATAACTGGCGCGATGATGGCGCCCCACATGCCGCCTGCGCCAAACAGACCCCAGAATACCGGCTCGTCGGAGCGTTTTGGATTTGGATTAATCATGACGTCCCCCTTACCAGAACAGTGCAATAAACAGAATGACGACCGTGGCGACAATCGTCACCGCCCACAAACCTTTAATTACCGGCTCCGGTCCCATTTTTTCATCTTTAATGATGATATTGGCGGCCTTCGGTGCCAGTTCAAACCAGGTTTTGGTATGCAGTAAAGCGGCTGCCAGAGTGATGAGATTGAGGATAATCACAATCGGGTTTTGCAGGAATGCAACAAATCCCGCCCAGCTTTCTGGCCCACTTTTTAGCGAAAACAGACCACAGATCAGCAAAATGCTGAACCAGACCGTTGGCACCGAAGTACCTTCGCGAATCATATAAAAACGGTAGAAGCCGAGTTTTTGCCACCAGGTTGGCGTCATCGCCCGTACATAAGGCTTACGTTTCGTAGTCATTTTGCACTCCTTAGCGTGGTTTCAGGGTGGCAATCAAAAAGTCTTTCGAACTTTCGACTTTACCCTGCTGGATGGCAGCGGCCGGATCGACGTGTTTCGGGCACACTTCGGAGCAGAAGCCCACGAAAGTACAGCTCCAGACGCCATTCTTGCCGTTTAACTGCGCCATACGCTCTTTCTTGCCATGGTCGCGGTTATCCAGGTTGTAACGGTGAGCCAGCGTAATGGCCGCCGGGCCAATAAACTCAGGGTTCAGACCAAACTGTGGGCAAGCTGAATAGCACAAGCCGCAGTTGATGCAGCCGGAGAACTGATGGTATTTCGCCATCTGTGCCGGAGTCTGGTTGTTTGGCCCCTGATCTGGCGTACGCGGGTTGCCAATGATGTACGGCTTAATCGCTTCCAGGCTTTCGATAAAGTGGGTCATATCGACCACCAAATCGCGCTCGATAGGGAAGTTCGCCAACGCTTCAACCTTCATGCCCTGCGTGTATTCGCGCAGGAAGGTTTTGCATGCCAGTTTAGGTATGCGGTTGACCATCATGCCGCAAGAGCCGCAGATAGCCATACGGCATGACCAGCGGTAGGTCAGATCTGGTGCCAGATTGTCCTTGATGTAACCCAGCGCATCCAGCAGCGAGGTTTGTTCATCGTAAGGCACTTCGTAGATTGCGCTGTGCGGCTCGTTGTCCGTTTCCGGGTTATAGCGCACGATTTCAATCTTCAGGGTCTTCATCACATCAGCCATTCGACGTCTCCTTCTTCTTGTCGGCCGCTTCTGATTCCGCACCGTAGACGCGTTTAGCCGGTGGCAAAGTCGTGATTTTCACATCGCTGTATTCCAGACGCGTGGTTCCATTGGCATCACGGAAAGCGAGAGTATGTTTCAGGAAGTTCACGTCATCACGCTCGGTGCAACCTTCGTCCAGGCGCTGGTGTGCGCCGCGTGATTCTTTACGTGCCATCGCTGAGTGCGCCATACATTCCGCAACGTTCAGGCCGTGGCCCAACTCGATGGTGTACAGCAAATCCGTATTAAACACGCTGGAAGTGTCAGTAATGCGAACGCGTTTGAAGCGCTCTTGCAGCTCAGCCAGCTTATCAATGGTTTTCTGCATCAGCTCTGGCGTGCGGTAAATGCCGCAACCTTCTTCCATCGACAGACCCATTTCATCGCGAATCTTCGACCAGTTCTCAGAGCCTTCCTGATTAACCAGTTTCTTGAGGCGAGTTTCTACGTCTGCGGCTTGTGCATTCAATGCAGCGTCATTGGCGGGCGATGCTTCGTTTGCACGACGCATCGCGCCTTCACCCGCCAGGCGACCAAACACCACCAGTTCTGCCAGTGAGTTAGAACCTAAACGGTTTGCGCCATGCAGACCAACAGACGAACATTCGCCAACTGCGAACAGGCCTTTAATGCGGGATTCGCACTGGCTGTCGGTTTCGATACCGCCCATGGTGTAGTGCGCGGTAGGGCGAACGGGGATCGGCTCTTTTACAGGGTCGACGCCAACATACGCTTTTGCCAGTTCGCAGATAAACGGCAGACGTTCGAGAAGTTTTTTCTCGCCCAGATGACGTAAATCGAGATAAACCACATCGCCACGCGGAGTCGGAACGGTGCGACCTGCACGCCATTCGTGCCAGAAGGCCTGAGAAACTTTGTCGCGCGGACCGAGTTCCATATATTTGTTGCGCGGCTCGCCCAGCGGAGTTTCTGGGCCCATGCCGTAATCTTGCAGGTAACGATAGCCGTCTTTGTTGACCAGAATACCGCCTTCACCACGGCAGCCTTCCGTCATCAGAATGCCGGAACCTGGCAGGCCGGTTGGGTGATACTGCACAAATTCCATATCACGCAGCGGTACGCCGTGGCTGAGTGCCATGCCCATACCATCACCGGTCACAATGCCGCCGTTGGTGTTGTAGCGATAAACGCGACCCGCACCACCGGTTGCCATCACGACCGCATTAGCGCGGATTTGTACCAGCGTGCCTTCCATCATATTCATGGCAACCAGGCCACGCGCAGCGCCGTCATCAACCAGAATGTCGAGCACGAAATGCTCGTCAAAACGTTGGATTTGCGGGAACTGTAATGATGTCTGGAACAGGGTGTGAAGCATATGGAAGCCGGTTTTATCCGCGGCAAACCAGGTGCGTTCAATCTTCATGCCACCGAAGCGGCGCACGTTGACGGAACCGTCCGGGCGACGACTCCATGGGCAACCCCATTGCTCAAGCTGCGTCATTTCGGTCGGGCAGTTATGGACGAAATAGTCGACCACATCCTGCTCGCACAGCCAGTCGCCACCGGAAACGGTGTCGTTAAAATGATATTCGAAGCTGTCGTGATCCTGCGTAACGGCAGCAGAACCCCCTTCGGCGGCCACGGTGTGGCTACGCATTGGGTAGACTTTGGAGATCAGAGCGATTTTGGCTTGTGGATTGGCCTGGGCCGCCGCGATGGCTGCTCGTAAGCCCGCTCCGCCAGCGCCAATTATGGCAAGATCGGCTTGAAAGGTTTGCACGACATTCCTCCAGATTTTTAGTTATTTCGCATAGCTAATTTAACCAAAGGTAGTTCACCGATACGGCGGCAGCTATAGCGAAAGGGTTTTCCCTGCTCCTTTGTAGGTAGCGGATTATAGCCGCAGGCTTTTTAAGGAAATTTGACGTGTTCGATTTTTTTGCTGTTCAGTTCAGCAATTAATTAATTGTAGTGATGATTTATGTCACGAAATCAGGATTCTTCGCGCCATCGTGGCCTTAGCAACGTTGAAAATTTACTGCGCAAAATTTGTCTCGCCTATGCGTTGCGGGTAGACTTCTCGGCCTTGTATGAATACGGAGACTCCCCCATGAGCGAAACGGCCACCTGGCAGCCGAGCGCATCCATCCCCAACCTGTTGAAACGCGCCGCGATCATGGCGGTTATTCGGCGCTTTTTTGCCGATCGCGGTGTACTGGAGGTGGAAACACCGTGCATGAGTCAGGCTACGGTAACGGATATCAATCTGTTCCCGTTTGAAACCCGTTTTGTTGGCCCAGGCCACGCTCAGGGCGTGAATTTGTACCTGATGACCAGCCCGGAATACCACATGAAACGCCTGTTGGCGGCGGGCATTGGCCCGGTATTTCAGCTGTGCCGCAGTTTCCGTAATGAAGAAATGGGCCGTCACCATAATCCAGAGTTCACTATGCTGGAGTGGTATCGCCCCTGCTACGACATGTATCGTTTGATGAATGAAGTTGATGATTTACTGCAACAGGTGCTGGAAACTGATGCGGCAGAAACGCTCTCTTATCAGCAGGCTTTCCAACGCCACCTGGAAATTGACCCGCTTTCTGCGGACAAAACCCAGTTGCGTGAAGTTGCGAAAAAACTCGATTTAAGCAACATTGCCGACCAGGAAGAAGACCGCGATACCTTGCTACAACTGCTTTTCAGCATGGGTGTCGAGCCGCATATTGGTAAAGAAAAACCAACGTTTGTTTACCACTTCCCGGCAAGCCAGGCCGCCCTGGCGCAGATCAGCACCGAAGACCATCGCGTAGCAGAGCGCTTTGAGGTCTATTTCCGAGGTATTGAGCTGGCGAATGGTTTCCACGAATTAACCGATGCGCGTGAGCAGCAGCAGCGTTTCGAGCAGGAGAACCGCAAACGTGCCGCTCGCGGTTTGCCGCAGCAGCCGATTGACGTGAATTTGCTCGAAGCACTCAAAGCAGGGCTGCCTGATTGCTCTGGTGTTGCGCTAGGCGTGGATCGCTTGATTATGTTGGCGCTGAAGGCCGAAAGCCTGGCCGACGTGCTGGCGTTCCCGGTGGACAGGGCTTAGATCCACCCTCACCCTGAGCCTCTCCCTGAGGGAGAGGGGATGTATCGCACTTCTCCTTCTCCTGGGGGAGAAGGTTGGGATGAGGGCGTTCTGACTTACAAACTCCCCGGCGTTCTGCCCGCTTTCCCTGAAGATGTCAGCGTCTTGCTGCTACGTTGCCCGCCCAGACTATCCAGACGCATCTGGAATGGTGGGAACGGCAGTTCGATACCGTGTTCGCGGAAGCCCTGCAGAATCAGCTGGTGAATCTCATGGCGCAGCGGCATACGGTGGTTCATCTCTGCGGCATAAATTCGCAACTCAAAGATTTGAATACCCGCCTGCAAGTCCACAAGGAATGCTTCTGGCGGAGGGTTATCAATTACCAACGAACAGCGCTCGGCTGCCTGCAACAACACCTTCGTGACTTCCTCGCTGTTTGCATCAGACGGGGCTGGAACAGTTAGCACCACACGCGTTACCGAATCCGACAGCGACCAGTTGATAAACTGCTCGGTGATAAACGCTTTATTCGGCACGATGATTTCTTTGCGGTCCCAGTCGCTGATGGTGGTGGCTCGCGTATTAATTTTAGTGACGCTGCCGGTAAGATCGCGAATCGTCACGGTGTCGCCAATACGGATCGGTTTCTCGAACAGAATGATCAGGCCCGAGATAAAGTTGGCGAAAATCTCCTGCAAACCAAAACCTAAACCAACACCAAGGGCTGCGACCAGCCACTGCAATTTCGACCACTCAATGCCAATCATCGAGAAGCCGACCAATGTCCCCACCAATAAAAGCAGATATTTGGTGACAGTCGTGATGGCGTAACCGGTGCCAGGTGCTAAATCGAGGTGCTGGAGGAGTGCGAGTTCAAGCAGAGCAGGGAGGTTACGCACCAGTTGCATGGTGATAATCAACACCAGAATTGCTATCAGAACCGCTCCGAGCGTAATCGGCTCGAGGCTTTCTACACCTTGTACCGTTGAGGTGACATCCCACAACGTGATGTTCTCAAGGAAGCCAAATGCAGAATGGATTTCCGACCAGAGCACGATGACCGACAGCAGCGCAATCAGCATCAGAATCGAACGCACCAGGCGCAGAGACTGCACGCTGATAGTATCCAGATCGATTTCTGGCTCTTCGATAGTTTCTGCCGAACCTTCAGTGCTGTGGCTGTGAGCGGGTTCTTCTTCGCCACGAGCACGTTGGGCGAGTATTTCCGCACGACGATGTTTGGCGCGATCGAATGCCAGGCGGCGGCGCTGAATGAGCATCCAGCGACGGAAGATATGATAAACCACCAGTAACAAGAACCAGATGGCGACCGAGGTTTCAAGCCTTGCCAGCAGTGCTTGCGCGGTTGCCAGATAACCCACCACAGCGGCCAAAATAGCCAGCAATGGAGCCGCCAGCAACAAGTTCCATAATATCGTGTTGGCAATGTTTTCGCTGTTGCCCTGCTTATCAAGATACAGTGGAATTCCTGCCCGTTTCAGGCTTAACGTGACCAGGGCCATTGCACCGCAAATCAAAATAAAGCACAGCCGCCCAAGCGAACCGGAGAACTCCCGGTCACTGAGATTATCGAACATAATCAATGCCATAATTAGCGGCACGATTAGCCCGATGCTCATCAGGTAATAACGCATGGCGCGAGCAACACGTTGCGGCGGCCAGCCGAAATGCACGATGAACAAACCGTTTGAACGGGCGAACGTCGCGCAAATCATGACCGCCCAAAGCAGCGGAACCGTGGCGGTTACGCCATCGCCAATCGCTACCGCGAGCGGGTATGGCCAGGCGGCTTGCAGCCCGAAACCAAGCGTTGCCCAAAGCACCGGCAACGGCAATGCCACCAGAATCGACCAGAACACGGTGCGCAGCGTTAAACTGAAATGATCCTGCGTCACTTTCCCCACTTTGGCGCTGGAGCGCTCAAGGAAAGCCGTAAAGTGGCGGCGCGAGCTGATACTGAAGCCTACCAGGATCAATGCGGCAAACAGCGGCAGCAGCGTCTCTTTGCTGGTCAGCATCATGACGGTGGCGCTGCCAAGCTGGCTGAAGGTGTCCATCGAGACCAGCCGGCGCAAATCTTGCACGATCTCAACCGGCCAACTGAAGCCTATTGGGCTGACGTCTGATGTCCAGAACAGATAACGGTGCGTCGCTTCGTTCACCTCTTTGAGCGCATCTTCCAGTTGGCTGTTGGCCACTTTCAGTTTGGTTAGCTCGAGAATGAGGTTATCGCCCCCTTGTAGGAGGGAGTTGAGCAGCTCGCGTTGGGTACGTAACTGCGCTTCCAGAATGCGATTTTGCTCGGTGGTGAGCGGCTGACCATCGAGTTGACGAATCTGGCGCAGTTGCTGGTGTTTGCTTAGCAGATCTTCGTAATGCAACCGCTGAACACGCAACTGGCCCAGTTCGGTATCCACCTGCTGCGGCTTTGGCATCTCCGGCAAACGAGCCACCTGGGCACGTAATGCTTCTCCCAGCACGTTAGAGACCCCAAGCCATTGTGACTGTTCACGCAGCGTGTTGAGCGCCTGACGCACCTGCAACGTCTGACTGCTCGCCTGGCGCTGCTGGGAGGCCACTAAATCCATGCGCTGAGCCTGTTGATTCAACGCCTGAGACAGCTCCCGGTTATTTTTGAACTGGGCAACAATGTCCGGCGGTAAATTTGCGCTGCTTTCAGCCAGCAGTTCGGTGCTTTCCAGCGCTTGTTCTGCTTCACGCTGACGCTGATTATTCAATTGGTTACGCAACGCTTGCAGATAAGCATCCAGTTGCGTGCTCTGCTTTTGAGCAAGTTCAGCCCGCAGGCGAGAAAGTTCCTGGCGGTTACTGGCGGAAAGCTGCGCCAGTTCCAGTTCATCGACCAGGGCTTTCAGACGTGAAGATTCAGCCTGCAAAGAGAGATTCTGTGCCTGCGATAACGGCGTGCTGGTGGCGGTTTGCGTGCCCATCCGCCGTTCAACCTCGTTTAACTGACGGCGGGCATCGGTTTGCTGCTGCGGCAGTTGGCTGAGTGAGTCGGTGATTTCCCGGGTGCGTTCCTGTTCTTGCTGTGCAAGGCGGCTTTTATCCAGCAACTGACTGCTAACTTGCAGGATTTCCTGGTTTAACGCATCGGTGCTCATGGTTTCTGGCACTTTTTGCGGTTCATCGCGCAGATTATTTATCTGCCGACGCAAGGTGTCAGAGAGCTTGGGGAAGTTATCTATAACTTGCTGATATTGCGTCGCTCTTTCGAGAGAGACTTTTCGTTCATCAAGTGCGTTGAGCGCTGCCTGAAGCGCCTCCACGGTTTCAGCACTGCCAGGTTTGTCTTTTGCAGACTTAGCTTGTTCGAGTTCCTGGGAGATTTGTTTGGCGTCGGGGGCGGTGGCGGCATACGCCGGAAGACTTAGGCACCAGGCCATCAGAAGTGTGATTATCAGGCGCACGTCAATACCTATAGGTGAATCAGCCCTTGCGGCGATGTCGCAAGGACTGTGGGGTAGGGAGATTTAAACGTCCGGTTTGGTTTCCTGATCGGCAGCAACTTCTGCTTCAGTAATCTCACTGACAGGCACTTCCGGTTCGCCCATAGGTTCGGTAGATACGGCCAGCGGTTCACCAATCTTAGTCACAGACAGGTTTTGCAGCAGCTCGGCCAGGTTCACTTTGCCTGGTGCGAACAAGTTAATCACCGTTGAACCCAGTTTAAAGCGACCCATCTCCTGGCCTTTTAACAGAGCTACAGAGCCTTCGCTTTCACCCGCAGGCCACGTCCAGCGTTTGATCACGCCTTCACGCGGTGGCGTGATAGTGCCAGCCCAGACGGTTTCGATGCTGCCAACAATGGTCGCGCCGACCAGAATTTGCGCCATTGGGCCAAATTCAGTATCGAACAGGCAGATAACACGTTCGTTACGGGCAAACAGATTCGGTACGTTTTGCGCGGTTAAATGGTTCACGGAGAACAAATCGCCCGGCACGTAAATCATTTCACGCAAAATACCGTTACACGGCATGTGAACACGGTGGTAATCACGCGGCGACAGGTAAGTGGTCACGAAGCTGCCGTTACGGAACAGATCGGCCATTAAATAGTTTCCGGCAAGCAGGGCTTCCAGGCTGTAATTATGGCCTTTTGCTTGCAGGATTTTGTCTTCTTCGATGGGGCCTAACTGGCTCACTACGCCGTCGGCTGGCATCACCAGTACACTTGGGTCGGTGTTAACCGGGCGCACGTCGTCACGCAGTGGACGGACGAAGAATTCGTTGAAGGTGCGATAGCTGGCAGTGTCCGGCTTTTGTGCTTCCTTCATGTCGACTTTGTAGTATTTGACGAACAGGTCGATAACCAGTTTGGTCAACCAGCCAGCTCGTTTGCTTGCACCCCAGCCTGCCAGGCGGGTCAGCCATAGTTTAGGCAGGATGTACTGGAGCGAAAGTTTAAAGTTGTCTAACAAGATAGCCTCCTGGCTAAGTACCCATTTTAGCGGGCATACACAAAAAGGAGCGCGATTTTAGCGATGCCCAGCTTAATTGTCAGCGGTCAGTATCGGAAAAGGTTTTACGCGATTTTACCTCGGACATACTTTCCAGTATGCGATGGTAGTTGTCGAAACGCGTTTCAGCGATCTCCCCACGCTCAACGGCTTCGCGCAGCGCGCAGCCTGGATCGTTGGTGTGGCTGCAGTCACGGTATTTGCAACGACCTAAATAGTCGTGGAATTCAGTAAACCCATTAGTGACTTGATCCGGCTCTAAGTGCCAGAGACCAAATTCGCGCACGCCTGGGGAGTCGATAACATCTCCGCCGCCAGGGAAGTGGTAAAGACGCGAAGCGGTCGTCGTGTGCTGGCCTAAACCTGAGTTATCAGAAACGTCATTAACCAGAATCTGGACTTCTTTAAAGCCGAGAAGGTTGTTCAGCAGGCTAGATTTGCCCACGCCTGATTGCCCGGCAAAAATACTGACGCGGCCAATCAATGCTTCTTCAAGCTCTTTCAGACCTTCAACTTTGTGGCTGGACACGAACAGAACGCGATAACCAATCTTGCGGTAGATATCCATTTGTTCGTTGACGAACGCCAGGCCTGCTTCGTCCAGCAGGTCGGTTTTGTTCAATACCAACAGTGGTTCGACGTCGAGGGTTCCGCACGCCACCAGATAACGGTCGATAATGTTTAGCGACAGCTCAGGCAAAATGGCGGAAACCACAATTATCTGATCAATGTTAGCGGCAATGGGTTTTACGCCGTCATAGAAATCAGGGCGTGTCAGAACGGTGGTGCGCTCGTGTACTGCATCCACAATGCCTTTAATCGTGACACCTGCCGCCGCTTCTTTAGCCGGGCGCCAGACTACGTTGTCGCCTGTTACCAGCGAACGAATGGTACGACGGATATTGCAGCGGTGAATTTCACCACCGGGTGATTCGACATCGGCATGTTGGCCGAAACGGCTAATGACGCGACCATCGCGTGGTTCACCAAACTGAGAGTCGTCAGGATCGGCTTTCTCCACAGTCTGTTTAAGCCGACGCTGGTGGTTTGCTGAAACCCGGCGCTGCTGTCCTTTGGAGAGTTTATTTTTGCTCAATCTTACTGGCTCCTGGTCGCCCGTGATGGGCAAAACCTCTATGATACACACTATTTTATACGAATTAACCCATCGACAACGGTGGGCTACGCACAAGAAGGGTGGAAAATAGCATGAGTGGAAATGAAAACAATCTGATTTGGATTGATTTAGAAATGACCGGCCTGGACCCCGAGCGGGATCGCATAATTGAAATTGCCACGCTGGTTACTGATGCCAATTTGAATATCCTCGCCGAAGGGCCAACGATTGCGGTTCATCAGTCTGACGAACAGTTGGCGCTGATGGATGACTGGAATGTGCGTACTCATACCGGTAGCGGCCTGGTTGAGCGTGTGAAAGCAAGTCAGCTGGACGATCGCGCGGCTGAACTGGCAACGCTTGAGTTTCTGAAGCAATGGGTGCCAGCGAATAGCTCGCCAATCTGCGGTAACAGTATCGGCCAGGATCGCCGTTTCTTGTTTAAGTACATGCCAGAGCTGGAAGAGTACTTCCACTATCGTTATCTGGATGTCAGCACGCTGAAAGAGCTGGCGCGTCGTTGGAAACCTGAAATTCTCGCTGACTTCAAAAAGCAGGGTACGCACCAGGCAATGGATGATATTCGTGAGTCTGTGGCAGAGCTTGCGTTCTACCGTGAGAATTTTATTAAGCTTTGACAGGCGTTCGGGAGGAGCTAAACTCCTCCTTCGCTGAGAAATTAATCATTTTGACGTTTAAATCACCATTCAAACTAATTTTGTGAAAAAAACCTTTTGAAGGGCTTGCGACTAAAACGATTTCTCGTATAATGCGCCTCCCGTACCGATGCAGAATTTGCAGCGTTACACAGAGCGGGAATAGCTCAGTTGGTAGAGCACGACCTTGCCAAGGTCGGGGTCGCGAGTTCGAGTCTCGTTTCCCGCTCCAAATTTGATTACAGCAGTACCACCAAATTCGATGGCTTTTAAGCATCAGCTTGAAAGACGAAGAATATGCGGGAATAGCTCAGTTGGTAGAGCACGACCTTGCCAAGGTCGGGGTCGCGAGTTCGAGTCTCGTTTCCCGCTCCAAATTTGATTTGGCTTTTAAAGCCAGCACCACCCAAGCGGGAATAGCTCAGTTGGTAGAGCACGACCTTGCCAAGGTCGGGGTCGCGAGTTCGAGTCTCGTTTCCCGCTCCAAATTCTAATCTTCAGTACAAATTATCCACAACGCTAAGTCGCGTCGGTGGTGGTTTTTACGCTCCTCCAAAACTATTGTAAACAGACTTATCCACAGCTTACGTTTATTCCCTTCGATCGCTAATTATTTATTAACTTTTACACCTTTAGGTTAACTTGTTGATTTAACTCATTTTTATAATGTTTAAAAATGTTAACTCGATCGCTTGCAGATTTTACATCGCTTGTGGGACAAGGCTTTCAAATTTTTATTCACATCCTGTGGACATTTCACGCATCCCGTTTTAACCCCTTTTCAATGACCCGAACCAGACGCTGCTTTTGCGGTAACTGAACCTCAGTTGCGTTAGCGCTCCGTTTGCTTAATTGTTGCGCAATCGCCCAGTCAATATGCTCATCAAGAAGTGGGTGCTCACCTTTTCGCTGTTGCAATGCTTCCAGAATCACTTCTTCCCAGGGGGCATTTCCTAATGCGACTGCAATATTTCGCAGCCAGCGTAAATGACCGATGCGGCGAATCGCTGAACCTTCAGTCACGCGCAGGAAATATTCTTCACTCCAGGCAAACAGTTCAATCAGCGGCGGAGCATGCAAGGCGCGACGCGGGCTAAAGTCATCTTCCCCGGTCAATTGTGAGAAGCGATTCCACGGGCAAATCAGCTGGCAATCGTCGCAGCCGTAAATTCGGTTTCCGATTAGCGGTCTGAATTCTTCGGGGATTGCGCCTTCAAGCTCAATAGTGAGATAGGAAATGCAACGCCGCGCGTCGACCGTGTACGGTTCAACTATCGCGCCGGTCGGGCAAATCGTCATGCAAGCCACGCAGCGCCCGCATTTTTCCTCGACTGGCTTATCTATGGGTAATGGAATATCGACTAATAGCTCACCGAGGAAAAAGAACGATCCTGCTTCCTGATTCAGGATAAGTGAGTGCTTACCTGTCCATCCCAGGCCTGCTTTATCCGCTAATGGGCGCTCAAGAATCGGCGCTGAATCCACAAAAGGTCTAAAATTCAGCGTGGAACAATGGGACTGGATCATTTCACCCAGTTTTTTGAGTCGATTGCGCAGCAGTTTATGGTAATCACGTCCGAGGGCGTAACGGCTGATGTAACCGATTTTGGGGTTCTTGAGCGTCGAGGCAAAGGCCGCGTTTGCCGGGAGATAGTTCATTCGCACGCTAATTACGCGTAATGTCCCCGGCAGCAATTCGTGAGGGCGGGCGCGCATCATGCCGTGACGAGCCATCCAGTCCATCTCGCCGTGGTATTGTTTATCCAGCCACAACTGAAGCGCGGGTTCACTGGCGGAGAGATCGGTATCGGTAATCCCCACTTGCTGGAAGCCGAGTTCGATTCCCCACTGTTTGATATTTTGCGCTAACTGATTGAGATCGAGGGGCTGTGACATGACGGACCTGAGCCTAAAAATAACCGCCAAAAGTATACCACATTCAGTCTGGTCAGCAGACTGGTTGCGCACCGCTGAAAAGCAGGCGGCGGATGAATTAGGGTTAACGCTCTATGAATTGATGCAACGAGCAGGCGCTGCGGCATTTAACCTTGCCCGCGAACTTTATCCGCAAAGCCAACACTGGCTGGTCGCATGTGGACACGGCAATAACGGCGGCGATGGTTATGTATTAGCACGCCTTGCTCAGGCTGCGGGTGTGCGCGTTACACTTCTGGCGCTGGAAAGTGAGAAGCCATTGCCGCAGGAGGCGGCGTACGCGCGTGATGCCTGGCTGGATGCCGCAGGGCTTATTCATGCGCCGGAGCATTTATGGCCTGATGATATCGACCTGGTCATCGATGGCATTCTGGGTACCGGGTTTGCGCACGCGCCACGAGATAATGCCGCGCAGCTTATTGAAAAATGTAATCACCATTCTGCTCCTGTGATTGCCTTGGATATTCCTTCGGGCTTGCTCGCAGAAACGGGCGCCATTCCCGGTGCGGTGATAAACGCTTCGCACACCATTACGTTTATTGCCCTTAAGCCTGGTCTTCTGACCGGAAAAGCGCGCGATGTGGTGGGTGAACTGCACTTTGATGCGCTTGGCCTTGAAACCTGGCTGAATGGGCAGACTGCGCCGATAACTCGCGTGGATAGCGCACAGTTAGCGGGCTGGTTAACGCCACGCAAGCCCACCTCGCACAAAGGCGATAACGGGCGACTGGTGATAATAGGCGGCGACCACGGCACGGCGGGGGCGATTCGTATGACGGGCGAAGCGGCTTTGCGGGCTGGAGCGGGGTTGGTCAGGGTTTTGACTCGCTCTGAAAATATCGCACCGTTGCTGACCGCGCGGCCCGAGTTAATGGTTCAGGAACTGACTTCACAAACGCTTGATGAAAGTCTTGAGTGGGCCGATGTGATAGTGATTGGCCCAGGATTAGGGCAGCAAGAGTGGGGCAAAAAAGCCTTACAAAAAGTAGAGAACAGCCGTAAACCGATGCTGTGGGATGCAGATGCGCTGAACCTTCTGGCAATCAATCCCGATAAACGTCAGAATCGCGTGATTACACCACATCCTGGCGAGGCTGCGCGGCTACTAAATTGCGCCGTGTCACAAATTGAGAGTGACCGCTTACTTGCCGCAGACCGCCTGGTAAAACGTTATGGCGGAATTGTGGTCTTAAAAGGTGTCGGTACGGTTGTTGCCAGTCAGTGTGGTGAATGCGCCATTGTTGATGTTGGTAATGCAGGTATGGGCAGCGGCGGCATGGGGGATGTGCTCTCCGGAATCATCGGAGCATTGCTGGCACAGAAGTTAACCCCGTATGATGCAGCCTGTGCCGGATGCGTGGCTCATGGCGCTGCCGCTGATGTGCTGGCTCATCGCTTTGGTACACGTGGCATGTTAGCGACCGATTTATTATCGACGTTGTACCCTTTTGTTAACCCGGATTTGAATAGCCAAAAAAATGATTAATCGAGTTATCGCATTACCTGATGAAGCCGCGACCTTAGAACTGGGCGCACGCCTGGCAGAAGCCTGCATCGGTGCCACCGTTATTCATCTGTATGGTGATCTTGGCGCGGGGAAAACGACGTTTAGCCGTGGTTTTGTGCAAGCGCTGGGTCATAAAGGGAACGTGAAAAGCCCAACATATACGTTGGTAGAACCGTATGAACTCGGTGATTTGATGGTGTATCACTTTGATCTATATCGTCTTGCCGATCCAGAAGAACTCGAGTTTATGGGAATTCGTGACTATTTCACCAATGACGCAATCAGTCTGGTGGAATGGCCGCAAAAAGGTCAGGGTGTGCTTCCAGAACCGGATGTCGAAATCCACCTAAGTTACCAGGCCGAAGGGCGCGAAGCGTGCCTGAAAGCAGTTTCCTCATCTGGTGAGTCGTTACTGGCGCGGTTGGCCAAATAACAAGGATGACGGGATGATCTATCGCGTGAAAAGTGTGTGGATGGCGTTGTGTTTATTGGTGCTGGCGGCACAAGCAAGCGCGGCCAGTTTAGCGGATATTCAGGTATCGAACGGCGATTCTCAGGCGCGGATCACGTTTAGTTTTATTGGCGATCCTGAATATGCTTTTTCTCAGGATGATAAGAAAAGCGTCGCTCTGGATATCAAACAAACGGGTGTGATCCGAGGTTTACCGCTGTTGTTCAGTGGCAATAACCTGGTGAAAAGCATTCGTTCAGGGCAACCAAAAGACAGCGATTCTTTACGCCTGGTGGTTGATCTCACTGAGCCTGGCAAAACTCGCGCTGTAAAACAGCAAAATGGTTCTAATTACACGGTAGTGTTTACGATCAACGCCGATGCTCCGCCTCCGCCACCACCACCTCCGGTTGTGGCTAAACGTGTTGAAGCGCCACCCGTCACCCGTTCAACCGAGCCGGCAAAAAATCCCTTTAATCCGCAGACCGTGACGGGAGCCATCAGCTCTAATACGGCGATGCACCCTGCACGGACTCAGCGCACCACGACTCAATCCGATACCGTCGTTGTGGCTATTGATGCGGGGCACGGTGGGCAGGATCCGGGGGCAATTGGCCCTGGTGGCACGAAAGAGAAAAACGTCACTATTTCGATTGCCCGCAAACTTCGCTCATTGCTAAATGACGACCCGATGTTTAAAGGCGTGCTGACCCGAGATGGTGATTATTTTATTTCGGTGATGGGGCGTTCAGACGTCGCACGTAAACAGAATGCCAATATTCTGGTGTCTATTCATGCTGATGCCGCGCCTAATCGCGATGCGACGGGCGCCTCCGTTTGGGTGCTGTCGAATCGTCGCGCGAACAGTGAAATGGCAGGCTGGCTCGAACAGCACGAGAAACAATCGGAGTTGTTGGGCGGGGCGGGTGATGTGCTGGCCAATAGCCAGGCTGACCCGTATTTAAGCCAAGCGGTTCTGGATTTGCAGTTCGGCCATTCCCAGCGTGTCGGGTATGATGTGGCAACAAAAGTGCTGGCGCAAATGCAGCGCGTAGGCTCGTTGCACAAACGTCGCCCGGAACACGCAAGCCTTGGCGTATTGCGTTCGCCGGATATTCCTTCGGTGTTAGTGGAAACCGGGTTTATCAGCAACAACTCGGAAGAGCGCCTGCTCGATAGCGATGACTACCAGCAAAAAATTGCACAGGCTATTTATCAAGGGCTTAGGGATTATTTCCTGACGCATCCGTTGCAATCCGCGCCCCCAACTGGTCAAACTGCACGCTCGCAAGCTGCGGGTATTGATCCCGTCGCGATGACTCAATAAGGAGATTTCATGCCGATTCAGGTTCTGCCGCCGCAACTTGCCAACCAGATTGCTGCTGGCGAAGTGGTAGAGCGCCCCGCATCGGTGGTGAAAGAACTGGTTGAGAACAGTCTTGATGCAGGTGCCACGCGTATTGATATTGATATTGAACGCGGTGGCGCCAAGCTCATTCGTATTCGTGATAACGGCTGCGGTATCAAAAAAGATGAGCTGGCATTAGCCCTGGCTCGTCATGCGACCAGTAAAATCGCCACACTTGATGACCTTGAGGCCATTATTAGCCTCGGGTTTCGTGGTGAAGCGCTTGCGAGTATTAGCTCGGTCGCACGACTGACGTTAACCTCGCGTACCGCCGAGCAAAGCGAAGCGTGGCAAGCCTATGCCGAAGGGCGTGAACAGGATGTGACGGTAAAACCTGCGGCACATCCAGTCGGAACCACGCTTGAGGTGTTGGATTTGTTCTACAACACGCCCGCACGTCGCAAGTTCATGCGTACCGAAAAAACCGAATTTAATCATATTGATGAGATAGTCAGACGTATTGCGCTGGCGCGTTTTGATGTATCGATAAACCTCACCCATAACGGCAAGGTGATTCGTCAGTACCGCGCGGTGGCGGAGGGTGCTCCTCGCGAACGCCGCCTTGGCTCGATTTGCGGCACGGCTTTCCTCGAACAAGCGCTGGCCATTGAATGGCAGCATGGTGACCTGGCATTACGCGGCTGGGTGGCTGAACCCACGGCGACGACTTCCGCTCTGGCAGAGATTCAATATTGCTATGTGAATGGCCGCATGATGCGCGACCGCCTGATCAATCACGCTATCCGCCAGGCCTGTGAAGACAAACTCGGTGCCGACCAGCAACCGGCGTTTGTGCTGTACCTGGAAATCGACCCGCATCAAGTGGATGTGAATGTACATCCTGCAAAACATGAAGTGCGTTTTCATCAGTCGCGTCTGGTGCATGATTTTATCTACCAGGGCGTGTTGAGCGTGCTGCAACAGCAAAGTGAAAATCGCCTGCCGCTGGAAGAAACGGCGGAAGAACCGCAACCGCGCTGGCAGCCGGAAAACCGCGTGGCATCCGGGCGTAACCAGTTTGCCACGCCTGCTGCTCCCACAGCTTCTCGCGAATCAATACCTCGCGAATCAACACCTCGTAATACGGCCCCGGTTTCTGGTGGCTATAGTGAAGGAAGTGCGAGTAAAGGCAGTGCGCCTTTATGGCCGCATGCGGCACCTGGTTTTCAGAAGAAAGAAGGGGCGGTGTATCGTGAATTGCTAAATACATCGACATCCGTAGCCTCAAAACATCGAGTTGCTGAACCTGAGTCTGAGCTTTACGAGGCTTTAGACGGTCACGCACAAAGTTTTGGGCGCGTGCTGACCGTCATCAATCCGGATATCGCATTGCTCGAGCGTGACGGCAAAATCATGCTGCTTTCCTTAAGCGTGGCTGAACGGTGGTTGAAAATGGCGCAGTTAGTGCCAGGCTCCGAAGGGGCACGTGCTCAACCGCTGCTGATCCCCATTCGTTTGAAAGTCACCAAAGAAGAACAGGACGTTCTGATTAAAAATCAGCCGCTTTTACTGGAAATGGGCATTGAATTCGCCATTGAGTCGCGTCAGATAACAATTCGCTCTGTACCTTTACCTTTGCGTAAACAAAATTTACAAATCTTGATTCACGAACTGCCAGGATACCTGGCGCGACAGACAGAGGTGAATGCAACACAGATTGCTCAATGGTTTGCTCGTCAAATGGACGGTAATCATGAACAATGGAATCAGGCGCAGGCGATTGCCCTGCTGGCTGATGTGGAGCGTCTTTGTCCGCAGCTGGTGAAATTACCACCTGGCGGTTTGTTACAACCTGTTGATTTACATATGGCGATGAACGCCCTGAAACATGACTGAAGTTAAGCAAAGCCTGCCACAGGCAATTTTTTTGATGGGGCCGACGGCCTCAGGTAAGACAGCGTTAGCCATTAATTTGCGTAAAACGTTGCCGGTAGAGTTGATAAGCGTTGATTCGGCCCTTATCTATCAAGGGATGGACATTGGTACCGCGAAGCCAACGGCTGAAGAACTGGCCCAGGCTCCGCACCGGTTACTTGATATTCTCGACCCGGCACAATCCTATTCCGCCGCTGATTTCCGGCGTGATGCGTTGGCTGAAATGGCTGAAATTACCGCGGCAGGGCGTATTCCCTTGTTAGTCGGGGGAACAATGCTCTACTTCAAGGCATTGTTAGAGGGTTTGTCTCCTTTACCATCCGCTGACCCGCAAGTACGGGAACGGATAGAAAAACAGGCTGCAGAGCAAGGATGGGAAGCGTTGCATCGTGAGTTAGCACAGGTTGATCCTGTCGCCGCTGCACGTATTCATCCAAATGATCCACAAAGGCTTTCCCGTGCACTGGAAGTTTTTTTCATTTCGGGTAAAACTTTAACGGAACTGACGGAAACGTCAGGAGAAGCTCTGCCTTACCAGGTGCATCAGTTCGCCATCGCCCCGGCGAGCCGTGAACTGCTCCATCAAAGAATTGAGCAGCGTTTTCATCAGATGTTAGCTTCTGGATTTGAAGCTGAAGTGCGGGCTCTTTTTGCCCGTAGTGATTTGCATACGGACATGCCTTCCATTCGTTGTGTGGGATACCGGCAGATGTGGTCTTATCTGGCAGGGGAAATTTCACATGATGAAATGGTTTATCGTGGTATTTGCGCGACGAGACAATTGGCTAAGCGCCAGATGACCTGGTTGCGAGGTTGGGAGGGTGTTCACTGGTTAGACAGTGAGAATCCGTCTCAATCTTACAACGATGTACTACAGGTTGTTAGTGCGAAGCACCAATGAATGTGTACAATTGAATCGTTATGGTGCGCAATATTTTACGCAGTTTTTCAGAGCCTCAGGGTTCTTGAGTTACAAACAACAAGCATATAAGGAAAAGATAGAATGGCTAAGGGGCAATCATTACAAGATCCGTTCTTGAACGCACTGCGTCGCGAACGTGTTCCAGTTTCTATTTATTTGGTGAATGGTATTAAGCTGCAAGGTCAGATTGAGTCTTTTGATCAGTTTGTAATCCTGTTGAAAAACACGGTTAGCCAGATGGTCTATAAGCACGCGATTTCTACTGTTGTTCCGTCTCGTCCGGTATCTCATCACAGCAATAACACCGGTACTAGCGGTTCTGGCAGCTACCACCATGGTGGAAGTGCGCAAGGTTCTGCGCCACAACAAGACAACGAAGACGCTGAATAAGGCGTAACGTTGTTTTTCCAAGCCGGGGAACCAGGGATGCTGGGTTCCCCGCTGGTCTTTTTGAGAGGTTATACGCTTGTTTGACCGTTATGATGCCGGTGAGCAGGCGGTGCTGGTACACATCTATTTTACGCAAGACAAAGACAAGGAAGATCTAGAGGAATTTGAATCTCTGGTCTCTTCAGCCGGTGTCGAAGCATTGCAGGTGGTTACTGGTAGCCGTAAAGCTCCTCACCCGAAGTATTTTGTTGGTGAAGGTAAGGCAATTGAAATTGCCGATGCAGTGAAAGCCACTGGGGCATCGGTCATTTTATTTGATCACGCGTTGTCTCCAGCCCAGGAGCGTAACCTCGAAGCGCTGTGTGAATGTCGCGTCGTCGACAGAACCGGCCTGATTTTAGATATTTTTGCTCAACGTGCGCGTACCCATGAAGGTAAGTTGCAGGTTGAACTGGCTCAGTTACGTCACATGGCAACTCGCCTTGTGCGCGGCTGGACCCACCTTGAGCGTCAGGGAGGGGGGATAGGTTCGCGAGGCCCTGGGGAAACTCAGCTCGAAACCGACCGCCGTTTACTGCGCAACCGGATTATGCTGATCCTTAATCGCTTAGAACGAGTTGAAAAACAACGTGAGCAAGGTCGGCGATCGCGTGCCAAGGCTGATATCCCAACCGTTTCTCTGGTGGGCTACACCAACGCCGGTAAATCCACCCTGTTTAACCAAATAACAGCGGCTGACGTTTATGCCGCAGATCAGTTGTTTGCCACACTGGATCCTACATTGCGCCGTATTAACGTCGCGGATGTCGGTGAAACAATATTGGCCGACACAGTAGGTTTTATTCGTCACTTGCCACACGATTTGGTGGCAGCGTTTAAAGCGACCTTGCAGGAAACACGTCAGGCGACACTGTTATTACATGTGATTGACGCAAGTGACCTGAGGATCGAGGAAAACATTGCCGCGGTTGATACCGTTCTCGAAGAGATTGAGGCTAATGAAATTCCTACGCTGATGGTGATGAATAAGATAGATATGTTGGAAGATTTTGTTCCGCGTATCGACAGAGATGATGAAAATATGCCGATTCGGGTCTGGCTTTCTGCCCAGACCGGTGACGGTATTCCACTGCTTTTCCAGGCTTTGACAGAGCGTTTATCTGGTGAAATTGCACAGCATACGTTGTGCTTGCCCCCCCAGGCTGGGCGACTTCGGAGCCGGTTTTATCAGCTTCAGGCAATAGAAAAAGAGTGGATGGAGGAAGACGGCAGTGTTGGCTTACAAATTCGTATGCCTATTGTTGACTGGCGTCGCCTCTGTAAACAAGAACCGGCACTCGCTGACTATATTGTCTAGCCAGTCAAGGGAATGTCCTGAAGACTTTTTCCCCTTCGGGGGATATCACCGCACAACAAATATGGAGCATAAACATGGCGTGGAATCAGCCCGGTAATAACGGACAGGACCGCGACCCGTGGGGAAGCAGCAAACCTGGCGGCGACTCTGGGGGTAACAAAGGAGGGCGGGATCAGGGTCCACCTGATCTGGATGATATCTTCCGTAAATTAAGCAAAAAACTGGGTGGCCTGGGCGGCGGTAAAAGTGGTGGCAGTGGTTCCGGTGGCGGTTCTTCACAGCTTCCGCGTCCGCACATCGGTGGTCGTATGGTCGGTATCGTTGCCGCCGTCGCTGTCGTTATTTGGGCTGCAACCGGGTTCTATACCATCAAAGAAGCTGAACGTGGTGTAGTAACGCGTTTTGGTCAATTCAGCCATTTGGTTGAGCCGGGCCTGAACTGGAAACCGACATTCATTGATAGCGTCCGAGCGGTAAACGTGGAAGCGGTACGTGAATTGGCTGCGTCAGGTGTGATGCTGACTTCCGACGAGAACGTGGTTCGCGTTGAAATGAACGTGCAGTACCGTGTTACCGATCCGCGTCGTTATCTGTTTAGCGTAACCAGCGCGGACGATAGCCTGCGTCAGGCAACCGACAGCGCACTGCGTGGTGTTATTGGTAAATACACCATGGATAAAATCCTCACCGAGGGTCGTACCATTATTCGTAATGATACGCAGCGCGAACTGGAAGAAACCATTCGTCCTTACAACATGGGTATCACCTTGCTGGACGTCAACTTCCAGGCTGCTCGTCCGCCGGAAGAGGTGAAGGCTGCGTTTGATGATGCGATTTCCGCGCGTGAAAACGAACAGCAATATATCCGTGAAGCAGAAGCGTATACCAACGAAGTTCAGCCGCGTGCTAACGGTCAGGCGCAGCGTATTCTTGAAGAAGCGCGTGCTTATAAAACACAGACCGTGTTAGAAGCGCAGGGTGAAGTGGCTCGCTTCGCCAAAATGTTGCCGGAATACAAAGCTGCACCGGAAATTACCCGGGAGCGTCTGTATATCGAAACCATGGAAAAAGTGCTTAGCCATACCCGTAAAGTTCTGGTTAACGACAAAGGTGGCAACCTGATGGTTCTGCCTCTGGATCAGATGCTCAAAGGTGGCTCACAGCCAGCGGCAAAGACTGATAACACAGGGGCGAACAACTTGTTGCGTCTGCCACCTGCATCAAGTTCAAGCAGCGGTAGCGCCAGCACACAGTCCTCGTCAAGCCGGGGCGATATCATGGATCAGCGCCGCGTGAACGCGCAGCGCACTGATAACCAGCGCGTAGGGAGTGAATAACGATGCGTAAGTCAGTCATTGCTTTAATTATCATCGTGCTGGTTGTGCTGTTTACCTCGGTCTTCGTGGTACAGGAAGGCGAGCGCGGGATTACGTTACGCTTCGGTAAAGTGTTGCGTGATGATGAAAACAAGCCGGTGGTCTACGAACCAGGTCTGCATTTCAAAGTACCGTTTATCGAGTCGGTTAAAACGCTTGATGCGCGTATTCAGACCATGGATAACCAGGCCGATCGCTTTGTGACCAAAGAGAAGAAAGACCTGATCGTCGATTCCTATATCAAATGGCGTATCAGTGATTTCAGCCGCTACTACCTGGCAACAGGCGGTGGTGACGTTTCTCAGGCAGAAGTGCTGTTAAAACGTAAATTCAGTGACCGTCTGCGTTCTGAAATTGGTCGTCTTGATGTGAAAGACATCGTGACCGATTCTCGTGGCCGTCTGACTCTGGATGTGCGTGATGCGCTGAACTCAGGTACCGCGGGTACTGACGATGAAGTGGCTACACCTGCTGCGGATGATGCAATTGCCTCTGCTGCTGCGCGTGTCACTGCGGAAACCAAAGGTAAAGTACCAGTGGTTAACCCGAACAGTATGGCGGCGCTGGGTATCGAAGTGGTCGATGTGCGTATCAAGCAGATCAACCTGCCTGCTGAGGTTTCTGAAGCCATCTACAACCGTATGCGTGCCGAACGTGAAGCTGTTGCTCGTCGTCACCGTTCACAAGGTCAGGAAGAAGCTGAGAAGCTGCGTGCTACCGCCGACTACGAAGTGACTCGTACTCTGGCAGAAGCCGAGCGTCAGGGCCGTATTAGCCGTGGTGAAGGTGATGCAGAAGCTGCCAAACTGTTTGCTGATGCATTCAGCCAGGATCCAGACTTCTATGCATTCATTCGTAGCCTGCGTGCTTATGAAGCAAGCTTCAGTAGTGGTCAGGACGTGATGGTGTTAAGCCCGGATAGCGATTTCTTCCGCTACATGAAAACACCTGCGAATAGCACACGTTAATAGTCGCAAAAAACTTATCAAGAGCCGGTCTGACCGGCTCTTTTTTTATTGGTGTTAGAGGGAATTATGAATTCGACTATCTGGATGGCATTAGCGCTGGTTTTGGTGCTCGAAGGACTCGGACCGATGCTTTATCCACGCATGTGGCGCCGAATGATCGCCGCGTTAACACAACTTCCCGACAATACGCTTCGTCGTTTTGGTGGCGGACTAGTGGTTGCAGGTATCGTTATCTACTACATGTTGAGTCGAGCCGCTGGCTGAACCGCATTGAGGTGGACGATTACCATTTTGTATACTAAAAGGGCTGATCATCTAGGAAACCGATGGTAGAATCCTTTTTTAAGCAAACGGTGATTTTGAAAAATGGGTAACAACGTCGTCGTACTGGGCACCCAATGGGGTGACGAAGGTAAAGGAAAGATCGTAGATCTTCTGACTGAACGGGCTAAATATGTTGTGCGCTACCAGGGCGGTCACAACGCAGGCCATACTCTCGTAATCAACGGTGAAAAGACCGTTCTTCATCTTATTCCATCAGGTATTCTGCGTGATAACGTTACCAGCATCATCGGTAATGGCGTTGTGCTGTCTCCTGCTGCACTGATGAAAGAGATGAAAGAGCTGGAAGACCGTGGGATTCCGGTACGTGAGCGCTTGCTGTTATCTGAAGCTTGCCCGCTGATTCTTGATTATCACGTAGCGCTGGATGTGGCTCGTGAGAAAGCACGTGGCGCGAAAGCTATCGGTACAACCGGTCGTGGTATCGGACCTGCGTATGAAGACAAAGTGGCCCGTCGTGGCCTGCGCGTTGGCGACCTGTTCGACAAAGCCACCTTTGCCGACAAACTGAAAGAAGTTCTGGAATACCATAACTTCCAACTGGTTAACTTCTACAAAGTTGAAGCGGTTGATTACCAGAAAGTTCTGGACGATGTCATGGCAGTTGCTGACATTCTGACCAGTATGGTAGTTGATGTGTCCGATCTACTGGATCAGGCACGTAAGCGCGGCGACTTCATCATGTTCGAAGGTGCTCAAGGCACGCTGCTGGACATCGATCACGGTACCTATCCGTACGTGACCTCTTCCAACACCACCGCGGGTGGCGTGGCAACAGGTTCCGGCATTGGTCCACGTTATGTTGATTACGTTCTGGGTATTATCAAAGCGTACTCTACTCGCGTTGGCGCAGGTCCGTTCCCAACTGAACTGTTTGATGATATCGGCGAGTTCCTGTGCAAACAAGGTAATGAGTTCGGTGCAACTACCGGTCGTCGTCGTCGTACAGGTTGGTTGGATATCGTTGCTGTGCGTCGCGCAGTGCAGATCAACTCCCTGTCAGGTTTCTGCCTGACCAAGCTGGACGTACTGGACGGCTTGAAAGAAGTTAAACTCTGCGTCGGTTACCGTCTACCAGATGGCCGTGAAGTGACTACCACTCCAATGGCTGCTGACGACTGGGAAGGCATCGAGCCAATCTACGAAACCATGCCAGGCTGGTCCGAAACGACCTTCGGCGTGAAAGAGCGTAGTGGTTTGCCGCAAGCAGCGCTGGACTACATCAAGCGCATTGAAGAACTGACTGAAGTACCAGTAGACATTATTTCTACCGGTCCGGACCGTTCTGAAACCATGATTCTGCGCGATCCGTTCGACGCATAATGATGTGATGGGGTGTGCTTAGCACGCCCCAACTGCTTTATCCTGCCGTTTTATCACCCTTCCCCGTCAAATAAATTAGCTGGCAACCATATGGCTGGTTTATCATCAATCTATACCCGTCATACTTCACGTTGCAGCGGCGTTGGCTGCACTCACTCACCCCAGTCACTTACTTAAGTAAGCTCCCGGGGATTCTTGAGCCGGCCGCCTGGCTGCAACCCGAATTATTTAGGGTATAGTATTTACAGCTATTAAGCGTTTCCCCTCCCACCCTAGAGGTTGATGTGCAGTTAACGAGTTTTACTGATTACGGTTTACGTGCTTTGATTTACATGGCGTCTTTGCCAGAAGGCAAGATGACGAGCATTTCTGAGGTAACAGAAGTGTATGGTGTATCACGTAATCATATGGTGAAAATCATCAATCAACTCAGTCGCGCAGGCTATGTGACGGCAGTGCGCGGCAAAAACGGTGGCATTCGCCTCGGCAAGCCGGCGGTATCTATCCGTGTCGGTGATGTGGTGCGCGAGCTGGAACCGCTTTCTTTGGTGAACTGTAGTAGTGAGTTTTGTCATATCACCCCCGCATGTCGTCTGAAACAGGCACTGGCCCAGGCGGTGCAAAGCTTTCTTACAGAGCTGGATAAGCACACCCTGGCCGATTTGGTGGACCAAAACCAACCGCTCTACAAATTATTGCTGGTGGAATAAATCACGATTTCCTCAGCAAATGACAACGGAGGAACCGCAATGTCAAAAGATCCTTTTCAGGAACGAGAAGCCGAAAAATACGAAAACCCGATCCCAAGCCGGGAGTTTATTCTCGCTCATCTCTCCAAACGTGAAAAACCAGCCAATCGTGACGAACTGGCTGAAGAACTGAATATTACTGGTGAAGAACAACTTGAAGCGCTGCGTCGCCGTTTGCGAGCCATGGAACGCGATGGACAGTTGGTCTTTACCCGCCGCCAGTGTTACGCCCTGCCAGAACGTCTCGATTTGCTAAAAGGCAAAGTCATTGGCCACCGTGATGGCTTCGGTTTCCTACGTGTAGAAGGCCGTAAAGACGATCTCTACCTTTCATCTGAACAGATGAAAATGTGTATGCATGGCGACATCGTGCTGGCACAACCACTGGGTGCCGACCGTAAAGGCCGTCGCGAAGCGCGTATTGTACGCGTGCTGGAGCCAAGAACCGGGCAAATCGTGGGCCGCTACTTTACCGATGCTGGTATCAGTTTTGTGGTGCCAGACGACAGCCGTCTGAGCTTCGATATCCTTATCCCACCAGAAGGTGTGATGGGCGCACGCATGGGCTTTGTGGTGGTGGTTGAACTCACCCAACGCCCAACTCGCCGCACCAAAGCGGTGGGTAAAATCGTTGAAGTGCTGGGTGACAACATGGGCACCGGCATGGCTGTCGATATGGCCCTGCGTACCCATGAAATCCCTTATGTCTGGCCGCCAGAAGTGGAAGCTCAGGTTGCTTCGCTGAAAGAACAAGTGCCGGAAGAAGCCAAAATTGGCCGCGTGGATTTGCGTGACCTGCCGCTTGTCACCATCGATGGTGAAGATGCGCGTGACTTCGATGATGCTGTGTTCTGTGAGAAGAAACGTGGCGGCGGCTGGCGTTTATATGTCGCTATTGCCGACGTAAGCTATTACGTTCGCCCACCAACTGCGCTGGATAAAGAAGCTCGCAACCGTGGTACGTCAGTTTACTTCCCATCGCAGGTTATCCCGATGCTGCCGGAAGTGCTGTCCAACGGTTTGTGCTCGCTGAACCCGCAGGTTGACCGTCTGTGTATGGTCTGTGAAATGACCATCTCTTCGACTGGCCGCCTGACCGGCTCTAAATTCTACGAAGCGGTAATGAGTTCCCATGCGCGTCTGACCTACACCAAAGTGTGGCACATGTTGCAAGGTGATCAGGAACTGCGCGAGCAGTACGCGCCGTTGGTTAAGCACATCGAAGAGCTGCATAACCTCTACAAAGTGCTGGATGTTTCTCGTGCGCAGCGCGGTGGTATCTCGTTTGAAAGCGAAGAAGCGAAGTTTATCTTCAACGCCGAGCGCCGCATTGAACGTGTTGAACAAACCGTTCGTAATGATGCGCACAAACTTATCGAAGAGTGCATGATCCTCGCGAATATCGCGGCGGCGCGCTTTGTTGAGAAGAACAACGAGCCATCTTTGTTCCGCGATCACGATCGTCCAAGCAACGACGCCATCACCGCGTTCCGTTCTGTGCTGGCCGAACTGGGTCTGGAATTGCCTGGCGGGCAGAAACCAGAACCGCGTGATTACGCAGAATTACTGAACTCGATTGCCGATCGACCGGATCATGAAATGCTGCAAACGATGCTGCTGCGTTCCATGAAACAGGCGGTGTACGATCCAGAAAACCGTGGTCACTTTGGCCTGGCGCTGCAATCCTATGCGCACTTTACCTCGCCGATTCGTCGTTACCCGGATTTGCTGTTACACCGTGCAATTAAATATTTGCTGGCAAAAGAGCAGGGTCACAAAGGCAACAGCACCGAATCGGGTGGCTGGCACTATGACATGGAAGAGATGCTGCAACTGGGTCAGCATTGTTCTATGGCTGAACGCCGCGCTGATGAAGCGACACGCGATGTTGCCGACTGGCTGAAATGCGACTTTATGCAGGATCAGGTCGGTAATACCTTTACTGGCATCATCGCCAGCGTTACCGGTTTCGGCTTCTTTGTCCGCCTGACGGATCTGTTTATCGACGGCCTGGTACACGTTTCTACTCTTGATAACGATTACTACCGTTTCGACCAAATCGGGCAGCGCCTGATTGGTGAGTCCGGCGGCCAGACTTATCGTTTGGGTGACCGTGTCGAAGTGCGCGTTGAAGCCGTCCACATGGACGAGCGCAAAATTGATTTTGCTCTGATCTCCAGCACTCGTGTTCCTCGTGGCGCGGGTAAAACTGAGAAAGACCGAGCGAAAAAAGGCGCAAACGGCAACGGGCCAAAACGTCGTCAGGGCGGTAAACGCACGAACTTCGAGCCAGACAGCACTTTCCGTAAAGAGAAAGGGCCAGCCAAGCCGAAGAAAGCGAAAGCCGAGAAAAGCGCCGACACAAAAGCCGAGCCGAAAGCGAAGAAACCAAAAACGCAGTCGGACAAAACTCGTAAAATAGCCGCCGCTACAAAAGCCAAGCGCGCTGCGAAAAAGCAGCCGAGCTAAGTCTCCAATTGCTTTTCGTAGGTCGGATTAGCGTAAGCGACATCCGACCTTTACGAGCAAATTAACACTGGTGCATTAGCACCTGAAATGAGTAACAGTAATGAGTGAAATGATTTACGGCATCCACGCCGTCCAGGCACTGCTTGATAACGCCCCTCAGCGTTTTCGGGAAGTCTTTATTCTTAAAGGCCGTGAAGACAAACGTCTGATGCCTTTAATTCATGCGCTGGAAGCTCAGGGTGTGCCGGTTCAAATGGCAAACCGCCAATGGCTGGATGAAAAATCTGAAGGCGCGGTGCACCAGGGCATTATTGCTCGCGTGAAACCGGGTCGTCAGTATCAGGAAAATGATATTCCAGACCTGCTTGCCAGTATCGATACCCCGTTCCTGCTCATTCTCGATGGCGTTACCGATCCCCACAACCTCGGTGCCTGCCTGCGTAGCGCAGATGCTGCTGGTGTGCATGCGGTTATCGTACCAAAAGACAGATCTGCGCAACTGAACGCGACGGCCAAGAAAGTGGCCTGCGGTGCTGCAGAGCACGTTCCGCTTATCAGTGTGACCAACCTGGCTCGAACCATGCGTTTATTGCAGGAATCGAACGTCTGGATCGTCGGTACGGCTGGCGAAGCTGACCACACTTTATTCCAGAGCAAAATGACCGGCCCAATGGCGCTGGTGATGGGCGCTGAAGGTGAAGGTATGCGTCGCCTGACGCGTGAACATTGCGATGAGCTTATCAGCATCCCAATGGCCGGGACGGTTTCTTCATTGAACGTCTCCGTTGCGACCGGTATTTGCCTGTTTGAAGCTGTGCGTCAACGCAGTTAATCTCCTGTGGGGTGCGCTCGCACCCCGCTTTGTGATCCTCCTCCATGCATAACTGCTGTCACCGTCCATACTAATGGCATTGCCATAAATGGAGGGAACACGATGCGCTGGCAAACTCATACCGTTTTTAACCAACCAATACCCCTCAATAACAGTAACCTTTTCCTTTCCGATATCTCATTAACTGAGGCTGTAGCCCGTGAAGGCGCTGGCTGGGATGCTGAACTTCTGGCGAGTATTGGCCAACAACTCGGCTCGGCTGAATCCCTGGAGCTCGGGCGACTGGCAAACGCGAATCCCCCTGAATTACTTCGTTATGATTCCAGTGGCGAAAGGCTTGATGATGTCCGCTTTTATCCCGCCTGGCATTTGTTGATGCAGGGATTGTGCGCCAACCGGGTACATAACTTACCGTGGCAAGAAGATGCTCGTCATGGCTCATTTGTTGCTCGTGCCGCGCGATTTGTTCAGCACGCCCAGGTGGAAGCCGGTACGTTATGCCCGATAACCATGACGTTCGGCGCAATTCCCCTCTTACAAAAGCACTTGCCGAAAGAGTTTCAGTCATGGCTTAAACCATTACTGAGCGACCGTTATGATGCCCATCTCTCACCCGGTGCGCAAAAACGTGGCCTGCTGATTGGTATGGGAATGACCGAAAAACAAGGTGGTTCCGATGTGTTGAGCAATACCACTCGCGCTGAACCCATTGAGAGACGAGGTTCTGGTGAAATGTATCGTTTAGTGGGACACAAATGGTTCTTCTCGGTTCCACAAAGTGATGCTCATTTGGTGCTGGCTCAGGCAAAAGGCGGGCTGTCTTGCTTCTTCTTGCCACGCTTCTTACCCGACGGCCAACGTAACCAGGTTCGCTTTGAGCGTTTGAAAGACAAACTTGGCAACCGTTCCAACGCCAGCAGTGAAGTTGAATTTTGCGATGCTACCGCCTGGCTGATAGGTGAAGAGGGCGAGGGGGTGCGCTCGATATTAAAAATGGGCGGTTACACCCGCTTTGACTGTGCGCTGGGTAGCCATGGTTTGATGCGTCGTGCGCTGTCCGTTGCGTTGTATCACGCACATCAACGGCAGGCATTCGGTAAAAATCTCATTGATTTACCTCTTATGCGCCAGGTGCTTGGGCGTATGGCTTTACAGCTTGAAGGGCAAACCGCATTTTTGTTCCGCCTGGCTCGAGCCTGGGAATCACCAGGCAATCCACATGAATTAGCCTACAGCCGCCTGTTTACCCCGGCTGCCAAATTTAGCATTTGTAAAGCAGGCATCCCATTTGTTGCAGAAGCGATGGAAGTCCTTGGCGGAGTCGGTTACTGCGAAGACAGCGAACTGCCGCGTATCTATCGTGAAATGCCGGTGAACAGCATCTGGGAAGGCTCCGGCAATATTATGAGCCTGGATGTGTTGCGAGTGCTGGCAAAACAGCCCGGTACGATGGAAATGCTGCATGCAGAATTTGATGAGGTGAAAGGGCAAAACCGACATTTCGATCGCAGTTGGCGGCAACTGCAACAGCGGCTGCATAAGCCACAAGAGGAGTGGGGGAGAGAGCTCACCCGATTGTTGGCTCTGCTGGCGACAGGCGCACAAGTTTTGAAGCATCTGTCTCCACCGTCAGGGGAAGCCTGGTGCCGAATGATGTTGGACTCGCGAGGAGAAAGTGTATTACCAAATCAGGTATTAATTGATGTATTGCTGCGGGCGACGGGACGCACGGGATAGAAAAATATAAGCCAGCGCCATAGAGTTGAATGACATGGTCGCTGGCTTACTTATGCATAAATAATGGCTTGTACACGCCAGCCTTCAGCAAGCTGGTTTTCCTGCATTTTTACGATGCGATAATACGATGCACCGTGTTCATCAGCCTTTAAGGCAATCACTTTTTCCACATCTTGCACGCTACCGGCAATACCGTTTACTGAAATCATGCCGATTTCATTCAAACCCGTCACACAATCTGCGGCAACATCTTCTGCCGATTGCGCCGACGTTGTGATTAACCCAACCGACAATAATAGCGAGGTTAAGGCAAGCGATCGTTTCATAATTAGCTCCTTTAATACTTACCCTAAATCAGCAGGGCATTCCTTCGCGTTGGCGAACCCCAGACCTGTCCGTTGGCTGAAGTTCATTGTGCATAACAAACGATCAATTGGTGCAAGGCTTTGTAAATCTGCATAAATAAGTCAGCGCTAATTACTTACGGTATAAAATCGCCTGGGCGTACCACTGGCCCGGCACCACCGTCTCATCGTTTAACAAGATGACGTAGTAATCTGCTTTTGCAGCAATTGCCTTTTCTTTTAGCGCTGTCTCAGAGTCCATTGGTGAGCCGCGCTCAAGTGCTGTTACCGTTCCTATCTTGGTTAAACCCTGCGTTTGATAACGCTGAATTTCCTGAGGCGTTCCGGTTGCTGGCGGTGCAGGCTGCGGCGTACCTTGTAACACGCTACAGGCACTGAGCGTCATCGCAATTAGCAAAGCTGATAACAGTCGCATGATCGTTTCTCGTCTCTTAATACACATATTGTAGCTCCGGTTTTTTTCGAAGAAGAGGGAATGTTCCCATTCTGTTAGCTCCCCCGCGCTTTTTAATCACTTTCGAATGAAAATCGCTAAGCAGATCTCATAGTTAAGAATTCTCCCCTGGTGCCAATAGCTTGCCATCCCGTGGTTGCTGGCTTACAAAGGAAGTCTCACCCTGATACGGAACGAATCCCATGATAGAAATGTACACCGAACAGTTGGCCGGTATTGAAGTTCTGCATGCTGTACCTGCCGGGAAAAAAGAGAGCCAACTTCCCGTCGTGTTTTTCTATCATGGTTTTACATCATCGAAACTGGTTTACAGCTACTTTGCCGTGGCATTAGCTCAGTCTGGAATGCGGGTGATTATGCCCGATGCCCAACAACACGGGGCGCGTTTTGATGGTGATGAAAGCGCCCGTCTGTACCAATTCTGGTCGATTCTCAAAAGTAACATTGATGAGTTTTCACAGCTTCAGCAGGCTTTATCTGAACGTTATCCAGTCGATGAGCAACGAATTGCCGTGGGTGGCGCTTCAATGGGAGGAATGACAGCGCTGGGAATTATGGCGCGTTACCCGCAAGTGCGCTGCGTGGCGTGCCTGATGGGGTCGGGATATTTCATGTCGCTTGGGAAGAATTTGTTCCCCCCGCAGGCGTTGGACCTCGACTCCCTTAACAAACTTGCTGACTACGACATTAGCCATCAACTCGAAAAAATTGGGAACCGACCACTTTTGCTGTGGCATGGTGAGCAGGATGATGTCGTTCCGGCAACAGAAACATGGCGTCTGGAACACGCGCTGATCGAAAATGGGCTGGATAAACACATGCTCTGTTTACGGGAAGCAGGCGTAAAGCATCGTATTACGCCTACGGCCTTAGAGGCCGCCAGGCGCTTCTTTTGTGAAAACCTTTAATCAAACCAGAATGACCTGCACGCCCTGATCCTCAAGCTTTTTGACCACTTCAGGGTTGGCTTGCTTGCCAGTAATCACTAAATCAATTTGTTCTGCCCGGCTAAATAGCATCCCAGCCCGTTGCCCGACTTTAGAACTATCGACCAGTACCGCCAATTTACCCACCACCCCCAACATTTTCTGTTCTGCCATAGCCGTCAACATATCGGTCTTATAAAGACCCTCGGCAGTTAAACCTTTGCCGCTGGTAAACATCCAGTGCCCGGCATATAGAGATGTTTCGTTATCCTGGGGGCCGAGGGTAATCGAATGGCTCTTATTGTACTGCCCTCCCATGATAACAACACTGTCATGCTCTTGATCGATAAGGTAATTCGCAAGAGGGAGGTAGTTAGTGATGATTTGCACCGGTTTTCCGCAGATCTGCTGGCCGAGTAAAAAAGCGGTCGATCCGCAGTTGATCACAACACTTTCACCCTGCTTTACAAGAGCCGAGGCCGCAGTGGCAATACGGCTTTTCTCATCGTGATTAGGCGTCAAATGAATGTTCATCGGTGTCCAGCGCTGGCGCTGTTGGCTGATGGCTTCGGCACCGTTACGGACTTTTTTCAGCTTGCCGCTTTCATCCAGCTTATTAATGTCACGTCGTGCAGTTGCAGGAGAAATGGCAAGTCGTTCCATAACTTGTTCGACGGTTACAAACCCTGTTTGCTGGAGCAGCTCGAGCAGGATCTGATGGCGTTGTGCTTCGGTCATGCGTATTCCCGATGAAAGATGATTTTTAAAGATGATATTTGAAAAAGAATGAAATACCTAAAAGAAAAGCCGGGCATTTTACCCGGCTGTTTAAACTTACAGGAACGATTTAAAGGGTAAATCTGGTTCCAGAGTGAAGCAATCGTCAAACCCGCGTGGGTAGTGATACTCGAACAAATCTTTATCCAGCGGCCAGGTGAATTTACCACCCACCTGCCAGATAAACGGCTTAAAGCCGTATTTCAGGCGATCTTTCTTCATGTTCCACAAAACGCGGATCTCTTGTGGATCGGCCTGGAAATTCGACCAGATATCATGATGGAAAGGGATGACAACTTTGGTATTGAGTGACTCAGCCATGCGTAAAATATCGGCACTGGTCATTTTATCCGTGATGCCACGTGGGTTCTCACCGTAGGAGCCTAGCGCAACATCAATCTGATGGTCATTTCCGTGTTTCGCGTAATAGTTGGAATAGTGGGAATCACCGCTGTGGTAAAGGTTGCCGCCAGGTGTTTTGAACAAGTAGTTCACCGCACGCTGGTCCATGCCGTCGGGTAACACGCCTGCCGCCTTTTCCCCGGCGGGCAGTGTGATAAGCGCGGTGCGATCAAAAGCATCGAGGGCGTGAATTTCAATATCTTTCACTTTCACGATATCGCCCGGTTTCATCACAATGCAGCGCTCACGTGGAACGCCCCAACCAATCCATAAATCCACGCAGGTCTGTGGCCCAATAAAAGGCACGTCTTCAGCGCAATTTTGCATCACGGCAGCGGCTACGTTGACGTCGATATGATCGTTGTGATCGTGTGTTGAAAGCACCGCATCAATCTTGCGAATGGCAAAAGGATCGAGCACAAACGGAGTGGTGCGCAGATTAGGCTGTAATTTTTCTACTCCAGCCATGCGCTGCATCTGATGACCTGCTTTCATGAGCGGATTACCATGGCTTTGCTTACCCGTACCGCACCAGAAATCTACGCAGATATTTGCCTCACCCTGGGATTTCAGCCAGATACCGGTACAGCCCAGCCACCACATCGCAAAGGTTCCAGGGGCGACAACTTCTTGTTCAATCTCTTCATTCAACCAACTTCCCCACTCCGGGAACGTGCTTAAAATCCAGGATTCGCGGGTAATCGTTTTTACCTTACTCATCAATTCTCTCCTCTTCGCTTGGTCTTTTAAATCAATATTAATCATATAGTGATTTTATTTGATAAATAATGACATCAAAAAAGTAAGTTTAGAAGCATTTTTTGACAGTGTGATTTGCGATGTCAGTGCTTAAAAGCACATGAAAAGTTGCCGTTACATCTATAAATTAAATGTAATTTTATGATTTGTAGTGATTATTTAGTTTGTTGGCGTGCTGCCATTTAACCGCGATGTAATTGTGGAAAATAAATTGCGTGGCATCTCACAATTAATCATTTTCAATCTTGTTGTGATTACTTTTGATAAATAAAGTAGTGCAAACCTTACTTCCCCTGCTTTCGTATCGGGACAGGGAGCGACGATCCTACGGAGAGCTTTATGGAGACCCTCTACAACGTCTTTACCATTTTCTTTAACCAGGTAATGACTAATGCCCCATTGTTGTTGGGGATTGTGACTTGTCTGGGCTACCTGTTACTGCGAAAAAGCGCCAGCGTCATTATCAAAGGCACCATCAAAACCATTATCGGCTTCATGCTGTTGCAGGCGGGGTCCGGGATTTTGACCGGCACATTTAAGCCCGTGGTGGCAAAAATGTCTGAGGTGTATGGCATTAACGGCGCGATTTCAGACACCTATGCATCCATGATGGCCACTGTTGAAAGGATGGGTGATGCTTATAGTTGGGTAGGTTATGCCGTGCTGTTAGCCCTGGCGCTCAACATTTTTTATGTGTTGTTGCGGCGCATTACCGGGATCCGCACCATCATGCTTACTGGCCATATTATGTTCCAGCAAGCTGGGTTAATCGCGGTGTTCTTCTTCATTCTCGGTTACTCGATGTGGACGACCATTATCTGTACGGCTGTTCTGGTTTCCCTTTATTGGGGCATCACGTCAAATATGATGTTTAAACCAACACAAGCGGTGACGGAAAACAGTGGTTTCTCTATCGGGCACCAACAACAATTTGCTTCATGGATAGCTTATAAAATCGCACCATACCTGGGCAAAAAAGAGGAAAGCGTTGAGGACCTGAAACTGCCGGGCTGGCTCAATATCTTCCACGACAACATTGTTTCCACAGCCATTGTTATGACTCTGTTTTTCGGCGTGATTCTTTGCTCCTTCGGCATTGATGTCATGCAAGCGATGGCGGGTAAAACTCACTGGACTATCTACATTCTGCAAACCGGCTTCCAGTTCGCCGTGGCGATTTTCATCATTGTCCAGGGTGTTCGAATGTTCGTGGCTGAACTTTCCGAAGCCTTCAATGGTATCTCTCAGCGATTAATCCCCGGAGCGGTGCTCGCCATCGACTGCGCGGCAATTTATAGCTTCGCTCCCAATGCCGTGGTTTGGGGCTTTATCTGGGGAACCATCGGCCAGCTTATCGCCGTCGGTATTCTCATCGCCATGGGCTCTTCCATCATGATTATCCCTGGCTTCATCCCGATGTTCTTCTCCAACGCAACCATTGGCGTATTTGCAAATCACTTCGGTGGCTGGCGTGCAGCGCTAAAAATCTGTCTGGTGATGGGCATGATTGAAATCTTCGGCTGCGTGTGGGCAATAAAACTGACAGGTCTGAGTGCCTGGATGGGCATGGCCGACTGGTCAATTCTGGCACCCCCACTGATGCAGGGATTAACGCTGGGCTTGTGGTTCATGGGTGTCGTTATCGTGATTGCATTGATTTACATGTTCTTCGCCAGTCGCACTTTGCGCCAGGAAGAAGATGCAGAAAAACAACTGACGGAATCCTCCGCTAATTAAGGAATTGAGATTATGACCGTACGAATTCTGGCAGTGTGTGGTAACGGGCAAGGTAGTTCCATGATTATGAAAATGAAAGTGGATCAGTTTCTGACTCAGCAGGGGGTGGATCATTCCGTAAACAGTTGTGCCGTGGGTGAGTACAAAAGTGAACTAAGCGGTGCTGATGTGATTATTGCCTCGACGCATATCGCTGGCGAAATCACTGTGACTGGCAACAAACATGTGGTGGGAGTGCGCAACATGCTGTCTGCGGCGGATTTCGGACCGAAGCTGATGGAAGTGATCACCGCGCATTTTCCTCAGGATCTGAAGTAAGGAACGCCAATGAAATTACGTGATTCTCTGGCACAAAATCATTCAGTACGTTTGCAGGCGGAAGCCAACACTTGGCAGGAAGCGGTAAAAATAGGCGTCGATTTGCTGGTGGATGCAGGCATCGTCGAACCGCGATATTACCAGGCCATCCTCGATGGCGTAGCGCAATTTGGCCCCTACTTTGTCATCGCTCCGGGCCTCGCTATGCCACATGGTCGCCCGGAAGAAGGGGTGAAAAGCACCGGTTTTTCTCTGGTCACGCTGAAAACACCGCTGGTGTTTAACCATGACGATAACGACCCGGTGGATATCCTCATCACCATGGCCGCCGTTGATGCCACAACTCATCAGGAAGTGGGCATCATGCAAATCGTCAATCTGTTTGAAGATGAAGCTAATTTTGACCGCTTACGTGCCTGCCGTTGCGAGCAGGACGTTCTGGATTTAATCGACCGCGCTACGGCGTCGGCTACTGTTTAAGGAGTTTTATATGTCTCATTCATTACCGATGCTGCAAGTTGCGCTGGATAACCAGACGATGTCAGACGCTTACAAAACCACGCGCCTGATTGCCGAGGAAGTCGACATTATTGAAGTGGGAACCATTCTTTGTGTCGGCGAAGGGGTTCGCGCGGTACGTGACCTTAAGGCGCTTTACCCACATAAAATCGTTCTGGCCGATGCCAAAATTGCGGATGCCGGGAAAATTCTCTCACGTATGTGTTTTGAAGCGAATGCAGATTGGGTAACGGTGATTTGTTGTGCCGATATCAATACCACCAAAGGCGCTCTGGAAGTGGCCCGCGAATTTAACGGCGATGTGCAGATTGAACTGACCGGTTTCTGGACCTGGGAGCAGGCGCAAGAATGGCGTGCGGCAGGTATTGAACAGGTGGTTTATCACCGTAGTCGTGACGCACAGGCAGCGGGTGTAGCCTGGAGTGAAGCCGACATCAGCGCTATAAAGCGTCTTTCCGATATGGGCTTTAAAGTGACGGTTACGGGTGGCCTGGCGCTGGAAGATTTACCGCTGTTTAAAGGTATTCCTATTCATGTGTTTATCGCCGGTCGCAGCATTCGTGATGCGGCTTCGCCGGTAGAAGCCGCTCGCCAGTTCAAGCGCGCTATCGCCCAGCTCTGGGGTTAAGGACTGCTCATGTTACATAAGCAAGTTCCACTGGGCATCTACGAAAAAGCACTCCCCGCCGGGGAGTGCTGGCTGGAGAGGTTGCAACTGGCAGCCCGCCTGGATTTCGATTTTGTTGAGATGTCGGTTGATGAAACAGACGAGCGACTGGCGCGTCTGGAGTGGAGCCGGGAGCAGCGTCTTTCGCTAGTGCAGGCTGTCGCGCAAACCGGGGTTCGTGTTCCCTCGATGTGTCTGAGCGCTCATCGTCGTTATCCATTAGGAAGTGAAGACGACGCGGTGCGTAATCATGGGCTGGAGATCATGCGTAAAGCCATCGAGTTTGCGCAGGATGTCGGGATCCGCGTTATTCAGCTGGCAGGTTATGACGTTTATTACCAGCAAGCGAATGACGAAACGCGTCGTCGTTTCCGCGAGGGTTTGACGCTGGCAGTTGAAATGGCGAGCCGCGCTCAGGTGACGCTGGCGATGGAAATCATGGACTACCCGCTGATGAATTCCATTAGTAAAGCGATGGGATACGCGCATTATTTGAATAATCCATGGTTCCAGCTCTACCCGGATATCGGCAATTTATCCGCATGGGATAACGACGTGCAGATGGAGCTTGAGGCCGGGCGAGGGCACATCGTTGCGGTTCACGTAAAAGACACCCGCCCCGGCGTATTTAAAAACGTTCCTTTCGGAAGCGGTGTGGTGGAATTTGAACGCTGTTTTGAGACCTTGAAACGCAGTGGTTATCGCGGTCCGTATTTGATTGAAATGTGGAGCGAAAATGCCGCTGATCCGATTGCTGAAGTCATCGCCGCTCGCGATTGGGTATTAGCGCGCATGGTAACTGCCGGGCTTGTGGAGACTAATCATGCAACAGCTTAAGCAGCAGGTTTTTGAAGCGAATATGGCGTTACCGCGCCATGGGCTGGTGACATTTACCTGGGGAAATGTCAGTGGTATCGACCGTGAGAAGCAGTGTATAGCCATCAAGCCTAGTGGGGTGCCTTACGAGACAATGTCTGCTAACGACATGGTTATCGTGGATATGAACGGTGTGGTGATTGAAGGCAAGTATCGACCATCGTCAGATACCGCAACGCACCTGGCGCTTTATAAGCAATACCCAGAAATTGGCGGTGTGGTTCACACTCATTCCACTCACGCTACGGCCTGGGCGCAGGCCGGACTAAGTATTCCGGCGCTTGGCACTACCCATGCCGATTATTTTTTCGGGGATATTCCGTGCTCGCGCCCGCTGACCAGCGAAGAAGTGCAGGGTGAATACGAGTTAAATACCGGCAACGTTATTATTGAAACGCTGAACAATACTAATCCGTTGCACACTCCAGGTATTGTGGTTTATCAGCACGGGCCATTTGCGTGGGGAAAAAGTATTGAAGACGCCGTTCATAACGCGGTGGTTATGGAGGAAGTCGCACGAATGGCATGGATCTCGCGCGGCATTAATCCGCAGTTAAAACCGATCGATAGCTATTTAATGAACAAGCACTTCCAACGTAAACACGGCAAAAATGCCTATTACGGCCAACATGAGTAGAGTGTTAATCGACAATTACGCGCACTCATTCGAAATACAGGTAGGCGGCAAGCGAGCGAATCCCCGGGAGCTTACTCAAGTAAGTGACTGGGGTGAGTGAACGCAGCCAACACCTCTTTATTTTGAATGAGTTCGCGTAATAAAAAGGCCCCCGCAAGCGGGGGCAACGTTGGCTTTCTATGTCGTTGTGGTATTCCTGGTGTTAACGCATTACTTCACTACTTCATTGCATTCAGTTAGCGGTAGATGTCGGCGCTGACATGCATATTGCCGTTGCTACCGGGTTCTCTCATCAATATCGAGTGGTAGTACTTTGCTCCGTGTTGATCCGCGTCGTTTTCGATCGCGACTTCAGCCTCTTGTTCAGTAGCAAAATTATGATTGATGTAAATCACGCCCAAACTCATTACATCATCCATATTTTTGGCCTGATGGTTGTCGATTTTGATAGCGGCTGTCGCATTCGAGCAAAGCAAGAAAACAGCGACAAAAGCTAAAGTAATCATTTTCATGGTCCGCTCCACTACAACTTAATGTGTCTGCTGCGGTCGTCGTTCCTGTTAATAAAAAGTGGCGGCCTATGACAACAAGTGTAATCCCTCATCATTGAATAAAAAGCGACCATTTCTGATGGTGTTGGTCAAAAAATTTAAGCGATTCAGCTCAAAGTTATAAATTTCACCGGGTTAGCCTGTTGTTGAAACTTTATCCTTCATGCAAAAGAATTAATTTCCATATCACCTTGAGTTAATTGGGCTGCGCTTGTATGATTACGCGTCAATTTTTCAGCCGCCTTTATAAACACGTTCCTTGCTTCCATGGGCCGCGGCTGACCCTGACAGGAGGCTGAATAATCCGTAAGGAGCAATTCGATGCGTCATTACGAAATCGTTTTTATGGTCCATCCTGACCAGAGCGAACAGGTTCCGGGTATGATCGAACGTTACACTGGTGCAATTACTGCAGCAGAAGGTACGATCCACCGTCTGGAAGACTGGGGCCGCCGTCAGCTGGCTTACCCGATCAACAAACTGCACAAAGCACACTACGTTCTGCTGAACGTTGAAGCTCCGCAGGAAGTGATCGATGAGCTGGAAACTAACTTCCGCTTCAACGACGCCGTTATCCGTAGCATGGTTATGCGTACTAAGCACGCTGTAACCGAAGCTTCACCAATGGTTAAAGCTAAAGACGAACGTCGTGATCGTCGCGATGACTTCGCTAGCGAAACTGCTGATGATGCGGATGCTGGGGATTCTGAAGAGTAATTTCCAATGACGGTCAACCGCCTGGTGTTGTCTGGCACTGTGTGCAAGACGCCCCTTCGCAAGGTTAGCCCGTCAGGAATTCCTCATTGCCAGTTCGTGCTTGAGCACCGTTCTGTGCAAAAGGAAGCCGGTTTAGATCGGCAGGCGTGGTGCCGTATGCCAGTTATTATTAGCGGGCACGCACACTCAGCCATTACTCAAAGTATAACGGTCGGCACGGTACTCACCGTTTCTGGTTTCATTAGTTGCCATCAGGCAAAAAATGGGCTGAACAAAGTGGTATTGCATGCCGAGCAGATTGAATTGATAGATTCTGGAGACTAGCCTAATGGCACGTTATTTCCGTCGTCGCAAGTTCTGCCGTTTCACAGCGGAAGGCGTTGTAGAGATTGATTATAAAGATATCGCTACACTGAAAAACTACATCACTGAAAGTGGTAAAATTGTCCCGAGCCGTATTACCGGTACTCGTGCAAAATACCAGCGTCAGTTGGCTCGCTGCATCAAGCGCGCTCGTTACCTTTCTTTGTTGCCATATACTGATCGTCATCAGTAATCGGCCACTGTCCATTAATGACTTTGAGAGGATAAGGTAATGCAAGTTATTCTGCTTGATAAAGTAGCAAACCTGGGTAGCCTGGGTGATCAGGTTAACGTTAAAGCGGGTTACGCTCGTAACTTCCTGGTACCACAGGGTAAAGCTGTTCCTGCTACCAAGAAAAACGTTGAATTCTTCGAAGCACGCCGTGCAGAACTGGAAGCTAAATTAGCTGACGTTCTGGCTGCTGCTGAAGCTCGCGCTGCGAAGATCAACGCACTCGAAACTGTTACTATCGCGTCTAAAGCTGGCGACGAAGGTAAACTGTTCGGTTCCATTGGTACCCGTGACATCGCTGATGCAGTAACTGCAGCTGGCGTTGAAGTGGCTAAGAGCGAAGTTCGTTTACCGAACGGCGTTCTGCGTACTACTGGTGAGCACGAAGTGGACTTCCAGGTTCACAGCGATGTATTCGCTAAACTGACTGTAAACGTGGTTGCTGAAGCGTAATTTACGCGGACGTATATACGTTAAGACGCCGGCCTTGTGCCGGCGTTTTGCATTTCTGAATCTAAAAATAAATCCCCAAAAAATTAACGCGCCCGTACGAAGCTGCCATCAGGCTGGCGTGTAAACAGCACCTGCTGATCGTTACCAATATCAATCGTCAGCCCCGTCACTACGCCATTCGCATTCTGGCGAATCTGCACCATCTGCCCGGTTTGCAAAGTACTCAGCGGCTTATTGCTGCCTTCTACCTGCGCCATCGAATAGACATCTGCGGGCGGTAAATTATGATCGCGGAACAGCTGCGCCATCGTCTGCCCGGATTCCACACGATACGAACGCCATTGCTGCTCAATGTCATTATTAGCGTGCGGAACAGGTGCCTGAGTTTCGACTTGCGGCTGTTCTTCAATGCGAGAAGGTTCGACAGGAGTCGCAGGCTCGGTATTGGCTGGCGGGTTGACTAAGTGGGCACGAATTGGGGATTGCGATTCAATGGAAAGCTGCGCGTCGCGTGTGACCGGGCGAGTGGTTTCATCTGGCGTAGGCCACAGGAAACCGAGTACCACCACGATCGCGGCAATAATAATTCCACGTCGATGCATGACCGGAAGTGGGTCCATCAGGCGGAAATTATCGGGTGCATGCCAAATCCGCGCAAGCCAGGGTTTAACAGCGAATCGCATCGGCATTACTCCTCATTTCCACACAATGTGCTCGGTTCATTTATCCACTCCATTATAGAACGCTAACTGTTTGATGCATTGAACAATCCAGCTTTACGTGACGCTCAACAGCAATTTAACGTCCAGCTAAACCATTGTTCCTGTTTCCTCTGCATTTGTCACCTTTGCCGCTTTTGCATTTTACCCGTCCGGATGACGCTGTTATGCTGCGGGCTTGCTTTTAAATACATTAAAGGAAATCCCATGACGACCCCTTCTTTTGACAGCGTCGAAGCGCAAGCAAGTTACGGTATTGGTTTACAGGTAGGTCAACAACTGAGCGAGTCTGGTCTGCAAGGTTTGCTGCCAGAAGCACTGGTAGCTGGTCTGCGTGATGCGCTGGAAGGGAATGCTCCGGCAGTTCCGGTTGACGTGGTTCATCGCGCACTGCGTGAAGTTCACGAGCGTGCTGATGCTGTTCGCCAGGAACGCCAGAAAGAAATGGCTGTTGAAGGTCAGAAATATCTGCAAGAAAACAGCAGCAAAGAAGGCGTGAGCAGCACCGAATCTGGTCTGCAATTCCGCGTTCTGACTCAGGGTACAGGCCCAATCCCGGCTCGCAAAGATCACGTTCGCGTGCATTACACCGGTAAACTGGTTGATGGCACCGTGTTCGACAGCTCAGTACAACGTGGCGAGCCAGCTGAATTCCCGGTAAGCGGTGTTATCGCAGGCTGGATTGAAGCACTGACTCTGATGCCGGTTGGCTCTAAGTGGGAACTGACTATCCCTCATAACCTGGCATACGGCGAGCGTGGCGCAGGTGCGTCCATTCCTCCGTACAGCACGTTGGTATTTGAGGTTGAACTGCTGGAAATTCTGTAAGCGTTCAAACGACCCCGCTGCGGCGGGGTTTTTATTTGGCTATTAACAAAACCAACACGATTTTATCTGGTAAACACTTCCTTCATAAGTGTTTGTGTGAGGCTCCTCACTCTTTAGCCGTGATTTTGCACTCAAAACAAACATCAAATTAACAAATAATTTCATTCTTAGTATTCAACCCGCCAATTCTTCCCTACTATCATTGCGTTCCCTGGAACAACAACATCACATCCTCAAAATTTTAATAAAGGCCAGCAGAGCCTGAACACAACAGACAGGTACAGGATAAACACAACATGGTAGATCAGATAAAAGTTGCAGACGAAGCTGAGGCTCCGGCTGAGCAGTCGCTACGGCGTAATTTAACCAACCGTCACATTCAACTTATCGCGATTGGCGGAGCCATCGGAACAGGCCTGTTCATGGGCTCCGGTAAAACAATTAGCCTCGCAGGGCCATCCATCATTTTCGTCTACATGATTATCGGCTTTATGCTGTTCTTCGTGATGCGTGCGATGGGGGAGCTGCTGCTTTCAAACCTCGAATACAAATCCTTCAGTGATTTTGCAGCCGATTTACTCGGCCCGTGGGCGGGGTATTTTACCGGCTGGACTTACTGGTTCTGCTGGGTCGTTACCGGCATGGCCGACGTGGTGGCGATAACGGCCTATGCGCAGTTCTGGTTCCCAGGGCTTTCAGATTGGGTCGCATCGCTTTCGGTTGTCGTCCTGCTGCTGACCTTAAACCTCGCCACCGTGAAAATGTTCGGGGAAATGGAATTCTGGTTCGCGATGATTAAAATCGTCGCCATTGTCGCGCTGATTGTGATTGGCCTGGTGATGATTCTGACCCATTTCCATTCTCCGTCGGGTGTCGAAGCCTCTATCAATAACTTGTGGAATGACGGCGGCTGGTTCCCGAAAGGTATCAGTGGTTTCTTCGCGGGCTTCCAGATAGCGGTGTTTGCGTTTGTCGGCATTGAGCTGGTGGGCACGACGGCGGCTGAAACTAAAGACCCGGAAAAATCCCTGCCCCGCGCAATCAACTCCATTCCGATTCGTATCATCATGTTCTACGTGTTTGCGCTGATTGTGATTATGTCAGTCACACCATGGCGTTCAGTCGTGCCGGATAAAAGCCCGTTTGTTGAACTGTTTGTGTTGGTGGGTCTTCCTGCCGCCGCGAGCATCATCAACTTCGTGGTGCTGACTTCTGCGGCTTCTTCGGCAAACAGCGGGGTGTTTTCGACCAGCCGTATGCTCTTCGGCCTCGCGCAAGACGGTATGGCACCGAAAGCGTTCGCCAAGCTCTCTAAACGCGCGGTTCCTGCGAAGGGTTTAACCTTCTCTTGTATCTGCCTGTTGGGCGGTGTGGTGATGCTGTACGTTAACCCGAACGTGATTGCTGCATTCACCATGATCACCACCGTATCGGCGATTTTGTTCATGTTCGTGTGGACGATTATCTTGTGTTCGTATCTGGTGTACCGCAAACAACGCCCACACCTGCATGAAAAATCCATCTATAAAATGCCGCTCGGCAAGTTTATGTGCTGGATGTGTATGGCATTCTTCGTGTTTGTGATTGTGCTGCTGACACTGGAAGCAGATACCCGCCAGGCGCTGATCGTAACGCCATTGTGGTTTGTGTTGTTGGGTGTGTGCTGGATGTTTATCGGCAAGAAACGCATCGCGACAATGCGTAAGTAATTATTAGCGCCTTCTCCATGGCGGGGAAGGAGCTAATTTCAACTATTCCCCAGCTAAAGCTCGCGGAAACAGCACGTTATTCTCAAGACTGATGTGATTCATCAGGTCGTCAATCAACTCATTAATTCCGTTATACATCGCTTTCCATGTCGTGCAGGCTTCCGGTGGCGGCGTCACGTTATTCGTGGTGTGCTTAATCACTTCCAGCAATTCGCCTGCGTCGTCATGCTCACTTTCCATCACGCTAATCGGGCCGTTGGCCTGGGTTCCCATTCCCTGTTTAATCATCGGGAACAGGATTTGCTCTTCTTTCATCATGTGGCTGCTCAGTTCCTGATGCAGCATGGTGAGGTACTTCGCCAACCCTTTCGGCACGTTCGGTTTATCGGCGTGAACGCGTTCAACTTTGGTCGCCTGAAGAATCAACTCCGGTAATTGTTCGCGGTGGCGATCGTGATAGCGCACGATTATATGGTCGATGATTTCGGCCAGCGGCGCACTTTGCCAGTCTTTTTCGACAGGTTCTTGAGCAAGCTTTGCAAGCTCGGTTTCGATGGCTTCCAGGTCCAACTCTTTGCGCGTTGCGGCACGCTCAAGCGTCTGCTTCCCGCCGCAGCAAAAATCGAGATCCAATTTACGGAACAGCGCAGAAGCGCGTGGAATAGTTAAAGCCAGTTCACCTAATGCTTGATCGCGAAAAGCCATGAGCAGTTACCTCGTTGTCGATAATATAAGATGCATATTAAATGCATCTTTAAGTCGGCGCTATGACTATTTCGAGGTAACGCGTTATTTATCCGCCGTGATAACCACTTCCGCGAGCGTGTTTTTCTGCGGTTTTGTCAGCACCGCCATCACCACGCCAACCACCAGGCAAATAATCCCGAGTAACGTCAGCAGCGGCGGCCAGCTGTGGCGCAGCATAAAGGTGTAAGCCAGTCCCGCCAGCGTTTCAAAGACAATCAGCGGGCCGACGATCACCGTCGGCAATCGTTGGCTGGCAATGTTCCAGCACAATGCACCAAGCCAGGAGCAGAAGAGGGCAATCGCTAACATCAGCGTTAAAAACACTTCCGGGCGCGGGCCGAAGGGCAGGGCGAAGTTGCTCTCGGTGTGCGACATCCACAGGCAAACGGCAATATAGCCGATCAGTGAAAAAGGCAGGATCGCCAGGCCTTGCGCCGTCGCCCACATTAAAGGGTTTTTGTCCGGATTTTCGCGCAGCCAGCAAGCGTTACGCAGCGCATACCACGCCCAGCAGGCCACCGAAATAAACGCCAGACCAATCCCGCTCACATAACGCCACCAGCTGAAATCGAGTTGCCCGGTGCGTAACTCGGCGGTATTCACCATCACCAGACCCAGCGCGATAATCACCAGCGCAGGCGCCAGCCGATGCCACGGCAATTTGCCATCACGTTTGCTGTAAAGCAGATTGGCGAACACCGGGATCACGACCGGAAGCGTGCCGATAATCATGGTCGAAATCGGCGCACCGGTGCGCTGAATAGCGCTCGCGAGGCAGACGTAATAAATGAGATTGCCAACGGTCGACAATTTAAGCGCGGTAAACCAGTCCTCGCGCTTGAGCTGCCGTAAACGTTGGCGTCCAAACCAGGCCAAAGGCAGGGCAATAAATCCCAGAGCCAGATAGCGGCCGGTTGACTGCATGGCGGCGGGGTAATCAGGAACAATCAGCGGGCCGACAAAAATCAGTCCCCACATCAGCCCTGCCAGCAGGGCGTACAACACACCAGTTAACATCTTCTTTATCCACTTAACTCTTTGCGTAGAGTGTAGGTGGCGTGCGCAGGAAAATATTGTACCAGCTTGCGGTTTAGCGGCTTTAACTAGCGGGCGACCTGCTTCTGGTAACGCACAGGCGTGATGCCATAGCGCTGCGAGAAGGCACGAGTCAGATGCGCCTGGTCGGTTAGACCGCAGGCTGCCGCCACGTGTACGGCGGGCATGCCGCTCGTCAGCAGCCGTTTGGCGTGCCACAGGCGAATCGCCATCAGCATCTGGTGCGGCGTGACGTGATAGTGAGCTTTAAACATGCGCTGGAAATGATACGGACTCAGTGACACCACGGCCGCCAGTTCATCAAGCATTACCGGGTGCATATAATTATCGTGTAGATAATCGCGTATTTGCTCGAAACGGTGCGCCGGGTCTTGCACTCCGCCAGACTGATGTTGCGCGTAGGGCCGGAAAGTTTCGATCAGATTGAGTAACAAACCTTGCTGTGCCAGCGAGTCATTCTCGCTCCACAACTGGTTGATCAGTTGGGAAATATTTCCTGCCCGTTGCGGATCGTGCTTCACGACCTCGCTAAACGACCAGTTTCGCGAACCGGTCACTCTCTCAACAAGATCCGGTTCGAGATAAATCATGCGGTACTGCCAGCCGTCTTCCGTCGCGGCTTCTCCGGTATGAAGCTCGTCCGGGTTCATCAGCACTAACGAATCCCGCGCAGCAACATGCTGAACACCCCGATAGCGAAAACGCTCAGCGCCACGCGTTACCGTCCCAATGCCAAACGCTTCGTGGGTGTGCGGTTCAAAGGCGTAACGAGAAATATGGGCGTGATAAAGCTCAACGCCGGGCAATTGCGGTAAATGCCGGAATTGAGCGTTGTCTTTTTCATCGCTGAACTGTTCAGGAACGCCTTGCACACTAATCTCCGTATGGACACCCCATCAGTATAGGGATGTCCTGGTTTAACGGAAAGTTAGCAATTACAGCGCGGCGCGAATGCTTTCGGCAAGCGGGGTGGTCGGGCGGCCAATCAGCGCGCTTAACTGGCGGCTGTCATCAAACAGGCCACCTTTGGACGCGCCAACGTCAGAGTTTGCCAGCATTGCTGCTAACCCTTCAGGCAAGCCAGCACCGAGCAATGCCGCTTTAAAATCAGCTTCCGGCAAGTTCTGATACACCACGGTTTTGCCGCTCTGTTTGGTCAACTCAGCAGTCAGCTCAGACAGCGTCCAGCCGTGGTCGCCCGCCAACTCGTAAACTTTGCCTGCCTGGTTGTCGAGGGTCATCACTTTTGCAGCCGCAGCCGCATAATCGGCCCGCGTTGCGGAGGCGATTTTGCCTTCGCCAGTGCTACCAATAAATACGCCGTGTTGCAGTGCAGGCGGCACGCTGGCGAGGTAGTTTTCGGTATACCAGCCGTTGCGCAGCAGCACAAACGGAACGCCGGACTCTTGCAGCATTTTTTCAGTCGCAACGTGTTCTTCTGCAAGGCCCAGTGGCGAAGAGTCGGCATGCAGCACACTGGTGTAAGCAATCAGTTTCACGCCTGCTTCTTTGGCGGCTTCAATCACATTGCGATGCTGAACCGCACGTTGTCCTACTTCACTTGAAGAGATCAGCAGCAGTTTTTCCACGCCACTCAGCACCTTCACCAGTGCGGCTTTATCTTGATAGCTGGCAGCACGAACCTGAACGCCACGGTCTGCAAACGCCTGAATTTTTGATGGGTTACGGACAATAGCAACCAGTTGGTCAGCTGCTACGGATTTCAGTAATTCTTCAACAACGAGTTGGCCCAGTTGGCCAGAAGCACCGGTAATCGCAATCATGGTAAATCTCCTGTGGGGGTTCTGCTTAAGTTGTGCCACACTATCACCAGCACTAACTTTTAGTAAGTACGCACAAAAAGGTAAGTATGAAATGAGTGAGATTGAAACTCGCGCACCGTCGTTAACCGAGCAGATGCGTGACGGCAATTTGTTTGCCGAACAATGCCCCTCTCGCGATGTGCTAAAACATGTCACCAGCCGATGGGGGGTATTGATTTTGGTGGCTTTGCAGCAGGGAACGCACCGTTTTAGCGAATTGCGCCGCAAAATGGGTGGTGTGAGTGAAAAAATGCTCGCGCAAACTCTGCAATGGTTAGAAGCGGATGGGTTTGTGAATCGCAAATCCTACGCGGTTGTGCCTCCGCATGTGGAATACAGCCTGACACCGTTAGGTTTTGAGGTCGCCGAAAAAGTGGCTGGACTTGCCGACTGGATTGAAGGGAATTTGCCAAGAGTTATGGCGTCCCGTTCGGAACGCTAACACTCGCCGGTGGATGACGCTTGCGCTTATCCACCCTACAAAATCATGCACTTGTAGGTCGGATAAGCGCAGCGTCATCCGACGCGTGGTTAAACCTACTTACCTAAATCCAACTGATAAATCGCAAAGCCGATTTCATCCGTTCCCACATTCTTCATCGGATACTGGCCTTTCTCTTTGATGAAGGCCGCCGCTTTGTCGCCCGGTGAGGTTTCAAAGCGAATATCTAATTTCTGATTGCTGTGAATCGGTGCCAGGCGCCAGTTGTTATCCGCCGCCGGGTGAATTTCTTTGCTCGCGGTAATCCAGTTTGCCAGCACCGAGCGGTTTTCATCAGGCGATGCGAAAGCGATATGGCTATCGCCAGTTCCGGCAAACTTGCCGCCGTAAGCGCGATAGTTATTGGTCGCCACCAGGAAAGTCGCGTTCGGGTCAATTGGCTTGCCCTTGAACGTCAGCCCTTTAATGCGCTCGGCTTTCGGGTTCACCATCTGGCATTCGCCGTCGTAACGTGCCGGTTGCGACACATCAATCTGGTAATCCACGCCGTCGATAACATCAAAGTTATAAGTGCGGAAACCATCCCAGTTAATCAATGACTGCGGTTTCGTGCTGTTCACATCAATCTGATTAAACTGCCCGGCAGAACATTCCAGCCACTCTTTGACCTCTTTCCCGGACGCTTTCACCACAACAAGCGTGTTCGGGTAGAGATACAAATCGGCGGCGTTACGGAAGGTGAGCTGGCCTTTTTCCACTTCGACAAAACTGGCCGGATCGTTTTTACGCCCGCCGACTTTAAACGGAGCAGCAGCCGACAACACCGGCAGATGCGCCAGATCCGGATCGCCCTGAATGTATTTTTCAACGTAGGCAGTTTGCGCGTTATTCACCACCTGCACGGTAGGATCGTCCTGCACCAGCGCCAGGTAGCTGTACATGTTGTCGGAAGATTTGCCGATAGGTTTGCTGACGAACTCGCGCGTCGCATCATGATCGTGCTTGAGCACATCAACCAGTTTGGCATCTTCTGACACCAGTGCTTTCTTCGCCACGCTGTCATAAATCGGGCGTGCTTCCGCTTTGCTGCTGACCACTTTCCAGGCGCCGCTATCGTTGTTCAGCACTAAATCAACCACGCCAAGATGATCGCCCCACATGCCCGGCATCACCGCTGGAATGCCGTTCAGCGTACCTTTTTCGAGATCAACACCTTTGATATTGGCGAAGTCTTTGCCTGGGAAGACAGCGTGAGCATGGCCGAACAGGATGGTATCCACGCCCGGAACTTTGCTGAGGTAATAAACCGAGTTTTCAGCCATCGCATGATACGGGTCACTGGACAGGCCTGAGTGGGCGATAACCACCACTAAATCAGCACCTTGCTTACGCATTTCAGGCACGTACTGGCGAGCGGTTTCGGTGATATCTTTCACCGTCACTTTGCCTTCCAGATTCGTTTTATCCCACGTCATAATTTGTGGCGGCACAAAACCGATATAACCGATGCGCAGCGTCTGCTCTTTGCCGTCTTTATCCTTAACCACGGTTTCTTTAATCACATACGGCGTGAACAGCGGTTTATTGGTTTTAGCATCGATAATATTGGCATTCACATACGGGAATTTTGCCCCAGACAGCGCCATATGCAGGTAATCGAGACCATAGTTAAACTCGTGATTCCCCAGGTTTCCCACGGCGTAATCCAGCGTATTCAGTGCCTTATAAACCGGGTGGATATCACCTTTCTTCAGCCCTTTTGCCGCCATGTAATCACCCAGCGGGCTGCCCTGAATCAGGTCACCGTTATCCACCAGGACGCTGTTGACTGTCTCACCACGGGCGGCATTGATTAAACTCGCCGTACGCACCAACCCGAATTTCTCCGTCGGTGTGTCTTTGTAGTAATCGAAATCCATCATGTTGCTGTGAAGATCGCTGGTTTCCAGGATACGCAGGTCAACGGTTGCCGCGCTAACGCTGGTTGCAATCAGCGTGGCAAGGATCGTTGCGCTAAACTTGATCATGATTAAGGTCCTTTTTTCGAGGTAGTCCACACAAGGCTATGTATATAAAACGTTGTTGCTTACATTTTTGTGAAGTGTGCCAGAAATAAGAATCATTAAACCGGAATCGCTTCACATCTAGCGCAATCGGATGCGATGAGATATATACCCTAGGGTCTAAGCAAAACAATAGGTTATTTGCATGACACAACATGAGGTGGAGAATGTTAGATAAAATTTGCCAACTGGCTCGGGAGGCTGGAGCTGCCATCATGCAGGTGTATGAAGGGCAAAAGCCGCTGGAGGCGACCCAAAAATCCGATGATTCACCTGTGACGGCAGCGGACATCGCAGCGCACACCATTATCCTGAAAGGACTGCAAACATTGACGCCGGAAATACCGGTGCTTTCAGAAGAAGATCCTCAGAGTTGGGAAACTCGCCAAAGTTGGGATCGCTACTGGCTGGTGGACCCGCTCGACGGCACCAAAGAATTCCTGAAACGTAATGGCGAATTCACCGTTAACATCGCGCTTATCGAAAAGGGCAAAGCGGTGTTGGGCGTGGTATATGCGCCAGTGCTGAACGTGATGTACAGCGCGGCAGAAGGCAAAGCCTGGAAAGAAGAAAACGGCACGCGCAATCAGATTCAGGTGCGCGATGCTCGCCCGCCGTTGGTGGTCATCAGCCGATCTCATAGTGATGACGAACTGAAAGAATATCTTCATCAATTGGGTGAACACCAGACGACATCTATCGGCTCGTCGCTTAAATTTTGCCTGGTAGCAGAGGGGCAAGCGCAGCTTTACCCACGCTTTGGGCCAACCAATATCTGGGATACCGCAGCAGGGCATGCGGTTGCTGCCGCTGCTGGCGCGCACGTTCATGACTGGCAGGGTAAGCCACTCGACTACACCCCGCGTGAGTCATTCTTAAACCCTGGCTTCCGGGTTTCTATTTACTAAGCAATCCACGCAGCAGGCTAATCACCTGCTGCACTTCTTCCTGGGTGAGTGAGCCATCTTTGGCAAACTGCACGCGGCCTTCCTTATCCAACACCACAATCGCTGAACTGCCGGTTTCTAGTTGCCAGGATTTCTGCGCAACGCCATTACTATCGACAATAAACTGCGACCATGGATACTGGGTTTTATTGCTCTCAAGACTGCTACGCACAAACATTCCGGTGCCCACAATCGCATCATCGGTATTGACGATAGTGGTGGTTTGATAGCGGTCATGAGGGAATTTTGCGGCTTTAATCGCTTCGATTAAACCAGCATTCTTCTCTTTAGCACTGGTGCGACCGGCAATATGCTGCACCACTCGCACTTTTCCCACGAGCTGCGCACTATTCCAGTTTTTATAGCTAAACTTATCATTGTCGAGCATCAACTCGCCTTTATCCGTAATGCCAATAGGCGAGACTCGCTGATTTTTCTCAAAGTTATGTGCCGATGCCGCAAGAGGCAGTAGCAGCAGGGCAAGCGCAAGGGTTTTGCGTAGAGACATGAGGACTCCTTATCTTATTATTTGTGAAAAGTTTGCAGGTGCTCCGACCACTTCGTCGTGACGTTTTAAGCATATGTGCTGAATAGGTTTCTGTCCCGCAACAACAATGCCAGTTTGCGGGCGACCGCACATATCCCTATTTTTTGAAGGCTTAAACTAAGTTTTGTTTACAATTGAAAAGAATATTCTGAGAAATTGTAATCATACGGTAAATAAGATTGTGCAAACTAGGTGTCGGTTTGTATATGGACTATAGTTTCCAGGCACCAAATTTTTCGCCTCGTTTTGTCGGACCAAATGTGGAACCGCAGGGGCGTTAACACTGCAGGAGAAAAGAAGAATGAAAATTTTCCAACGGTACAACCCGCTTCAGGTGGCGAAGTACGTGAAAATCCTGTTCCGTGGACGGTTGTACATCAAGGACGTTGGCGCTTTTGAATTTGATAAGGGCAAGATTCTTATCCCAAAAGTGAAAGATAAGCAGCATCTATCTGTTATGTCTGAAGTAAACCGCCAGGTTATACGCATGCAGGCGGAAATGGCATGAAGCCATAAGTCATACCCAAAACGGCACCCGAGGGTGCCGTTAGTGTTTCTAAGTTTTGATAATTACGCCGCGTTCTGCTCTTCACCATCAGGTAATTTTGGCGTCAACGGTGTCGGCTTATTGTCGATTCGCGTCACCAGCAGCTGGTCAATTCGGTAGTTATCGATATCCACGACTTCGAACTTATACCCGGAGAACTTCACCGAATCGGTGCGTTTCGGGATTTTTCGTAGCATAAACATCATAAAGCCGCCGATGGTTTCGTAATTTCCAGACTGCGGGAACTCGTCGATATCCAGCACGCGCATGACGTCGTCAATTGGCGTACCGCCCTCAACCAGCCACGAGTTTTCATCGCGAGCCACGATTTGCTCTTCCATGCCCTGGCCGACCAGATCACCCATCAGCGTGGTCATCACATCATTGAGCGTGATGATGCCCACCACCAATGCGTATTCGTTCATGATAACTGCGAAGTCTTCACCGGCCGTTTTAAAGCTTTCCAGCGCTTCGGAAAGCGTCAGGGTATCCGGCACAATCAGCGTATTACGCAGATGCACACCGCTGTTAAGCGCCATGCTCTGGTTGCCCAGCACGCGGTTGAGCAGCTCTTTGGAGTCCACATAACCGACGATATGGTCGATATCGCCATTACACACCAGGAACTTCGAGTGCGGATGTTCGGCGATTTTGTTTTTCAGGCTTTGCTCGTCTTCATGCAAATCAAACCAGATGACGTTTTCGCGCGACGTCATCGACGACGGTACGGTACGCGATTCCAGTTCAAACACGTTTTCAATCAGCTCATGTTCTTGCTTACGCAACACGCCAGCCAACGCGCCAGCTTCAAACACGGCGTAAACATCATCAGAAGTGATGTCGTCATTACGCACCATCGGCAGTTTGAAAATGCGGAAAATGACGTTCGCCAGGCCGTTAAAGAACCACACCAGCGGGCGGAAGATAAACAGACAGAAGCGCATCGGGTTGATGATTCGCAAAGCAACTGATTCAGGCGAAATCATACCGATGCGTTTCGGAGTGAGGTCTGCAAACAGAATGAACAGGCTGGTGACGAGCGTAAAGGAGATGATAAAGCTCAGTTGGTCAGCCATTTCTGGGGAGAAGAAACGCTCCAGAAGTACTTTAAAGGCCGGAGAAAACGCTGCATCGCCGACGATACCACCGAGAATCGCGACCGCGTTCAGGCCAATCTGCACCACGGTAAAGAACATGCCAGGGCTTTCCTGCATTTTCAATACACGTTGCGCGTTAACGTTGCCATCATCCGCCAGCAGCTTGAGTTTGATCTTGCGGGAAGCAGCCAGCGAGATCTCGGAAATCGAGAAAAACGCACTGACAGAGATAAGAAGAAGTATTAATAAAATACTGTTTAACATAGTTTATCCGGCTTAGAGCCAGAGCCTCGGAAGGAAAGTTGAAAATCTAAGGGTTAGTACATTTTGACTGCCAGTCCGTGGAGGTTGGGCCAGCAATTTCAACGGGTAGTATAGCGTAAGGGTGTATGGGGCTGCCAGAGGGTAGAATTTGGCCGCAGACGGCCTTTCGTAGGGCGGGCAAGCGCAGCGCCCTCGCCAGCATTGGTGAAAACGGCGGATGACGCTAACTGCTAATCCATCCTACAACTGACAAATCATTCATCAGCCTTAATTCCCTTCGACTGCAATTCTTTCCTGATGATGCGCTTAATCCATGCCGCCAAAGATTCGTCACCATCCTGACGTTGTGCTTCTTCCATCGCCTTACGCAGTTCGGGATCTAACCGAAACTGGAACGGGGGATTTCCTCTTCTTTCATTCATGTGTGTTGATACCTAAATTACACTTGGAGTATGGTGGTTATGTGTGATGACACATTACTATCACATGACAGAAATGACAACGCCCCGAATGTGCTCGAACACATGCAGGGCGTCTAACCACCACCATTACTTAGGATAATGCTATGGCTGACGCTAATAGTAACACAGCAGCACAATCTACCGACCACACCTTTGCGCACCTTGCTGATACGGATGTTCTCTATTCGGATATGGCATACGCGATATCTGCAATTAACCTTGAATCGTTGACGAGTGAGGAAGCCCTGGAGCTTGCTAGCCATTGCGAGGACAGTATCGCAGGGCTTTGCCATACACTGCGCTTTATCGGTAAATCCTTCATAACCTTTGCCGATCACAACGTGGTGGAGTTTTCACAAGAAACACTTTGCCAGGCGGGGCACGGGATTGCGGCGATTAGCTCACTTATACCTGTGCTGCATCGGCTTGAGCAAAAAGCTGATCGCTTACTGGTGGGGATGAATCAGGTGTAGCGGTTTTCGTAGGGCGGGCAAGCGCAGCGCCCCCGCCAGCATGGGTGAAAACGGCGGATGACGCTTCACTTATCCGCCCTACAACTGCGGTTTTTATCCCTTGTTTTGATGTTTTTCTTTCATCCGTTGTAGAAAACTATCCTGTTCCCAAATTTGCGGAGCGCCGCTGCTGATGCCTTCAGCCAGCAAGTCGCGTAACTGCTGCAATCTGGATTCTGCTTGTTCTTCGCGTACGTCTTGGTTTTGCATTAGTCCATCACCCGCTCAACTTTTCTTCAAACCGTAATATACGCCCGGCATTCCCCAGTACCAGCAGCGTGCTCAGGTTATGCAAAATGGCGGCAATCACTGCGCCAGATGCGCCGAGCCAGCCGAAAGCCGCAGCGGCGACAATCACCAGCGTCCAGCCCAGGCCAATCATCACGTTGACTTGCAGCGTACGGCGGCAGCGGCGGCTTAAGCGCACGCAGGTGCCGAGGCGGCGTAAATCCCCGCCAATCAGTACGATATCGGCGGAAGCCATGGCGATATCCGAACCGCCTGCGCCCATCGCGACACCGACCACGCCTGCTTTGATGGCCAGCGAGTCGTTGATGCCATCGCCGACCACCATTGGTCGGAAGCCGTTGTCGATTTGCACGCTGACCTGGTGCAGTTTATCGGCGGGAAGTGCACCTGCGATGACGTTGTTGATGCCGATTTTTTTGGCGATGCGTTGCGCCACAGCTTCACGGTCGCCGGTCAGTAATAATTGCTGATTCAGCCCGAGGTCGCGCAGTTCGGTCATTGCCTCTGCCGCTTCGTCGCGTAGGCTGTCGGCCAGTAAAATCCAGCCACGGAAACGACCCGCCAGCACCAGGCCGACAATTGGCCCGTCGTGTGGCGGTTCTTCTGGTAAATCAGCAACCTGAGTTTTTAACAATTCATGTCGGCCAAGATACGCCTCGCCCGCCGCTGTGGTGGCAGAAATGCCCAAACCTTGATGTTCATGAACATTTTCAAGCGCGGGCCACGCACTTTGCGGGGCGATATTGACCAGCGCCCGGCTGACCGGGTGGTTACTGGTCGCGCCGAGACTCGCCGCCAGAGCGGACAGCGCTTGCGGTGATTCGCCGGGTTCAGCAAGCAATTCATGCAATTGCAGTTTGCCGTGCGTGAGCGTGCCGGTTTTGTCGATAATCACCGCATTGAGTTCGGCAAGTTCTTCGAGGAACGCCGCACCGCGAATCAAAATCCCGTGACGGGCGGCGACGGTTAGCCCGGCAATCGACGTTGCTGGTGCGGAAAGCACCAGCGCACACGGGCAGGCGGCAACCAGCACGGCTAACATCGCCTGGTTATTCTGCGTCAAAAACCACGTGCTGGCGGCAATCAGTAAAACCAGCAGCAAGTAGCGTGCGGCGTGGCGTTCCAGCAAGCGGGTAATCGGCGGGCTGGCCTGTTCGGCACTTTGCATCAGCGCGATAACGCGGCCAAGCGTTGAGGTTTCTCCCGTGCGCGTGACTTCAATACGCAGCCGTCCGTCGAGATTAATCGCGCCACCATAAACGTTCATGCCGGGTTTCACTTCCAGCGGAACGGACTCTCCGGTAATGGGCGCGGTGTCGAGGCTCGCCTGGCCCTCCAGCACGCGACCGTCAGCGGGTAAACGGTCGCCCGCCCGCACTTCCACGATGTCGCCCGCCACCAGTTCGTGGTTGTCGATATCGTGCAGATTGCCGTCTACATCAAAACGTCGCGCCCGGCTGCGGGTGAGCTTGCCGAGCGCTTCAATCGCCTCTTGCGAGCCAATCACGCTGCGTTCTTCAAGAATGTGGCCAACGGTCATGATCAACGGAAGCAAGGCGGCGGTGAGCAAATCACCCGTCGCCCAGGAGCCAATCAGCGCCAGCGCCACCAGTTGATCGGTAATGCCGTGCAGGCTCGGGTAGCGCAAGCTGTAAAAGGCGTGGCGCAGCACCGGAATGCCGACCATCAGCGAGGCCACACCCAACAGAATATCCGCCACGGCGACTTGTTCCGGTGCCAGGCCGCGCCACAGCAGACCGAGAATTAACGTGCCGCTGGCGACCAGCGCCAGAATCAGTTGACGGGTAATCTGGCGCTGCTCCTGATGGCTTAACGCGCCGCCAGGATTAATAGAATCGGTACTCATTTTGGAGAAGGTTCCTTTTGCCCGGCGGCTTGCAGAATCAAATTCGCATCATCCTGCGGTGAAACGGTGATCACCGATTCGGCCTGCGCCAGAATCGCCGCAATGCGTTCGCGGTAAACGCGTGGCAGCAGGTCTGGATCGTGTGGGGTGTTGGCTAACCGAGCGACCATCGCCGTATCGGACTGGGCTTTTGCGACTTTTTCTTGCGCTTGTGCCTGGGCTGTCTGGCGCGTCTGATCGGCAAGTTGGGTCGATTTTTGCCGGATTAAAGAAGCATCGGTATTCGCGGTGGCGATGGCCTGTGATGCTTTCTGGCTGGCGGTGAGCACGGCGTTAAAGGCGGTGACGGTCGTGGCAGGCAGCGTCGACTGGACGGTGACACGCTCAAGGGTAATTCCCAGCGAGCTGCCCGATTGCGCCAGGCGTTGCAGATTCTGCTCGACGTTATGCTGCACATCCGCACGCAGGCGTTCGCGCAGCTTCGCGACGTTCATATCATTGCTGATCATTTCCGGACGGGCGACCAGAATCGTGTCGAGATCGCGCGCGGCACACACCGCAACGGCGGCACGTTCAACCAGGCGATCGAGCGCGGGAATAACGTGTTCACCCTGCAACACATAATCCATCGGGCTGTTGACTCGATAAAACACGCTGATATCCAGCTGTACCACACCCGCATCGCCGGTGAGCAAGTAGCCGGACCCTGCCAGCGCGTCGCTGCTGTTATCGTCGCGCATGTCCGCATTCAGCGCGTTGGGCGAACGTAAAAGTGCGCTAACGCGATGTTCAATAACGCGGTCTGGTGCAGGCACCATCACCACGTCATCAATCGGCTTTGGCCAGCTCAGTAATAAACCGGGTTCGGCAATGCGTTGCTGGGCGCCAAAATGAAGCACCACGGCGCGGCTGTCAGCAGGGATTTGGCGGATGTTGGAGAACAGCCAGCTTGCGGCGGCCAGCAGCGTCAGCCCGAGCAGCGCGTAAAAGGCGAGGCGTATGGATTGCGTCCACGGGCCTGCGGATGATTTCGGCTGATGCTCACTCATGGGTTTTATCCAGCTTCGGCCCTTCTACCAACAGGCGGAAGGGGGCCGCATCGGTGCGCAACACCAGGCGAGTGCTGGAATTCACCACGCCGCTAAGGGCATCAAGCTGGCGTAACAGACTGTAAAGCTGTGGCGAACTGGCGTAAGCCTTGCCATAAATTTCCGCCGCCTGCACCTGAGATTGCGCTTCGATATCGGCGGCCTGAACTTGCGCCTGCGCTTCGACAATACGTGCGTCGCGCTCGGCCGCCGAGCGGATTTCTGCGGCAGCACGTTTGCCTTCGGCGGTGCGTTCTGTGGCAATGGTTTCACGTTCGGCCCGCATCCGATCGACCGTGGCGTTGAGCGTGACCGCAGGGAGCGTCAGACGTTCGGTTCCCACCTGCACCAGACGAATGCCGTAACTTTCCAGCAGCGGCTGGCTGATTTGCGCCTGTAAATGCGATTCAAACTGACCGAGCTGTACCTGTTTGCTGTCGGTATTCACCAGCTGCGAGAGGGTAAAGCCACTGGTGGTGGTTTCCAGCGCCGAACCCAAATAAGCCCGGATCTGCCGTGCGGCTTCGTCAGGCTGATTTTGTACCGCACGCATAAAACGCTGCACATGTTCCGGCGTGTTATCGACCTGCCACACCGCATAAGACTGAACGATGATCCGCAGCCCATCACGCGTGCCGACATCCTGTAAACCGCTTGAGGTGGTGCGCATCCGCAAATCCACGGTGGTAGCCGTTTCAAAAGGCGCTGGTAGCCGCCACGCAAGCCCTGGATTGAGCAGCACGCGCACCGGGTTGCCAAAACGGGTAATGATCAGCGATTCGCCGGAGCGAACCTGAACCAGACTGGCGGCAGCGACGAGGATCAGCACGAGTAAACCGGCGCCTGCAATACGCTTCCAGACTCCGGATTTAGGCGCTTCAGAGTGATGGTTGTGGTGGCTGTGGTGGCAACCGTGACTGCAACCATGCTGATGTGAATGGCTCAACGGGAAGACTCCTGTGTCGGTTTGGAAGGCGCGTCACGCCGTGCTGCTTCGTTCAAAGAAGGAAATTCACGCAGGTCGATGGTGGGTGGCGAACCTGCGCCAATACGACTGTCGATAATCATCAATGGGCTATGGCCTAAGGTTTGATGCAACTGGCTGAACCACAACTCATCAACAAAAACCTGGCCAGATTGCGCGACCGCCTGCTTTTGCGCGGCAAAACGCACGGCAGTTGCCTGCGCCTTGCTGGTGACATCGGTGGCGTTCATTTGTGCCTGGTTCTGGCGGGTTGTCGCAGTGGTTTGCGCGCTGGCCGCGAGTTCCGCCGCGTGCCCACGCTCGCGCGATACCAGTGCCTGCGCTGAAATTTGCGCGGCCTGCACGCCATGAAACGCGTCGGCGGCACCCGCTGGCGGGTGAATGGCTTCGACCACCGTTGAAAGCAACTCCACGCCGCTGTGTAACTCGTCGAGCCTTTGTTGCACCGACCGGTTAATCTGGCTGGCTAAGGCATTGCGTTGCTCGCCAAGTAACTGTTCAAGCGTGAGCGAGGAAAACTGATGCACCAGCACTTGATTGGCGGTGCTGCGGATAAGCTCTGGCAGATTGTTGCTGCGGTAAGTCGCCGCCAGCGCTGCGTTATCGGTTAAGCCAATGCGCCACATAAAACGCACATCGCTATTAATGATTTGCAGGCTTTGCTGGTCGCCACTTTGGCAGGCGATAATCTGCGCTTTATCAAAGCTATGAACGGTATCCCACAGGCGGTCCGCACTTTGCGGCGCGTTACCTTCCGCACTTGCCAGCGGTTCGGATGCGGCATCCGGTTCTTCTCCGGCAGCCAGTTCATGCACCTGGCCGTTTTCAGTCAGCATCACCTGCCCGAAAGGCCACGGCAGCCCGTAATGCAGTCCGGCAGGTAAGACCACAACAGGTTTACCAAAACGTTCGTAAATGCCGCGCTGGGTGGTAGAAACTTGCTGGATACCCGTCAACAGCCAGCCGCAAAGCATCATCACCGCAACAACCGGCACAAAAGCACGTTTCAGGACGATGAACGCCCAAAGCTGGCGCAAATCAATGCCAAAGTGCTGATGGATTTCGTGCTGGAGAAACAGCAGCGGGCGCGGCGGCCAGACGAGCTGTGCCGCCAGTTGGCTTTTTGCCAGATATTCCGGTTCTGCGTCTTCCGCTTTTGGCGGCATAAACAGCGAAAAAAGACCGCGCAGCAGGAACTCAATCGCCACCAGTAACACCAGAATCGCGGGCAGGTTAATCAGCAGTGATAGCGTGACGGATGGGAAAACCAACGGCGGTAAAGAGAGGAATTGCACCGCAAGCGCCAGGCGCAATATCGGCGCAATGAATTTCGCTTCCGGCCAGGCTTCGCTGGCAGTCGCCGCCAGATGACGTTCGGCAACCAGAGTGGCAAACATCGCCGCCGCAATTATGCCGACCGCCGCCCAGCGCAGTGTGCCTTCATCCAGCCCGACATAATGAGCGCCCCAGCCTGAAAGCGTGACAAACAACACGAGTGCCGCCATCAAGGCAAGGCTAATTCCATCGCTTTTGAGCGCCGCGTTGATGCGTTTGACGTTAACCGGAATGAGCGAGCCAAGCCGCTGATAAATGGTCGGCGAGGCTTCAGTTTCCGTGAGAGCTTCTTCAATTTTCAACGGTGGAGCGAAGATATCAGCACGCCACTGGCAAATTCGCTGTGCGTTATAAAACGCGACGGCTAACAAAACCAGCACCGCGGCATTGCTGGTTAACAACGCTGTCCAGCGGGAAGATGACTCGAAAATATGAGTGATCAGCGCCACAACCAGCATAAGGAAAATCGTCGCACCTAGCCCGAAAACGACTCTTGCGGCCAGCATGGCCTGCGAAGACGCCAAAGAATATCGAGCCTGAGCGACTAACGGCGAATGTTCCGTCGGTTCAGATAATGGGGAGGGCTGCATGGAATGATTACTTTCAGACGCAAGGTGTCTGCATCATTGAGGTTAATTGTTACCATATAACATATCACGGAGATGAATTATCCGTAAATGGAGTGCGGGTAACGGTTTGTACAAAGGGGGCGTGGAGCGCGGTTTTGTAGGCCGGATAAGCGTTAGCGTCATCCACCACCTTTAGAACAATTATTTCCCCGGTACGTTTCCCTACCCAACAAAATCAATCTTCGTGATACCCATCACAGTCAAATACCTTCATCAATCCTATCTTTATTGCCGATCATCATATTGATTTTATTATATTTATTAGGGTGATGATTTAGTTTCGACTATAAGCTCTGGTCAATAACTCCACGGACAGGAAAGGACCTCCCTCATGGCTTCAGACGGCACCCGCTTTACCTTCACCGCCGGGCGTACTCCGGCGGACACTTTTGCGGTGGTGGGTTTTAAGCTCAAACAATCCCTCTCTTCGCTATTCGCTCTGGATATCACCGTGTCCTGTAACGACCCGGCGATTGGCTTTAAAGCCATTCTCGATGAATACGCGCTGCTCACCATCTGGCAGGGCGAGGTCATTAAGCGCCGGGTGCGCGGTATCGTCACCTTCTGCGAACAGGGTGACAGCGGCAAGCACCAGACGCTTTACTCGATGACGGTGCGCCCGGAGTTCTGGCGCAGCTCACAGCGGCAGAACTGCCGCAGCTTTCAGAATTACGACATCCAGTACATCTTCGCAAAGTTGCTGAAAGAAATGCGTATCCGCACGCATGACGCGCTGTTCCGCCGCTCGCATCCGCCGCGCGAATTCTGTGTTCAGTTTATGGAATCGGATTACGATTTTATTGCCCGCCTCGCCGCGGAAGAAGGGATATTCTTTTTCGAGGATGAATACCTCGACGACAGAGACCAGAAGCTGACCTTCACCGATGACCGCTGCAACCTGCGCGGCCTCGGGGCTTTTCCGTATAACCCGAATGCCGCCTCTGAATCGTCCACGTACTGCATCAACACCTTTCGCCGCAGCGCGCAAATCCGCCCGGCGAAAGTCACCACAAAGGATTACACCTTCACCGCCCCCGGCTGGCAGGCGCAGTACCAGGAAGAAGGGGCGGACCTGTCATATCAGCGCCCGGATTATGAGATTTTTGACTATCCGGGGCGTTTTAAGGATGAACAGCACGGGGCCGATTTTGCCAAATATCAGATGGACGGCTGGCGCAATAACGTCGATTTTGCCAGCGGTACCAGTAATTGCCCGCAGTTACAGCCGGGGCGCTGGTTCACCCTCACCGACCACCCGCGTGAAGATTTAAACAGCCCGTGGCAGGTGGTGTCGTGCGAGATGACCGGCAGCCAGCCGCAGGCGCATATCGGCAGCGCCGGCCAGGGTACCACGCTCACCAACCGCTTTCATGTTATCCCGGCCACCCAGACCTGGCGCCCTGCGCCGTTACCGAAACCGCTGGTGGATGGCCCGCAAATCGGCATTGTCACCGGTCCTGCCGGGGAAGAAATCTACTGCGACGAACACGGGCGCGTGACGGTGAAATTTGCCTGGGACCGGTATAACAAAAGCAACGAGGAAAGCTCGTGCTGGGTGCGCGTCTCTCAGGCGTGGGCGGGCACCGGATTCGGCAACATCGCCATCCCGCGCGTCGGCCAGGAAGTGATTGTCGATTTCCTGAACGGCGACCCGGACCAGCCGATTATCACCGGGCGCACATACCACGCTGCCAACCGCGCACCGGGCGACCTGCCAGGGACCAAAACCCAGATGGCGATACGCTCGCAGACGTATAAGGGTAATGGATACAACGAATTAATGTTTGACGACCAGACCGGCCAGGAACTGCTGTCGATGCATGCCCAGAAGGACATGAAAACGGTGGTGCTCAATAACCGCGATACGAATGTGAAAGTCGACCACAGCGAAACCATCGGCCATAACCAGCAGGTCACAGTCGGGCTGGGGCAGACGGTAAAAGTCGGCCAGGAGAACGCCACCGGGCACGACCAGAACATCACCGTGGCGCACGACCGCAGCATCACCGTACGCAATGACCAGACGCTGAAAGTCACCCGCGACCGGACGGTAAACAGCGGGCGCGATGACAATCTGTATGTGGAACGCGACCGCAAAGTGACGGTAAAAGGCAATCAGGAACACAACACGACAAAAGACCATATCAGCCTGGTGAAAGGCAATCACAGCCTGGAAGTGAAAGGCGACCTGGCGCAGAAAGTGGCGGGGGCGCTGGGTGTGGATGCGCAGGGTGATATCGTGCTGCAGAGTCAAATCAAAATCACGCTGCGGGTGGGGAGTTCGTTTGTGGTCATCCACCCCGGCGGCGTGGACATCACCGGGCTGAAAATCAATCTTAACGGTGGGGGAAGTCCGGGGACGCCAGTTAAGATAGCCGGGGACGGTTCCTTACCTGGGGAATTATTGACACAGTATTTCGACCGAAAACTTCGTTTTTCATCAGACATTACTTACAGGGTAGAAACAACTGAGGGGGAGGAAATTCTTTCCGGGTCTGGAGTAAGTGGATATATCGGCAAAAAAGATAGTCAGTCGGAATATTGGGTATTTGTGAGTTGAGAGATAAAAAAATGGAAAAAATAGATCTGGACATTGATGGTCAACCTTATTTGATAATAACAAAAGATGAAAAGACGGAGTTAGGCTTTAAAGGAAACACCACACCTGAAACGGAGGAGGAATCTCATGATGTAGATATTCCTAACGTTTTAATTATCACAAGGAAAAATGCTGATGTTTTATTTGTTCTGAGAGGTGGAGATACAGACTCTTTTAAGGTTGTGACAGCTCAGGACTTATACGATAAATTTAAATATCAGTGGTTTGAACCATTGGCTGATAACTATCGTGAGTTATTGTACGTTAACGATGCGGATTATGCTAAGGATGCCTACAAATTATTTACATGGACGGATATCGTAACATTCTCTCTTATAGATCGCACCCCATTAGCTTTTCGTCCAAATTGTGAGGGAGATTGGAAGAGTAATTCTGTAGGTGGGGGTGGATATCTGCTCGTCATGATAAATAAAATTCCATATTGGACGGATGCTGTAGGGCAAATACCATTTTCAATCGATACTTACAGAATGAATAGAAATATACCGTCGACTGTTGAAACGGGAATGATATGGGGGACAGGGAGACGTTCTGACGCAGCTGACAGGACAAATACTTATGATAACTTCTTTGTACTAAGAGGGACTTTATATGCAAGTCAAAGGTTCACATACGGCATTAAATCTGGCGATGGTACCTATCCTGCGGTGGATGTTGTTGAAAAAGATAATGCTACGCCAGACGATACATTAGGTAATTCAATAACACCTGAAGAGTATGATACATATGCAATCTGGAAAAAATAAAAACATTGATTTATTAAATGGTCGACTACTGGTTGGTTTGTTTGCATGTATGGTTTATAGAGTCGTTTCTATATCACTTGCAACAATTTATACTCATTTTTTCGTTCCTCATAAAATTTACATATCAACGAATCTCTCTGTTTTTTATTCATATTTGTTTCTTGCTGCATTTATTTTCATCGTGACAGTTATATCTAAGCAATCCATAGGTATTGCAGTGGCAATATGTTCAACTCTAGTTTTAGGGGGGGGTATTTTTAACGAGGGTTTGCCGTATCGGGCATTATTGTTCATATTTGCGGCTGCTTTGGCATATTCGTTTGTTTTTATATGTAATTTTCAATTTAAACAATCAATATCTGGATTTTCTAAATGCATAAGATACCTGAAAACCATCCTGTTAGTGATATATCCAGTTTGTCTGTTCTTTGAACAAGAGATGTTTAGGCGTGTGTCAATATTCATTGCTTGTATTATTGCTCTATTTTTCTTTATTTCCTGGATGAATAGAAAACTTCAATAAAATTATATGAAATCCTCGCTGGCGATCTGCGTTGTCGTTGCAGGGCTGAATTCGGCGAGAGCCAACAAGTGTTAGCGCATCGCCTGAACCTCACTGATATTCATGTTCCTGCTGATCATGTCGGATGTCGCAGCCGCTTATCCGACCTGTGATTTAGCCTTGTGGCGGCAAACAAACACCAATGCCACCGATGCCGCAGTAACCATACGGGTTTTTATGCAGATACTGCTGGTGGTCATCTTCGGCGTAATAGAACGGCCCGGCGTTAGCGATTTCGGTGGTGATTTTTCGGTCATCCCCGGATTGCGTCATTGCCTGCTGGAAGCGCTCAAAACTGGCGCGAGCCGCCGCATCTTGTTCTGGTGTGAGCGGGTAGATTGCGGAACGATATTGCGTGCCTGTGTCGCCGCCCTGACGCATGCCCTGAGCGGGATCGTGGTTTTCCCAGAACACGTGTAGCAATTGTTCGTAACTCACCACGTTGGGATCGTAAACCACGCGCACGGCCTCGGTGTGCCCGGTCATGCCGCTACAAACTTCATGATAAGTGGGATTAGGGGTAAAACCTCCGGCATACCCGGCGGCGGTACTGTAAACCCCCGGTAATCTCCAGAATAAACGCTCAACGCCCCAGAAACAGCCCATCGCAAAATAAGCGATTTCCATGCCATCTGGTACATTTGTCATGGAATGCTCGTTAACCGCATGCAAAGTGGCGATTGGCATCGGGGTATTGCGGCCAGGCAGCGCTTCCGACTGGGTGACGCGATGGGTTTTCTCAAATAATTTCATCAGTCGTGATCTCCCGATGTTGACTAAATTTAACAACAACCTGCGTGCGGTTGTAACGAAGTGCGTTATTGCGGACAATAACCACGCCTTATGAGACTACAGTACATATAAGAAATATTTGGGTTATTGTGCGATTTTCAACCCCAATTGTTGGGGTTTTGTTAAGCCTAAGGGCGGCTAAACGTTTCCTTCCAGGGGTGGGAACAAGGATATTCAGGAGAAAACGTGCCACAAATCCGTATTATTTGCTCGGCCTGTTTGTGCCTGGTAAGCACGTGGGCCGGAGCTGCCAACGTGCGTTTGCAGGTTGATGGGCTAAGCGGCGAACTACAAAAAAACGTTCGCGCACAGCTTTCTACCATTCAGAGTGATGAAGTGACGCCGGACCGGCGTTTCCGTGCCCGTGTGGACGATGCTATTCGTAATGGCCTGAAAGCGCTCGGCTATTACGAACCGACTATTGATTTCGACCTGCGGCCGCCGCCAGCCAAAGGGCGCCAGGTGTTGATTGCCAAAGTCGATCCCGGCCCGCCGGTATTAATTGGCGGCACCGATGTGATTCTGCGTGGCGGCGCGCGCAATGATAAAGATTACATCGCGCTGCTGGGCGAACGCCCGAAAATTGGCACCGTTCTGAATCATCATGATTACGACAGTTTCAAAAAAGATCTCTCGAATATTGCGGTGCGCAAAGGTTATTTCGACAGCGAGTTCACCAAAAGCCAGCTCGGTGTGTCGCTTGAGCGCCGTCAGGCGTTCTGGGATATCGATTACAACAGCGGCGAGCGTTACCGTTTTGGTGCCGTAACGTTTGAAGGTTCGCAGATTCGCGAAGAATATCTGCAAAACCTGGTACCGTTTAAGCAGGGCGATTATTACCAGTCGAAAGACCTGGCTGAACTGAACCGCCGTTTGTCTGCCACGGGTTGGTTTAATTCCGTGGTGGTTGCACCAGAATTCGACGAAGCGCGCAAAACCAAAATATTGCCGCTGCACGGTGTGGTTTCACCGCGTACTGAAAACACCATCGAAACCGGTGTGGGTTATTCCACCGACGTTGGGCCTCGTGTGAAAGCCTCGTGGAAAAAGCCGTGGATGAACTCTTACGGCCACAGCCTGACCAGCAGTATCAGCCTGTCAGCGCCAGAGCAGATTTTCGATTTCAGCTACAAAATGCCACTGCTGAAAAATCCGCTCGAGCAATATTATCTGGTGCAGGGCGGCTTTAAAGCCACCGACCTGAACGATACCAAGTCAGATTCCACCACGCTTGCCGTCTCGCGTTACTGGGATTTATCCAGTGGCTGGCAACATGCCATCAACCTGCGCTGGAGTCTCGACCACTTTACGCAGGCAGACGTCACCAATACCACGATGCTGCTTTATCCGGGCGTGAGCCTTAACCGCACCCGTTCTCGCGGTGGTTTAATGCCGACCTGGGGCGACTCACAACGCTATTCGATAGACGTTTCCGACACCATGTGGGGTTCCGATGTGGACTTCGCCGTCGCGCAGGCGCAACAGGTCTGGATCCGTACTTTGCAGGAAAAGCACCGCTTTGTGGTGCGCGGCAATGTGGGCTGGATTGAAACCAATAACTTCGACAAAGTGCCGCCAGACTTGCGTTTCTTTGCCGGTGGCGACCGCAGTATTCGCGGCTATTCCTACAAATCTATCTCACCTGAAAACGAGAAAGGCGAACTGACCGGGGCATCCAAACTCCTCACCGGTTCGCTGGAATATCAATACAACGTGACCGGGAAATGGTGGGGCGCGGTGTTCGTCGATTCAGGCGAAGCGGTGAATGATATTAAACAGAGCAACTTTAAAACTGGCGCAGGTGTTGGCGTGCGCTGGCAGTCACCCGTTGGGCCAATCAAGCTCGATTTCGCCGTTCCGGTGGCGGATAAAGATGAGCATGGCGTACAGTTTTACATCGGTCTGGGGCCTGAACTATGAGTCGCTGGAAGAAGATAAGCCTCGCGGTGTTGGTATTTGTGGTGCTGCTGATTGGCGCCGTGGGTTTCCTGGTGGGAACAACCACCGGGCTACACGTATTATTTAATGCCGCGAACCGTTGGGTGCCGGGCTTAGATATCACCAGCGTTACCGGTGGCTGGCGTAATCTGACCATCAAAGGTCTGCGCTACCAACAACCGGGCGTGGACGTTCGGGCGGGGGAAGTGAACCTCGCGGTCAAACTCGGCTGCCTGCGTGACAGCAGCCTGTGCGTGAATAATCTCTCGCTCAAAGATATCGACGTGGTTATCGACAGCAAAAAAATGCCGCCGTCGGCCCCGGTTCAGGAAGAAGACACCGGCCCGCTCAATCTCACCACGCCGTATCCCATCACGTTAAGCCGCGTGGCGCTCAATAACGTCAATATCAAAATTGATAACACCACCGTTTCGGTGATGGAATTCACCTCGGGCCTTAACTGGCAGGAGCGTAATCTGACGGTTACGCCGACCAACCTCGAAGGCTTATTGATTGCCTTGCCAAAGGTCGCGAAAGTCGCTCAGGAACAGGTGGTCGAACCGAAAATTCAGAACCCGCAACCGGAAGAGTTGCCGCTGGGCGAAACGCTCAAGCAACTCTTTGAAAAACCTGTTTTGCCAGAAATGACCGATGTGCATTTGCCGTTGAACCTGAATATTCAGGAGTTCCGTGGCTCGCAACTGCGCCTGACGGGTGACACCGATTTGCTGGTCAGCAGCCTGTTGCTGAAAGTCAGCAGCATCGACGGCTCTCTGAAGCTTGATGCGCTGGATGTCGACTCCTCACAAGGTATCGTCAATGCCACCGGGAGCGCGGAACTGCGCGACAAATGGCCGGTCGATTTGACGCTCAATACCACGCTGAATATCGACCCGATAAAAGGCGAAAAGGTGAAGATGAAAATTGGCGGGGAGCTGCGGGATGTGCTGAAAGTCGGCATGAATCTCTCAGGCCCGGTTGATATGGAACTCACCGCGCATACGCAACTTGCCGAAGCCGGTTTGCCGCTTAATCTCGAAGTGGTGAGCAAGCAGCTTTACTGGCCGTTTACCGGCAAAAAGGAGTATCAGGCCGATAACCTTAAGCTGAAATTCAGCGGCAAAATGACTGACTACACGCTGTCATTGCGCACCGATGTGAAAGGCGAGCAAATCCCGCCAGCCACCATCACGCTTGACGCTAAAGGCAATGAGCAACAGCTCAATCTCGACAAACTGCGCGTGGCAGCTTTGCAGGGCAACACCGACCTGAAAGCCGTGCTCGACTGGAGCAAAGCCATTAGCTGGCGCGGCGAGCTGAAACTCGACGGCATCAACACGGCGAAGCAATTCCCGGACTGGCCTGCCAAACTCGACGGTCTGGTGAAAACCAGCGGCAGTTTGTACGGCGGGAGCTGGCAGGTGGATGTGTCTGACCTGAAACTCGCCGGTAACGTCAAAAATAACAAAGTGAATGTCGCCGGGAAGCTCAACGGCAACAGCTATATGCAGTGGAAGATCCCTGGCCTGCACATTGAACTGGGGCGCAATAGCGCGGATGTCAAAGGTGAACTGGGCCAGAAAGATTTAGCGCTGGATGCCACCATTGACGCGCCTAATCTCGACAATGCGCTGCCAGGTCTGGGCGGTACGGCGAAAGGCACGATTAAAGTGCGCGGCGATGTGAAAGCACCGCAGTTGCTGGCGGATGTCACGGCGAATAATTTGCGCTGGCAGGAGCTTTCGATTGCACGTGTTCTGCTGAAAGGGGACGTGAAGTCCACCGATCAAATTGCGGGCACTCTGGATTTACGCGTTGAGCGAATTTCCCAGCCGGGCGTTGATCTTAGCCTTGTGACGCTGGCTGCAAAAGGTTCTGAAAAACAGCACCAGCTGCAAGTGCGAATTCAGGGGGAGCCGGTTTCCGGGCAGTTAGATTTGAGTGGCAGCTTCTCTCGCGAAGAAGAACGCTGGCGTGGCAATCTCAGCAATACGCGCTTTGAAACGCCGGTTGGTCCGTGGTCGCTGAACCGCACGCTGGCGCTCGATTACCGCAACAAAGAGCAGAAAATCAATATTGGCGCGCATTGCTGGACGAACCCGAATGCTGAACTTTGCGTGCCGCAACCGATTGATGCTGGTGCGAAAGGGCGGGCGTTGGTCAATCTGAATCGCTTTGATTTGGCGATGCTCAAACCGTTTATGCCAGCCGATACGCAGGCGGTAGGCACGTTCAGTGGCCGGGCGGATGTCAGTTGGGATGCAGAATCTGAAGGCTTGCCGCAGGGTTCTGTGACGCTCGCGGGCAACGGCGTGAAAGTCACGCAGATGGTGAACGACAGCCCGCTGCTGGTGGCGTTCGACACGCTTAATTTGAATGCGGAACTCAAAAACAACCAGGCGAAGCTGGGCTGGTTGATTCGTGTTGCTCAAAACGGCCAGTTCGACGGCCAGGTTCAAATTAGCGATCCGCAGAACCGCCGTAATCTCGCCGGTAATGTGAATATGCGCAACTTTGATTTGGCCATCGCCAATGCGGTGTTCGCCCGGGGGGAAAAAGCCGCTGGCAAACTTAACGCCAATTTGCGCCTCGCGGGCAATGCCGAGCGACCACAAATCTTCGGCCAGTTGCAGCTTAATGGTGTGGATGTTGATGGCAACTTTATGCCGTTCGACATGCAGCCAAGCCAGCTTGCCATGAACTTTAATGGCATGAACTCGACGCTTGCCGGAACGGTGCGCACCAAACAGGGCGACATTGCCCTGAGCGGCGATGCGGACTGGACGCAAATCGATAACTGGCGAGCGCGGGTGGCGGCGAAAGGTAATAAGGTGCGCATTACGGTGCCGCCAATGGTACGACTCGATGTGTCACCGGATGTTGAGTTTGTCGCTACGCCAAGTCTGTTTACGCTTGATGGCAGCGTCGATATTCCTTGGGCGCGAATTGTGGTGCATGAAGTTCCGGAAAGCTCGGTGGGGGTTTCCAGCGATGAAGTGATGCTGGATAAAGATCTGAAACCCGTTAAACCGCAAACGGCGGGGATCCCGATCAACAGCAATCTGGTGATCCACGTCGGCAACAATGTGCGTCTGGATGCATTTGGCCTGAAAGCGCGCTTAAGCGGCGATTTGAAAATGGTGCAGGATCGCCAGGGCTTGGGCTTGAACGGGCAGATCAATATTCCAGAAGGGCGCTTCCACGCTTACGGGCAGGATCTGATTGTGCGCAAAGGCGAGCTGTTGTTCTCAGGCCCGCCGGATCAACCTTTGCTGAATATCGAAGCGATTCGTAACCCGGAATCTACAGAAAACGACGTTATTGCTGGTGTTCGTGTCACAGGATCGGCTGATGAGCCAAAAGCTGAAATATTTTCTGATCCTGCTATGTCACAGCAAGAAGCCTTGTCCTACCTGCTTCGCGGGCAAGGTTTAGACAGTTCTGGCGACGATGGCAACGCCATGACGTCAATGCTTGTGGGTCTGGGGGTTGCACAAAGTGGGCAGGTTGTGGGTAAAATCGGCGAGACGTTTGGCGTAAGCAATCTGGCGCTTGATACCGCAGGGGTGGGGGATTCCTCACAAGTGGTGGTCAGTGGCTATGTACTGCCAGGTCTCCAGGTGAAATATGGAGTGGGTATTTTTGACTCATTGGCGACACTAACACTGCGTTATCGCCTGATGCCTAAGCTGTATCTGGAAGCGGTGTCTGGTATCGATCAGGCACTTGATCTGCTTTATCAGTTTGAGTTTTAGCAATGCGAATATTTGTTTACGGCAGTTTAAGACGCAAGCAAGGTAACAGCCACTGGATGACAAACGCCCAGTGGCTTGGGGAGCATCATGTCGAAAACTACGCTTTATACAGCCTCGGCCACTATCCGGGCGTCGTCCCGGGTGAAGGTTCCGTGATGGGTGAAGTGTATCGAATTGATGCGTCCACACTCTCTGAGCTGGATGCTCTTCGCACCAAAGGCGGAGAGTACAAACGCCAGCTCATTCAGACCCCATACGGCAGTGCATGGATGTACGTTTACCAAAGGCCGGTGGATGGCCTTACCCGCATCGAAAGCGGTGACTGGCTGGATAAAGATAAGTATTAGTGACTTCTTAGGTCGGATTAGCGAAAGCGACATTCGACATAAGCTGCATAAAAAAACACCGCCATCTGGCGGTGTTTTCACAAGCATTCAGCGAGGCGAGAATTACTTCTTAGCGCGCTCGAAGGAAGCAACGATCTCAGCTTTAGCCGCTTCTGCATTGTCCCAACCTTCAACTTTAACCCATTTGCCTTTTTCGAGAGCTTTGTACTGCTCGAAGAAGTGGGAGATCTGCGCTTTCAGCAGTTCTGGCAGGTCGTTCACATCTTTAATGTGATCGTATTCTTTGCTCAGTTTGGTGTGCGGAACGGCAACCAGCTTGGCATCTTCACCCGCTTCGTCAGTCATTTTCAGCACGCCAACTGGACGGCAGCGAATCACAGAACCTGGTTGCAGTGGGTATGGCGTTGGAACCAGAACGTCAACCGGGTCACCGTCTAAAGACAGGGTATGGTTGATGTAGCCGTAGTTGCACGGATAGAACATCGCGGTGGACATGAAACGGTCAACAAACAGCGCGCCGGTGTCTTTATCAATTTCATATTTGATAGGATCAGCGTTCGCTGGGATTTCGATAACAACGTAGATGTCTTCCGGCATATCTTTGCCCGCAGGGACGTTGAGTAAGCTCATGTCTTTTTCCTTTAAACTGATGTCATTCAAGTGCCGCGTATTATAGCTAACTCGATTTAAATGTCTTCGCCTCTTTTTGCCTTCACTTCTTAGCCGCAACCGTTTCCAGAACCTTCCGACAACGGGAAAATCCATAAACATAGCCATATTCTTTATAAAATTGTGTAAGCGGTTACAGCCATGCGTATGACTTGTTTGAAGTGTGATGTAACTCATTCTGTTAGCCACTATGTCGTCTATAGTTTTCTCGAAGGTCAGGTATTAACCAACAATAACCCTACGAGGATGTACCTATGTGGAAGCGCTTACTTTTGGTCTCTGCTGTCTCCGCAGCTATGTCGTCTATGGCGATAGCTGCTCCGTTAACGGTCGGATTTTCGCAGGTAGGATCTGAATCCGGTTGGCGTGCGGCAGAAACGTCGGTTGCAAAGAGCGAAGCTCAGAAGCGTGGCATCACGCTGAAAATCGCTGATGGACAACAAAAACAAGAAAACCAGATTAAAGCAGTGCGTTCATTCATTGCCCAGGGCGTTGACGCTATCTTCATCGCGCCAATCGTCGCCACGGGCTGGGAGCCAGTACTACAAGAAGCAAAAGAGGCAAAAATCCCGGTATTCCTGCTCGACCGTAATATCGATGTAAAAGACAAATCGCTGTACATGACGGTAGTGACCGCCAACAACGTGCTGGAAGGCCAGTTGATCGGCGAGTGGCTGCTCAAAGAGCTTAACGGTAAACAATGTAACGTGGTTGAGCTGCAAGGCACCGTGGGCGCGAGCGTGGCAATCGACCGTAAGAAAGGTTTTGCCGACGCCATTTCTAAAGCGTCTAACGTGAAAATCATTCGTTCCCAGTCTGGCGACTTTACCCGCAGCAAAGGTAAAGAAGTCATGGAAAGCTTCATCAAAGCCGAGAACAACGGCAAAAACATCTGCATGGTTTACGCGCATAACGATGACATGGCGATCGGTGCGATCCAGGCCATCAAAGAAGCGGGCCTGAAACCAGGCAAAGACATTCTGACCGGTTCAATCGATGGCGTGCCGGATATCTACAAAGCGATGATTGATGGCGAAGCTAACGCCAGCGTAGAGCTGACGCCAAACATGGCAGGCCCGGCGTTTGACGCACTCGAGAAGTTCAAAAAAGACGGCACCATGCCGGAAAAAGTGACCATCACCAAGTCTACTTTGTATCTCCCGGATACCGCGAAAGAAGAGCTTGAGAAGAAAAAATCGATGGGCTACTAAGCTGCTTTACCCCTCACCCTAACCCTCTCCTTGGGGAGAGGGCCGGGGTGAGGGCGTCCGGACTTGTAGCGTGCAGAGGACAATAATGAACACCAACAACAACCAGGAAATTCTGCGCACGGAAGGCTTATCGAAACATTTCCCAGGGGTTAAGGCGCTAGACAAAGTGGACTTCAGCCTCAATCGCGGCGAAATCATGGCGTTGCTGGGTGAAAACGGAGCAGGGAAATCAACGCTAATTAAAGCCCTGACCGGTGTTTATCAGCGCGATAGCGGCAATATTTACCTCGAAGGTGAGCTTATCTCACCAAAGAATACCGCCCATGCCCAACAGCTTGGCATCGGCACGGTGTACCAGGAAGTGAACCTGCTGCCGAATATGTCGGTGGCGGACAATCTGTTTATTGGCCGCGAGCCGCGTCGCTTTGGGTTTTTACAACGCAAAGAGATGGAAAAACGCGCCACCCGGCTGATGGAATCCTACGGGTTTTCACTCGATGTCGCCGAACCACTCAACCGCTATTCCGTGGCGATGCAGCAGATCGTCGCGATTTGCCGGGCCATCGATCTGTCGGCCAAAGTGCTGATCCTCGATGAACCCACCGCTAGCCTCGACACCAAAGAAGTCGAAATGCTTTTCACCCTGATGCGTCAGTTGCGCGATCAGGGGGTGAGTCTGATCTTCGTCACCCACTTTCTCGATCAAGTTTATGAAGTCACCGATCGCATCACCGTTTTGCGCAACGGATCATTTGTTGGCACGCGCAATACAAAAGATCTGCCGCAGATCGAGCTGGTGAAAATGATGCTGGGGCGTGAACTGGAAACTAACGCCCTGAACCGTGCGGGCCGCACGTTACTGAGCGATAAACCGGTCGCCGCGTTTAAAGATTTCGGAAAGAAAGGGGTGATCAACCCATTCGATCTGGAAGTCCGTCCAGGCGAGATCGTCGGCCTGGCGGGATTATTAGGGTCCGGTCGCACCGAAACCGCCGAAGTGATATTTGGGATCAAGCCCGCAGACAGCGGTAACGCGTGGATCAAAGGCAAACAGCAATCGCTGCGATCGCCGCATAAAGCCTCGTCGCTCGGCATTGGTTTTTGCCCGGAAGACAGGAAAACCGACGGCATTATTGCCGCCGCCTCGGTACGTGAAAACATCATTCTGGCATTGCAGGCCCAGCGCGGCTGGCTGCGCCCAATCCCTAAGCGTGAGCAGTACCAGATAGCCGAACGCTTTATCCGCCAGTTGGGGATTCGAACCCCCGGCCCGGATCAACCGATTGAATTTCTCTCTGGCGGCAATCAGCAAAAAGTTCTGCTGTCGCGGTGGCTGCTAACCAAACCGCAATTCCTGATCCTCGATGAACCGACGCGTGGGATCGACGTGGGTGCGCACGCCGAAATTATCCGCCTGATCGAAACCTTATGTGCCGATGGTCTGGCGCTGCTGGTTATTTCTTCCGAACTCGAAGAGCTGGTGGGTTATGCGGATCGCGTGATCATTATGCGTGACAGGCAGCAAGTGGCGGAGATCCCGCTCGCTGAACTTTCCGTATCGGCAATTATGAATGCCATTGCGGCATAAGGAGTAACACGTGATGCCTCGTTCATTGCCGCAAACGGATGCCGAAAAGCCAAAGCGGAATTTCCGCTGGCCGCCGGGTATTCCCCAGTTAGTCGCGCTGGTGTTGGTGCTGTTAGTTGATAGCCTGGTCGCCAACCATTTCTTTGATATCGTGGTGCAAAACGGACGCCTGTTCGGCAGTCCGATAGATATTCTCAACCGTGCGGCACCGGTCGCATTATTGGCGATTGGCATGACTCTGGTGATCGCCACCGGCGGTATCGATCTTTCCGTGGGCGCGGTGATGGCGATTGCGGGTGCGACCGCCGCGACGTTAACCGTCGACGGACACAGCCTGGTGGTTGTGATCCTGGCGTCACTGGGTGTCGGCATTCTGGCCGGATTGTGGAACGGGATTCTGGTCGCCATTCTCAAGATCCAGCCGTTTGTCGCCACCCTGATTCTGATGGTCGCCGGGCGCGGTGTCGCGCAACTTATCACTGCCGGGCAAATCGTTACGTTCAACTCGCCCAACCTTTCATACCTTGGCAGCGGCGCGCTGTTCTTCTTCCCGACGCCGGTGATTATCGTGCTGGCAACGCTGCTGCTCTTCTGGCTGTTTACCCGTAAAACGGCGCTGGGTCTGTTTATTGAATCGGTCGGGATTAACATTCGTGCGGCGAAAAACGCCGGGGTGAATACGCGCCTCGTCGTGATGCTGACTTACGTACTGAGTGGCCTGTGCGCCGCTATCGCCGGGATTATCGTGACCGCCGATATTCGCGGTGCCGATGCCAATAACGCCGGTTTGTGGCTGGAACTGGACGCCATTCTGGCGGTGGTTATCGGTGGCGGTTCGCTGATGGGCGGACGGTTTAACATCGCGCTTTCGGTAATTGGGGCGCTGATTATTCAGGGGATGAACACCGGCATTCTGCTTTCTGGTTTCCCGCCTGAGCTTAACCAGGTGGTGAAAGCGGTAGTGGTGATGTGTGTGCTGATTGTTCAGTCACCGCGTTTTATTGCTTTGCTCAAAGGACTCCGTCGCCATGATCAAACGTAACTTGCCGTTGATGATTACCCTGGCGGTGTTTGTGCTGGGGTATCTGTACTGCCTGACGCAATTCCCCGGTTTTGCCTCAACGCGGGTAATTTGCAACATTCTGACCGACAACGCGTTTCTGGGGATTATTGCCGTTGGTATGACGTTTGTGATCCTCTCCGGCGGCATCGATCTTTCCGTCGGTTCGGTGATCGCCTTTACCGGCGTATTCCTCGCCAAAGCGATTGGCTTCTGGGGATTATCGCCGCTGGTCGCTTTCCCGCTGGTGCTGCTGATGGGCTGCGCATTCGGCGCGTTTATGGGGCTGCTCATTGATGCGCTGAAAATCCCGGCGTTTATAATTACGCTTGCCGGGATGTTCTTCCTGCGCGGGGTCAGTTACCTGGTGTCCGAAGAGTCGATTCCGATTGATCACCCGATTTACGACACGCTGTCTAACCTTGCCTGGCGCATTCCCGGCGGTGGGCGATTAAGTGCTATGGGCCTGCTGATGCTGGCCGTGGTGGTGATTGGTATTTTCCTTGCGCACCGCACCCGTTTTGGCAACCAGGTTTATGCGATTGGCGGCAACGCCACGTCGGCCAACCTGATGGGGATTTCCACCCGCAGCACCACCATTCGCATTTATATGCTTTCAACCGGGCTTGCCACGCTCGCTGGAATTGTGTTTTCGCTCTATACCTCAGCGGGTTATGCGCTGGCGGGAATGGGCGTGGAGCTGGACGCGATTGCCTCGGTGGTTATCGGCGGCACGTTGTTAAGCGGCGGCGTGGGAACCGTGCTCGGCACGCTGTTTGGCGTGGCGATTCAGGGGCTGATTCAGACCTATATCAACTTCGATGGCACGCTCAGTTCCTGGTGGACGAAAATCGCCATCGGCATTTTGCTGTTTATTTTCATTGCCCTACAGCGCGGCCTGACGGTGCTGTGGGAAAACCGCCAAAGCTCGCCAGTGAAGCGCATTAACGTGACGCCTGGTCAAAGCTGAATCGCTTTGCCTAAACTTTCTCCGGTGATGGTCGATAACACTTCAATCGTTTCTATCGTTCTGTCACCGGGAAAAGAGCATGTTGAAAAATTTGTCTATTCGCACGGGGCTGCTGACGCTGTTGGCAGTTATGACCTTCCTGTTGTTATTTGTCAGCGGCATGGGCATTTACGCTCTGCAACAAAGCTCGACTTCACTCCAGAAAATCAACAGCCTACAGGGCGAGCAGATGGTGCGCTTGTCTGATGGTTATGTCTCTTTGCTGCGCGCGCGTAATGGTGCCGGGCAGGCGGTTCGACAGATGGAAATCGGGTTGCTGGATGATGCGACAAAATCTACCGATTACGTCGCAAGTGACGTCACTGCGGCGCAGCAGAAGCTGAAAGAGTTTATCGATAGCGGTGTCGGAGACGAAGAGGGCAACCGCCTGATTCAAAACTTATCGCAAAGTTATGCGGACTATCTCGCAAAAGGCATTAATCCGATGCTGGCTGCACTCACCAAACAAAACCCCGATGATTACTACGATTTGCTTGAGCACACGCTGATCCCGCTATCGCAGAAGTTTGATACCGACGTGGAGATTTTCCAGCAGTGGGGCGAACAGCGCGGCAACAGCGAAGTGGACGCCGTACAACGGCACAAAACCATCGTCCTGACGCTCATCATCATTGCGGCCTTACTCACCGCCGGGATTATCGTGCTGGTGTGGCTGGCGCTGCGTCATTTGCTGCTCAAACCGCTTAATCAGTCAATTGAGCAACTGGAGTTTGTCGCCAAAGGTGATTTAACTCAGCAACTGCCTGCGGCGGGGAATAATGAATTTGGTCGCCTCGCGGCGGCGATTACGGTAATGCGTGATTCCCTGATGGAATCGGTGAGCCGTGTGCGCGACGCAAGTTCGCAAATCGACACCGGCAGCCGTGAACTGGCGGCGGGCAACCAGAATCTTGCGCAACGGACTGAATCCACGGCGACTTCTCTGGAGCAAACCGCTGCCAGCATGGAGCAAATTACCGCGACGGTGAAACAGAACGCCGACAACGCGGAGCAGGCACATAAGCTGGCGAAAGATGTCTCTGATACCGCCGATCGTGGCAGCGAAATGGTGTGCTACGTGATTGAGAAAATGCGTGATATCTCCAGCAGTTCCGATCGTATCGCCGATATCCTGAGCGTTATCGACGGCATCGCCTTCCAGACCAATATTCTGGCGCTTAACGCCTCGGTAGAAGCTGCGCGTGCAGGTGAGCAAGGGCGCGGGTTTGCGGTGGTGGCGGGCGAAGTACGTACCCTGGCAAGCCGAAGTGCTGATGCAGCAAAAGAGATCCGCACCTTGATTTCTGACTCGCAAAACCACGTTGGCGAAGGCCGTGAACTGGCGCAACAAGCCGGGGAAACGATGGATGAAATCGCCGAAGAAGTGATGCGTATGACCCGACTGGTCAGTGAAATCGCCAATGCATCGAACGAACAAAGTTATGGTATCGAGCAGGTGAATATCGCGGTCAGCCAGATGGATGAAGCGGCGCAGCAAAATGCGGCACTGGTTCAGGAATCAACAGCGGCTACGCGATCGCTTGAAGAGCAGTCACAGCATTTGGTGGCGGCAATGGCGACGTTTCGTTGTTAACGCCGTAAATCCATCTTCACCCCGACCCTCTCCTTGAAGGAGAGGGCGAAAACCGGGCAATACCCTCTCCCGTGGGAGAGGGTTAGGGTGAGGGCAATTAAGCGTCCGGGTACTCACGGATAAAACGTTCTACATCATCAACCATATGTTCGTTGCCCACAAAGAACGGGCGGCGCTGATGCAGGGTTTCCGGGATGATATCCAGAATACGTTCTTTACCGTCGCTCGCTTTCCCCCCGGCCTGTTCTGCCAGGAACGCCATCGGATTGCCTTCATACAGCAAACGCAGTTTCCCTTGCGGGTGGCTGGCGGTGCTTGGGTAGAGATAAATTCCACCTTTCAGCAGGTTACGGTGGAAATCTGCCACCAGCGAACCGATGTAGCGCGAGGTGTACGGGCGCTGAGTATTTGAATCTTCTTCCTGGCAGAACTTAATGTACTTTTTCACACCCTGTGGGAAACGGATGTAGTTCCCTTCGTTGATGGAATAGGTGCTGCCAATTTCCGGGAAGCGCATGCGCTCCTGGCACAGGCAGAACACGCCAAGGGAAGGGTCGTAGGTGAAGGCGTGAACGCCACAACCGGTGGTGTAAACCAGCATGGTTGAGGAACCGTAAACCACATAACCGGCGGCGACCTGGCGGTTGCCTGGCTGAAGGAAATCAGCTTCAGTTACAGGTGTGCCGACTGGTGTAATACGGCGATAGATAGAGAAAATTGTTCCTACTGACACGTTCACATCGATGTTTGATGAGCCGTCGAGCGGGTCCATCAATACAACATACTTGGCATGTTCCGCGCCTTCGAAAACAACGATGTCATCTTCTTCTTCGGAAGCCACACCCGCCACAATCCCTCGGGCTTTCAGTGCGGCTTTCAGTTTTTCGTTCGCGAACAGGTCGAGTTTTTGCTGCACTTCGCCCTGAACGTTTTCAGCTCCGCTGGCACCCAGAATATCAACCAGACCCGCTTTGTTGATGTCGCGGTGGATGATCTTTGCGCCGAGCTTTATCGCCGACAGCAAGGCAGTCAGTTCACCGGTTGCGTGGGAGAACTCGTGCTGCTTTTCGACAATAAATTCACCTAACGTTTTCATAACACTTTCCCTGCATCAGTCAGTTAAATAAAACGATTGCAACAATCCTAACAAAGATTCAAATAGTAGCGTACAGGTGAATCGCGCCAGCAAAATACGGAATTAACTTAAATGCGATTTGCCACCACCTCACATACGGTTAGAATGTGCGCCAAATAATGAAAGGATGGTTTTTATGCGCATTCATATTTTGGGTATTTGCGGCACGTTTATGGGCGGCCTGGCTATGCTGGCACGCTCACTCGGCCATGAGGTGACTGGCTCGGACGCCAACGTCTACCCACCAATGAGCACTTTGCTTGAAGAGCAAGGTATTGAATTAATTCAGGGTTATGATCCGAGCCAGCTCGATCCACAGCCGGACCTGGTTATCATCGGTAACGCGATGACGCGTGGAAATCCATGTGTTGAAGCCGTTCTCGAGAAAAGCATTCCTTATATGTCTGGCCCGCAATGGCTACACGATTTCGTGCTGCGTGACCGTTGGGTGATTGCCGTTGCGGGAACGCACGGTAAAACCACTACTGCGGGCATGGCGACATGGATTCTGGAAGCCTGTGGCTATAAACCTGGCTTTGTGATTGGCGGCGTACCGGGGAACTTCGATGTTTCTGCACGTCTGGGCGATAGCCCGTTCTTCGTGATTGAGGCCGATGAATACGATTGTGCGTTCTTCGACAAGCGTTCCAAATTCGTGCATTACTGCCCGCGCACGTTGATCCTCAATAACCTTGAGTTCGACCATGCGGACATTTTTGACGACCTGAAAGCGATTCAGAAACAGTTCCACCACCTTGTACGTATCGTGCCGGGTCAGGGGAAAATCATCTGGCCTGAAAGCGATAGCAACATCAAGCAAACGCTGGCGATGGGTTGCTGGAGTGAGCAAGAGCTGGTGGGCGAGCAAGGTCACTGGCAGGCGAAGAAACTGAATCCTGACGCATCCAACTGGGAAGTGTATCTGGATGGCGAACGTGTCGGCGAAGTTCACTGGCAGTTGGTGGGCGAACACAACATGCATAATGGTTTGATGGCGATTGCCGCCGCACGCCATGTGGGTGTGACGCCAGCTGACGCGGCTAAAGCGCTGGATAGTTTTGTGAATGCGCGTCGTCGCCTTGAATTACGTGGCGAAGAAAATGGCGTGACGGTGTATGACGATTTTGCGCATCACCCGACGGCGATTCTGGCAACGCTTGCGGCATTACGCGGCAAAGTGGGCGGCACGGCGCGTATTCTGGCGGTGCTTGAGCCTCGTTCCAACACCATGAAAATGGGCCTGAGCAAAGATGACCTCGCGCCATCGTTAGGTCGTGCAGACGAAGTGTTCTTGCTCCAGCCGCCACATATTCCGTGGCAAGTGGTGGAAGTCGCAGAAGCCTGTATTCAACCTGCGCACTGGAGTGCGGATGTCGATACGCTGGTGGATATGGTGGTGAAAACTGCCCAACCAGGCGACCATATTCTGGTGATGAGCAACGGTGGTTTCGGCGGGATTCATCAGAAATTGCTGGATGCGCTGGCGAAGAAAGCTGAAAAACAGTAATAAAAAACCCGCAAATGCGGGTTTTTTTATGTGTGGCAAAATTCATTCAGCTACTTTAGTTTCTTAGCCCTGGCTTTCGGCCAGTTCGCGCAGATAAGAGAAAATCTGGCGGTAAGATTTTGGCGGCTTGTTGGCTGCCTTTTCTTTTTGAGCGTTACGGATCAGTACGCGCAATTGCTGACGGTCAGCTTCCGGGTAAAGTCTTAACACTTCGGTCATCGCATCATCACCTTCTTCAACCAGGCGGTCACGCAATGCTTCCAGTTTATGGAACAGCGCAACCTGCTGGTTGTGACGGTTTTTCAGCTTGTCCAGCGCCACACGGATCGGGTCCATATCGCGAGAACGCATCATTTTGCCAATCAACTGAACCTGGCGGCGACGGCCTTCTTTTTTGATTTTCTGTGCAAGATCAATCGCGGCACGCAAATCTTCATCCAGAGGGATTTTGTCGAGCGCGTTCTTGCCCAACTCCATCAGCTCCATACCCAGGCGTTTTAATTCCTCGGCATCACGCTTAATTTCGCTTTTACTGACCCAGATAATCTCATCATCTTCGTCTTCATTTTCGTCATCTGGGACGTCGTCGAGCCAGTCATCGGGCTGCTTAGTCATATTAGGCTCCTTAAAAAAAGTGGCTAATTCTACCAGTAAAGCCTGTTCACTGCGAAATTGTTCTGTTCTGGGTTAGACTTAATTCACTCACCTTACATTATGGCAGTAGCGATGAAAGTAAACACGCAAGTAGCACAACAACGTCAGGTTCTGGAACAAGCGGTATCTCAGGCGCTGGAATTGGCTTCCGCTCAGTCCGACGGCGCAGAAGTCGCCGTCAGTAAAACCACTGGTATCAGCGTAAGCACCCGATACGGTGAGGTGGAAAACGTCGAATTCAACAGCGATGGTGCGCTTGGCATCACCGTTTATCATCAAAACCGTAAAGGCAGCGCGTCCACAACC